>DATAVB010000091.1:0-32931 GCA_036267955.1 Mycobacteriales bacterium | reverse complement strand
GGTGGATTTTCGGCCGGCCGGGTGGCGTGCGACGGGGCGCTGGTCTACCGCGGCGGAGGGGACGGACACCTGCGCGCGTTCGATACACAGACCGGCAGGCAGGCCTGGGATCGGGCCCTGGTCACCGGCGACGAGAACCATGTCCTGCTCTACGGGCCGTGGGACGTCGCGCTGCTGCTGCACGCCGGGTCGCTGGTGACCAGCACGGTGGCGGGAGTCTGGGGGATCGACCCGGCGACGGGTGCCGACCGCTGGACCCGTACCGGTGGGTTCATGTATCCGCCGGCCGTGCCGATCCCGGACGACTCCGCGGCACTTCTGTTGACCGAAACCGGCGCGCTGTCACTGGTCGATCTCGCCGACGGCACGGCGCGGTGGGACGCATCATTGGCCGTTCGGGTCCTCAACAGTGGCGGCGTATTGCGTGCCGAAACGCTGTGGGTGCAGTCGGTCGATGGCCAACTCATCGGCGTGAATGTCACTGACGGAGCGGAATCGGCGCGATTCCAGAACGGGACCGCATATTGTTTCGCAACGCCCGTCACAGTGGGGAATACCGTGGTCGTCGCCGATCAGGACGGCTTCGTGCGGGGCATTTCGGTCGAGTGAACGGGTATATACTCAACTGAATATGTGCGGAATAGCAGCAATATATGGGTCCGGAAATCGTCGCATGGCGGCCAGAATGCTGTCCCGACTGACACATCGTGGTCCAGATCACGTGGGACACATCGATCGCGGAGCCCTCGGCTGGCTAGGCCACACGCGATTGTCCATTGTGGACGTCGATGGCGGCAGCCAGCCGTTCGATGCCGAGGGCGTCTCGTTCGTCGGCAACGGCGAGATCTACAACCACACGCGGATCCGCGCGGAGCTCGGCGAGAGCACCTTCAGCACGGCCTCGGACAACGAGGCCGTGCTGCGGTTGTTGGTGAGTGAAGGCCCCGGCGCGCTGACCCGGCTGCGCGGCATGTGGGCGTTCTGCGCGACCGGGCCGGATTATTTCGTCGCCGCTCGCGACCGGCTCGGCATCAAACCGCTCTACTGGGCGCGGGTCGAGGGAGCGGTGTTGTTCGCCTCGGAGATGAAAGCGTTCGATGCCGAGGTTCGCCCGCTGGTCGAGTTCTTCCCGCCCGGTTGCTACTGGACGCCAACCGAAGGGCTCGTGCGATTCGCCGACGCTGTGGCGCAGAAATCGGCGCAGCAGCCGGCGCAGCAGGCCGGCGAGCTGCCGCGGGAGAACTGGGTGTCGACGACCCGCGACGTGCTCGTCGACTCGATCGACCGACACATGATGGCCGACGTGGATGTCGGAGTCTTCCTCTCCGGGGGCCTCGATTCCAGCATCGTGGCGGCGGTGGCGGCCAGGCACGTCGCGCGTTCCGGCGGCCGGTTGCAGACCTTCGCGGTAGGAACCCCGGACAGCAGCGATCTGCTGGCCGCGCGGCGGGTCGCCGCGCATATCGGCAGCGAGCACCATGAGGCGATTTTCGACCGGAACCGGGCGGTCAATGCGGTAGAGGACGTTGTCACGGCAGTGGAATCCTTTGACCCCAGCCTGATCCGTAGCTCGGTGCCCAACTGGTTTCTCGCCGAATTGGCGGCGCGCCATGTGAAGGTGGTGCTTACCGGTGAGGGAGCCGACGAGCTTTTCGCCGGGTATTCCTATTATCACGACGAATACACCGACGCCGCCGCGCTGCAGGGAGAGCTGGTGCGGACCGTCGGCGAGCTACACGGTCTGAATCTGCAACGGTGCGACCGGGTCACGATGGCGCACGGGCTCGAGGCGCGGGTGCCGTTCCTAGACCAGGCGGTGATCGAGCATTCGCTGGCGCTGCCAGCGGAGGCGAAGGCGATGGGACCGGGTGCAATGGAGAAACAACTGCTGCGGGAGGCGTTCCGCGGCTGGTTGCCGGACGATGTGCTGTGGCGACGCAAGGAGCAGTTCGGCGATGGGAGCGGCGCGGCCGACGTGTTGGCCGACATTGCCCAGGGCATCGACGCGAGTGACCTCGAGCGGGCCCGTGGAGTCGTCACGCCTCCGCTGCGCAGCATCGAAGAGCTTGCGTACTACCGGATCTACGCGCGTCGGCTGCCCGGGCTGCGGCCGGAGCGCACCCTCACCCGGTTCGCCGAAGTCTGATCAGTCCGAAGTGGACAGACGGCAGAACGGCAGAGGCGCCGCACCGGTGATTCGGTGCGGCGCCTCTGCCGTGATCGGGGCGAGGTGCGCTAGCTGGCTTCCCGCAGCGCCAGCGTGGCCTCAACCTGGTCCAGGAACTCATCGACCTGGATCTCGTTGTAGCCGCGCTTGCCGATCGGCGGCTTGCTGAACAGCACGCCTTCGATGTCGTGCGCGGAGATGCTGTCCTTGCCGCGCAGGGTGGCCTCGATGCGGTCGAGGAAGAGATCGACCTCTTCCTCGTCGTATCCACGCTTGCCGAACGGCGCGCGGTGGAACTCGACCGCACGCACCTGATCCGGTCCGATGCCCCCGGTGGCGCGGGGGCGTAGCGCGGTGGGCTCGGGTGCGTCTGCAGCCTCGTCGCTGAGGCGGTCCAATTCCAACTCCACGGCGTCGAGCAGGTCGTCGACCTGCTGCTCGTCGTAGCCACGCTCGCCGAACCCGGACTTGTGGAAGGTGACGTGGTGCACATCGACCGGCGTTACATCATCCGCTGGCGTGTCGACGCCGTCGTGCAGCGCCTGCAGCGTGCGGGCGACGCGGTCGGCGAACGCATCGACCTCCGATTCGCGATATCCGCGCTTGCCGAACGACGGCTTATCGAAGGTGACATTTGCCAGATCTTCGAGATTGAATGGCACTGGGTAATCCCCCTGTGAATGAGAAGTGCTTCCGTCATGTTACGTGGGATATCCCCGAAGCACACATGTAATTGATCCCTCATTCAGCCTCAATTGAGCGCCGTTCGGAGTAGTGCATAACGTCCTGTAGTTATCAAGTCACTAACCCAGCGTAATTGCCTGAGAGATGACTCACAGAGCCGAAATAGGCTCTCCTTATATGAGGCCGGACTCGCGTAAGTCATCCGTGAGCTATGCCACGGTTTCGGCTGCCGATCGCGGCAATTGGAGGACAGTGCCCCCGGGTCGGTCGGCACCATCGGCGCGGCGGGCCTGACACGGCGCGCACGACCGTCTGCACCAATGCCCGGGTGCACTACCCATGGCGGCCGAGGCCGTCTCGACCCTTGACCGCCAAGACCGCGGCCCACTCGCCGCCGTCGACCCCTCCGATCGAAGTGCGCTCTACCCGGCCACGAGTGCCCATTCCGCGGGTAAAGTGCGCTTCGATCGGAATATCCGTGCATAGACGCTGAAATACGGCGACACAGGGGCGCGCTCGGGACCAGGTGCTCGTGGCGGGCCACATCCAGTCGGGTCGAGACGACACGACACGACACGACACGGGTCGAGACGACACGACGCGGGTCGAGGCGCCGGCCGGCCTGAGGTCGTCCTGTCGGTCCTGTCGGCGCGACGCACTACCCTTGCCCGGTGGCTGATCCGTCGACGTACCGCCCGGCACCCGGGACGATCCCGGTCGAGCCGGGCGTCTACAAGTTCCGCGACGATCATCGGCGCGTCATCTACGTCGGCAAGGCAAAGAGCCTGCGGTCCCGGCTCTCCTCGTACTTCCAGGACATTTCGGCGCTGCACCCGCGGACCAGACAAATGGTCACCACCGCCGCGAGCGTGGAGTGGACGGTCGTCTCGACCGAGGTCGAGGCGCTGCAGCTGGAATACAACTGGATCAAGGAGTTCGATCCCCGGTTCAACGTCCGCTACCGGGACGACAAGAGCTACCCGTCGCTGGCCGTCACCCTGTACGAGGAGTATCCGCGGCTGCAGGTGATGCGCGGACCGAAGAAGAAGGGTGTCCGCTACTTCGGTCCGTACGCCCACGCCTGGGCGATCCGGGAGACGCTCGATCTGCTGCTGCGGGTGTTCCCGGCCCGGACCTGCTCGGCCGGCGTCTTCAAGCGGGCCAGCCAGATCGGCCGGCCGTGCCTGCTCGGCTACATCGGCAAATGTTCGGCGCCGTGCGTCGATCGGGTGAGCGCCGAGCAACACCGTCAGATCGTCGAGGATTTCTGCGACTTCATGGCCGGCAAGACCGACCAGATGCTGCGCCGCATGGAGAAGGAGATGGCGCAGGCGTCGACCGACATGGAATTCGAGAAGGCGGCCCGTCTCCGGGACGACATCGGTGCGCTGAAAAGGGCGATGGAGAAACAGGCCGTCGTATTCGGCGACGGCACCGATGCCGACGTCGTCGCGTTCGCCCAGGATCAGCTCGAGGCCGCGGTGCAGGTCTTCCACGTCCGCGGCGGCCGGGTCCGGGGTCAGCGCGGCTGGGTCGTGGACAAGGTAGAGGACGTCACGACCGGCGACCTGGTCGAGCAGTTCGCCACCCAGATCTACGGCGCCGAGGCCGAGCGGGACACCGGTGAGGAGGTGCCGCGTGAGGTGCTGGTGCCAGAGCTGCCGTCCGACGCCGAGGCGCTGAGCGCGTGGCTGGCCGATCGGCGCGGTGGCCGGGTGACGCTCCGGGTGCCGCAGCGCGGCGACAAACGGGCGTTGATGGAGACCGTCACCCGCAACGCCGAGCAGGCGTTCGCCCAGCACAAGCTCAAGCGGGCGAGCGATCTGACCGCCCGGTCGCAGGCGCTCAGCGAGCTGCAGGAGTCGCTCGGGCTCGACGACGCGCCGCTGCGGATCGAGTGTTTCGATGTGTCGCACGTGCAGGGCAGCAACGTGGTGGCGAGCATGGTGGTCTTCGAGGACGGCCTGCCGCGCAAGAGCGAATACCGGCGATTCTCGGTCCGCGGTGTCGACGGCGACGACGACACCGCCTGGATGCACGAGGTGGTGCACCGCCGGTTCAGCCGCTATCTGCAGGAGCGGGTCGACCCGGCCGAGGAGACCGGGCAACCGGCCGCCGAGACGGACGAGCCGGCCCCGGCGGCGACACCGATTGACCCCGAGACGGGACGACCGCGTAAATTCGCATATCCGCCCAACCTGCTGGTGGTGGACGGTGGTCCGCCACAGGTCGCCGCCGCGGCTCGGGCGCTCGGGGAACTCGGCATTGTCGACGTGGCCCTGTGTGGGCTGGCCAAGCGCCTGGAGGAGGTGTGGCTGCCCGGTGACAACGATCCGGTCATCATGCCCCGCACCTCCGAGGGGCTCTACCTGCTGCAGCGCGTCCGCGACGAGGCCCACCGGTTCGCCATCACCTTCCACCGGCAGAAGCGGTCGAAGTCGATGGTCGCCTCCACCCTGGACGCGATTCCCGGCCTCGGGGAGACCCGGCGCAAGGCGCTGCTGTCCCAGTTCGGTTCGCTCAAGAAGCTGCGCGCGGCCAGCGTCGAGGACGTCATGGGGGTGCCCGGCATCGGCCGGCACACCGCCGAGACGGTCGTCGCCGCGCTGCACGCCGACGACGCCACAACGACCCCGGCGGTCGACCCGGCCACCGGCGAGATCCTCGACCAGTAAGGAATCCGTGTGATGGACGAGCCGGTGAGCAACGCCGCGCGTCGGGGCATCGAGGTGGTCATCGTCTCCGGCCTGTCCGGCGCGGGACGCAGCACGGCCGCGAAATGCCTGGAGGACATCGGCTACTTCGTGGTCGACAACCTGCCGCCCGAGCTGATCTCCACGATGGCCGAGCTGGGCAGCCGATCGCAGGGCGCGGTGACCCGGATCGCGGTCGTGGTTGATGTGCGCAGCCGCGCGTTCTCCGCCGACCTGCGCGAAGTGATCGTCGACCTCGACCGGCGTGAGGAACGCCCGCGGGTGCTGTTCCTCGAGGCGAGCGACGACGTGCTCGTCCGCCGGTTCGAGAACGTCCGCCGGCAACACCCGCTGCAGGGCGACGGCCGGCTGGTGGACGGCATCGCCGCCGAGCGCGACCTGCTGCGCGGCCTGGCCGGCGAGGCCGATCTCGTCATCGACACCAGCGCGCTGAACGTGCACGAGCTGCGGGCCAAGATCGAGGCGGCCTTCGGCGCCGACGTCGCGCCGCCGCTGCGGGCGACGCTGCTGTCCTTCGGCTACAAGTACGGCCTGCCGGTCGATGCGGACCTGGTGATGGACGTACGGTTCCTGCCCAACCCGCACTGGATCCCCGAGTTGCGCGACCACACCGGGCTCAACACCGAGGTGCGTGACTACGTGCTCAGCCAGGAGGGCGCGATCGAGTTCATCGATCAGTTTCACGCTCTGCTGCAGCTGGTCGGCGCCGGCTACCAGCGGGAGGGCCGGCGGTATCTGACGCTCGCGATCGGCTGTACCGGTGGGAAACACCGTTCGGTGACGATCGCCGAGCGGCTGGGCACCCTGCTGCAGGCCGACGGGGTGGACGCCAAGGTCGTGCATCGTGACCTCGGCCGGGAGTGAGTCGATCCGGCCCGCCGCGCACGAGGGCGGGCCACCAGGTCGGGCCGCGGACCGGATGAGCGGCCCGCGGGTCGTCGCGCTCGGCGGCGGGCACGGGCTGGCCGCTTCGCTCGGCGCGCTGCGCCGGCTGACCGACCGGCTGACCGCCGTGGTCACCGTGGCCGACGACGGCGGGTCGAGCGGCCGGATCCGCCGCGAGCTGCCGGCCATCCCGCCCGGTGACCTGCGGATGGCGCTGGCGGCCCTGGCCGGCTCCGACCGGGCCGACTGGGAAGCCCTGGTGCAGCACCGGTTCGGTGGCTCCGGAGCGCTTGCCGGACATCCGGTGGGCAACCTGATCATCACGGGCCTGGCCGAGCTGACCGGCGACACCGTACGGGCCTTGCAGCTGACCGGCGAGCTGCTCGGCGCGGTCGGCCAGGTGCTGCCGATGAGCACCGTTCCGCTGGAGATCGTGGCCCAGGTGGCCGATATCGACGAGGAGCCGGGTGTCATCCGGAAGATCCGCGGCCAGGTGGCGGTGGCCAGCACCCCGGGTCGGGTGCTGTCGGTCGCCGTACTGCCGGAAAATCCGCCGGCCTGCGCCCAGGCGGTGGCGGCCGTGCGGGACGCGGACTACGTCGTGCTCGGACCGGGATCGTGGTTCACCAGCGTGCTGCCACACCTCATGGTGCCTGACCTGGCCGACGCGCTGCTGCATACATCGGCGCAGCGGGTGGTGGCGCTGAACCTGGCCCAGCAGGTGGGGGAGACGGACGGCTTCTCACCGGAGAAACATCTGGACGTATTGTGCGCGCACGCTCCGAAACTGCGGATCGACGTGGTGGTGGCGGACACGGCGGCCGTTCCGGACGCACGTTCGCTCGCCGCGGCGGTGCAGCGGATCGGGGCGCGGCTGGTGCTGTGCCCGGTGGCTGCGGCGGACGGGACGCCTCGGCACGATCCGCGGTTGCTGGCCGCGGCGTACGCCCAGGTGTTCGGCTGGGAGCGGGCTGGTCGAGAATGGCGGGAGAGCTAGCGGGGGAGCACTGAAGGTGTCGGGAGTGTCGCGACGGCCGACACAGCAGGGTGGGCTTATTACGGGGAAGGGATTTGAGGCATATGGCGATGACGGCATCGGTGAAGGACGAGCTGAGTCGGCTGTCGGTGACCAAGACCTGCTGCCGGCGGGCGGAGGTCTCCACACTGCTCCGGTTCGCCGGCGGGCTGCACATCGTCGGGGGACGGGTCGTCGTCGAGGCTGAGCTCGACACCGGGTCGGTGGCTCGGCGGCTGCGTAAGGAGATCGCCGAGGTGTACGGCTACACCTCGGACGTACGGATGCTCACCGGAAGCGGCATTCGCAAGGGCAGCCGGTACGTGGTGCGGGTAAGCAAGGACGGCGAGGGGTTGGCGCGCCAGACCGGTCTTCTGGATCTGCGCGGCCGGCCGGTCCGTGGGCTGCCGCCGCAGGTCGTCTCCGGCGGCGTCTGCGACGCCGAAGCGGCCTGGCGTGGCGCTTTCCTGGCCCACGGCTCGCTCACCGAGCCCGGCCGTTCCTCCGCGCTGGAGGTCACCTGTCCCGGTCCGGAGGCCGGCCTCGCGCTGGTCGGCGCCGCCCGCCGGCTCGGCATCGCCTCCAAGGCGCGCGAGGTCCGTGGCGTGGACCGGGTGGTGGTCCGGGACGGCGACGCGATCGGCGCGCTGCTGACCCGGCTCGGCGCGCACGAGTCGGTGCTGGCCTGGGAGGAGCGCCGGATGCGGCGCGAGGTGCGGGCCACCGCCAACCGGCTGGCCAACTTCGACGACGCCAATCTGCGTCGCTCGGCCCGGGCCGCGGTCGCCGCCGGGGCCCGCGTCGGACGGGCCCTGCAGATCCTCGGTGAGGACGCCCCGGAACACCTGCTCAGCGCCGGCCGGCTGCGGCTGGAACACAAGCAGGCGTCGCTGGAGGAGTTGGGCGCGCTCGCCGATCCGCCGATGACCAAGGACGCCGTGGCCGGCCGGATCCGCCGGCTGCTGGCCCTGGCGGACAAGCGCGCCTCCGAGTTGGGCCTGCCGGACACCGAATCGACCGTGACGCCGGAGATGTTGTCCTCGTAGCCGGATGAGCGTGGGACGCCGCTGATCCCGGGTCCCGATGTGAAACGACACCGCCTCGCTAGGTAGGGTCGGGGGGCAACGGCGCCTCCGTCATTTCGTTTTGGCCGCCCTACGGCGGCTGCATATTTCTTGAGGAGTTCCGCGTGACCATCCGTGTGGGCATCAACGGCTTCGGTCGTATCGGCCGCAACTTCTGGCGTGCCGTGCAGGCCAGCGACCATGACATCGAGATCGTTGCCGCCAACGACCTCGGCGACGTCGCGACCATGGCACACCTGCTGAAGTACGACAGCGTTCTGGGAGTGCTGCCGCAGGAGGTCACGACGACCTCCGACGGCATCGCGGTCGATGGCAAGGAGATCAAGATCCTGGCCGAGCGCGACCCCGGCAACCTGCCGTGGAAGGACCTGGGCGTCGACGTCGTCATCGAGTCGACCGGTTTCTTCACCAAGGCTGACGATGCCCGCAAGCATGTCGACCAGGGCGGCGCCAAGAAGGTCATCATCTCCGCGCCGGCCAAGGGCGAGGACCTCACCATCGTGCTGGGTGTCAACGACTCCGCGTACGACGGTTCGCAGACGATCATCTCGAACGCCTCCTGCACGACCAACTGCCTCGGCCCGCTGGCGAAGGTGCTAAACGACGCCTTCACCATCGAGCGCGGCCTCATGACCACGATCCACGCCTACACGCAGGACCAGAACCTGCAGGACGGCCCGCACTCAGACCTGCGCCGCGCCCGAGCCGCCGCCATCAACGTGGTGCCGACCTCGACCGGTGCGGCCAAGGCCATCGGTCTGGTCCTGCCGGAGTTGAAGGGCAAGCTGGACGGTTACGCGCTGCGGGTGCCGGTGCCAACGGGCTCCGCGACCGACCTGACCGTCGACCTGGGCCGCGAGACCACCGTCGAAGAGGTCAATGCGGCCTACAAGGCAGCGGCCGAGGGCCCGCTCAAGGGTTACCTGCGCTACACCGAGGACCCGATCGTCTCCAGCGACATCGTCACCGACCCGGCCTCGTGCATCTTCGACGCCGGCCTCACCAAGGTGATCGGCACCCAGGCCAAGGTCATCGGCTGGTACGACAACGAGTGGGGCTACTCCAACCGCCTCGCCGACCTGACCGCGCTGGTCGCCTCGAAACTGTCGTGAACGCCGCCCCTTCTGGCTCCGCTCCGCAGGCTTCGCTTCGCACTCTCTCAGATCTCCTGACAGAAGGCGTTTCCGGCCGCAGGGTCCTGATCCGGTCCGACCTGAACGTCCCGTTGGACGGCAGTGCCGATGGCGCCGACCCGCAAGCTCCCGGCGGTCGCATAACCGACGACGGCCGGATCCGGGCCAGCGTCCCGGTCATCAAGAAGCTGGCCGACGCCGGTGCGCGGGTGGTTGTCACCGCGCACCTCGGCCGGCCCAAGGGTGCCCCGGACCCCAAGTACACCCTGGCTCCGGTGGCGGCCCGGCTGGGTGAGCTGCTCGGTACGCCGATCGCATTCGCCACTGACACCGTGGGCGAGAGCGCTAGGTCCACTGTGGATGGTCTGGCCGACGGTAGCGTGGCCCTGCTGGAGAACGTGCGTTTCGACGCACGGGAGACCAGCAAGGACGACGCCGAGCGCGGCGCCTTCGCCGACGAGCTGGCGGCGTTCGCCGAGTTCTATGTGGACGACGCATTCGGTGCCGTACACCGCAAGCACGCCAGCGTGTACGACATCGCCCAGCGACTGCCGGCCTACGCCGGTGACCTGGTCCAGCGTGAGCTGGAGGTGCTGCGCAAGCTGACCGGCGACGCGGCCCGGCCGTACGTGGTGGTGCTCGGCGGCGCCAAGCCGTCGGACAAGCTGGCGGTGATCGCCAACCTGCTCACCAAGGTCGACCGGCTGCTCATCGGTGGCGGCATGGGCTACACCTTCCTCGCGGCCAAGGGCTACGAGGTCGGCAAGTCACTGCTGCAGGCGGATCAGATCGACGCGGTACGCGAGCTGATGGCCGAGGCTGACCGCCGCGGCGTCGAGCTCGTACTGCCGGTGGATGTGCTGGCGGCCAAGGAATTCGGCCCCGACGCCGACTTCGAGGTCGTCGCCGCGGATGCGATCCCGGCCGACCGGGAAGGGCTCGACGCCGGGCCCAGGACCCGGGAGCTCTTCGCCAGCAAGCTGGCCGACGCCGGGACGATCTTCTGGAACGGCCCGGTGGGCGTCTTCGAGTTCCCGGCCTTCGCCGGCGGTACGAAGGCGGTCGCCGAAGCGGTTATCGCGAGCCCGGCGTTCAGCGTCGTGGGTGGCGGCGACTCCGCCGCGGCGGTGCGCCAGGCCGGTCTCCCGGAGGACGGCTTCTCGCACATCTCCACCGGTGGCGGTGCCTCGCTGGAATTCCTGGAGGGCAAGACCCTCCCCGGCGTCGCCGTTCTGGAGGCATGACCGCAGTGGCAAAGAAGTCGAACGGCCGGCGGCCGCTGATCGCCGGCAACTGGAAGATGAACCTCAACCACTACGAGGCCATCGCTCTGGTCGAGAAGGTGGTGCACGGCCTCCCGGAGAAGACGCTCACCACCGTCGAGGTCGTGGTGCTGCCGCCGTTCACCGATCTGCGCAGTGTGCAGACGATCATCGACGGGGACAAGCTGCTCATCGGTTACGGCGCGCAGGATCTGTCGCCGCACGCCAAGGGCGCCTACACCGGGGATATCGCCGGCTCGATGCTGGCGAAGCTTGGCTGTTCGTACGTCACGGTGGGCCACTCGGAGCGCCGGGAGTACCACGCCGAGGACGACTCGGCGGTCAACGCGAAGGTGAAGGCTGCCTACGCCAATGGTTTGACGCCGATCCTCTGCGTCGGCGAGGGCCTGGAGGTTCGCGAGGCCGGCGGTCACGTCGAGCACGGCTGCGGCCAGTTGCGGGCCGGCCTGGCGGGGATCACCGCCGAGCAGGCTCGTACGGTCGTCGTCGCCTACGAACCCGTGTGGGCAATCGGCACCGGCAAGGTCGCGACGCCGGCCGACGCCCAGGAGGTCTGCGGCGAGCTGCGCAATACGCTGGCCGACCTGTATTCAGGTGATCTCGCCGACGGGGTGCGGATTCTCTACGGCGGTTCGGTGAAGGCCGACAACGCAGCGGCGATCCTGGAACAGACCGACATCGACGGCGCTCTGGTCGGCGGCGCGAGCATCGACGGCGATCAGTTCACCCGCATCGCGCACGCCGCCGCCAACTAGGCGACAATCTGTATTTCCCGCCAACGTGGCGTTGGGGCAATCTAGTCGCCCCAACGCCATATTGGCGCGAAACGGCGGGGCCCGATCACTGGCGTTTCTGTGTGAGGCACCACAATGAACGTTCAGCATGAGGTCACTCGCCGCCGTACCTTCCTGAAGGGCGTCGGTCTGGCCGCCACCGGTGCGCTGGCCCATCCCGCGCCGGCCGGTGCCGCCGATGGGACGGACTACCTGCTGTCCAACGGCTTCGTTCGCCTCGCCGGGTCGTACGGGAAGCTGACCGCCGCGGAATTCGATCCGGCCGGGCGCGGGCACTACGAGCCGGCGACCTTCAGCGGCATATATCTCGGTGCGACCGATTTCTTCGTCGCCGGCTTCAGCGACGGGGTGCAGTGGACAAACAACGGCACTGACCTGCAGCTCTCCGGAATTCGGCTGCCTGTGGCGGACAACCTGCAGCAACTACAGACGAATTCGCCGGTCCCACTGAGCCCGGGTCATACCGTCGGCCAGTCGTTCACGGTTGCCGCGGCCGGATTCGACCGGGTCGGCGGCAGCTTCCCGTCCTGGGGAAGCGCCAGTTCGACGATGACATTGACGCTCTACGCGGGTGCCCCCGGCGGCAGCCTGGCGAAGATCGCGAGTCGGGTGGTCGGCCCGATCCAGGACAATGCCTGGGCCTATCTCGACATACCAGCACAGCCGGCGGGCCAGTATTACCTGGAGATGTCCGACGGTTCGGGTACGCCCGGCTGGTGGTCGCAGCTCGGCACGGTTGCCACCGATGTAGGCGGCTCGGCGTTCAGTGATCGGCAGCCACAGTCGGAGCGGACGATGACGATCGAGGTCACCGGTTACACAGTCGCCGGCACCGCATCGTGGCGCTTTTCGCTGCACGGCCCGCGGCTGGACATGTCGTATCAGGTGCGCTGGCGGGGCGCGCCGCAGGCGGATCCCGGGCTGACCCTGGACACGTCCTGGGTCCGCGGCGGGTATTCGACCGACTACTCCGACGGCATTCTGTTCAGCCGATTCTTCGGCAGTGACGGCATGTATATGCCTGCACAGCAGCTGAAACGACGCGACTCATGGACCAATAGTCTGTCCGCCCCGCAGTGGATCGAGGCGACGGGCACCGGTCCCTACGACCTGCGGCTCACCGCATCGCAACTCGCGCTGGACGGCACAATGGCGGCATCGTCGATGTCATTGTCGCTGAGTTCCGGCAGCACGGCGAAGCGGGCGGTGATCTCGCGCGCGCTCAGCGCCGAGGTTCAGCCGCATACCGACGAGCTCCCGGAGATCTTCCCGGTCTTCCTCGCGTCCGACGAAACCCGGGCCTGGCAACTGTCGACGTTCTATTACGAGCGGGCGCTGAGTTTCGGTTTTGATCAGACCGCGGTGGACTGGAAGGACTGGGAAGGGCGAATTCTCGATTGGACCGGCACCGCGGGTGGCGCCGGGGGGGCGCAGAGTCTGCTCAACACCACAGTGGACGACGACGGATATGTGTGGTCGTGGGGTGACGCGTCGGGCTGGCCATTTCCCGATCCCAAGCTCTACGACAGCCGACACTTCTCCTCCAACGCGATGTACATGCTCGGTGCGTGGCGCTACTACTCCTGGTCCGGAGACAGCGCATTCCTCAGCACCATTATGCCGCGGGTCCGCAAGGCGATGAATTTCTATCTGGACGCACTGGGCGGCGACAGCGGCATTGTGACGATCACGTCGTCCGATCACACGGGTCGTGATCAGTCGGTGAGTTCGAACTACTGGGATGTCACGGCCTTCGGTCACCTCGACGCATACCTGAACGCCTATTTCTACGGCTCGCTGGAGGCGGTGGCCCAGCTCGAGGAGCAGCTGGGTGAGAGCCAACGGGCGGCCCAGCTGCGAACGCTGCGCGCGACCGTTCAGGACCGTTACAACAAGCTCTTCTGGGATTCGGCGGCGGGCCGATATATCCAGGCCATCGATGTCGACGGGGCGCGGCACGATTACGGGTCGGTGTACGTAAACCTGGAGGCGACGTCGTTCGGGTTGCCGTCTGCCGCCCAGGCCGAGCGGATCTTCGACTGGCTGGAGAGCGGGCACACCGAACTGCGGGACCCGGTGGTCCTGATCTCCAGTGGTGGCCTGGCACCGAAACTGGCCGCGGGCCACACAATGGGCCAGACCTTCACGACCAGTGACCCGTTCACCACCGTGGCGGCATGGTTCGCGACGTACGGCACGCGGGGCGCGGAATTCACCATGACGCTGTACCGGACCGGGCCGGGTGGAGCGCAGCTCGCGACGCAGGATTTCATCGACTGGAGTGACGGCGGCGTCGCGCACATCGACCTGTCCGAACAGCCGGCCGGGACGTATTATCTCGAGGTTTCGCAGCCGACTGGCACGCTCGCATGGTGGTCCTCCGCAGCGGCGGTGCCGGGCGGGATCGCCTATACGGATGGTGTTCCGGCGACTGACGCGGCTGCTCGGGTCGTCACCGCGCTCGGCCCGTATTACGACGGTCCGGCCGATATCTACTCTCGCTGGGGTTTCGCGCCGAGAGCGACGAGCCGGCCTAATGATTTCTGGTACATCTTTTCCTGGACCGGAGTCACGACGCCCTGGGAGAAACAACTGCAGGACGGCGGAGCCAATCTCTACATGTCCGGATTCGATGTGCTTGCCCGTGCCGCATACCGATCGGCGGATGACGCCTGGGGCCGTCTCACCGCCGTTCTGGACCGCTGGTCCGATCCTGATCACCTCTGCGGTGGAGCTCCGCTGTACCGGGGCGAGGACGCGGATACCGACGGCGGCGGCGGTGGCGGCTCGGTCGGCACCGATAATCCGTTCCCGGAGAGCGGGATGGTGCCGGCCAGCTTTCTCTATGCCTTCGTCGGCGTGCGGGCCGAGCCGGACGGGCTGGTGGTCACACCGAACCTTCCGGTCGCGCTCACCAGCGCCGGGGTCCGTAATCTCTACTGGCGTGGCCGACGGGTGCAGGTACTCGTCACGCGTGACACCGTTACCGTAACGGGGAGTGGGCTTTCGATTCGGCAGCATTACCGCGCCGGCGATTCGGTGCGGGTGCGGCCGCCAGCGACCGCCGCGCGGTGACGGCCCGATCAACCGGCCAATTCATTGGCTGCCGCCGCGGACCGCGTTGGCGCTGAAGATAAAGTTGGTGTGCGGCACCGCACCGTGATCGATGAACGCGTTGCCGCCGACCCGCGCCGCATCGCGGCCCTGATGCCACCACCAGGTCGGCGTTCCATGCGGAGCCGACAACTCTATGTAATAGGTGCCCGCCGGTTGGGCCGGAAAATGCAACCACTCCGTTGTATTGTCGATCATTCGCTTGATCTGCCGCCCGGCGATCCGATCGCGCTGACCGCCAGGTTGTCCCTTGAACAGCGTGACGGTGACGCCGGAATGCCCGCTGCGGTAGGTGGCAAGCAGGAAGCTGACATTGGTGAGGAACAGGCCGGGCGGGACGGTAAATGTTTGACCATAGGTTTGTCGCGGTCCCAGTGGTGGGGGCGCCGAGGTGTTGGCGGCCTGCTCGATGGGTCCGGATGGCCAGACCCGTGCGGCCAGGCCGAGCAGCCGGGATTCGGTCAGCGGGGTAAGGATGTCGATCGGCAGGCCGCCCCGGCGGCACCGTCCGGGCGGAATACCGTATCGAGCGGAGAAGCGGCGCGAAAAGTGGTACGCATCGGCGAAGCCGCATTGGGCGGCGATCTCGGCCAGCGGGGTCGGGCTGTGCAGGACAAGCTCGGCGGCATGCGACAGGCGTAGCCGTTCCAGTGCGTCGGCGGCGCCGATCCCGAAGTGGCGGTGAAAGCTGCGGGCGAAATGTCCAGTTGATACGGACGATGCCGCGGCCAGCTCGGCGAGCCGAACCGCTCGCAACTGCCCATCGGCCCAGGCGTGCTGCACATGGTCGATAGCGACTCGAAGGACTTCCGGCGGATCGGGCTCCTCGTTGGCGTGGCGCAGCGGGCCGGCCGTGCACATGCTCACGACCAGGCTGATCACGTCGGCGGCTCGCTCGCTCCACCCGGCCGGTCGCCAGGTGCCAAGCCATTCCAGGTAATCCAACAGGCCGCGCACCGGCGGCTCGGCCGGCACGACGAGTGGGGTCGGGCGGCTGCCGAAACCGGAGCGACCGCGCCGCCCGAGGAGATCGAAAGCCGCCCATCCGTAGCGGGTGTGCTGCCGCTCGTCCCATCGAATGTGTTGAATGGTTCCGGGCCGGGTGAGAATGATGGTGCCCGGATGCAACAGCAGTGGTTCCTGATGGGCAACGGTCCATTTCCCGCACCCGCGCACCAGCCACATCAGCTGACTCCGGCGTAGCGCGTGCGGTCCGTCCTCGGCTGCCGCGCATCGTTCCGCCATGGTCAGCTCACCCAGCCGTACGCCTACGTCGGCGGCACGCAACAGGGACGTCATGATCAGGCATTGTGTGCGATCGGCGCCGGACTGTCTATTGCCGGTGTGCGGGCGATGCTGCGCAGACCATCGTCCCGGCAAGGGATGAGTCCGCGCGGCGGGGAATGTGTGATCGTGACCGGATCCGGCAGATGTCACGATTGTACATTGATGGGTGTCGTAGCTCCATTGCCCGAGTCGCTGGCCGCGCACATGATGACTCCCTACCTGATCGGTGGGGAGTGGTGACAATGGTTGGTGTACACCCGCGCCGCGGTAACCGGAAATCGCGGGTCGGAATTGCCCTGTCCGTGGTGCTGCTGCTGGTCCTGACCTCCTGCCTGGGCGGTACGCCACGGGCCACGGAGTCCGGACCACTCACCCAGCTCACCAAGAAGAATGTGACGCTCACCTGGTGGGTGCTGCCGAGCCCGACCGAGTATTCCTGGGCGCAGTCGCTGGCCGCCGGATTTCACCGGCACCATCCGAATATCACCATTAAGGTGGAGGAGAGCGCGCAGGTCGGCAACCTGCAGGCCGTCGTCGCCAACTCGGTGGCGCACAAACTCCCCGACATCATGTTCTCGGCCGACGTGCTGACCTCGACCGAGGCGTCCAAGGGCGTGCTGCTGAATCTCTCGCCGTACATGAAGGCGTACGGGTACAAGGACTCGGACTTCTCCGGGAAGATCATGGATCTTGGTGTCTACCAGGGGAAACAGTACGTCGTGCCGCGCGGCGTCGACCAGATCGTGACTGTTTACAACCCGGCCCTCTTCAAGAAATTCGGGGTTCCGCTGCCGAAGGAGGGCTGGACCTGGGACCAGTTCGTCGCCGCGTCGAAGAAGCTGACCCGGAAGGTCGGCAACACGCAGTACTACGCAATGGGCACTGGCGGCAACACTCACACGGCGTACCCGGTCTATGTGCCTTTCATGAAGGGCTGGGGTGGGCAGATGACGAAAGGGGACCGGACAAACTTCAGTGATCCGAAGGTCGTCGAGGGCGTCACCCAGTTGATGGATTTCGCGGCGAAATACACGCCGTGGTTCGCCCCGCCGCCCAGCGACCCCTTCCTCGCCGGTCAGGCGGCGATGGAGTGGGCCCAGCGCCCGGTGCTCTACGGCTGCTGTACGACACCGGACCGGAAGAAATGGACGAGCTCGTTCGTCCCGCGGTTCGTGAACTTCCCGCTGTTGCCGACCCCGGAGATCGGCGCCGGCATGGCCGGATGGGGCGCCTCGATCGACACCCGGTACCCCCATGAAGCGGCGGCGTTCCTGATGTATTCATTGTCCAAAGAAGGCCAGTTGATCTATTCGAAGGCCGCCGGCGAGGTGCCGGTACGCAGTGATCTGACCGGCAGCAGCGTCTGGCGTGACCAGATTCCGCAGGGCGGTTCGCTGGACCAGAAGGCATTCGTCGACTTCACGCAGTACCAGAGTTATCCGCCGACCAACCTGCCCATCGCCAGCGACGCGCAGATCGCCGAGGCGATCACGAACATGTTCGACGAGATCCGGCTCGGCCGCGCCTCGCCGAAAGAGGCGTTGAAATCGGCAGACAAGGCGGTCAACGCCGCCCTGAAGTCGGAGCAGCAGTGATGGCCGCGCCGGGTAGGTCGGCCCAGCGGCGCGAGACGTTGGCCGGCTATGGATTTCTCACGCCGGTCCTGCTCGGACTGCTTTTCTGGACGCTCATCCCGATGGTGTTGTCGCTGTACTACTCGTTCACCCGGTACGACCTGCCGCATTCCCCGCATTTCAACGGCGGAAGCAACTACACGGCGCTCTTCGGCGACCCGACGTTCTACAACTCGCTGAAGGTGACGGTGATCTTCGCCGTCGTCAGCGTGCCGCTGAGCCTGCTGATCGGGCTGCTGATCGCGGTGATGCTGAATCAGCGGGTGCCCGGCATGCGGATATTCCGTACGCTGATCTATCTGCCGTCGCTGATTCCCCTGGTGGCCAGCGCCGTCGTCTTCAAGACCATGCTCTCGCCGTCGAACTTCGGCCTGGTCAATTACGTGCTGATGAAATTGCACATCATCTCCACCCCGATCGAATTCTTCACCTCTCCCTCGACGGCACTGTGGTCGGTGATCTTCATGGGAATGTGGGGCGCGGGCGGATCCATGCTGGTGTGGCTGGCCGGCCTGCAGAGCGTGCCGGACGACCTCTACGAGGCATCCCGGGTGGACGGTGCCGGCGCCGTCCGCCGGTTCTTCTCGATCACGCTGCCGATCATCAGCCCGACCATTCTGTTCAACGCCGTGCTGGGGATCATCGGCTCGCTGCAGGTGTTCGTACAGTCCCTCGTGATCACCGCCGGGTCGACCGGGGCGCCGCTGGGCTCGTTGGACTTCATCGACGTCTTCATTTACCGGCACGCCTTCGGATATCTGCAAATGGGGTACGGGGCGGCGACGGCCTGGGTGCTGTTCGCGATCGTCCTGATCGTCACGCTGGCGTTCTTCCGGTGGAGCCGGCGCTGGGTGTTCTACCAGGGAGGGGAGCGCTGATGACGACGCGCCAGCGAGTGAGCATCGCCCGGAACGAAGCGAGTGCGCAAAGGAGCCGAGCACTATGACCGTCGGTGAGGTGATCGGCCGGACGCGGGCGGGCACCCGGACGGCGCCCTCCCGGCCGCGGCGCGGGCGGCGGTGGAGTACGGGCCGGATCGCGCTGTTCGCGGTCCTGGTGATCACCACCTGTTTCTTCCTTTTCCCGTTCTTCTGGGTCGTGTCCACGGCATTGCAGTCCACCCCCGAACAGCAGACGCTGCCGTTGACGTGGTGGCCGAGCCACCTGCAGTGGCACAACTTCTCGGTCGCGTGGGCAGTCGCCCCGTTCACCACCTATCTGTGGCACACGCTGCTGATCGTCGTCCTGGTGACGGTCGGGTCGGTCGCGTCCGCATCGTTCGTCGCGTTCGCACTGGCCCGACTGCGTTTCCCCGGCCGCGAGTTCTGGTTCAACGCGGTGCTGTCGACGATGATGCTGCCGAGCACGGTGACCCTGATCCCGCTGTACCTGATCTTCAAGGACCTGGGCTGGCTGGACACGTTCCTGCCGTTGATCGTGCCCGCCTTCTTCGGTGGTGGACCGTTCAATATCTTCCTGCTACGGCAATTCATCCTCGGCGTGCCGCGCGATATGGACGAGGCCGCGCGGGTCGATGGCGCGGGATATCTGCGGACCTACTTCAGCATCATCCTGCCGGCGATCAAGCCGGCGCTGGCGGTCACCGGGTGGATGACGGCACTGGCCGCCTGGGGCGATCTGTTCGGCCCGTTGATCTTCCTGAGCACGTCCGACAAGTGGACATTGGCACTGTCTATCTACCAGTTCCCCACGATGCAGCCGAACGGCTGGGGCAGCCAACTCGTCATGAGCATCGCACTGATCGTCATGTTGCCGGTCGTGGTGGGATTCTTCTTCCTCCAGCGGTGGCTGATCGAGGGCGTCAACCTCAGCGGCGTGTCGCGCTAGGAGCCGGGCAGGGCAGAGTTCGGGATCGACGTCAGGTAGCCTAGAGGTTCATCCATTCGGGGGAGCGACGTCGGAGAGAGGCCGGTCATTCGTCCATGACGCTTGCGCTGTCCATCGTGTTGATCATCGCCAGCCTCGGCATGGTCGTGCTGGTCCTGCTGCACCGCGGCAAGGGCGGCGGCCTGTCGTCGATGTTCGGCGGTGGCATGTCCTCGTCGCTGTCGGGGTCGTCGGTCGTCGAGAAGAACCTCGACCGGTTGACCATCATCTTCGGAGTGATCTGGGCCGTCTGCATCGTGGCACTGGGTCTCCTCTACAAGTAACGACCGCTACAAGTAACAACCTTTCGCAAGAGCGCACCGCGCGGCCAGTGCCGGCGCGGCAGACCTGAATCCGTACAGGGAAAGGGGCATCGTGGCCGCAGGTGGCAACGCGATCCGGGGGAGCCGGGTCGGAGCAGGGCCGATGGGTGAGGCCGAGCGGGGCGAGTCCGCCCCACGTCTGCGGATTCCGTTCTGGTGTGCCAACGGGCACGAGACGCTGCCGTCCTTCGCGGAGGACGCGGCGATCCCGGAGACCTGGGACTGCCCGCGCTGCGGCTTCCCGGCCGGCCGGGAGAAGACCGCGCCGCCCGCGGCGCCCCGGAACGAGCCGTACAAGACGCACCTGGCCTACGTACGGGAGCGGCGCAGCGACGCCGACGGCCAGGCCATCCTCGACGAGGCGCTGGCCAAGGTGCGGAAGCTGCGCTCCGGCACCTGACTTCAGCCGGATCCGGCGGGCCGTGCAGTTGAGTCGGCAGTTCGGCCTTGGCAGATTTTGGCTACTGCGACATTGCTCCGATACCCGGAGCGATGTCGTAGTGCTTTTCTGGGCCGAAACGCAGACCCCAGGTCGTAGCGCTTTGCCAGATCGCCGTGCTTTTGCCATGGCACCGTGTGCCGAGAATGCAGCGCCGGATCAAAGCGTGCTTTGATCCGCATTGAAACGTTTAACACCGTGTGCAAGCGCACTACGATCGGCCCGGATCCCCCATCCAGGGGCCGCGGCAGGCGACCGGCGAACTACCGGAGCTGCCGACCTGGCCGAAGTTCCGGCGGCAGCTTGCTTGCCGCGGCCCGGTCCAGCAGCCAGATCGTCCGGGATCGTCCCTTGGCACCCGCGGCCGGGATCTGGGCGGGCGTGGCGCCGGTGAGCGCCGACGCGACGGCCTCGGCCTTCTCCGCTCCGGTGGTGGCCAGCCACACCTCGGTGGCCGCCGCGATCGAGGAGAACGTCAGCGACAGCCGGATCGGTGGCGGTTTCGGGCACTCCCGTACCGCAACTACCGGTCGTTCGTCATATACGGCGGGCGATTCGGGGAAGATCGAGGCGGTGTGCCCCTCTTCGCCGACGCCCAGCATCAGCACGTCGAACCGCGGCACGTCGCCCTCGTCCGGTCCCGCCGCCGCGGCGAGTTCTTTGGCGTACGCCTGGGCCGCGGCCTCCGGGTCGTCGCCGAGCGGGCCGTCCGGCGCCGGGAAGCGGTGCACCCGGGCCGGATCCAGTGGCAGCGCGCCCAGCAGCGCCTCGTCCGCCTGGGTGTCGTTGCGCTCCGGGTCGCCGGTCGGCAGGAACCGCTCGTCGCCCCACCACACGTCGACCAGCCGCCAGTCGACCGCGTCCCGGGCCGGGCTCTGCCGCAGCTCGCGCAACGCGCCGATGCCCAGCCGGCCGCCGGTGAGCACGATGGACGCGTGCCCGTTGGCCGCCTGGGCGTCCACCAACCGGGTGACGATGCGGGCCGCGATCGCCTTTCCGAGCAGGTCGGCGTCGGGGCCGATGACGACTTCGTTGTGGCTCATCGAGCCCTCCTGTGACGACATGGTCAGGACGGTTGCGGCTCCTCGGCCGCCCGGGTGGACGGGTCCTTCCAGATGTGCACCCGGTTGTCGACCCGCTTGTTCAGGCCGCTGATTCCAGTGGCCGCACCGAGCGCGTCCGCGTACGGTCCGTCGTCGTCGAGCCGGTGCAGTTCCTCGGCCAGCAGCTCACCGAGCCCACGATCGGGCATCGGCACCGTGTTGCTGCCCTGCCCGTGCTCACCGCGGTCGAGTTGGGCGTGCCCGTCCGAGCCGCGGCGGAGGGTCAGCTCACCGTCGCCCGAGGTCGACAGCACCGCCTGGGACAGATCGCCGTTTCCGTTGCTGTGCACCGGAACCCGCTTGCCGAGCCGGCTGCTGAGCCAGCCGGCGAGCAGCTGCGCGCTCGGGCTGTCCGCCGGTCCGGAGACGGCCGCTCCGGTGATGTCGCTGGCGCAGGAGTCGGCGGCCGAGGCGAGCTGGCTGCGCCACGGGGTGATCCGGGTCCAGGTCAGGTCGGTGTCGCCCGGGGCGTAGTCCCCGGCCCGCTGCCGCAGCGCCTCGTCCGGGTCCGGGGCGCGGGTGCAGTCGGTGATCCGGCGGTCGGCGAAGACGCCCAACGGGTCATGCGCGATGAGGTCCGGCGGCGCTCCATGCCACCACGTCACCACCGGTACGTCGGGGGCGAGCAGCGGCAGCGTCACCGACTCGGCGTGCAGCGCCAACCGACCGTACATCCGCAGCACGACGGCCTCGCCCGGCCCGAGCCGTCCGCCGATCAGCACCTCGGCGTCGAGTCGGGGGACCGGCGCCTCGACCTCGCGCCGCACCACGATGAGCAGCCGGCACGGGTGGTGCGAGGCGGCGGTGGTGGCGGCGGCTTCGGCCTCCGGCACGTCTCGTTCGTTGACCACGACGATCAGGGTCAGCGCACAGCCGGAGGTCATCGCGCCGCCGGTGCGGCGCTCGGCGGACAGCGCCTTGACCACCTCGGTGCCGGTGGTGTCCCACAGAGTCGTCATTAGGGTCGTCTCCAAGCTCGTCCGTCGCGGGCCAGCATCTCGTCGGCGGCCTTCGGGCCCCATTCGCCGGACCGGTAGAACTCCGGCTGCTGCCCCGCCCAGAACTCCTCCAACGGGTCGATGACCCGCCAGGAGGCCTCCACCTCGTCGTTGCGGGGGAAGAGAGTGGCATCGCCGAGCAGTACGTCCAGGACAAGCCGCTCGTAGGCCTCGGGGCTGGACTCGGTGAAGGCCTCGCCATAGAGGAAGTCCATCGCGACGTCGCGGACCTCCATCGTGCTGCCGGGCACCTTGGAGCCGAACTTCAGCGTGACGCCCTCGTCGGGCTGCACCCGGATCACCAGCTGGTTGTGGCCCAGCTCGGCGGTGTCGGTGGCATCGAACGGCAGGTGCGGGGCCTTGCGAAACAGCAGCGCGATCTCGGTGACGCGGTGCGGCAGTCGCTTGCCGGTGCGTACGTAGAACGGAACGCCGGCCCAGCGCCGGGTCTGCACGCCCAGCCGGACCGCCGCGTAGCTCTCGGTCGTCGAGTCCGGCGGCACGTCCTTCTCCTGCCGGTAGCCGACCGCCCGCTCGCCGGCCAGCCAACCCTGCTCGTACTGGCCGCGGATCGCGTACCGCTTCTTGTCCTTGGGCAGGCTGACCGCCCGCAGCACCTTCAGCTTCTCGGTGCGCAGCGCGTCGGCGGAGAACTCGACCGGCTCCTCCATCGCGGTCAGCGCGAGTAGCTGCATCAGGTGGTTCTGCAGCACATCGCGGGCCGCGCCCGTCTTGTCGTAGAAGCCCGCCCGAGTGCCGATGCCGACGTCCTCGGCCATGGTGATCTGCACCGAGTCGACGTAGTTGGAGTTCCAGACCGGCTCGAACAGCATGTTGGCGAACCGCAATGCCAACAGGTTCTGCACCGTCTCCTTGCCGAGGTAATGGTCGATGCGGAACACGTCGTCGGCGGTGAAGACCTCGTCGACGAGGTGGTTGAGCTCCATGCCGCTTTGCAGATCGTGGCCGAACGGCTTCTCCACCACCACCCGACGCCACCCGCCGGACGCCTCGTTGCTGGCCATCCCGGTGCGCTTCATCTGTTTGAGCACGATCGGGAACATTGCCGGCGGGATCGACAGGTAGAACGCCGCGTTGCCGCGGATGCCGTGCGACTCCGACAGGTCGCGCAGGCTCTGGGCCAGGGTGTCGAACGCCCCGTCATCGTCGAACGCGCCCGGGACGAACTTGACGTTGCCGACCAACCGGGCCCAGGTCTCCTCCCGCCACGGGGTACGGGCGTGCTCCTTGGCCGCGGCCTTCGCCAGCGCCTCGAAGTCGCCGTGGTCCCAGTCGCGCCGGGCGAAGCCGAGCAGGACGAAGTCGGTCGGCAGCAGGCCGCGGTTGGCCAGGTCGTAAACGGCCGGCAGCAGCTTCTTGCGGGCCAGGTCGCCGGTGACGCCGAAAACGACGAGCGCACACGGCTCCGGCACCCGCGGCAACCGCCGATCACGTGGATCGCGCAGCGGATTGAGCTGCTGCGTCGCGTCAGATTGACCGCTCCCAGTCACGAAATTGCCTCCATCAGCTGGCCGAGGCCAGCGGCGCGGTCGGTCAGATGCAGATGCAGTACGGGTCGGCCCTTGCCCTCGATGACCGCCGCGTCGCCGGCCGCTTGGGCCCGCTGCAGCACGGCGAAACTGTACGGGCGGTCGGGGATGGCCAGGTCCTCGGCCACGGCGCCGGTGATCTGGATGAAGCCGCCGTTGGCGTGTCCACCCTTGTGGTACTGGCCGGTCGAGTGCAGGAACCGCGGACCCCAGCCGAAGGTGGTCTCAAGTCCGGTACTGCGGGCGATCGCGGCGCGCAGGTCCGCGGCGGACGCGTCCGCATGCCGGTCCAGGTAGGCCTGGACGGACAGGTAGCCCTCGGCCGGCGCCAGATCGCGCAGCGCGGACAGGACCGCGGACAGCGTCTTCGCGCCGTGCAGCACCTGCTCGTCGCCGTACACCTCGACGGCGCCTTCGACGAAGGCCGGCTCGGGAGCCGGGCCGGAGTCGCTCTTGTCCAGCAGCGTCCGCGCCTGCGCCTTCGCCTCTTCCACGTTGGGCTGGTCGAACGGGTTGATGCCGATGATCCGGCCGGCCACGGCGATCGCGTACTCCCAGAGCAGGAACGCGGCGCCGAGCGGCTGCCGGACGTCGGCCGCGTACCCGGACTTCGGCTCGACGCCGGCGTCCGGGCCGAGCGAGACGAGGATGGCGTCGGTGCCCGCGTCGGCGAATCCTGGTGCGCCGGCGGTCTCCACCACGACCGGCAGCAGCCCCTTGCCGAGCTTGCCGGTCGACTCGGCGATCAGTTGCTCCACCCAGTCGCCGAAGCCAGTGATGCCGGAGCCGGTGTCGGCGAGCACGACCTTCTCCGAGCCGGCGTTGTGGGCCAGGCCGAGCAGCGTGCCCAGTCGGAGTCCGTCGTTGGCCGGGTCGTCGGCGCCGAGTGCGTCGCTGACCGAAGCCGCCTCGTCCAGCAGCGCGCCGATGTCGGCGCCGGCCAGGCCGGACGGCACCAGCCCGAACGCGGTCAGCGCGCTGTAGCGGCCGCCGACGTTCGGGTCGGCCAGGAACACCTTGCGATAGCCGGCGTCGCGGCCGATCTGCTCCAGCGGCGACCCCGGGTCGGTGACGACCACGATCCGGCTGGCGGCGTCGATTCCGGCGTCAGTGAAGGCTTTTTCGTACACCCGCCGGTGTGAGTCGGTCTCCACCGTGCCGCCGGACTTGCTGGAGACGACCAGGACGGTGCGCTCCAGCTTCTCCGCCAGCGCGGCGCTGACCTGCCCGGCGTCGGTGGTGTCGAGGGTGACCAGGCCGACGCCGGCGGTCGCAGTGATCACCTCGGGCGCCAGCGAACTGCCGCCCATTCCGGCGAGCACGACGTGGTCGACCCCGTCGGCCCTGAGCTCGTCGCGCAGTGCGTTGATCTCGGCGACCAGCGGCCGGGACGACTCGGCCAGGCCGACCCAGGACAGCCGGATCGACGCCTCGTGTTCGGCGTCCGGGCCCCACAGCGTCGGATTCTGATCGTGGATCCCGCTGGCGACCTTGTCGGCCACCAGCTGCCGCACGGTCTGGTCGAACGCAGCCGCATCCGGGCTGCGCAGGGTCAGGTCGGTCACTTCTTGGCGCCCTTCAGTGCGCTGGCGACGGTGTCGAGCAGTTGCTTCCACGAGTCGTCGAACTTGCTGACGCCCTCGTCCTCGAGGGTCTGCACGACGTCGTCGTAGTCGACTCCGACGGTGCCCAGCGCGTCGAGCTGACGGTGCGCCTCGGCGTAGTTGCCGGTCACCGGGTCCTTCTTCAGGACGCCGTGGTCGGCAACCGCGTCGAGCGTCGCCTCCGGCATCGTGTTGACGATGCCCGGCGCGACCAGCTCGACGACGTACCGGGTGTCCTCGTAGGCCGGGTTCTTCACGCCGGTCGAGGCCCAGAGCGGGCGCTGCGGTGCCGCGCCCGCCTTCTGCAGCGCGTTCCAGCGGTCGGAGGAAAACACCTTCTCGTAGTGCTCGTACGCGACCCGGGCGTTGGCGATCGCCGCGGTGCCGAGTAGCGCCTTGGCCTCGTCGCTGCCGATCTTCTCCAGTCGCTTGTCCACCTCGGTGTCGACCCGGGAGACGAAGAAGGACGCCACCGAAGCGATCTGGGACAGATCGTGCCCGGCCTCCTTGGCCTGCTCCAGTCCGCTGAGGAACGCGTCCATCACCTCGTCGTAGCGCTCGAGGGAGAAGATCAGCGTGACGTTGACGCTGATGCCCGCTGCGAGGGTCTCGGTGATGGCCGACAGGCCATCGCGGGTCGCCGGGATCTTGATGAACAGGTTGGGCCGGTCGACCAGCCACCACAATGCCTTGGCCTCGGCGACGGTCTTGGCGGCGTCGTGGGCCAGTCGCGGATCGACCTCGATCGACACCCGTCCGTCCGCGTTGTTGCCGTCGTAGGCCGGGCGCAGCACGTCGGCGGCCGCGCGGACGTCGGCCGTGGTGATCGACCGGACCGCCTCCTCGAGGTCCACGCCGCGGAGCGCGAGGTCGTTGACCTGCTCGTCGTACGCGTCGCCCTTGTCCAGCGCGCTGGCGAAGATCGTCGGGTTGGTGGTCACCCCGACCACGTGCCGGTCCCGGACCAGGTCGGCCAGATTGCCGGTCCGCAGCCGTTCCCGGGACAGGTCATCGAGCCAGACCGCCACTCCCGCGGCGGAGAGTTCGGCGAGAACGTCACTCATCACATGCCTCCAATAACCGAATGGCAAATAACCGAATCGCGGGATCAGCTGCCGGTGGTCTGACCGGTGATCGCGCCTACTTTTTCCAGTGTGGCGTGCGCTGCCGCGACGACGCGATCGACGGTGAAGCCGAACTGCTCGAACAGAGCCGTATAGGCGGCGCTCGCGCCGAAGTGCTCCAGGCTCACGATCTCGCCGGCCTCGCCGACGAATTCCCGCCAGCCCAGCGCGATTCCCGCCTCGACCGAGACCCGGGCCCGTACGGCCCGGGGGAGGACCTGCTGGCGATAGGCGTCGTCCTGCTCGTTGAACCACTCGACACACGGCACGGACACCACTCTGCTGCCAACCCCGTCGGCCTCCAGAGCCTTCCGGGCGGCGAGTGCGAGCTGCACCTCAGACCCGGTGGCCAGGATGATCACCTGCGGCGTGCCGCTACCGGCGTCGGCCAGGACGTACCCGCCCTTGGCCGTGCCCTCGGCGGAGGCGTACTCGGCGCGGTCGACGGTCGGCAGGTTCTGCCGGGACAGCGCCAGTCCGGCCGGCCGGTCGGTGTGCTCGAGGATCGTCCTCCACGCCACCACGGTCTCGTTGGCGTCACCCGGGCGGACGACGTCCAGACCCGGGATGGCGCGCAGCGCCGCGAGGTGCTCGACCGGCTGGTGCGTCGGGCCGTCCTCACCGAGGCCGATCGAGTCGTGCGTCCAGACGTAGGTGACCGACAGCTTCATCAGCGCGGCCAGCCGGACCGCCGGGCGCATGTAGTCGGAGAAGACCAGGAAGGTGCCGCCGTACGGGCGGGTGCCGCCGTGCAGCGCGATGCCGTTGAGGATCGAACCCATCGCGTGCTCGCGGATGCCGAAGTGCAAAGTGCGTCCGTACGGGCCGCCCGGGAAGTCCTTGGTCTGGTGCTCGGCCGGGATGAAGGACGGCTCGCCCTTCATCGTGGTGTTGTTCGAGCCGGCGAGGTCGGCCGATCCGCCCCAGATCTCCGGGAACGGGATAAGCGCCTTGAGCACGGACTCGGACGCCTTCCGGGTGGCGACGCCCTTCTCGTCGGCGGGGAACTCGGGCAGCTTGTCGGCCCAGCCGGCTGGCAGCCGGCGCTGGCGCAGCCGGTCGTAGAACTCCTTGCTCGCCTTGTTTTTGGCGGCCCAGGCGTCGAACTCCTGCTGCCATTGCGCGTGCGCCGCGCGGCCGCGGTCGACGACCTTGCGGGCGTGGGCAAGCACCTCGCTGTCGAGCTCGAAATGCTGGTCCGGGTCGAAGCCGAGCACCTTCTTGGTGGCCCGCACCTCGTCCTCGCCGAGTGCCGATCCGTGGGCCGCGCCGGTGTTCTGGGCGTCCGGGGCGGGCCACGCGATGATCGTCCGCAGCTTGATGATCGACGGCTTGCCGGTCTCGGCGCGGGCGTTGTCGTAGGCCTTCTGCAACGCGGCGACATTCTCCGCGTACGAACCGTCGTCGGCGAGGAAGTCGACCGACTGGGTGTGCCAGCCGTACGCCTCGTACCGCTTCAGCACATTTTCGGAGAAGGCGACGTTGGTGTCGTCCTCGATGGAGATGTGATTGTCGTCGTAGAGCATCACCAGGTTGCCGAGCTGCTGGTGCCCGGCGAGCGAACTGGCCTCGCCGGAGATGCCCTCCTCCAGGTCGCCGTCGGAGGCGAAGACATAGATGTGGTGGTCGAACGGGCTCTCGCCGGCCGGCGCCTCCGGGTCGAGCAGCCCGCGCTCGCGGCGGGCCGCCATCGCCATGCCGACCGCGTTGCCGACGCCCTGTCCCAGTGGACCGGTGGTGGTCTCGACGCCGGGCGTGTGACCGTGCTCCGGGTGGCCGGGGGTCAGTGAGCCCCAGGTGCGCAGCGACTTGATGTCGTCAAGCTCGAGGCCGTAGCCGGAGAGGAAAAGCTGTAGGTACAAGGTGAGGCTGGAATGCCCGCAGGACAGCACGAACCGGTCCCGGCCGGCCCAGTCCGGGTCGCTCGGGTCATGGCGCATGATCTGCTGGAAGAGCAGGTACGCGGCCGGGGCGAGGCTCATCGCGGTGCCGGGGTGCCCGTTGCCGGTCTTCTGCACGGCGTCCATCGCCAGCACCCGGATCGTGTCGACGGCCTTGCGATCGTCGTCGGTCCAGCCGGAGGGGTATAGGTCGGTCTTGGTCACGCGGGTGCGCTCCTTGCGGTGACAGGCTCGGCCGCTGCGCCGGAACCAGCTGCACGACCGTGCGTGATGATCGGCTCCCACCCTAGACCCGGCGCCGCCGGCCAGGCAGTGTCCCTCGCTGTGATCTCCCAGCGACCCGGCCGACCGCGTCGACAGTTCGTCGGGCGGACAGGGTTGTCGTTACCCTGCCGCCCCATGGGCTGAAACCGGCTGACACCCCGGGACTGGTGTGACCGGCGCGCGCGGCTACCATTCCGTGAGGTACGGCGTGATGTCGTACGGCCAGGAATGGTGAGTCATATCGGCTTGAGGTGCTGTCTTGTTGCGTTCGTCTAGTCGGTGCAGTCGGACGTGACCGCATACGCCCCGATCGCGCCACGCAGTCTCGGCTCGGTGCTCCGTGCCTATCTCGCGCTGACCAAACCGCGCATCATCGAACTGCTGCTCGTGACCACCGTGCCGACGATGTT
Organism: Mycobacteriales bacterium; assembly: GCA_036267955.1. Lineage (GTDB taxonomy): Bacteria > Actinomycetota > Actinomycetes > Mycobacteriales > QHCD01 > DATAVB01. The sequence continues at coordinate 3,533 of DATAVB010000091.1, read as the reverse complement.
GCTGGCCGCCCGTGGCCTCCCGAGCTGGCAGGTTGTCGCCGCGACGCTCGTCGGCGGCATGCTCGCCGCCGGTAGCGCCAACGCGCTGAACTGCTACGTCGACCGCGACATCGATCAGCTCATGCGGCGGACCCGACGCCGTCCGCTGGCCCGGCACACCGTGACCCCGCGCAACGCACTGATCTTCGGGGTCGGCCTCGGGGTGTTGGCGACCGCGTGGCTCGCGGTCACCACCAACGTGCTCTCGGCCGGCCTGGCCGACGCGACGATCCTGTTCTACGTCTTCGTCTATTCACTCGGCCTCAAGCGCCGCACCTCGCAGAACGTGGTGTGGGGCGGGGCGGCCGGCTGCATGCCGGCCCTGATCGGTTGGTCCGCGGTGACCGGCACCGTGTCCTGGGCGGCGGCGACCCTCTTCCTGGTCATCTTCTTCTGGACACCGCCGCACACCTGGGCACTCGGCATGCGCTACCGCGAGGACTATCTCAACGCAGGTGTGCCGATGCTGCCGACCGTCGCGCCGGCGACCGTGGTGACCAACCGGATCGTCGCGTACACCTGGGCCATGATCGCGGCGTCGCTGCTGCTGTGGCCGCTGGCGACCGGCTGGATCTACGGCGCCTCGGCGATCGTGCTCGGCGGCGTGTTCCTCGGCTACGCCTACCGGCTCCGGGCCCAGGTCCGGGGCGGCGGCAAGGTCGAGCCGATGGCCCTGTTCAAGTGGTCCAACACTTACCTCTCGCTGCTCTTCCTCGCCGTCGCGATCGACGCTCTCGTCCTACACTGACGCTCGTCCTGCACTGACACCCGTTCTGCGCGACCGTCTTCTCGCGGCTCCGTACCCGGCGGCCCCGTTACTCGCCGATCTTGACCTTATGGCGGCCTGGCGCCCGATTTGTCCAGCCGCAAAATCAAGATCGGCGAGGGCATTTCGGCTGCGGCATTCAAATGAGAGAGCGGTGCTCTTGTTATTCGCTCCAGGTCGTGCAACTATCTGTCTTAACAGAGAGCGGTGCTCACACTTAGGAGCTGTCAGATGAGCGACGAGAAGCACTACCAGCAGCCTGGTCGGATTCAGCAGCGGTTCCTCAACCCGGCGGTAGCCTGGCTGACCCGGCACGGCATGTCGTTGCAAGGATCGCGGGTGTTGCAGGTCGCGGGCCGCAGCAGCGGAGAGCCGCGCCGGACGCCAGTCAACCTGCTGACGGTCGGACAGCAGCGCTACCTGGTCTCGGCCCGCGGCAACGGCCAGTGGGTCCGTAACCTGCGGATCGCCGGGACTGGCGAACTGCTGCTGGGCCGCCGGGTCGAGGAGTTCGCCGCCGAGGAGGTGGCGGACGCGGACAAGCCGGCGGTGCTCCGGGCGTACCTGAAGAAGTGGAAGTGGGAGGTCGGCGCCTTCTTCGACGGTGTCGGCGCGGACGCCTCTGACGAGGAGTTGCTGCGGATCGCGGGTCGGCACCCGGTCTTCGCGATCCGGGAGCGGTGAGTCAGCCGGCAACCGCGAGCCAGTCGTTCGTACGCCGATGCAGTCGCTGTTTCGTCTCTGCCGGAGCGAAGGACGCGTCGATCGAGGCGTGGGCCAATTCGGCCAGTATGTCGTCGTCATAACCGAATGCCACCCTGGCCCGCTCGTACTCCTCGGCCAATGAGGTCTTGATGTTCGCCGGAATGTCGGCGTTCAGCGTCACGATTAGGCCGGCGTCGCGCAGCCGGGGGAGCGGATGCCCCGCCCAGGAGGGCGCCACTCCCAGCGCGACGTTCGAGGACGGGCAGACCTCCAGCGGGATGCCCCGCCGGCAGACCTCGGCGACCAGATCGGCATCGTCGAGCACTCTGATCCCGTGGCCGAGCCGCTCGGTGCCGATGTTGATGGCCTCGCGGATGCTCGCCGGTCCGGCGATCTCGCCGGCGTGGTGGACGACGTGCATACCCGCATCGCGCGCTTCCCGGAAGATCTCGGCGAACGGCGTGCCGGGATAGGTCTCGTCGCCGGCCAGACCGACACCGATGACATCCCGCCCGGCATGCCGGATCGCCAGCGCCACGGTCCGCCGCGCCCGCTCGACGGACCGGCGGCGGGAGTGGTCGAGAATGAGCCGGCATTCGATGTCGTGCGCTGCCTGGCCTTCCGCCAGCCCGTCCAGGACCGCTTCCAGTGGCATGTCGGGCATTCCGAGTCGCTCGCCGTGGGCCGCGGCGGTGAAGGTGACTTCGGCATAGCCGGTGCCCTGCGCGGCTTCGTCCGCGCAGAATTCCCGCGCGATTCGGTGAAAGTCCCCGGGCTGCCGAAGGCAGTTTCGGACCAGGGCGTTGTGCTCGGCGAACGGACCGAATCCCTCGAACGTCCCGGTGTGCTGTTCGGGTACGACGATGCCGTTGGCCCGGCCAAGTTCCTGGAGGGTTTCCCACCGGACGGTGCTTTCCAGATGTACGTGGAGGTGGGCTTTCGGAAGAAGTTTGAGATCCCGCACGGCTGGCAGCCTAGTGGGGTTGTGTACGTCTTGCGCAAATGGCTTTTCGCCTTGTCCGACCGTACGGCTGTGGCAGACGATGACGAGTGTTCCCAGCGAGATCGACTGCATCGGGCACAACGATCTGGGCCCGTACAACATGGTTTTTTCGGGATGCCGGGTAGTGGCGATCATCGACTGGGATTTCGCCGGGCCGTCGTCGCGGGCCCGGGATCTTGCTTACGCGGCGCACCGTTTCGTTCCGTTGTCCGTGCCCCGTTCGACCAGGGCTTTCGGGTGGGATCCGCTGCCGGATCAGGGTTCCCGGCTGCGGAAATTCGCCGCCGCGTATGGCGATGAGATTTCACCGGCCGAGTTGCTCGATCTGGTGGCTGACGCGCTTGATCTGGGTCGCCTCGGCCAGAGTTTCGACTCCGTTGTCGACTGCGGACTGTTCCACACCTTTGATGATGCTGAACGTGTGCGCTACGTGGCCGGTCTGGCGTCGGTGGTCGCATCCGGTGGACGCTGCACCGGTTGTGCTTCAACGACAGGACTCCAGGTGACGGCGGCGGTCCACGCCGAGTGAGCCGGGGTGGGCTGCGGGCAGCTTTCGTCGATGGCTGGTCCGTGGTCTCGATCGAGTACGACCGGTACGAGACGCAGTTGCTGAGCACGGCGTACCGGCCTGGCTCGCCACGATCCGTAGGACGTGAGCTATCCGCTGGGCGGGTTGTGCATGGTGTTTCGGCGTGGTCGTTGTTCGGGGTCGATGAGTGGTGGCGGTATGACGTGCGGGATGCCTTCGTGGAAGGTGATGCGCCATTGGTCGTGGTGGATGGTCCAGTGGTGTCGTGGGCAGAGGAGGACGAGGTTGTTGAGGGCGGTGGGGCCGCCGTTGGTCCAGTGTTGGACGTGGTGGGCTTCGCAGCGTGGGGCGGGTGCGTCGCAGTCGGGGTGGATGCAGCCGAGGTCTCGGGCGGCGATGGCTCGGCGGATGCCGGGTGGGATGGTGCGGGTGGCTCGGCCGACGTCGAGTGGTTCGCCTTCGCTGCCGAGCAGGATGGGGATGATGGTGGC
>DATAVB010000090.1:0-4575 GCA_036267955.1 Mycobacteriales bacterium | reverse complement strand
GCGGGGGGATTCAGTGCGGGCATTCGACATGGAAGACCTCCTCGACCTTCGTTCCGAAGAACCGGGCGAGCGCGATGGCCAGCGGCAGCGAGGGTGTGTAGCGACCGGTCTCGATCGAATTGATCGTCTGCCGGGACACCTTCACCGCCTGCGCAAGATCACCCTGGGAGAGCTGCGCGGCCGTACGCAGCGCCCGGACGTCGTTACGCATCCGACTATCTGTCAAGCTCGCTTGTCATAGGAACGATGGTGCGACGTTCCGGGCTCGATGTCAAGCATCCTTGTCACCGGCTCTCGCTTTCGCCCATCTCGCCGCTCGCCGACGACCTCTCGTCGTCCCGCCGACCTCTCGTTTCCCGCCTCTCGTTTTCGCGCCGATCTTGACCTTATGGCTGGACAAATCGGGCAGAAGCCAGCCATAAGGTCAAGATCGGCGAGCGGGGCTGGCTTGACGAGCGGGGCTGGCTTGACGAGCGCGGGTCGGGTTTGGGGACGCGGGACCGCGGGTCAGGCGGTGGCGCCGGCCTGCTTGGCGACCCGCATGACGTACTCGCCGTACCCGGACTTGGCCAGGGCACGGCCGAGGACGTACGCCTGGTCCGCGTCGATGAAGCCCATGCCCAGCGCGATCTCTTCCAGGCAGGCGATCCGTACGCCCTGCCGGTGCTCCAGGACCTGGACGAACTGGCCGGCCTCGAGCAGGCTGTCGTGCGTGCCGGTGTCCAGCCAGGCGGTGCCGCGGCCGAGGTTGACCAGGCGGGCCCGGCCCTGCTCGCGGTAGATGTTGTTGACGTCGGTGATCTCGAGCTCGCCGCGCTTGCCCGGCTTGAGGTCGCGGGCGATCTCCACCACGTCATTGTTGTAGAAATACAGGCCGGTGACGGCGAGGTTGGATTTCGGCGCGGTCGGCTTCTCCTCGATGGAGAGCACCTTTCCGGTCTCGTCTGCCTCGGCTACCCCGTACCGCTCCGGATCCTTTACCGGATAGCCGAAAAGCGTGCAGCCGTCGACGTTCTTGGCCTCGTTCTGCACCATCTTGTCCAGGCCGTGCCCGTAGAAAATGTTGTCACCGAGGACGAGCGCCGAGGTGTCGTCGCCGACGAACTTGGCGCCGACGCGGTAGGCGTCGGCGAGTCCGCGCGGCTCCGCCTGAATGGCGTACGACAGAGAAATGCCGAGCTCGCTGCCGTCGCCGAGGATCGCCTGGAATGTGGCCTGGTCACCGGGCGTGGTGATCATCAGGATGTCCCGGATGCCGGCCAGCATGAGGACCGAGAGCGGGTAGTAGATCATCGGCTTGTCGTAGACCGGGAGCAGCTGCTTGCACACAGCGCGGGTGATGGGGTGCAGCCTGGTGCCGCTGCCGCCGGCGAGGATGATGCCCTTCACGTCGGTGCTCCTTAGCGCTTTCGTGGGTGCGTACGCGAGGGTCGAGGCTAGCGGCTGCCCCCAGGGCCTGTCGCCTCGGTGCTGACATTGCGCCGGACCGACCCGATTTGGCTGCCCCTCTCGCGCCGGACTGGGACAGTGGCTCGATGGAGATTTTTCTTGAGACCGAGCGTCTGCGGCTGCGCCGGTTCACCGGAGCGGATCTGGAGAATCTGGTCGAGCTGGACTCCGATCCGGCCGTCATGCTGCACATCACGGGCGGTCAGATTCCGTCCCGTGCGGAGTCGGCCGAGACGCTCGCCACGTTTCTGGACTACTACCGCCGTTATCCGGCCTACGGATTCTGGGCCGCAGAAGAGAAGTCGACCTCGAAATTCCTGGGCTGGTTCCATTTCCGGCCGGCAGAAGGCGATGCACCTGATGAGGTGGAACTCGGTTATCGGTTGAAGCGCAATTGTTGGGGCAACGGATACGGCGTCGAAGGTTCGCGAGCGCTCATTCGAAAGGGTTTTGTCGAATTGGGCGTACGTCGGGTGCATGCGGAGACGCTCGTGGTGCATGCAGCATCCCGCCGGGTGATGGAGAAGTCGGGCCTGCGGTACGTGCGTATTCTTCATCAGGCCTGGCCTTATCAGATTCCGGGCGATGAATTCGGGGATGTGGAGTACGCCCTGACGAGAGACGAGTGGGCCGATCAGGGCGACATCGCGGACATATCCGCGCTTTGAGGTCGCAGTCCAGTGAGACGGCACCCAAACAGCCCAACTCTGCAGCCGACCGGCCCAATCCTCAATAAACGGACACCGACATCGTGTAACGGCGTTCAAACTCACAGTGATCTTCTCGAGGGGGGAATGAAAGTGAAGATCAAGAAAGTCGCGGCGGGGCCTCGGTTGCGGATTTCGACTGCGGCACCCGCGAAATGCACATCGTCAGCTGCTGGTATTCATCGGGGATCTCCCAGCCGGTAGTAATTCGCTCAGCTCTTTTCGATGCGGCTCACGTTCCTGGCGGCTTGGCTGGCTGTCTGAGTTGAGCGCGCCTCGACAAGGAAAGCACAACGCCCCCAGCTTCAGCCGGGCGCCGACAACCCGGCGTCCTATTTAACCTGTCCGGAAAGGACATCGCCCCATGAACGTCAAGAAGATTGTCGCTGCCGTCGGTGCCACCGTTGCGCTCGGCGGTGCCGCTGTCGCCCTGACCGGCGGCACCGCGGACGCGGCCCGCTCGATTGTCGCGAACAAAACAAACCCCGTGATCTGGGGCTGTATCAACCCGTCGACGAATGCGACCGTCGGCGGCCGGCTCTATGTGTACGACGGCTCGAACACGTATCCGGGCTGCGCGACGTGGGCGACGAAGGTCTACTGGTCGGAGAAGGGAAACAACGGCGACACCGACGCCCTGGTCCCGGCGACCGCGGTGGCGCAGACGTCGGTCACCAATTGGGCGGAGACCTCCGGTTGGGCGAACGACAACATGATCCGGACCGTCAACCTCACCCGTAAAGGCGCGGCCGATTCCGACAAGTGTGGTGGCGCTCCGCAGTGCTGGCTCTATACCGCCACCCTCACCGACAACGGCACGTTCACCACCGTGGCCGGCAAGGCATCTCCGAACAGTTCCAGCTCGGCCACCGTCGCCGGTGATCTCACCGGAACGATGATCGGCGGCGCCACCGTTCAGATCTATGCCAGCACGAACCAGACCGACGGCTCGTTGGTCCCGGCGACGCAGGCGGGTCGCGGGAGCTTCGGCACCGGCGACTGGGTGAAGCAGGCATTCCCGGCCGGTACGCAGTTCGGTGACTCGACCCTCACGTCGTACAAGTGGGTCTATTCGCTCGGCTGTGCCGGGCAGACCTGGACCGACGGAATCAATCCTGGGGACGACGGCCAGGGCGCCAACGACGGCAACATCACCGCCGCCTGCCCGGCCTAACGTTTGAACGAAGCCCTCGCGCCGTCCCGATCCGGGGCGGCGCGAGGGGCTTTCGCTAGCGGCACCCCGCAGCTGTGATGAGGACACGTTCCGCGTCGGCCGCGATGCTGCCGACCAGTTCGGCCGCCGAACCGATTTCGGTGATCAGATCGATCGCCTCGCTGGCCCATACGGACACCGCGTTCAGATCACCGCGGTCTACGGCCTCACGATAGGCGAGTTGCGCAGCGGGGTCGGCGGCGAGTTCGGCCTCCCGATCTCGCCATTCGTCGAGAAATGCATTGCGTACGACCCGGGCGGGATATTTGGCCGGCCAGCCCGCATTGCCGGCGATATCGAGAATTCGGGTGCGTTCGGTGTCGGCGCCGCTGGCCGCGACGATTGTCTTCGCTATTTCGGCGGCGACCAATGATTCCTGGCTGGCCTGGAAGCGGGTGCCGATCAAAGCCCCGGCCGAGCCCAGTACGAGTGCCGCCGCCAGACCGCGTCCGTCGGCGATGCCGCCGGCGGCCAGCACCGGAGTGGGTGCCACGAGATCGACGACGGCCGGTACGAACGGGAGAGTGGAATGTCGACCGCCGCCGTGTCCGCCGGCTTCGCCGCCCTGCGCGACGATCAGGTCGGCGCCGGCCTCGGCCGCCTGGCGAGCCTCGTCGAGGTCGGTGACCTGGATGATCAGCGTCGTACCGGCTGAACGCACCCTTTTTGCGAGCGGACCGGGGTCGCCGAAGGACAGCATGACGGCGTGTGGGCCTTGGTCGAGCGCCCAGGCGACGGTGTCGATGTCGACGGCCCACGAGAGAAAGCCGACGCCCCAGGGCTTTGCCGTGTGCGCGGCGACGATGCTGAGTTCACGTTCGAGCCAGGCGCGGTCGCCGCGACCGCCGCCGACCAGACCCAGCCCGCCGCCGTTGGAGACGGCTGCGGCCAGCGCACCACCGGCGGTACCACCCATCGGGGCCAGCGCGATCGGGTGCTGGATCCACATTCTTTCGGTGAAGATGGTCTGCGGCGACATCTCTACATCATGCGCGTTGCTGCTGAGCCGACGCGTCCGGCATTAACGAGATCGACGCTCGATCAGTGCGGCCGCTTTCGATCGCGCCGACCATTCGTTTCCAGGCGCCGTTGACGGCGGCACCGAACTCAGCTCCGTACCTCGGCTCGCAGACCGACTGACTATCCATCGGGCAGGTTGTGCGTGGTGTTTCGGCGTGGTCGTTGTTCGGGGTCGAGGAGTGGTGG
>DATAVB010000089.1:0-26180 GCA_036267955.1 Mycobacteriales bacterium | reverse complement strand
GCGTTGGCGATCACCCCGTCGACCGGAACGCGGCCGTACGACGGCTTGAATCCCACCACACCGCAGAATGCGGCCGGTCGAACCACTGATCCGATCGTCTGCGTACCAATGGCGAGCGGCACCATTCCGGCAGCGACGGCGGCGGCAGATCCGCTGCTGGACCCACCGGGCGTGTGCTCGGGATCGTGCGGGTTCCGGGTCGGACCGGGCGCGGACACCGCGAATTCAGCCGTGACCGTCTTGCCCGCCACCAGAGCGCCGGCGGCGCGGAGCCGGTCGACCAGCGGCGCCTGCGGCCCGGCAAACACCTCCGCCGGCACCGCCGATCCACCCTGTGTCGGCAGACCGTCGACCCGGATGATGTCCTTGACACCCACCGGAACGCCATACAGGGCAGGCAATTCAGCGAGCCCGTGCCCCGGCAAGGCACCAGCCTCGGCCGCCAGTCGCGCCGCCCGATCGGCCTCCGGCACGAACGCCTGCAGCGTCGAATCCACCTCAGCGAGACGGTCCAGCAATCGAGTCGGAGCCGATTCCGAAACATCCGAGAGTTTCCACTGCCCAACGAATTCGCTCATGGGCCTATTCAACCGGAGACGATTCCTGCGGGAAATCGTCGGTAACCCCGTCCGTGCCACCGGGTCGCCGCACCCCGCCGGCGGCCTCGGAAACCGCCGCCGCTACGGCCTTGGCGACCGCCGGATCGAAGACGCTCGGCACGATGTAATAGGGATTGAGCTGCTCGTCGGTCACCACGTGCGCCAGCGCATCGGCGGCGCTGAGCAACATCTCGACCGTGACATTCCGCGCGCGGGCGTCGAGAAGTCCGCGGAAAACACCGGGAAATGCCAGTACGTTGTTGATCTGGTTCGGATAGTCACTGCGGCCGGTCGCCACCACGGTCGCGGCCTTACGGGCGGCGTCGACGTCGACCTCGGGATCGGGATTGGCGAGCGCGAAAACAACAGAACGCTCGGCCATTCCGTTCAGATATTCCGCCGGCAAAACGCGGGCCGCGCTCACCCCGATGAACACGTCCGCGCCGCGCAGCGCCTCCCGCAGACCTCCCCGTACGCCGGCCGGATTCGTCTTCTCCGCCAGCCGTTTCTTGGTCGGGGACAGCGACGGATCGTCGGGCGCGAGAATTCCCTCCCGGTCCCAGACGAGAACGTTCGGGACGCCACTGGCCAGCAACAGGTCGACGATCGCCGTGCCGGCCGCACCACCGCCGGCGATGGCCACCCGGATATCGGTCATCTGCTTGTCGACACAACGCAATGCATTCGTCAGCGCGGCGAGGACGACGATTGCCGTGCCGTGCTGATCGTCGTGGAAAACCGGGATGTCCAGCCGATCCCGCAGCCGGCGTTCAACTTCGAAACATCGCGGCGCGCTGATGTCCTCCAGATTGATGCCGCCGAATCCGGGCGCGATCAATTCCACGGTACGGACAATTTCGTCGACGTCCTGGGTGTCCAGGCAGATCGGCCAGGCGTCGATGTCGGCGAACCGCTTGAACAGCGCCGCCTTTCCCTCCATCACCGGCAACGCCGGACCGGGACCGATGTCGCCGAGCCCCAAAACGGCGCTGCCGTCAGTGACCACCGCGACGCTGTTGCCCTTGATGGTCAGCCTCCGTACATCCTCGGGGTTGCGCGCCAACGCCAACGAAACCCGGGCTACCCCGGGCGTGTAGGCCATCGACAGGTCGTCGCGGTTTTTCAACGGCACCTTGGAGGAGACCCGGATCTTGCCGCCAATGTGCAGCAGAAAGGTCCGGTCACTGACCTTGTAGACGCTGACCCCGTCGACCGCCTCGAGCGCGGCGACGATCTCCTCGGCGTGCTCGCCGTCGGTCGCCGAACAGGTGACGTCGACAACGAGCCGGTCGTGCCGGGAATCCGCGACGTCCAGCGCCGTCACCACCCCGCCGGCGTGGCCGATCGCGGTGGCGATCCGACCCACCACCGACGGGTCGGTGTCGGTCATCAGCCGGACGGTGATCGAGTACGAGGCGCTGGTCGGCAGGGCACGGGGCCGCGAGGTGGGCAATCCGGGCGACCCAGCGCGCCCACTCGGTTTCTGGCCGTCACCGCTTTCGGAGGTAGTCATCGCGGGATCAGACTACGGCCGCCGGGCCGGCAGGGCGTCGTGAGGCCCGCCACCTTTCCCGGATTCCGCGTCGACCGAGCCGACGATCTGCTCGACCGCGACCCGAGCCGCCTCCCGGTCGGCGGCGACGAGGCCGATCCTGGTCCGCCGGTCCAGCACATCGTCGGCGGTCAGCGCCCCCTCGTGCCGCAGCGCGAACTCCACCTCGGCCACCGTAAGACCCGTGAGACCAGCGTCTATCCGCGACTGATCCAACTCCAGCAGCCGGGGCGCCTCGGTGCCGTACCGGTCGACCAGCCGACGTGGCGCCGGAATGCGGTCGAGCGTCCGTGGCGCACCCGCGCCGACCAGCGGCAGCCGGCGGGTCCGGCAGCGGGCGGCGACCAGGTCGGCGTGCGCGACGACGGCGTCCACTGCGTCGGCCGCCATCCGTCGATACGTGGTGAGCTTGCCGCCCACGACGGTGATCACCCCGTCGCCGCCGAGCAGGACGGCGTGCCGGCGGGACAGGTCGGCGGTCCGGCCGGCGGCCCCGGCCAGCAACGGTCGCAGCCCGGCGAACGCGCCCAGCACGTCGGCGGTGTCGATCGGCTTCTCCAGCGCACTGCTCACCGCGTCGAGCAGGAACCGCACCTCGGCCTCGGTCGGCTGCGGCACCTCCGGCAGCGGCTCGGTGGGATCGACCTCGACATCGGTCAACCCGGCGTACACCCGGCCGTCACGTTGCGGCAGCACGATGGCGAACCGGGTCCGCTCGCCGGGCAGCGGCAGGGTCAACCCCGCGCGGGGCAGCCCGAGCGAGGCGCCGTCGAGGACGAGGTGGGTGCCCCGGCTCGGCCGCAGCGCGACGCCGGCCGACAACGTCCCGGCCCAGACTCCGGCCGCGTTGACGACGCTGCGGGCCCGCACCTCGAACTCCCGACCGGACAGCCGGTCGCGGACCCAGGCACCGTCGCCGGCGAGTTGTACGACCTCGGCCCGGGGCACGATCCGGGCGCCGAACGCGGCGGCGGTACGCGCCACCGCGACCACCAGCCGGGCGTCGTCGGTGAGCTGCCCCTCCCAGCCGAGCAACCCGCCCCGAAGGCCGTCGCGCCGCAGCGCCGGAGCCAGCGACAGCGTCTCCGGCCGGGACAGCCGGCGCGGTCGCGGCAGGGTCCGGCGCGACGTGCCGGCGGCGGCTCGCAGCACCTCGGCCCCGACCAGCCCGGCGGTCATCGCGGCGGTCGCCAGCCGCCCCTGCCCGGGGCCGAGCGGCAGCAGCATCGGCAGCGCCCGGACCAGATGCGGCGCGGTCCGTTCCATCAGGATCCGCCGCTCCACGGCGCTTTCGTACGCGATCGGCACGTCACCGCCGGCCAGGTAGCGCAGGCCGCCGTGCACCAGCTTCGAGCTCCACCGGCTGGTGCCGGACGCCAGGTCGCCGCGCTCCAGCAGCGCCACCGACAGGCCCCGGCTGGCCGCGTCCAGCGCTACTCCGGCGCCGGTGATGCCACCGCCGACGACCAGCAGGTCGACGACCTCGCCCTCGGCCAGCCCGGCCAGCTCGCGGGCCCGGCGCGCAGCGGAGAGCGACGCGGCCGAGAGTGACGCGGTCATGCCGCCCGCCGTGCGGTCGGGCACAGATAGGAGTCGAGCACCCGTTCCAGCTCGCCGAGCAGCCGGCTGGGATCCAGCTCTGACTGCATCGCCCGGCCGCCGAGCACGAAGGATTGGATCACCAGCAGCAGCGCCAGCGCCTGGTCGGCCGGCTCGCCGCGCCGGATCGAGCCGTCGGCGTGCCCAGCCCGCAGCAGCTCGGAGAACCGGTCGATCGCCATCCGCTGATTGGCGCCGACCCGGTCCACCACGTACGGCAGCAACAACTCCGGCTCGAGGTCGAGCACCTTGGCGAACAGCGGATTGCCATGCAGCGCCCGCACTCCGGCAACCGCCTCGGCCACCAGCTTGTTGCGCGCGGTGCGACGGCGCATGCCGGCCTGGATCGCGATACTGAGCACCTCGCCGAATTCCCGGATCATCAGATCGGAAAAAAGCGCGGTGACATCCGGATATCTGCGGTAGAGCGTCATCCGGCTGATGCCGGCGCGCCGGGCGACGTCGGTGAGCGTGGTCCGCCGGACCCCGACGGCGAGCATCGAGTCTCTGGCGGCATCGAGGATGGCCGACTGATCGGTGTGACGAATAGACGTCATATGTAACACTGTACCGATGCCGAAGACCGCTGGGGCAACTTTGACGTGGTGGGGCTGGGGCCTTCCGGCGCATCCTCCCGAACTGGATCCGGTGGCCCGCCGCTGGCTGGCCGACGCCACCGGTTGGCGACCGCGACCGACGCCGCGGGTGTCCGCGGTCGCGCTGCCGCCGGGCGTACTCCCGGAAACCGCGCGAGCGGCCCTGACCGCAGCCGTCGGCACGGCGCACGTGTCCCTGGACAACGACTCCCGGCTATTGCACGCGGGCGGCCGGTCGTACCTGGATCTGCTGAACCGTCGGGCCGGGACCGCCGACGCGCCGGATGCCGTCGTGACGCCGGCCGACCACGACGAGGTGGCCGCCGTACTGGCCGCCTGCGTGGAACACCGGGTGGCGGTGGTCCCGTTCGGCGGCGGCACCAGTGTCGTAGGTGGAGTGCAGCCGGTACGCGGCGACTTCGTCGCGGTGGTGGCGTTGGACCTGGCCCGGCTCGATCGGCTGGTCGACGTCGACCCCGAGTCCCGGACCGCGTCCCTGCAGGCCGGGCTGCGCACCCCGCGGGCCGAGGCGCTGCTCGCCGAGCATGGGCTCACGCTCGGGCACACGCCGCAGAGCGCCGAATTCGCCACCATCGGCGGCTATGCGGCGACCCGGTCCTCGGGCCAGTCCTCCACCGGGTTCGGCCGGTTCGACGACATGGTGGTCGGGCTGCGGGCCGTCACGCCGGCCGGTTCACTGGAGCTCGGCCGGGCCCCGCGCTCGGCGGCCGGCCCGGATCTGCGCCACCTGCTGCTCGGCTCGGAGGGGACACTGGGCGTCATCACCGAGGCGACGCTGCGGGTCCGCCGCATTCCGGAGACGAGACGGTACGAGGCATTCTCGTTCCGCACCTTCCCGGACGGTCTCGCCGCCGTCCGGACGCTCGTGCAGGACGGCATCGCGCCCGATGTCGTACGACTGTCCGATGTGGACGAAACCCGGGCGAATCTGGTGCTGGCCGGCGCAGGTGCCGCCGCCCGGCTGTATCTGGCTGGCCGTGGTCATGGCGCGGGCTGCATCGCCATCCTCGGCTGGGAGGGCGACCAGGCCACCGTACGGGCCCGGCATCAGCTGGCGACCCGGACGATCCGGACCCAGCACGGAATCCGGCTCGGTACGAAACCGGGCGAGGCCTGGCGGCGGGAGCGGTTCGCCGCGCCGTACCTGCGGGACCTGTTGCTCGACGTCGGCCTGCTGGTCGAGACCGTGGAGACCGCGACGGCCTGGTCGGCGCTACCCCGGCTGCACGCCGCGATCCGCGCCGCGCTGGCCGGTTCGTTGTCCCGGCCGCTGATCATGAGCCATGTCTCGCACACCTACCCGGCCGGTGCCTCGCTCTATGTCACCGTGCTGGCCGACCGGGACGACGCCGACCCGGTCGGCCAGTGGCAGCGGGCGAAAACCGCTGCCAGTCAGGCGATCGTCGACACGGGCGCCACGATCACCCACCATCACGGGATCGGGATCGACCATCGGTCCTGGATGCGCCAGGAGATAGGCGATCCCGGTCTCGCGGCCCTGCGGGCGGTGAAACAGACCCTGGACCCGACCGGAATCCTGAACCCGGGAAAGCTGCTTCCCTGAGGCGCTTTTGCCCCCAGTTTCCATGATGGAAAGTGCGGCGGCGTGAGAATCATCAGCGGCAGAGGGCGTGGTTCACGAGCGTGAGATCTCCCAGCTCAACCGGGATCGTGCCGGACCCGGTGCTCGACACCACCACGCTGCGCCGGCCGTCGGCCCTTACTCCACTCACGGTCTGGTATCCCGGCGCGTCACCCGGGTGTCCCCAGTAATACCCGCCGCAGGACAGCGGCACCCGGAACAGACCCAGCCCGTCCCGGGACCCGGCCGGCAGGCCGAAATCATCCGGCACGGCGACGGTCTTCTCCATCTCGCGCAATTGCGCCGGCGCCAGCAGCCGGCCACCGACCAGCGCCCGGAAGAACCGGTTGAGATCGGCCGTACTGCTGATGATCGACCCGGACGAACCGGCGAACGAGGTGTTCAGCGTCGTCACATCGGTCGGCCGCTTCGCGTCATCGAACTGCTGATAGCCGTCCGCGTGCGGCCCGGCGATGAACGGAACATCTCCCGGCACATAGGTGTGGCGCAGGTTCAACGGCTCGGTTATCCGCCGGCGGAGCTCGCTGGTCCAACTGTGCCCGGTGACCTTCTGAATAATCATCGCGGCCAGGGTGTAATTGGTATTCGAATACGACCAACTCGTCCCCGCCGCGAAATTCGGCTTGTGCTTCATCGCCACCGCGACCAGCTGTTCCAGGGAATAGGAATTGAATCTGTTCTGCAGATAACCCGCGGCCGAGCCGAGCCGGGGCGCGAAGGCCGCGTCATCGCCGTAGTCGTAGATTCCGCTGGTGTGCTGGAGCAACTCCCGTACGGTGACCTTCCGGCCGTCATTCCCATTTCCGGAGACGACGCCGGGCAGCCAATGGTCAACCGTGTCGTCCAGGGACAGCCGCCCCGCACCGACCAACTGCAGTACGACCGTGCCGACAAAGGTTTTGGTCGTGCTGCCGGCCCGGAAATTCGCGTTTTCCGGTACCGGACGGTCTGAACCCAGTTTCGCCTGACCGGCCCGCGCCGTGCCGGCCCGGTTGCCCTGCTGCTCTGCAATAGCCCCGACGGCCCCGGCCCGGTGGATGGCGGCTACGTCCTGAGCCAGCGATCCGGACCGGTTTCCGCCCGGCGTCGCGGCACCGGCGGTCGTCGCCGCAACGGCAACCAGAGCGCCGCCGAGGACAGCGCTTTTGGAAAAGCGGGATAGCGACACGGTTCCTCCGTAATTTCTCGACGCCCACCACGCTAGGAGCGACACAGGCGCCGGAGAATCGTCAAAAGTCCCCGTCCGCAGTGGGTCTGGCCGCAACCGGTCGGGTAGACCCAGCACCACCACGCACCAATTCCCGTACGATCGCTTTCGTGCCAGCTCGCAGCGGTCGGACCGCACATATCGCCTGGCAGAGCCACGGCGACGCGCCAGGAATCCTGCTGTTACACGGCTTCAGCGATTCGGCCCGATGCTGGGATCCGCTGGTCGGCAATTTCGGGTCTGATGTGCTCGCCATTGACGCCCGCGGGCACGGCGAGTCGGCGCTGCCCGACGAATCGGTCGGCTCCGACCGCCAATCGTCCGACGCGGCATCGGTGCTCGAGGATCTGCAGACCGGTCCGGTGGTGGTGGTCGGCCATTCCATGGGCGCATCGACCGCGGCCAGCCTGGGTCGCAACCGGCCCGACCTGGTCAAGGCGCTGATCCTGGAGGACCCGCCACAGGGCGGGCGAGCCGGGCAGGAGGCCGGCCGGCCGTTCCCGGAGTGGCTCAGCGAGATCCGGAAGCTGGACGTCGCGGCCGGGATCGCGCGCGGTCACGCGGACAATCCGGCCTGGCCGCAGGACGAGCTGGAGCAGTGGGTGATCTCCAAGCATCAGCTCAGCGAGCGCATTTTCGCCGTTCCCAGCGATCCGTCCCCGCCACTGACCGATGTCCTGGCGGAGGTCAGCTGCCCGGTGCTGCTGCTGCACGGCGACCCGGATAAGGGCGGCATCATCTCGACCGAGTACGCCGCGGAATGCGTCCGCGAGTCGACCGGCCCGCTGACCGCAGTGCACATCGAGGGGGTCGGGCACAACGTCCGGCGCGAGGCGCGCGACCGCTACCTCGCCGCGGTCGCAGAGTTTCTGGCGTCCTCGCTTTCGCCATAACGCCAGTAGACGGTCGCGCTGGCCTGACCGCGACGCAATCCGTGCTCATCCCGGAAGTACTTGCGCAAATCCCGTACGGTGCCGGCCTCCGCGCCCACCCAGGCGCGTACGTTCCCGGCCGGAAACGGGGTGTCCCGCACCGCCCGGATCAGCCCGTCGGAATGTCCGGCCGGCACGCCGTCGCGGTGTAGCCAGGTCAGCTCGACGTCGGCGGCGCTGTCCAGCTGCTGTTCTTCGCTCTGATCGGCCACCTCGACGAAAACGCGGGCCCGGACGCCAGCAGGCAATTCCTCCAGTACCGCGCCAATCGCTGGCAGCGCCGTCTCGTCGCCGGCGAGGAGATGACAGTCCACATCGGATTCGAACGGGTACGCGCGGGACGGGCCAGCGAAGATCAGCCGCTCACCCGGCGTCGCATTCTCCGCCCAGCCGGAGGCGAATCCGCCGTCGTGGCAGGCGAAATCGATATCGAGCTCGCCGACCTCGGAACGCACCCGCCGGATCGTGTACGTACGCATCGTCGGCCAGGTCACCGAGAACGCCCGCCGCGCCGACTCCAGCGTCAGCGGCTCGGGTAGGCGAGCATCGGCCTCGTAGAAATACAGAATGACGTGCTGGTCGGTGCCGTTGCTGACGAAGTCCCGCAGCTGGTCGCCGCCAACAGTCACCCGGACCATCTGGGGCGTGATCCGTTCGGTCCGCCGCACCTCGGTGATCCAGAGTCGCTGCGGGGCGCGGGGTTGCGTCACGGCGCAGACCTTACGCTGGGCCGATGAGCACCCAGACCGAGCCCGTCGCGGCTCGGGAGCGCAGCTATTGCGACAGCGAGGTCGGGCGACTGCGGACGGTGATGCTGCACCGGCCGGGCCCCGAGCTCAAGCGGCTCACCCCGCGCAACAACGACCAGTTGCTCTTCGACGGGATCCCCTGGGTCGGCCGGGCCCAGGACGAGCACGATGCGTTCGCCCAGGCGCTGCGGGACCGGGACGTGGAGGTGCTCTACGTCGCCGAGTTGCTGCAACGGGCGCTGCACGAGGAGGGTGCCCGGGCCGCGACGATCGCGTCGGTGACCAGCGACGTACGGTTGGGTGAGACGCTGCGCCGTACGGTCGGCGGCTACCTCGCCGACCTGCACCCGACCGACCTGGCGACCGCCCTCATCGCCGGCGTCACCCAGCGCGAGCTGAAGTCCGGGCACGGCCTGGCGTACAACCTGATGGATCAGCACGACTTCGTCGTCGACCCGCTGCCCAACCTGCTGTTCACCCGCGACTCCAGCGTGTGGATCGCCGATCAAGTGGCGGTCACCAGCCCGTCGATGGAGGTACGCCGGCGGGAGGCGCAGCTGCTGGAGGCGATCTACACCCACCACCCGCGGTTCGCCGGCACCGCCCAGCTGTACGGCCCGGGTCGGGAATGGCTGGAGGGCGGCGACGTGCTGCTGCTCGCGCCCGGAGTGCTGGCCGTCGGGGTCGGGCAGCGGACCACCCCGGCCGGGGTGGAGTCGCTGGCGCGCAGCGCGTTCGCCGCCGGAGTGGTGCACACCGTGCTCGTCGTGCCGATCGCCCAGGAGCGGGCCACCATGCACCTGGACACGGTCTGCACGATGGTCGATGTCGATGCCGTCGTCACCTATCCACCGCTGGCCGACACGCTGCACTGTTTCACTGTCACCGCGACCGGCTCCGACTCCGGCGAGATGCGGATCGAGGGGCCGGCGCCATTCTTCCCGGCCGCCGCCCGGGCGATGGGCATCAACGCGCTGCGGGTGATCGACACCGGTCTTGATCCGGTGACCGCGGAACGCGAGCAGTGGGACGACGGGAACAACACGTTGGCGATCGGACCGCGGCTGACCGTCGCGTACGAACGGAATGTCGAGACCAACGCCCGGCTGGAGGCGGCCGGCATCGAAGTGGTCCGGATCGCCGGCAGCGAGTTGGGCAGTGGTCGCGGCGGGCCGCGGTGCATGTCGTGCCCGGTACGGCGGGAGCCTCTCGCGGTCTAGCTGAGTGAGCTAGCCGGACGCGTGACAGCGCTCGGCCGGCGCGGCGGCGGCCCGCAGCTCGGCCCAGACCGTCCGGCGGTCGGGTTCGCTCCGCACGCCCCAGTCGTCGGTCAGCGCCTCGACGATCGCCAGCCCCCGGCCGGAGGTCTCGGTCGGCGCGGCGTGATGGCGCCGCGGCCGAGCGCGTTCGCTGCCGCCGTCGGAGACCCAGAGCAGCAGCGCGCTGCCGGTATGCCGCCAGCCCACCGCAATGCGGTTGTCGTCCAGCGGTGGCGCGTGCCGGACCGCGTTCGTGACCAGCTCGGTCAGCACCAGCTCGGCGTCCGCCCGTACCGCCGCATCCACACCGGCGGCGGCAAGATCCGCGGCGAGGCGGTGCCGGACGGCCGCGGCACTGGCTGCTTCATGCGGCACGGCCAGCTTTGTCACGGCAATCAGTATTCCCTGCGGGATGGAGGGAATAACCTCCTTTTACTGGATTGGGTCACGCTGCGGAGGCGACGATGCAAGGACTAATGCAGGATTACCCGCTCACCTTGCCCCCGGTTTTCGCTCGCGCGGAACGGCTTTATCCGGACAAGACGATCAGCACTGTCACCTGCGGTGGCCTGATCCGGACAACGTACGGGGAGTGGGCGCAGGAGACGCGCCGGCTCGGCACCGTGTTGGAGACGCTCGGTGTCTCGGCCGACGGCCGGGTCGGATCGCTGGCCTGGAACACCGCCCGGCATCTCGCGCTCTACTGGGCGGCCCCATGCACCGGGCGGGTCCTACACACCCTGAATCCGCGGCTCTTCACCGATCAGTTGCGCTATGTGGTCCAGCACGGCGGCGACGAGGTCATCTTCGTCGACCGGTCGTTGCTGCCGGTGCTGTGGCCGCTCGTCGACGATTTCCCGGCGGTCCGGCACGTCGTAGTGATGGATGACGGCGCCGACGCGCCGATCCCGGACGACCCGCGGATCGCCGACTACCAGGAGCTGGTGGCCGCCGCCGAACCGGCGGAATTCCACGTCGAGGACGAGAATCTGGCCGCTGCGATGTGCTACACGAGCGGGACGACCGGCAACCCCAAGGGCGTCGTCTATTCGCACCGCTCGCTCTACCTGCACGCGATCTCCTCGCTGATGCCCAACAGCATGGCCACCAGCGAGCGCGACACCGTACTGCCGGTGGTGCCGATGTTCCACGCCAACGGCTGGGGCTACGCACAGGCGCCGCTGTTCGTCGGCGCCAACCTGGTCTTCCCCGGGCCGGACCTGTCCCCGAAGGCGATCGCCGCGCTGCTGGAGTCCGAGCGGGTCACCCTGACCGGCGGTGTGCCGACGGTATGGATGGGGATGCTGCCGCTGCTGGACCAGTACGACCTGTCGTCGCTGCGAATGATCATCTGCGGCGGCTCGGCCGCGTCGCGGGCGCTGTCGGAGGCCTACCGGGAAAAGCTCGGGATTCCGATCACGCACGCCTGGGGGATGACCGAGACCAGCCCGCTCGGCTCGGTCAGTCATGTACGCAGCACCGATCTGGACCGGCCGGAGGATGAGCTCGCCGACCTGCGGGCCCGGCAGGGTACGCCGCCGGCCGGCGTGGATATCCGGATCGTGGAGCCCGGGAGTGACGTGCGGAGCGACTCGGGAGCGGAGCCGAGTGTGGTCGAGTTGCCGTGGGACGACGTGGCGACCGGCGAGCTGCAGTGCCGCGGACCGTGGATCGCGGCCAGCTACTACGACGACGACCGGTCCGCGGAGTCGTTCAGCGCCGATGGCTGGCTGCGGACCGGCGACGTCGCCGCGGTCGACCGGTTCGGCAGCATCCGACTGGTCGACCGGACCAAGGACCTGGTGAAGTCCGGTGGCGAGTGGATCAGCTCGGTGGAGCTGGAGAACCAGCTGATGGCGCATCCCGCGGTCGCCGAGGCGGCCGTGATCGGGGTGCCGCACCCGCGCTGGCAGGAACGGCCGCTGGCCTGTGTCGTCCTGGCCGAGGGCGCCACCGCCACCAAGGAGGAGCTGATCGAGCACCTGCGTCCCCGGGTGGCCAAATGGTGGCTGCCCGACGACGTGGTGTTCATCGACGCGGTGCCGCGTACCAGCGTGGGCAAATTCTCCAAGAAGGACCTGCGCTCCCGGTTCGCCGACTACGAGCTGCCGACGGTTTGAGTTGCCGACCCGCCTTTCCTTCTGCCCCAATGTGGCGTTGGGGTGACTAGATTGCCCCAACGCCACATTGGCGCAAAAAGAAGCGCGGGGTGATGTCCGAAAACCGCTAGCAACTCGTTGGTCGGGCCGGCAGACTCGGTTGCATGATCGAGGATTTCGACCAGTGCTACCGGGCCGCGGCCAGTCGGGACCGGCGGTTCGACGGGCGGTTCATCACCGCCGTCACCTCGACCGGGATTTACTGCCGCCCCAGCTGCCCGGCGCAGACGCCGCGCCGGGAGAACGTCCGCTTCTACGCGGTCGCAGCTGCCGCGCAGGCCGCCGGTTTCCGGGCCTGCAAGCGGTGCCGGCCGCAGGCATCACCGGGATCGCCGGACTGGGACATCCGCGCCGATCTGGCCGGCCGGGCGCTGCGCCTCATCGCGGACGGCGTGGTCGACGACTCGGGCATCGGAGGCCTGGCCAAGCGGCTGTCGGTGAGCGAACGGCATCTGCACCGGCTGCTCGTCGCCGAGGTCGGCGCCGGACCGCTGGCGCTGGCCCGCACCCGCCGGGCCCAGACCGCGCGGCTGCTCATCGACTCCACCGCACTGCCGTTGACCGACATCGCCTTCACCGCAGGCTATTCCAGCGTCCGGCAGTTCAACGACAGCATCCGGGAGGCGTTCGGCTGTACCCCCAGTTACCTGCGGGAACGGTCCGCCCGCGAGCCGAGCGCCGGGCCGGCGACCGGTGCGATCGTGCTGCGGCTGGCATTGCGACCGCCGTATGACGGCGCGGCCTGGCTGGCCTGGCTGGCGAGCCGGGCCGTCCCCGGCATCGAGGAGCTCACCGACGCCAGCTATCGGCGCAGCATCCAGCTGCCCAGGAGCATCGGAATCATCGAGCTGACCCCGGGCGAGGATCACGTCTCGCTCCGGCTGTCCGCCGAGACTCTCGCCGATCTCGCCGTCGCCGTGTCGCGGAGCCGGGCCCTGGGTGACCTGAACAGCGACCCGGAGACGGTGGCCGAGGTGCTCGGTCTCGATCCGCTGCTGGCGCCGGTCGTCGCGGCCCATCCGGGCCTACGGGTGCCCGGCCACGTTGACGGCTTCGAGCTGGCCTGCCGGGCGGTCATCGGTCAGCAGATCACCGTGGCCGGCGCGCGTACCCTCCTTGGCCGGCTCATCGAGGCTCTCGGCGCCGAGCTGTCCACACCGGACGGTGCGGTGAACCGGGTCTTCCCGACCCCGACCGCGGTGGCGGAGTCCGAACTGGACGGTCTCGGTTTCACCGGCGCCCGACGCCGGACCCTGCGTACGCTCGCGGCCGCAGTAGCGTCCGGCGACCTGCAGCTGGACCGCGGCGCGGACCGGGAGCAGACGGTACGAGACCTGCTGGCGTTGCCGGGAATCGGCCCGTGGACCTCCTCGTACATTGCGATGCGGGCGCTCGGCGACCCGGACGCCTTCCCCGCCTCCGACCTCGGGCTGCTCCGGTCCAGCCGCGCCTTGGGCGGTCCGGCGACCGCCGCCGAGCTGGAGGAACATTCCAGTCGCTGGCGCCCGTGGCGGGCCTACGCCGCGCAACATCTCTGGACCTACGAAGACGATTAGCCGTGGTTTCTCAGCGACCGAACCCCCTGGCCGATTCCCGCCAGTAATTCACGGTCCCGGAGCAGAGAATTGACTTATGACTGACATCGAGATCATCGCCATCGACCCGGATCGGCTGAAGGCCATGCGGGACAACGGATCCGACGAATACGGCAATCCCTGGACGCTGCGGGTCGCGGAGGGCTGGGAGCCGCTGCGCTGCTGCCTGCGCAAGCCGGCAGTCGGCGAGGACATAGCGCTCATCTGTTACAGCCCGTGGACCAGCCGAAGCCCGTGGGCGGAGTCCGGCCCGATATTTGTCCACTTTGGACAGTGTGACGGTCATTCCGGCGGATACCCGGCCGAGGTCGGCCACGGCAAAACCATGCTCAACCCGTTCGACGCGGACGGCGCGCGCGTCTATGACCACATCACGTTCATCGAGCCGGGCGAGGATCACGAAGAGATCGTCCGGGCGCTCGCCCTCCGTCCGGAGGTCGATTTCGTCCACGTACGCAGCGCGTCAGCCGGCTGCTTCACATTCGAGGTGCGGGCTAGATAACGCTCGGCGCCGCGCCGTTCTCGCTCACCATCGGTCGGCCGGCGGCTTCCCAGATCTGCATTCCGCCGGCCACGTTGTGCGCGTCGACGCCGGCCTGGACGAGGAAGCCGGTGACCCGGGCCGAGCGGCCACCGGAACGGCAGACCACCGAGACCGGCTGCCCGCTCGGCAGGTCGGCGACCCGGTCGGGCACCTCGTTCATCGGGATGTGCACTGCGCCGTCGATGTGGCCGGCGGCCCACTCGTCGTCCTCGCGCACGTCGAGGACGAGCGCGTCGGTGGGCAGGGAGTCGATGTCGACGGTGGGCACGGAAGGCTGTGTCATCGGTGCATCGTTCCACGGGGTAGTTATCCACAGTCACGGAGCACTGTGGATAACGCCTTTCGCGGGCTGACCCGGACGTACGGTCGAAGCCAGTTCGACTGACAGGACGGGGATTCGGCCATGGCTGGCACGAATGGGAACGGGAAGATCGTGATCACGCCCGAGGTGATGCGTGCGGTGTCGGTCGGGGTCGGCGGGTGCTGCGATTCGGTCAGCCATTCGGCGCGTGCCATCCGTGCGCTGCCGGCGCTGTCCAGCGGCGGCGTCGGTGCGGCGTTGGCCGGATTTCGAGTGGTCTGGTCGACGGCGCTCGCGGCGGTGGCGGATGACACCCGGATCTGCGCGCGGAAGATCTCCGCCGCGGCGGACTTCTGGGTCACCCTGGATCAGGTCGCGACGGTTTATGCGGGTGTCGGATCGGCCACCCGGCCGAGCAGATGACTCCTTCGACCCCGGTCTCGACCGCTTTCCCTTATCCGACAGACGATCCGGCCGACGTGGCGGTGGTGGTGGCCGGCCTGCGGTCCGGCGCCAGCGCGCTGGCCGAGGCGGCCCGGCAGCTGCGGGCCCGCGCCGACTGCCCGCCGCCAGGCTGGCGCAGCGCCGACGGCGACGCGGCGTTGGCCGAGATCGGTCGCCTTGCCGGGCTCGCCACCGAAGGCCTGGCATCGGTACGGTCCGCCGCCGCGGCGCTCAGCCGATACCGGGCCGCGCTCGCTTCGGCCCGCGGCGCCATCGACGGTGCCCGCGGCCGGTACGAAGCGGCGCTGCTGACCCGGCAGCGCGAGGTGCAGCGGGCCGACGCCGCCGGGCGGGTGTCCGGATCGGTCCAGCGGGACTGGGCCATCGAGTTCGCCGCGGCGCAGCGCGGTCGGGACACGGCGAACGGCGAGCTGGCGGCGGTGGCCGCCGAGACGGCCCGGGTGCTGCAGACCTGCACCACCAGGCTCGGCGCAGCCTCCGGGCATCCGCCGAGCTCGGCCGAGCTGATCCGGGTGCTGGCCGACCGGTTGCCGATCTGGGAGCAGGTGACCGCCGAGCAACAGGCCAGAGCGGCCGCCCGGGCGCTCGATCCGGCGCGCCTGCGCGAGCGCGGCGCCGGGGGCTTCGCCCGCATCATGCGCACCTACGCCGCCTGGCAGAACGATCCGTACTTCGCCCGCACACTGCTGGACCAACTCGGCGCCGATCAGTTCCGGACGCTGCTCACCGACGCGGTTCCGCCCGCGCCGCCGCCGACCGACGACCCGGCGTTGCGCCGAGCGCTGGACGGCTACTACGGATTCCTCGGCTCCGTGCTCGGCGCTGGAGCGCCAGCGGCAGCCTGGCTCGACCGCCTCCTG
This sequence comes from Mycobacteriales bacterium, assembly GCA_036267955.1. Lineage (GTDB taxonomy): Bacteria > Actinomycetota > Actinomycetes > Mycobacteriales > QHCD01 > DATAVB01. The sequence continues at coordinate 10,139 of DATAVB010000089.1, read as the reverse complement.
CACGGCATCGTGGACGACCAGGGCCACTGGTTGCGGATCGGCCTCGGCCTGGCGTTGCGGCACGGGACCTACCAGGCGGCGACGATCGACCGGATCGCCCCGCAGTTGTATGCGGCCCGGCACGATCTCAGCCTCGACATCCGGCGGCCGTTCGGTGACCCGCTGATCGGCGTGATGCACGCGCTCGCCACCAATCCCGAGGCGGCCCAGCGGTTTCTCGCCGCCGACCCGAGTCGGGTGGCCGGCCTGCTGGAGCGGCAGTGGCCGGAGGACGACGGCACCGCGCTCGGCACGATGCTGGCGGCGACCGCCGGCCCGCGCAACGACAGTTCCATTCTCGTTGCCGAGACAACGGTGCGCTGGCTGGGGCACCACAGTGACTCCGCGCCGCTCGGGATCGCGACCGGCCTGGGCGCGTTGCTCGGCGGTTACGTCGACGACGTCAACCAGGGGCTGATCAACACCAACGCCGACGCTCCGATGCGGGAGAATCCGCTGCCACCATTCGACGACGGGCCGCACGCGCATTTCGGCCAGCGCGATCTCGCGCACGCGATCTATGTGGCCATGCACACCGTGGGCGGCTCGGCGAATCTCTATGCCCATCAGGCCGTCTACGCCGCCGCGCAACTCAGCCAGGACGTTGTCGACCCGGGCCCGTCGACCACCCTCGCCGGGCTCAGCATCAATTACGGCCGGCTGTCGAAAATCCACGAATTGGCCGTGCATGACGTGGCGACCAGAGACAGTGCCACCGAGGCCGAGCGGCTGCACAACAGCACGACCTGGATCCACATGGCGACAATGGCCGCCGGAATGATCCCGATTCCCGGCATCAGCAAGCTGGGCCGGGCCGCCGGAATCGCGATCGGCGTGGGCAGAGGGAGTGCGCTCGCCTCGATCTCCGGTCGGCTGACAAAGAAGTTCTACGCCGAGCCACTGGCCGCGTATTCGCAGCAGAAAGACACCGGCGCCGACAGACTGGCCGGCCGGGAAGAGGCCGCCACCCGGGGATATGTCGACTCCCTGGCCAGGAGGCTGATCGATAATCGGGGCGGGACATCGACCTCCTCGGATCCCGATCGGTGGATCAGCAGCGATTTGATCGGCAGCGGACGGGACAACGCGGAATCCGTACTGCTCCCGGAAATTGCCCAGCGGAAATGACCGGCGGCCGGGCAGACTGCGGGCATGGCGCTCCCGCCCGAACGATTCACCACCGCTGCCGATTTCGTTCCGCTGACCCGGCCGCCGCTGGCCGAGGCGTTGCGCCACCTCGGGGTGCGCGAGGGCGACACCCTCATGGTGCACGTCCGGCTTTCCGGGCTGCGCTGGCTGATCGGCGGGATGGACGCCGTTGTCTACGCCTTGCGGGATGTCGTTGGCGCCGCGGGGACACTGCTCGCGTTCTGCGGCTGGGAGGACAGCCCGTATCACCGGGCGCTGCTGCCGCCGGCGTGGCAGGACGCCTATCGTCACATTCCCGCCTTCGATCCGGCGACATCCTCGGCCCGTCGGGACTTCGGCCGGTTTCCGGAGCGGTTACGCACCTGGCCGGGTGCGGTGCGCAGCGGCCATCCGGAGGTCAGTTTCACGGCGCTGGGCCCGCGGGCCGATTGGCTGCTCGAGGATCCGTTCGACGCGGATCCGTGGGGCGCGTCGGGTCCGTTGGGTCGGTTGGTGCGCGCCGGTGGGCGCGTCCTGCTGCTGGGCGCTCCGCTGAAAACGATGACGCTCTGCCATCACGCCGAGGCGATCGCCCCTGTCGCCGGCAAGCGGTTTCGCGATTACCGGATGCCGGTGCTGACCGCCGACGGTCCACAGTGGCGCGACTTCCGGACTCTCGACACCTACTACGGCGCCCTGCCGTACTACGAACGCGCCGACCTCGCGATCAGCTCGCCTGTCGATCGCCTTGCCCAGCAGGCCGTCGCGGCCAAGGCGGGGGTCAGCGGACGGGTGGGTGCAGCGACCGGGTGGCTTTTCGAGGCACCGCTAGTGGTCGAGGCGGTCGTCGGCTGGCTCAAGCGGAACTTCTGAGCCGCTACCTGAGCTCGAGCGGAACTTCTGAGCCGCTACTTGAGCAGGCGGGAGAGCCTGCGGTCGGCGAGTGGTTGGCCGTTGGTCTGGCACGTTGGGCAGTACTGGAGTGACTTCTCGGCGAAGGACACCTCGCGCACCGTGTCGCCACAGACCGGGCAGGGCAGCCCGGTGCGCGCGTGCACCGAGAGCCCGGACCGCTTCTCGGACTTGAGGGTCGCCGCCTTCTGACCGACCGACCGCTCGACCGCATTGGTCAGGGTCGCGATCATCGCCTCGTACAGCCGGGTCAGCTCGTCCTCGGTGAGCCGGTTGGTCGGCTTGAACGGTGAGAGCTTGGCCGCGTGCAGGATCTCGTCGGAGTAGGCGTTGCCGATGCCGGCGATCACCGACTGGCTGGTCAGCGCGCCCTTGAGCTGCACGCGCTGGCTCGTCAACACCTTGCCGAGCTCGTCCCGGCTCAGCCCGAGGGCATCAGGCCCCAGTCGGGCGACGCCGGGCACCTGGATCGGATCGCGAACCAGGTAGATTGCGAGCCCCTTTTTGGTGCCCTGTTCGGTGAGATCGAAGCCGGAGTCGTCGTCCAGCCGCAGCCGGAGCGCCAGCGGGCTTTTGCCGGGCTTCGGCGGCGCGGCCGGGAGAGCATCCCGCCAGTGCAGCCAGCCGCCGCGGGCCAGGTGCACGACGAGGTGCAGGCCGCTGACATCGAGGTCGAGAAACTTGCCGTGCCGCGACGCGCCGGTCACCTCGAGTCCTTGAACCGAGTGCAGCGGCGGATCGAAGGTCTTCAGCGCGCTGATCGCGGCCAGGTCGGCGCGGGCCACGACACGTCCAACGGCGCGCTCACGCAGGAAGGCGGCAAGGGCCTCGACCTCGGGCAGCTCAGGCACGAGAACCAGTCTGACACGGTTGCCCGACACCCAGCTACGAATCTCGCACACCGACCCGACCCGATGGTCCGCCCTGCGGGCACTGTTAGACGGGCCTACTAGCCGGCCTACGACACTGCTCCGAGGTGCGGAGCAGTGTCGTAGGTGCGAGCCGGAGATCGGGCGGGCGACGTCAGCGCCAGCATCCTTCCCATGATCGTGAGTGGATTTGGTACCCCCAGCGGTACGAAATCCACTCACGATCATGGTGCACACCGGCGCGCAGCTGCGCGGCCGGCGAGATTGGTGGGGCGGGCTCAGCCGAGGTCGGAGAGGGTACGGATCAGCTCGGCGGGCAGCGCCACCGAGGCGGCGGCCACGTTCTCCTCCAGATGCCCGATCGCACTCGTACCGGGTATTGGCAGCACCACCGGCGCCCGCTGCAGCAGCCACGCGAGCGCGATCTGCGCCGGCGTCGCGCCCGACTCCTTCGCCGCGGTCCCCAGTGGACCGTCGGCGCCGGTCAGGTCGCCGCCGCCCATCGGGAAGTACGGGATGAACGCCATGCCCTCGGCGGCGCAGTAGTCGACCACGCTGTCGTGGCTGCGGTGCAGCACGCTGTAGGAGTTCTGCACACTCGCCACCTCGATCAGGTTCCGGGCCTGCTCGACCTGAGCCACCGTCACCGCCGACAGGCCGACGTGCCGGATCTTGCCCTCGGTCCGCAACTCCTTCAGCACGCCCAACTGCTCGGCCAGCGGGACATTCACGTCGATGCGGTGCAGTTGGTAGAGGTCAATGGCCTCGACACCCAGTCGACGCAGGCTCAGCTCGACGCACTGGCGCAGGTAATCCGGCCGACCCAACGCCTGCCACTCGCCCGGGCCGCCGCGTACGTAACCGCCCTTGGTCGCGATCGTCACGCCCTCGTACGGATGCAGCGCCTCGTGGATCAGTTCCTCGGACACCGCCGGACCGTAGGCGTCGGCGGTGTCGATGAAGTCGACGCCGAGCTCGACGGACCGCCGTAACACCGAGACCGCGTTCTGCCGGTCGGCCGGAGGTCCCCACACGCCAGGTCCGGTGAGGCGCATCGCCCCGTAACCGAGCCGGTTGACCGTCAGCTCGCCCCCGATCGTGACGGTGCCGCCGGCAGCCGCGGGCAGTGCGCTGGTCTCGTTCGTCACAGGCAGGGTCCTCTCGTCAGGCGGTTACCGCGGTCAGGCAGTTATCCGCGATCAGGCAGTTACCGAGGTCAGGCAGTTACCCGCGATCAGGCAGTGACCGCGGTCAGGCTTCCACGGTCCGATGGCCGAGGCACGACCACGCGGTGTCGACGAGATGTCCAGACATCTGCGCCCGACCCGGGTGCCGGGATCGGCGTGGGCCACCGTACCCGCACCCGGTCCGGAAACTGAGGACCCCAGTCGTCGGCTACCCGACAGCCAGCCGCACGTTCACGTCGGCCGCCTTGACGTACCCGATCCGGTGTCCGAGCTGGATCTGCAGGTACTTGTCGTGGCCGACCACGTTGGTGTGGTCGTCCGGCAGGCTGTTGTCGATCGTCTTGGCGTAGTAGTAGTCCGTCGGCACCGCGCCGGAGGTGACGTACCGCTGGCCCGGCTTGAGCGTGTACTGCAGCGGGGTGACCGCCTGCACCGGAATGTCGGCCGGGTAGGCCGCGGGCTCCGGCAGCGCCCGGCCGTACGTCGGGACCGACGCGAGGCCCGGCTTGGGCGTCACGACGAAGCCGTACGACGGGGTGGTCGCCTTCTCGTTCTGGAACCACGCCTCGACGCCGTCCCACCAGATCCCGGTCCAGTCGCCCTTGCGGTCGGCGACGACGAACTGCTGGCCGACGCTGGCCTTGTCGCCCCAGTCGGCGGCGCAGGTCGTGCCCGCCTTGCCGTCCGGGTGCAGCGCCGGGTCCGAGAGCAGCGGGGCCGACGCCGACGGGGCGGTGTGCAGGTAGACGAAGCTGGTCGCCTGGTCGGGCAGCGAGGTGCCCGCCTCGCAGTCGGTGACGGTCTGCACGTTGCTGGCGAAGCGCGGGTTGATCGTCACGACCGGGCTGTGCGACGTGCCGGTCTGGTGGATCGGCTTGCCGAGCAGAGCCAGGTAGTGGCCCCAGTCCCAGTACGGACCCGGGTCCCAGTGCATGCCGGCGACGCCCGCGGCATTGATGCCCGGCACGTTGTCGTGGCCGATGATGTGCTGCCGGTCCAGCGGGATGTCGTACTTCGCGGCCAGGTAGCGGACCAGCTGCGCCGAGGAGTGGTAGAGCTGCTCGGTGAACCAGGTGGCCCCGGCGACCGCGAACCCCTCCTGCTCGATGCCGACCGAGTGCGAGTTGACGTACCAGTTGCCGGCCTGCCAGGCGACGTCCTTGGTCGGCACCATCTGGGTGACATGCCCGTCGGCGGACCGGATCACGTAGTGCGCACTGACGTAGCTGGCCGGATTGGTGAAGCCGGCCAGCGTGTCGGGGTAGCTCTCCTCGGTGTCGTGCAACACGATCTGGTCGATCTTGACCTGGTGCGGCCGGTCGGCCGTGTCGTAGTTGCCGTAATCCTGCGGGTCACTGGAATTGAGCTTGTACGCGGCCGGGACGAAGTCACAGTCGAGGGTGCGCGGGCATTCGGCCGCGCTGCTCTTCGCCGCCGGAGTCAGGTGCAGCGGCGCGATGGTCGCGGTGTCGGGCTTGACCGCGGCATCGGCCGGCAGCCGCAGCGTCTGGCCGTCAGCGGTGGTCCGGGCCGCTCCGGTGCGGATGGTGCCGTAGACGTCGTTGGCGAAATCGCTCGCCGCGACCTTGCTCTGGCTCCCGGAGTACGCGGCCACCGGCCCGTACCAGCCCGCGACCGTCGCCGGCAACGCGCCGTGGTCGTACATCCGCGCGTAGCTGGCCAGCAGCGCGGCCCCGGCCCGGATGTTGCTGGTCGCGTCCGTACGAGCGGCGGCCGGCGTAACGTGCGCGAGCCGCGCCGCGGTGCCAAGGGTGTGCAGCGCGGTGGTGGAGTCACCGGTCCCCCTCGCGTCGGCGGGTGCGTCGGCGAGCGACATCGCGCCGTACGTGCCGGAGGTGCTGGGCTGACCGGCGTGCTGCTCCCAGAGCGACTCGTTGTAGGAGACGGCCAGCAACACCTGCTCGGGTACGCCGAATTCGCCGGCCGCCGAAGCGAAGGCCTGCTGCCGGGTCGTCCCGTGGGTCGCGGCGTGCGGCGCCGGAGCGGCCTGGGCGACCCCGATCCCGATCGGGACCAGCATCGCGGCGCACAGCCCGGCCGTAGTCAGTCGTCGTCTCATCGATTCCTCGACCCTGTCTGGTTTCGGTCCACCATCTGCCGCTGTAGTTATTACTCCTCCGGGCGGCTGTCGGCTAGTGCCCCCGACGCTGGCGGGCCACCTCGAAGGCGATCACCGCGGCCGCGCTGGTGGTGTCCAGCGCTGGGTCGAACCGGCGCCCGTACGGGATGACCAGCCGCAGGTCGGCGTCCCGGGCCAGGGTCCGGCTGATGCCGCGCCGTTCGCCGCCGATCACTACGAAGAGCGACCCAGTCAGCGTCGCCTCGGCGATCGGGGTGGCGTCCTTGCGGTGCGCGCAGGCGAAGAGCAGGCCGCGCTCGCGCAGCTGCGCCACCGCCTGGGCCGCGTCGTCGACCGCCACCGTGGTGATCCGCTCGCTCGCCCCGGCGGAGGCGCGGGCCACGGTCGCCGCCGCGGACATCCAGTTGCGCCGCCGTACCACCAGCGCGTCGGCGCCGGCCGCGTACAGCGAACGGACCGCCTGGCCGAAGTTGTACGGATCCTCCACGCCGTCGAGCATCGCCACGAACGGCGCCTGCGGCAGCGACAGCTCGGCCAGCTCCAGCAGCCGCCGCGGGCCGACGGTGGCGACGATCCCGCCGTGGCTGGTGCCGGTGGCGTCCAGTTCGTCCCGGGCAACCCGGCGGATCGCGATGCGGCGCCGCTCGGCGATGCCCAGGATCCGTTCGATGGCGGCGGATCCGCCATCAGCGGCGACCCGGATCTCGGCGATGTCCCGGCTCCGCGAGTCCAACGCGGCGCGGACCGACAGAGCGCCCTCCAGCGTCGCGATCTCATCTGGCTCACTCATTTGGGCCGCTCACGCAGGTGACCCTAGTGGTCGAGGGCGCGCAGCAGCATCGGGAGTGAGCGGTGCAGCTCCCGCTGCCAGTACGGCCAGCTGTGCGTGCCGTTTCCGTAGAAATCGGTGTGCAGCAGCCGATCCCCGTGCAGTCGCTGGGCCAGCGCCAGATTCTCGGCGTGGAAGAGCTGCTCGAAATCGTTGCCCGGCGTGCCGGGCGGATCGAGCACGCCGGGCTGACCGTTGCCCCGATCGAAGTGCGCTTTACCCCGCGAAATCGCCCCGCAGAGCGGGTAGAGCGCACTTCGATCGTATGGTCGACCGCGAATTCATCGGCGTTCTGGAATTCGGCGGAATTTATCGGGTAGCGGAATTTATCGGGTAATCGTGAGGACGGTGTGCTGCGGGCCTTCGTGGGCGGTCACCGTGCGACCGAGATCGGTGAAATACCGGGTGTAGCGCTGGGTCAGGCTGCTGTGCACGACGGTGAGAACGCGGCCGTGCCGAGCCCTTTCCCCGAGTGCTCCGGTCAGCAATCGGGTCCCGGCCGAGCTGATGTGCGTGGGGATATTGCAGACCGTCAATTCCGTCGGCTCGATCCCGCCCGGGTCATCGGTCAGCGTGAGGTCGGTCGGCACCGCGAGCCGTTCCGCATTCATCGCCGCGATCCAGAGGGCCACGCTGTCGACGTCCGTCGCCGACACCCGGTCGGCGATCCCGTTCAGGGCCAGGCCGAGGCCCAGCGGCCCGTAGCCGACCCCGATGTCGGCGACCGCCCGGACGGGCTGCTCGGCCAGCGCGACGTCGAGCAGCAACGTGGTGCCATCGTCGACCCGGCCCGGCGAGAACACGCCATAGTCGGCAAACAGCTCGGCCGGCTTTGCGCCGAGCTCGGCCGTGAACGACAGCGGCGCCGGCGGCTCGTACGTACGGTCGGACCGTCCGGTCAGCCGGGTCGTCCGCCCGTCGCGCTTGAGGTCCAGCTTCCAGCCGACCTGCTCCAGCGCCTTGCGTACCGTCTTCGGCCCCTTGCTGGACTCGACCAGCCAAGTGACCTCGACGCCCGGCTCGCCGACCACCGAGGTCAGCCAGCACAGCACGTCCAGGAATTTCCGCGGCCGGTACGTCGGGACGACCACGTCGATCCGGTCGCCGCGCCGGACCGCTACTCCGGACGAGACGCCGGACAGCTCGTGCAGCGCGAACGCGGTCCGACCCTTGGAATGGGCAGCGACCAGGTCCTGATGGCTGAAGGACACCAGACTGGAGTCGCCCGCGGCAAGCTCGAGATCACCGATATGCCACCGCACGGGAAGACTCTATCGAACGCCTCCACGCATCACCGAATAATTCGCATCGCGAAGCTTTGCCGTCGGGTCGCAGCCGGTCAGCCCGGGTATTTAGTACGTGATAGCTTACGAATCGTGCAGCAGCCACACGAACGTACAGCGGCCGCGGCGGACCTCCGCCGCGGCGCCATCCGGTTGGCCCGGCGGCTGCGGGCGGAGCGACCGGCCGATGCGTTGTCGGCCAACAAGATCGGCGTGCTCGGCTATCTCTTCCGGCATGGATCGAGCACGCCCGGCGCGGTCGCGGCCGCGGAGCACCAGCGACCCCAGTCGTTGACCCGGGTCTTCACCGAGCTGGAGCACGACGGGCTGCTCGTCCGGACCCGCAGCGACCGGGACGGGCGGCAGTCGATGTTGGAGCTCACGGCCGCCGGGCGGGACGCGCTGACCCGGGACATGGCCGACCGCGACGCCTGGTTGGCCGCGGCGCTCGCCGAATTGACCGACACCGAGGCAGAGGTGCTCCGCATCGCCGGGGCGCTGATGGACCGGCTCGCCGACGCCACCCCGACCAGGTGACCACCAATCCGACCAGGTGACCACCACTCCGACAGGAGCATCGCCATGCCCGACTGGGTCCAGCACGCCATCTGGTGGCAGGTCTATCCGCTCGGCTTCCTCGGCGCCGACCCCAGTGGTCTCGATCGGGAGCCGGCGCGGCGGCTCGACCGGATCGCGGACTGGCTGGACTATGCGGTAGAACTCGGCGTCTCCGGATTGGCCCTGGGGCCGGTCTTCGCCGCCAGCACCCACGGGTACGACACCGTCGACTACCACCGCATCGATCCACGGCTCGGCGACGAGGCGGATTTCCGCGCCCTGGTCGACGCCGCGCACGACCGCGGCCTGCGCGTCCTGCTGGACGGCGTCTTCAATCACGTCGGCCGCGACTTCCCGCAATTCCAGGAAACGCTGCGCTCCGGTACGGACGACGGCTGGTTCCGCCGGGATGGCGCGGAATTCGCCACCTTCGAGGGTCACCCCGGCCTCATCGCACTCGATCACCGAAATCCGGCGGTCGCCGATTTCGTCGTCGAGGTGATGTGTCACTGGCTCGGCGTCGGTGCGGATGGTTGGCGGCTGGACGTCGCCTACGCCGTACCAGTCGAATTCTGGGCTGCGGTATTGGGACGCGTCCGCGAGAAATATCCCAGGGCCTATTTCTTCGGCGAGGTCATCCACGGTGACTACAAGGTCTTCATTGCCGAGGGTGGCCTGGATTCTGTCACCCAGTACGAAATGTGGAAAGCGACCTGGAGCTCGCTCAACGACCGGAACTTCTTCGAGTTGGCCTGGGCGATGGACCGGCACAACGGATATCTGGAGTCGTTCGCACCACTGACTTTTGTCGGCAATCACGACGTGACCCGGATCGCCAGCGCCCTCACCGACGAACGGCATCTGCCACACGCGCTGGTCGTACTGCTCACCACCGGCGGCACGCCGTCGATCTATTACGGCGACGAGCAGGCGTTCCGGGGCGTCAAGGAGGATCGGGCCGGCGGGGACGACGCTGTCCGGCCGACCTTTCCGGCCGACGGACCGGGTGCGCTGGCGCCCGACGGCTGGCCGGTCTACCGGCTGCACCAACGGCTGATCGGCCTGCGGCGACGGCATTCCTGGCTGCATCGGGCCCGGACCACGAAGCTCGAGCTCAGCAATACGAGGCTGGTGTACGAAACCGCGGCCGGCGACAACCGGCTGATCGTGGCGCTGAGCCTGGAGGATGACGCGGCCAACTTGGCCGTGCCGGGCGCGACCGAAGTGTTGGAC
>DATAVB010000088.1:0-8851 GCA_036267955.1 Mycobacteriales bacterium | reverse complement strand
CGCCGACCGCCCGACCGGGGCGCGTTTCCTGTGCGCCGACGGGAATGGGTCCAGCCCGGAGAAGCAGGTCCTCGACGCGGTGCATTTCCGCAAGATAGATCTGGCCGACGCTATTTATGTCGTCAACGTCGGCGGGTACGTCGGCGATTCGACCCGCCGGGAGATCGCGTACGCCCGGAGCACCGGGAAGGAAGTGCACTGGCTCTTTCCCGAGGTGGCCGCGCGGACCGCCAACTGATCCGCCGCCGCAAAGCGAAGCCGCCAGCCGGTAGCGACACTGCGCCGGAACGTCCACCCCCTAAAGGCGGTGATCATGAAGTTTCCTGCTCGACACACCGACGACATGCCGAGCGGGCGTCGGAAATCTTCATGATCACCAACGAGGCGGGCGCGGGCGGCACATTCGTACCGCGGCGGTCTCGACACCGCGTCTGGACAGGTCGCACGCCCGGGCAGGCCAGAGCCGGTGGGGCGGACGAGTCGGCCTGTAAGCCGGGTCCTGTGCACCGGGGCGCCTTGCGGCACCGCCCCGGGCGGCGACCATCCATCTCGGCCTGCCGTCGCCGGCAGGCTCCAGCGGTCTACCCGCAGGCTCGGGCGGGCCGCCCTCAAACACCTGCGCCGGCCGACCGCACAGGGCGGCCGACCATCTTGACCTTGCTCCAGGTGGGGTTTACCAAGCTACCCCGGTCACCCGAGGCACTGGTGGTCTCTTACACCACCGTTTCACCCTTACCGGTCGAGACCGGCGGTCTGTTTTCTGTGGCACGTTCCCGCGGGTCACCCCGGGTTGCCGTTAACAACCACCCTGCCCTGTGGAGCCCGGACTTTCCTCGAACGGGTTACCCCGCACGCGGCCGCCCGGCCGGCTCGTCCGCCGTACCGGTGATGGTAGCGGTCAGAACAGGGTGCTCACCGACTCGCCATTGTGGATCCGCCGGATCGCCTCGGCGAGCACCGGCGCGACCGACAACACGACGAGTTTCGGCACCCGCTTGTTCGGCGCGATCGGGACGGTGTTGGTGCACACGATCTCGGCGACGTCGGACTGTTCATCAAGCCGTTCCAACGCGCTGTTGGCGAAAATGCCGTGGGTGCAGGCGATCCGGATCGACCGCACCCCCTGATCGCGCAGCCGGTCCAGCAACTCGAAGATCGTGCTGCCCTTGGCGATCTCGTCGTCCAACACGATCACATCCCGGTCGGCGACGTCACCGATGATCGCGCTGATCGACACCCGGTTGTCGGCGAACCGCTGCTTGGCCCCCAGCGCGACGCGGGCGCCGAGCATCCGGGCGAAATGCGCCGCGTCCTTGGCCCGGCCGAGATCCGGAGCCACGACCACGGGGTCGCCAAGGTCGTACTGCTGGAAGTGCTCGGCCAGCGCGCCGAGCGCGTGCAGATGATCGACCGGCATCGTGAAGAAGCCGTGCACCTGGGGCGAGTGCAGCGCCATCGTCAGCACCCGGCCGGCGCCGGCGGTGGCCAGCAGATCCGCGACGAGGCGACCGCCGATCGAGATCCGCGGCGCGTCCTTCTTGTCCGACCGCGCGTAGGCATAGTGCGGCATCACGACGGTCGTCCGGGCGGCCGAGGCACCGCGCGCGGCGTCCAGCATGAGAAGCAACTCGACCAGGTTCTCCTGGACCGGCGGCACCAGCGGCTGGATCAGGAAGACGTCCCGTTCCCGGCAGTTGGCCTGCAGCTGCACTTCCAGGCAGTCGTTGGCGAAGCGTTCCACCCGGACCGGATGCAGCGGCACCCCCAGATGCTGGCTGATCTCCTTCGCCAGCTCGGGATGTGCACTGCCGCCGAAGACGGCGATCTCCCGCATCAACATCTCCTCGCCCGAGCCCGGCCGGTGGCGGGACCCATTGTGTCCGACCTGACGCGGCCGGCCGGCACCGCCCCGGCTAATCTCGGGCCCACGATGGCCGTCCAAGAGACCGTCGCGGTCCTCGCCCTGATCGCCGTCATCGGCGCGGCAGTCGCCGGCTCCCGCAAGCTGCCCGAGGCCGCGATCGCGGTACCACTCGCCGGACTTCTCGTACTGTTGCGCGTGGTGCGACCGCAGGCCGCGCTGGACGAGATCGGCCGGCTGGGCCCGACGGTCGGCTTCCTCGCCGCCGTACTGCTGCTGGCGCACCTCTGCGACGAGGAGGGCGTGTTCACCGCGGCCGGCACGCTGCTGGCGCGCGGCAGCCGTGGGCAGCCGGTACGCCTGCTGGGGTTGGTGTTCCTGGTCGCATCCGGCGTCACCGCACTGCTGTCGCTGGACGCGACCGTGGTGCTGTTCACCCCCGTCGTCTTCGCCACCGCGACCGCCCTGCAGGTGCGCGCCAAACCGCACGTCTACGCCTGCACGCACCTGGCCAACTCCGCCTCGCTCCTGCTGCCCGTCTCCAACCTGACCAACCTGCTGGCGTTCGCGGCCAGCGGGCTGGGATTCGTACGGTTCGCCGGGCTGATGCTGCTGCCCTGGCTGGTGGTGATCGGCGTCGAGTACGGAGTGTTCCGCTGGTTCTTCGCCGCCGAGCTGCGCGGTACGCCGGGTCGGGTCGCCCGCGAGCCGGCCGGGATTCCGGCCTTCGCGCTGGTCGTGCTGGCGCTGACGCTGTTGGCCTTTGGGGTCACGTCATTGATCCGGCTCGAGCCGGTCTGGCCGGCCGCGGCCGGCGCCGCCGTGCTGGCCGTACGCAGGCTGGCCCGCCGGCAGTCCACGCCGCGCCGACTGCTGGCCGAAACCAACCCGCTCTTCTGCATCTTCGTGTTGGCGCTGGGCGTCGTCGTCGCGGGCGTGTCGGCGCACGGCCTCGGCCGAGTCATCCACGACGTGCTGCCCAGCTCGGCCGGCCTGCCGGAGCTGCTGCTCACCGCGGCCGCCGCGGCCCTGCTCGCCAATCTGGTCAACAACCTGCCCGCCGTACTGCTCCTGCTGCCGGCGCTGCACTCCCCCGGGCTCATCCTCGCCGCCCTGCTCGGCGTCAACATCGGCCCCAACCTCACGTACGTCGGATCGCTGGCCACCCTGCTGTGGCGCCGCGTGCTCCGTGGTCGGGGGGCCGCGCCGAGGATCGGTGAGTTCTTCCGACTGGGGGCGATCGCGGTACCTTGCGGGCTGGTCGGGGCGGTGCTGGCGCTCTGGGTCGCGCTGCGGACGATCGGACTGTGAGCATGCGAATCGTGGTGTGGGTGGTCGAGGGGTCCTGGGAGGCCTGCGTCGACGCGGCGGTCGCGCTCGCTCCCGCGGATGCGGAGCTGACCCTGGTGTACGTCCATCCGGAGGACGCCGAAGAGTTGGCGCACGGCGCCTTCCACGGCCTCTTCGGGCGCGGGCACGCCGATCCCGATCCGGGTGACCAGATGGAACGGGTGGCCGAGGAATCCGCTGCGGTGCTGCTGGACGCGGCCGCGGCCCGGGTCGGCCGCCCGGTTTCGGTGGACCGCCGGCAGGGTCGGCTGGAACGTGAGGTGGTGGCGGCGGCCGACGGGGCCGACCTGCTGGTGGTGGCCCGGGACGGTGACCGCAGCCGGCTGGGGCCGAAGAGCCTGGGGCCGCCGACCCGGTTCGTCGTCGACCACGCCCCGTGCCAGGTGCTGCTGGTGTGGCCGGGGCCGGCGCCGGGAATCGACTCCATCCCCGCACCCAAACACCACGGCCCGCCGCCGCAACACCATCACCGCCGACGCCCATGATCATGAGGCAAAATCGTCGGCGATTCGCGGCCTCAGCGCCTCATGATCATGGAACGGGGCGGGCGGATGGACTGGGCCGAAACGCCGAAACGCGGGCCAGGGAGGTCAGGCGTTCGGGTCGACCCGGCCGCGGCCGCGTTTGATCTGACCGCGGTGCTTCTTCCCGGCGATCCGGTTTTCCCGGGCCGAACGGCTGGGCCGGGTCGGGCGACGCGGGGCCGGCGGTGGGCGCAGTCCCTCGGCGACAAGCGCGCTGAGGCGAGCTCGGGCGGCCTGCCGGTTGCGCCACTGGGACCGGTACTCCGCGGCCACCACCACGAGCTCCCCGCCGATCAGCCGACTACCCAGGGCCGCGGTCAGCCGGGCCCGCTGCAGCGGCGAGACTGCCGTCGACCGGGCGACATTCCAGCGCAGCTCAACCCTCGTGTCGCTGGTGTTCACCGACTGCCCGCCCGGTCCCGAGGCGTGGCTGAACCGCTCGACCAGTTCCGCCTCCGGGACCACCACGGATCCCGCCCGTACTCCGTCCACTATGGATCGAGGTGGCCGGTGGCGTTCACCGAACGCACCGAGGCCGGTCCGCCGGGATACCAGTCCACTATGGACATACTGGCGACGTCGAGGTGCAGCCGGTAGAGCACCGAGGGAGGCGCTTCCAGGGCCAGCCGCAGCATGGTCTTGATCGGCGTCACGTGAGTCACCACGATCACCCGGGCCGCGGAATGCCTGTCCACCAGGCGATCACGGGCCCGCCCCACTCGGCGGGCCACCGAGGCGAAGCTCTCCCCGCCCGGCGGCGCCACCCCGGCCGACCCGTGCCAGGCCGCGATTTCAGCCGGCCAGCGCTCTGCCACTTCGGCGAAGGTGAGTCCCTCCCAGTCACCGAAATCGCACTCGGTCAGGTCGTCGTCGACGGTCAGCGGCGCACCGGTCGCCGCGGTGACGGCCTGCGCGGTCTCCCGGGCCCGCCGCAGCGGCGAGGACACCACGGCCGCGTAGGAACCGCGGCCGGCCAGCCACGCCGCCGCCGACTTCGCCTGCGCCTGACCGGTGTCGGTGAGCGGCAGGTCACCGCGGCCGGAGAAACGACGCTCGATCGAGTGCTCGGTCTGTCCGTGCCGCAACAGAAAGGTCGTCGTGGGGTCGCCGGTCGGCGCCGACCAGCCGGTCGAACGGTCGGCGTCGAGCGGCGCCGACTCGGCGCGTTCCACAGTGGACTGCTCCCACTGTTTCCCCTGCGCCGCAGCGTCCATCGCCTCGTTGGCCAGCCGATCCGCGTCCTTGTTGCGCGCCCGCGGCACCCAACTGAAGCTGACCGACGGAAATGCGGCGACGAGGGTACGGGCCTGGGCGTGCAGCGGTTTCAGGTCGGGATGTTTGACCCGCCACCGGCCGGACATCTGCTCGACGACGAGCTTGGAATCCATCCGTACGGCCACTTCCGCCGGCGACAATTGCGCGGCGGCGGTGAGACCGGCGATCAACCCGCGATATTCCGCGACGTTGTTGGTGACCCGACCGATGCTCTCGGCCCGCTCGAGCAGGATCTGCCCGTCGGCGGCGTCCCGGACGACCGCGCCGTAGCCGGCGGGGCCTGGGTTGCCGCGGGATCCGCCGTCCGCCTCGACGACGACCCGCAGACCCTCGTTGGCCGAACTCACAGGCCGGACTCCGGAGTCCGCACCAGAATGCGTCGACACTCCTCGCAGCGCACCACCTCATCGGGCGCCGCATGCCGTACCGCCGTCAGGTCGTTGCCGGACAACTCGATCCGGCAACCCTCGCACCGCCGTTGCCGCAGCGCCGCCGCGCCGACCCCGCCCTGCTGTGCCCGCACCTTGTCGTACAGGGCCAGCAGGTCGGCCGGAATATCGCCGACGACGCCCTTGCGCTCCTCGTCCCGGCCCTGCCTGGCGGCGTCGATCTCCTCGTAGCTCGCGACTCTCCGGGTTTCGAGGACGGCCCGCTGGGCGGCGATTTCGTCGAGCTGTCCGCGAGCCTCGGCGAGCCGCTTGTCGGCCTCCTCACGGCGCTCCATCACCTCGAGCTCCTGGTCCTCCAGGGTCGTCTGCCGCCGGGCGAGCGACTCGACCTCGTGCTGCAGGCTCTCCAGCTCCTTGGCCGAGGCGGCGCCGGCCTGCAGTCGCGCCCGGTCCCGGTCGGCCCGGTCGCGGACCTGCTCGACATCGCGATCCACCCGCTTCTGCTCGCGCTCCAGGTCCGACGCCTCGGTTTCGGCGCGCACGACGTCATCGCTCAGGGCGCCGACCCGTTCGTCGATCGACGCGAGCTCGGCCAATTCGGGCAGATGGTCCCGGCGATGCGCCAGCTGAGCGAGCGCGGTGTCCACCGCCTGCAGATCGAGCAGGCGACGTTGGACTTGCGGGTCAGCCTTCACAGTTCTCCTCTTTTCACAGCCGGCGCGCCGTGCACCGTCCAGGGATCGGTGACCACGGTCGAGACGAGAGTTTCCACCGTAGCGCCGCGCATCGATGCCCGGAGCCGGCCTGCCGCATCGGCCAGCCACGGCCACTCGCTGGCCCAGTGCGGCACATCGATCAGGGCCGGCCCGCCTGACTCGCGGTGCTCGGACGCCGGATGATGCCGCAGATCGGCGGTGACGTAGACATCGGCACCGACCTCGGCGGCGCGGGCCAGCAACGAGTCGCCGGCCCCGCCGCAGACGGCCACCGTCGCGACCATCCGATCAGGATCGCCGGCGCCACGGACCCCGCCGGCGGTCGCCGGCAACCGGTCGGCAACCCGGGCCAGGAAATCGGAGAAGGTCATCGGCGTCGGCAGCCGGCCGACCCGACCGAGCCCGTCCGCCGGCGACAGCGGAGTCGATTCGGGTACGCCGAGCAGTTGGATCAGCGCGTCGGAGACACCGGGGGTCGCGACATCGGCGTTGGTGTGGGCGACCAGCAGACCCACCCCGGCCCGGATGAGGTGATGCACGATCCGGCCCTTGTACGTCGTGGCCGGCACGCCATGCACCGGTCGCAGCAGCAGCGGGTGATGAGTGATCAGGAGGTCAGCGCCGCGATCGATGGCTTCCTGGGCCGTCGCCGGCACCGGGTCGACGGCGAAAAGAATCCGGCCGACGGCGGCATCCGGGTCACCACAGACCAGCCCGACCGCGTCCCAATCCGCCGCTGTCGCGGGGTCGTACAGGCGCTCGAAAGCAGCGACAACATCGGCGAGACTGGGCACCGAGCCAGGCTATCGCGGGACCGGCTCAGCGACCGACGGCGTACGGCCGCATTTCCCGCGGGCTGGCGCCGGCCGACACCACGCCGGTGTGCGGATCCCGAGCCACCGCGGACAGCCGGCCCAACGACCAGGGCTCGACCACGGTGACCTCGTGCCCGCGCCGGCGCAGGTCCGCGATCACGTCTGGGGAATGCCGGTCCTCCAGGTAGAGCGAGGCCGGTTGGCTGGCCCGCGGATAGAACGAGTTCGGGAACGACATCGTGTGCCAGCCGGGCGCGTCCGCGGCCTCCTGCAGCGTCAATCCGCCCACCGCCACGCCGAGGAAGAAGTTGTACGCCCACTGGTCCTGCGCGTCGCCGCCCGGCGTGCCGAAGGCCAGCGCCGGAACCCCTTCGCGCAACGCCAGACCGGGCGACAGCGTGGTCCGGGGTCGGTGTCCCGGGGTCAGCGAGGTCGGATAACCCGGCTCCAGCCAGGTCATCTGCAGCCGGGTGCCCAGCGGGAAACCCAGCGACGGGATGACCGGATTGCTGTGCAGCCAACCACCGCTCGGCGTACCGGAAATCATGTTTCCCCACCGGTCGACAATGTCGAAATGGCAGGTGTCGCCGTCGGTTTTCGCCTTCACATAACGGGTCGTCGGCTCGCCGATGCCTGGTGCCTGCGAATCGTCGACAGCGGTGCGCAGCCGAGCCGGAAGCACCGGTTCGCGGCCGCCCGGGGATCCCGGGCGCAATTCACGGCTGGCCCGGTCACCGATGAGTTCGCGCCGCTGTTTGTTGTATTCGGCCGAAAGCAGCGCATCCATCGGAGTGTCGAAACCGTCGCCGTACCAGGCCTCGCGGTCAGCGAAGGACAGCTTCACCGCCTCGGCGACGAGGTGCACGAGATCGGCGCTGCCGTATTCCAGTTCACCCGGGTCCGGCAACAGCGCGAGCTGCTGCAGGAATACCGGAGACTGGCCCCACGGACCGGATTTCGCCACCGTCCAGTCGCCGTACGTATAGGTCAGTGCCTCTTCGTAATGCGCCCGGTAGCCGGACAGATCGGCGCCGGTCAGGACTCCGGAATGCCTTTCACCACTGGAGTCCATCACCGGCTTTTCGGCGAAGGCGGCGATCTCCTCGGCGACGAAACCCTCCGACCAGACCTTGCGGGCCTTCTCCAGTTGGGCTTCCCGATCCCCGCCGACACTTTCGGCCTCGGCGAGCAGTCGCTGCCAGGTCCGGGCCAACGCCGGATTGCGGTGCATTTCGCCGGGCAGCGGCGGGCGGCCACGGGTGAGATAGAGCTCGGCCGACGTGGTCCATTCGGTCCGGAACATCTCCTGCATTTCGGTGACCTTCGCCGAAACGTCGGCGATGATCGGGTGACCATTCTCGGCATACCCGATGGCCGGCTCGATCACCTCGCGCAGCCGCATGGTGCCGTAATCGCGGAGCAGCAGCAGCCATGCGTCAATGGCACCCGGAATGGCCGGCGCGAGCGATCCGGTGCCGGGCACGACCTCCAGGCCCAGGCCGGTGTAGTGCGCGATGGTGGCGCCGGCTGGCGCCGGACCCTGTCCACAGAGGACTCGCGGACTGTTGTCCGCGGCGGAGGCGAAGATGATGTTCGCGTCGCCGCCGGGGCTGTTCTCGTTCGGCTCGACGACGTGCTCTACGAAGGCGGCAGCCACGGCGGCGTCGAACGCGTTGCCGCCCCGTTCCAGCACTCCCATCGCCGTTCCGGCCACCAGCCAGTGCGACGAGGCCGCCATTCCGAAGGTGCCCTGCAGAGTCGGCCGGGTTGTCTGCCGCATCAACGCTCCTCATGTGTCACGTGAGTGAGACACTATGCGGTCGGCTGCGGCAAACTCCATGATCCGGCCGAGACAGGTCACGGACGCTACGTACGGTGGGCGCAGTAGGGATCGAACCTACGACCGCTCGGTTGTAAGCCG
>DATAVB010000087.1:0-80589 GCA_036267955.1 Mycobacteriales bacterium | reverse complement strand
CTCGTACAGGCTGTATTTGTGGCCACGGAAAACTCCCGCGCTACCGCCGTAGTACGGGTCCTCCCGACCGTCCATCCAGTTGCGTGACTCGGGCGAGGGACCGTTGTCGGACATGAAGAACACGCAGGTGTCCTCGGTGAGATCCTGCCGGTCCAGCTCGTCCAGGATCCGGCCGATGCCATCGTCCATACAGGACACCATGGCGGCCATGATCCGTCGGTCGTCCGGCAGGTGGCGGAATCGGTCGAGGTATTCCGCCGGCGCGTGCATCGGGTAGTGCGGCGCGTTGTAGCCGAGATAGAGGCAGAACGGGTCGTCCGAATCCGCGGCGGACCAGCTGCGGATGGCGCCGACCGCCTCGTCGGTGAACAGGTCAGTGGCGTATTCGCCGTTGCGGTAGATCTCGGCGCCGTTGTCCCACAGGTCGTGCACCGGGTTCAAGGCGGGGTCGTAATAGAACAGATGTGAGTAATAGTCGAAACAGCCGGCGGTGAAACCGAACCACTGGTCGAAGCCGTGCCGGTCCGGCAGCGCTGCGCGATCGGTGCCGAGATGCCATTTGCCGACGTGGGCCGTGCGGTAGCCGGCCCTGTCGCGGAGCGCCTCGGCGAACGTCGGAACCCCGTCGGACAGGCCGGGCACCGCACCTCGTCGACCACCGAGAATATGGGTGACGCCGGTGCGATGTGGATACCGGCCACTCAGCAGTGCGGCGCGGGACGGCGAGCAGACCGGTGCATTGCTGTACCAGTTGGTGAAACGAATACCGGAAGCGGCGAGCCGATCCAGGTGCGGCGTGCGGAATTCCGAACCCATGCAGGACAGATCGCCGTAACCGAGATCGTCGGCCATGATCACGATGAGGTTGGGGCGGGTCGTTCCGAGGTCGCTGGGCGAGGTCACGAATATCTCCGCTGGTCGGCCGGGTGGATCGGGCACCGTCGAGTGTGCACCAGTCTCTCTGGTCGTAGGGGGCGATGCGGTTTACGCACGTCGCCCCCTGGACCAAGCCTCGTTTTCGCCGATCGAAGCGTGCTTTACCCGTCAGCCGAGGCCTTGGGCCCGGGTAAAGCGCGCTTCGATCGGACTTTGTGCGGGCGCGGGCCAACCGATGCGCCCGCCCATCCTCTGTCAGAGCCGGGTGAAGGTCAGGTGGCTGACTCCGCTGGGAGCCGTGACGGATTCGACCTGAAAGCGGTCCTGCAGTCCTTCGAGGCCGTCCCACAGCCGTTCGCCGCGGCCCAGAATGATGGGGACGACGGTGATGTGCAGGTCGTCGACCAGGTCCGCAACGAGGAAGTCGCGGACGATGCTCGGTCCGCCGCCGATGCGTACGTCCAGGCCGCCGGCGGCGTCGCGGGCCTGCCGCAACGCCTCGACCGGACTGGCGTCGATGAAGTGGAACGTGGTGCCACCCTCCATCTCGATCGGCGGGCGGGGGTGGTGGGTCAGCACGAACACGGGTGTGTGGAACACCGGGTCGGGTCCCCACCATCCGGTCCAGCCATCGTCGGTCCAGGGCCCGCGTTGCGGGCCGAACTTGTTCCGCCCCATGATCTCCGCGCCGACGCCCGCGCCCCAGGCACTGGCGACCGCATTGTCGATCCCGATGGTGCCGCCCGCCTCGCCCTGCATGTCGTGGAATGTGCGGGTCGGGAAGAACCAGTCGAACAGTCGTCCGCCGGCGTGACCGAACGGCGCATCGAGCCGTTGTCCTTCCCCGGCGCCGAAACCGTCGAGCGAGACGGCCAGGTGAACTCGCACTCGGGTCATGACGAAACTCCTCAGCTCTACCAATGATGGAAGCTAGTCGGAGTTCGCTTGCGAATCTTGACTCGCCACCGCAGATATTTCTGAAAACGGGCGCAGACAGACCACTAGCTGTGGCTCAGCACGTTGATCACGTGGCCGTCCGGGTCGCGGACGAAGAATCGGCGCACGCCCCACGGCTCGTCGGTCAGCGGGTGCACGATCTCCGCGCCGGCCTTCACCGCGGCCGCGTGACAGGCGTCCACGTCGTCGACCTGGACCGAGACGGCCGGGAAGACCGGGGCCGTCTCGTCGTGCGTCATGATGCTCAGCTGCGCACCCGGCCGCTCCGGGTCGGCAAGGGTGACGATCCAGCCGTGATCCATCACCGGTTGCAGCCCGAGCACATTGCCGTAGAAGTCCTTGCTGGCGTGGATATCGGTGCTGGCAAGGTCTGGAACCACTCGTAGAACACCCATGGCCGTCCCGTCTCGTCGTTGGCCGGCGGTTTCCGCTATCCGTACATCGCCCGGAAGACCGTAGCGCCGACGCCCCCTCGTCCGCGGGTTTCGATCAACCAAGGGCGGCTGAACGCGCATGCTCCAGGGCGAGTTGAAGCGCGCCGTGCAGTGGTGCGTGCCGGCCGAGCGTGCCGTACGCGAGTCGGGTCGGGCTGCCGGTCAGCCTGCCGCGGACCGCCGGGAGCAGGGCCGGATGGGTGCCGACCGGGCCGCCGAGCAGGACGAGTTCGGGATCGACGATGGCGTTGACCGAGGAGATGGCCCGGACGATGGCGCCGCAGAGAGTCGCCAGCGCCTGCCGGCCCGCCTTGTCGGTGCGGTCGCCGCTGCGGTCAAGCAACGCGAGCGCGGCGCTGACGTCGTTGGCGGGCGCGCCCGACTTGCCCTGTCCGTCCGCCTTCCCCAACGAGATCGCGAGCTCGGCGGCCAGCGTTTCCGGCCCGGCCCCAGGCAGGTAGCCGATCTCGCCGGCCAGGCCGTGCGCCCCCCGGATCAGCTGGTCGCCGAGATATAGGCCGAGACCGAGGCCGGCACCGACATAGACGTACGCGAAGCTGGCGGCGCCAGCCGCACCGCCGGAACGATGCTCGGCGAGCGCCGCGAGATTGACGTCGTTGTCGACGAGCACCGGGGCCCGGACGAGATCGGCCAGCACCTCGGCCGGGCCCAGCAGCCCTTCCGGGAACGGGGAGCCCGGCAGCCCGATGACCTCGTGGGTGGTGGGGTCGACCGGGTTGGCGATCGACACCGCCACCGCGCGGAGCGGGCCGTGTCTCTTCGGGACGGCCTTGACTGCCTCGCGGACGGTGCTGCGCAGCGCCTCGATGACGGCGCCGGTGTCGCCGGCGGCGCCGGGCGGCCGTTCGTGCTGGTGCAGCGCCTGTCCGGCGAAACCGGCTGACCTCGCCTGGACGCCGGACTGGTCCACCTCGATAGCGAGCACCCAACCAGCGGACCTACCGGGCTCGTAGAAGGTGCCGATCCGGCCGCGGCGTCCGGTCTCCTGCGGCCCGGTCGCGTCGAGCAGCCCGCCGTCGACGAGGCGGCGCACGGCCTCGGAGATGGTGGGTTTGGAGATGCCGGTGGCGGCAGCGAGCTCGGCCCGGGTCGCCCGTCCGCGCGCGAGGATTTCGTCGAACACGGCTCGGTCGGTGGCCGCGCGCAGCACGGATTGCGGCAACGTCCTCGTACCGGCGTCGTTTCCGGCCACCCCTTGCGCTCCCTCGGTCGGTCGGCCTACAGTACCCAGCATCTAGTTAGGACACATTACCAAATGCGCGGGAGGTATCGCGATGACCGACACGACCGAGATTCCAGTGAATTTTCCGGCTGCGATCCGTGCGGTCAGGACCGAGCTGCGGGCCCGGATCGGTGACGTCGCCGGCGCCTTCGCGCAGGCCGAGGAATTGATGCGCCGGGAGGTGGCCGAGGTCGTGGCCACGCGGGAGCACGGTGACGAGATCTGGCCGGTGGTGCAATTCGGCGACATCGCCGATGGGGCCGTGCCGCCGGATCTGGTCGAGTCGATCCGTCGCCGCGGCTGCGCAGTCGTGCGCGACACCTTCCCCCGGGAACGGGCCGAGGGCTGGGATCGCGAGCTCGTCACCTACCTCGAGCGGAACGAATTCGAGAAGACCTACCGCTATATCGACGATGGCGTCTTCGGTGGTCTGGCCGCGGGAAAGCCTTCTATCTTCCCGATCTACTGGTCCAGACCGCAGCTGGAGGCAAGATCCGATGCGAATATGGCGGCGGTCCGGCAATTCCTGAACGGTTTTTGGAAACACGAGTCCGAAGGTCGCCGCTGGTTCGACCCGAGTCGCGACACCGCCTATCCGGACCGGGTGCGGCGCCGGGCTCCGGGGGCAAACTCGAACGGGCTGTCCGCGCACACCGACTCCGGGTCCGTCGAACGGTGGCTGCTTCCGGCGTACCAGAAGGTTTTCCGGCACATCTTCTCCGGCGACGTCAACGCGTACGACCCGTGGGACGGCGCCTATCGGACCGAGGTGCATGAATACGAGTCGACGGTGATGTGTTCGGCTTTCCGCACCTTTCAGGGGTGGACGGCATTGGCGGACATGGCGCCCAGCGAGGGTGTGCTGCATGTCGTGCCGATTCCCGCGGCGATGGCATATCTGCTGTTGCGTGCGTTGCAGGACGACGTCGCCGAGGATGATCTCTGCGGGGCGGTGAATGGGCAGGCGCTGCCGATCAGTGCGCGCTGGCATCCGGTGTTGATGCCGGCGTTGACGCCGATCCCGGCGGTGCAGCCTGGCGACACGGTCTGGTGGCACGGCGATCTGATCCACTCGGTCGGTGAGGTCACCGACCAGAAGGGTTGGGGGAATGTCATGTATATCCCGGCCAGCCCGTACTGCGAGAAGAACGCCGCCTACGCCCGGAAATGCGGGCAGGCCTTTCTTCGCGGCGCCAGCCCGAGCGATTTCGCCGGCGAGGACTACGAGGTCAGCTGGACCGGCCGCGCCACGCTTGAGGACCTCAACCCGACCGGCCGGGAGCAGCTCGGCCTGAGTTGACGGACGAGCCACCGACAATGTGTCTGGCCCGACGACGGGCCGGACGTGTTCGTCCCGCGTCGGGAGATGACCCGGATCGGTGCGAGAGAGCCGGTTGGCGATGCGGGAGCTTGGCAGGGGGGTTTAACTCTGAAGAGCTGCGACAGAAGGTGGATTTGTTGTCGTTGTGTCGCACAGGTCTGAATGTGGACTCGCGCGGGAGAGCTCGGGGAAGACCGGGCAGAGTTGGGCGGGCGGCCAATTCAGGGTCAGACCGGGCGGGGCTCGCCATGGGTGTCGACCACGGCGACAGTCACGCCACCGTCGGTGAACGGCTTGAGCCGATCAGCGTCGGCCGAGGAATCCGTCACGAGAGTCCACGGGGCCGGGGGAGTTGTCCAGGTGTGAAATGGCCGGCGGCCGAGCTTTTCCGCGTGCGCCAGCACGTAGACATTCGCCGACCGGCGCATCACCAGTTCCTTGAGCCGTGACTGCTGCAGGTCCGCCTCGCAGATCCCGTTGTCCGCGGTCACGCTGTCCGCGCCCAGAAAGGCCCGGTCGAACGTCAACCGCTCCAGACACAGCTCCGCCAGCGGCCCGACGAAACCCTGACTCAGCGGCCGCAGTGTCCCGCCCAGACACTCGACCCGAATGCCTGGGACAGCGGCCAATTCGCCCAGTGCCGCCAGACTCGGCGTCACCACCGTAATGTCGCGGAAAGACCGCAGCTCATGGGCCAGCGCCCCTACCGTGGACCCAGAATCCAGCAACACGGTCTCGCCCGGCCGCACCTGACGGGCCGCCCAGGCCGCGATTCCGCGCTTCGCCTCGAACGCCTCCCCGGAGCGCTGTTTCAGCGACGCCTCCGAATGCGGCGAAATCGCGATCGCACCGCCGTACGTCCGGGCCAATTGCCCCGCCGTCGTCAGCTGCGCCAGATCGCGGCGGATCGTCGAGGACGTCACCGAGAATTGTTCCGACAACCGCTCGACGCTCGCCAGGCCGGTCGAATTGGCCAACCGGACGATTTCCTCGCGCCGCCGTTGCGCCGTCAAGCCCATGGGTTACGCCGCCGGCCGGGACGCCAGCGCGGCCGCCTGCCGGAGCGCCTCGATCATGCTGGCGATTTTCACGGTCCCCGTGCCGGCGATATCGAACGCCGTTCCGTGATCCACCGACGTCCGGATCACCGGCAGCCCCACCGTGATATTCACGCCCTCCTCGATGCCCAGCACCTTGATCGGGCCGTGTCCCTGGTCGTGGTACATCGCCACGATGAGATCGAAATCGCCACGACTGGCGACGAAAAACGCCGTGTCGGCGGGGATCGGGCCGCGAGCGTCAATACCGTCCGCCCGCAGTGCGGCCACGGCCGGGACAATCTTCTCCTCCTCCTCGCCGTACCCGAAAAGGCCATTCTCGCCGGCGTGTGGATTGATGCCGCAGAGCCCGATCCGCGGGTTCTCGATGCCCGCCCGACGCATCGCCTCGTATCCGCGGCGCACGGTGCGTTCGACCAGCCCCGGCTCGATTTTCGCAATGGCGTCGATCAGTCCTATGTGGGTGGTGACGTGAATGACCCGCAGCTTCGGCGAGGACAGCATCATCGACACCTCCTCGGTGCCCGTCAGGTGGGCGAGCAATTCGGTGTGCCCGGGGAACTGGTGTCCCGCCGCATGCAGCGCCTCCTTGTTCAGCGGGGCCGTGCAGATCGCCTGCACGGTGCCAGCCATCGCGAGTTCGCTGGCCACCCGGATGTACTGGTACGCCGCGTCTCCGGCCACCGGGGACAGCTGCCCCCAGGGCAGATCCACCGGCAGCAGCGCCAGATCTATGACATTGATCCGGCCCGACTCGAAGACCGAGTCGGCAACCGAATCGACGGTCCGGATATCGGCGGCGACGCCCAGCACCTCGGCGGCCGCGCGCAACCGGCCCGCGTCGCCGATCACCACCGGACGGGCCAGCGCCGCCACCGCCGGATCGAGCAGCGCGCCGACCGTCACCTCCGGACCGACACCGGCGCCATCGCCCATGGTGACGGCGATGTAGGGCAGTTCCTGATCAGACATGGCGGATGCCTTTCGTGGGTTGGACAGTCGGAAACAGACACTCGGGAAGCAGGGCCTGGACGATGCGGACGAGTGAATCGGGGCCGCCGAAGCTGCCGGGTCGGGTGACGACGGTCCGGCCGTCGTCGGCCCGGCAGGCCACCGCCCCGTGGTGGACAACCTCCGTCGGGGTCAGCTGCACGATGCCCAATGCGTCGAGGATGCGCCGCGCGGTCTCGCCGCCGGTCAACACCAGATCGACCCGAAGCGGCGACGACCGCACGGCGCCGGCCACCGCGGTCGCCAACGATCGGGCGATCCGCGGGGCGTCCGCGGGCACCGGATCGGCGGACGATTCCAGGGTCAGCACGGTCGACCCGGCACCCAGGTCGCCGAGGTCGACGCGACCCTCGAGCAACCCGGTCACCGGCACCCGCACCCGGGTCGCCCCGGCCGCGGCCAACCGGCGGACCTGCTCCCGCGCGACCGGGGCCGCGGTCCCCACGACGGTCAGCACCGCGTCCGCCCGCTCGCCGGATTCCGCTCCGTCGGGCGGAAGGCGCAGCGCTCGCCCCAGCGCGGCCGCGAGCCCGCCCGCCCCCGCCAGCCGTACGCCGGGAATCGTTCGTGCCGCGGCCACGATCGCGTCGAGGTCGCGATCCGTCTCGGCGTCACAGGCCGGTACGGCGCCACCAGCCAGGAGCTCGGCCAGCGCGGCCGCGAGCGCCGGACCGCGGATCACCGTCAGCGGGACGACCGCCACCGGCACGGGCGCGAGAGCCGCTGCAACAGAGCGCGGCGGTGCGGCGCCTTCGGCTGCCCAGGCGGTGGTGTGGTGCAGCGGCTCGCCGGCAAGGTGCAGCACGCCGTCCCGCACCGAACGGTGCTGGGCCGGCAACGCGGTGGCGAGCACCGTCGGCCGACCGGATTCCCGCACGGCGGCGACCGTGGCGGCGAGATTTCCGCGCAGCAGCGAATCCACCTTCGCGAAGACGAGGGTGGCCGAGCGGGCAACCGGCAACCGCAGCGCGGCCCGCATCGCGTCGGCCGCGGCGGCCGGTGCGAGCTGGCGGGAATCCAGGTCGATCGCCGCCACTGGCGCGGCCGGCCCGGGGACCGCCGGGGTCAGGACGATCTCGGCCCGCGCGCTGCCCGGCGGGGCGATCACCGCGGCAACCTCGGTGGCGCCGGACAGATCGTCGGCGAGGATGAGCACCGCGATGCCCTGCGCTCCAGCCGGATCGGTCACGACGGCGCTCCTCGAGTCGAATCATCCGTTCACCATAATGGCACACAACGCGCAGGTTTCGATCGCCAGGTTGCGCGATATACGCAGGCTGACCCGAGCGCCAACTTCGGGTCTTGACGTTGACGCTCTGCTCATCGATGCTCAAAGCCCACGCGGTTGCGACATCAAGATCCAAACCCAGAGTGGAGAGCCGATGAAGCTCCGACGCCTGTTGCTGCCGGTCACGGCGATCGTTGCCGCAACCGTCGCCATGCTGCCCTCCGGTGCCGCCAGCGCTCATCCGGGCGGCACGCACGAGACCTCGATCGCCTATCAGGCGGACGACTCGGTCATCGCCAATCCGGCCCGCGGCTTCTACCACGTGGCGGACACCCACTACCTGGATGCCGCCGGCACCGGCTGGGTGCCGATGAAGGAGTCGACGCTCCGCTCCTGGCGCAAGGAGGGCATCACCCAGGTCCTGCGCGAGGTCTACCTGGAACATTTCGGCGGCGCCGACGGCGCGTGGAATCTCAGCCCGGACCTGCTGCAGAAGGTGAATGCCGACTTCGCCACCGCTCGGCGGGCCGGCGTCGAGGTCATTCTCCGCTTCGCGTACACCCTGCCGCCGGATGGTGTCTGGCCGCCGCCGACGCCGTACGGCGACGCTCCGCTCGACCGGGTCCTGCACCACATCTACCAGCTGGCGCCAATCCTGCGGCGTAACGCCGACGTGATCGAGACCGTGCAGGAGGGATTCATCGGGCTGTGGGGAGAGGGCTACTACAGCGACTACTTCTCCGATCCGACGGACCCGTCAATTGTCACGGACGCCAATTGGGTGGACCGCGGAAAAGTGCTGCGTACCTTACTGAACGTGCTACCCAAGAGCGTCACGGTGCAGGTCCGCACGATGTACATGAAGCAGCGCATTCTCGGCGTGCCGACCGGAACCGCCGGCGGACTGACGCCACAACAGGCGTACTCCGGCAGTGACCTGTCCCGGGTCGGACACCACAACGACTGCTTCCTGGCCAGCGCCGACGATTACGGCACGTTCCTGTCCGACCCGCTCAGTCTGGATGAGGATTATCTCGCCGCGGACAGTCGCTATGTGCCGGTCGGCGGCGAAACCTGTGCGGTGAATCCGCCGAAATCCGAATGGCCGAGCGCGCTGGCAACGATGGAACGGTTCCACTATTCGTACCTGAACACCGAATACAACCAGGATGTGCTGGACACCTGGGGGACCGCCGGCTATCAGGAGGCCAGCGAGCGGCTGGGCTACCGCTTCACCCTGGTCAACGGGACTTTCACCGACCACACCTCCGTCGGCGGCCGGATGAGCGTCGATATCGGCGTCCGCAACGACGGATTCAGCACCCCGTTCCAGGCCCGGCCCGCGCAGCTCGTTCTGACCAACGGCAGCCACACCTACCGGATCCCGCTGCGCACCGACCCGCGACGGTGGACGGCCGGCCAGACCACGACCGTACGGACCGATTTCCGGCTGCCGATCCAGGTCCGGCCGGGCACCTACCACCTGGCGCTGGCAATGCCGTCGGCGTCGCGGTCGCTGGCGAACGACGCCGATTACGCGATCCGCACCGCCAATACCGGCACCTGGGATGCCGCGAAGGGTTGGAACGACCTGGGGGCGACCGTCACGGTGAGCGGCCACTGACACCGGCTGGAACGCCGCCGGATCAGGTTGTGTGACTGGACGGGTTGCTCCAGTAGTAGGTTTCCGGCTCGTAGACCGCGGGACAGGGCAGCTCCCAGTCGTTGACCAGACCGTGCTGGGCGAGATTGTCCCGGGTCGGCACGTTGCGCAGATCGTTCTTGGCGATGATCGGTTGCAGATAGTTGGTGACCACGCCCATGAAGAACGGGCCCTCTTCGATGTGCACCTTGATGATGTCCCAGAAATGCTGGGTTCGTTTGAGCGCATCCGGCTCGCGCTTGGCGGCGTTGTAGAGGTTCCACATCTTCTCGACCGGTCCGCCCTTCTCCGGTGCCATCCGTGGCGGATGCCGCTTGGCCGGTGCCACGTTGAGCTCCTTCTTCTCGTTGGCGGTGCCGGTGACGGCGTACATCATGCCCTCCAGTGGCGCCCATCGGGCATTCTCGAGTGGCAGCAACCAATAGGCGGCGACGAGCAGGCTTCCGTTGCTCACCTCCCAGTTGGTGCGGGACATGAATTTGCCCGCCGCCCACATGTCGTTGAACGAGGTGGGTGGTATCGGAGTGCGGAGCAGGTGAATGCCGACCTTCTTCGCGTCGGCCACCAGTTGGTCGTCGTGCGCGTTCCCGGTCGCGCTCTGATCCGCCGAATATGGCACCGACACGGTCAGCTTTGATCCGTCCGGAAACTCCACATAGCCGTCGCCGTTGCTGTCCTTGAGCCCGAGGTCGGCCAGGAGGGCCTTCGCTTTCGCGGGGTCGTGCTTCGAGTACGAGTCCCGCCACTGCGCGTACAGGGACGGTCCGGACGGTTTCGTGTTGAACTCGGGGGCCTTGGGCCCGAGCGAGCCCGTGGTTATCTCGCCGGTGCCGAAATAGAGGGTCTTGCGGGCCGTCGTCCGGTCGTAGGCATGTGAGATCGCCTGGCGGAAACGCTTGTCGCGGAAGAGTTTTCCGTACTTCTGATCGTTGGCGATGTAGTCGTAGTTGAGGAAGAACATGTCCCCGGTGCCCGAACCGCTGTCCCAGAGCAGGATCCGGTAGTCGCCGCTGTCCTTGAACCGGTTGAGGGTCGACACGTCGGAGAGGTCGATCTGGTTGAACGGCCCGTGGCAATAGTCGATCTTGCCCTGCTGCACCTGCAGCTTGATGACCTGGCTGTTCTGGACGCAGTTGATGACGATCTTGTCGATGTAGGGAAGCTGGTCGCCGTTCGTGTTGACGACGTAGTAGTACGGATTCCGCTCCAGCACAACACCCTTGTTGATGTCGAACGACTGGCACCGGTAGCCGGCCAGGGTCGGGCACGCCGGGTTGCGCATCCATTTGGACTTCTGCTCCCACAGGCCGCCGACCGAGTCCCAGTCCTTCGGCACGCTGGAGTTGTACTTGGGGTGGAACTGCTTCAGATAGTGTTTCGGCATCGTCGTCATGTGGCCGTTGACGCCGGTCGCCAGGTACAGCGGCAGTCCGGGCTGCGGCGAGTCGTAGGTGAGCTTGAGCGTTTCGTCGTCGACCTTGGTCATGTGGCAGGGCTTTCCGGCGGCCGACAGCATGCCGAGCGGCGGGGTCAGCGCATTGTGACCCGGCAGCACCAGGTCTTCCCACCAGAAGATGGTGTCATCGACGGTGACCGGCTGGCCGTCCGACCATTTCAGGCCACTGCGATAGTGAACGGTCCATTCCGTCGCGTCCGCATTCGAACTCCATTTGTCCAGGAGTCCCGGCCCGACGGCCAGGCCGTCATTGAGCCAGCGCAGTGGTGCTGGACCGTAGAAGAACTCGTAACAGGTGCTGTCCTCACCCATGCCCGTGGTGCTGAACACCGCCATATTCATCGTGCCGCCGTACTTTCCCGGCTCGACCCAGAGGTGGGGCACCACGTAAGGCACCTGCGGCAACCGCTTGGCCACGTCCGGCAGCCCCTTCTCCTTCAAGGCTGGCGACTCCTGAAAGTGCGCCGGAATTTTTGGCGCGGTTGTGGCCGACCCCTTCTTCGTACTGCCGCCACCGCTGGCGGAGCTGGACGGGGATTTCTTCGTGCCGCCCGAGCAGGCGCTGACCGTCACCGCCCCGGCGGCCAGCGCCGTGCCGTAGAGAAAACGCCTGCGGGACAACGGGTCCTGTGCATTCACGGATCGCTCCTTCTCGCGCTGCCAGCTATCCAACGTGCTGCTTTCGAACGAATATCAATCGAAGCGCGTTTATAAAAAATCGGCGAGTTGGCGATCCATCCGAATGGTCGTTTCCGGGACGCTACGTCCGTCGGTCTGACGGTGTCAAGGGTCACACGGGTACGGCGAATTGCCGCGCCGTTATCGGTCAGCCGCGCCCACACGGGATTCCGGTGGGCGAAAAAGCGGCCTGATCAGGCCGATTCGCTGGTTGTTATTCGGACCGGCCCTGCAGCAGTGGATGTTCACCGGTCCGGTCGGTCCACGGCGTGTCGTACGAACCGTCGCCGGCGAACCGTTCCATACCGAGGCTGATCCGCAGCTGGCAGGACGGACCGAGCCGCACCGAGACCCGGTTGCCGGTGAGCGCGATGGTGTCGCCGACGCCGGTATCGACCGAGGTGAAGGCATGCTCGCCGAAACCGCCGGCCTGGATGACGATCTCGCGCTCGTGCTGGGTGGAGCAGTTCACCAGTTGAATTCCGACGGTCGTGGCGTCGAGGTGGTCGACCAGCGCGGCAACGTCCGGGGGAAGACCGGGTCTTCGGCGGTCCGGGTCGAAGTAGCGGACGGTCGTCGCGAGCAGCCCGCCGTGGTAGAGGTTCAGCGGTGCACCGAGCATCAGCTGCACCAGCCCCTCGACCATCACCGGATTACGGTCCTGCCAATGGTGGATATCCCACTCCGGGGCCTGCCGGAGGTCGTCGGCCCGTATCGCGGCGAGCCGGCCGGTCAACTGCCGGTGGTTTATTTCCAGGATTCGCACCGGATAGTCGGGGTTGTCGCCGCGGAGGTAGCCGAACCAGGCTGCGCTGTTGGCGGCTCCGCTGCCCTTGACGATGCGTTCGTTCGGAGTGCTCCAGCCTTCCGGCGGCGCGGTCCGCAGCACCCGTTGCAGATCGGCCGGATCCTGGGAGAGATACCAGCAGTAGATGGGCAGTGTCGGGTCCGGTTGTCGGTAGTCGTACCAGCCCTCGTTCCCGTGCCGGTTGGGGA
This sequence comes from Mycobacteriales bacterium, assembly GCA_036267955.1. Taxonomy (GTDB): domain Bacteria; phylum Actinomycetota; class Actinomycetes; order Mycobacteriales; family QHCD01; genus DATAVB01. Next base: position 67,668 of record DATAVB010000087.1, on the reverse strand, counting down.
GCATCCGCGTCGCGCCCGCGCCCTGTCCCAGGTCCCATAGCGTGTCCAGTTGGGACCGGAAATGGTCCAGCCAGCGGGTTTCGCCGCTGACGAGGGTTGCCGCGACCCCGCCGATCGCGACGGCCTCCAGAATGTGTCGCGCGCCGTGCGGCCAGCGCCAGCCGTAATAACCGCCCCACCAGTGCCCGTCGAGGTACTGGCCGATCGTGTCGTCCGGGCCGACGTTGTCGGGAATGATGCCGTTGTTGCGTTCGGTGCGCTCGGCCCAGGCCGCGTTGTAGTCCAGCACCCAGTGCCGGAAGCGGTCCTGTCCGGTGTGGAGCCAGGCGTGCGCGGCCAGGCTTGAGGCGGTGAGGTTGAGCGGCACGTCGCCGCGGGTCATCCGTTCGTTCATCCGCCGCAGGATCAGCTCGAACACCGCGTCGTCGGTCCAGGTGCAGGTGCCGTCGGGATTGGCGGGGATGTCCTCGAACGGCGGCGGATAGCCGTCCAGGACGGACCGATGGGTGGACCAGTCCTCGGCAGTGGTGCGGAACCGAGGTCCGCGGGAACCGGTGAGCGGAGAACGGATCAGCCGGCGGGCCGGGTCGTAGTTGGGCGCCTCAGGGTCGGCGCCGGTGTAGAAATCGGCAAACCGCACCGCACGTTGGCGTTCCCGCAGGCTGGTCGGATCGGCCAGACCCAGCAGGTAGAACAGCGTGCTGCTCTCGCCGTGGTGCATCCAGTCGTACGAGGCGTCGAATTCCCGGTGCAGCTGGCCGTACTGCGTCCATTGCCAGGTGACGGCCTCCCACTCGCGCCGCGCGATCGCCAGCAGCTCGGCGTCACCGCCGAGCAGATACAGCAGCGGCAGCGTCCAGAACGCCTCGTAGGCGTCGTCGGATCCGTCGATGCCCGGCCATTCCGCGCGCCACCGCAGGGTGCCGTCGGCGAGCGTGTAGCGGTCGACGAACTCCCGCGCGGCGTCCTGGGCCTGGCGCAGCAGATCCAGCTCGAGTCGCGCCCAGTCCGGCGGCACACCGGGCGTTCCGGGTCCGATCGACGGCTGGGCCAGCATGCCTTGCATTCAGTCATGCCTCAGCGGCCCGGGTCAACGCCGCGCGGTGGCCGATGCCGGCGCGGCTCGCCGGCCGGAAATGGTCTGGATCCGCCCGGGTGCGTGTCTTGCGTCAGCGCCCGGGCGGATCCAGGGTTGTGGGGAGCTCAGGACATGTAGACCTTGCCCAGCGGGGGGAACGGCCGCTTCGCCCCCATCGAGGTGAGCCCGACATTGACGAACGCGTAGAACCCCAGGGCCGCGAATACCAGAATGATGTAGCCGGCGGTCTTGAGCAGATCGGCGTTGCCGGTGTGTGCCGACGCCGCGGCAAACCCGAGTGCGACGACGACCAGTGCGACGATCGCCGGATAGACAGCGGGCAGCAGCAAACAGGGAATCAGCAGGAATACGAACAGACAGCCCCACGCGATGAAGAAGAGTTCCTCCGTCTTGGCGACCTGCGTGGGCACGATCCCGTACCAGTTGTGCGTCAGGCCCAGAAGCAGGGCGCCGAGGCTCAACCAGAAGCCGGAGAACGTGCCGCAGATGCCGGCCACGATCGACTGCCCCAGCAGCGCGGCCCAGAAGGTCACGAGCATCAAATAGAGCCCGGTGCCGAACATGATGATCGGCACCACTGCTCCCAGCGCGGTGGCGTCGACGACACCGATCAGTGCCATCCCCAGTGCCAGCGAGCCGACCGCGAAAATCGGCAGCGCGACAATGAGCGGATCACCGCCCGTGCCGACCTGTACGCCGGTGGGCGCGGCCGGGGTTACGACCTCACGCTCCACCATTTCTCGTACCTCATGATGGGTTGGTGTTGCCGGAGATCCGTCATGGTGAGTTTGTGACATTGCCATCGACCTCAGTTCTGCGAGAAATTCGCACCCGCGGTTGGTCGGTCAGCCCATCGACGGGCCCATGCCGAGTGACTGCGGCGTGCTGGAGTCGGGCGAAGGCTGGTGAAGCCCTTCGTCCAGCGGACCGAACTCGGTCATCAGCGCCGCGCTGCCACCCCAGGGGGTCTGCTCCTCGGCGATCAGTGAGTTCGTGGTGAGCAGCAGGCCGGCGACCGAAGCGCCGTTCTGCAGAGCGGAACGACACACTCGGAGGGGATCGATGATGCCCAGCTCGACCATGTTGCCGTATCGATTGAGCAGTGCGTCGAAACCCTCGTCGTCGCCGAGCTGCCGGGTCTTGTCGATGACCTCCTGTGCGTCGTATCCGGCATTGCTGGCGATCAGGAAAGCGGGCTCGCTCAAGGCCCGCCGGACGATGTCCGCCCCGGTCGCATAGTCGCCGTCCAGACCGTGGTCGGCCAGGACCTTCTCCGCGTGCAGCAGGGTCGCCCCGCCGCCCGCCACGATTCCTTCCGCCATTGCCGCCCGGGTCGCCGAGAGCGCGTCCTCCACCCGGTGTTGTAGTTCCTTGAGTTCGGCCGGCGTCGCGGCGCCGACCCGGATCATCGCCACCTTTCCGGTGAGGGCGCCGATCCGGTCGGTCAGCACATCCTCGTCGATGCCGAATTGGGCCCGGCCGAGCTCGGCCCGCAGCTGGTTGGCCCGGAAGTCGATGGCGGCCGCCCCGCCGGCGCCGCCGACGATTGTGGTCCGGTTCTCGGTGACCCGCACCTGCCTGGCCCGGCCGAGATGTTCCAGGGTCATCGACTCCATCGAGAAGCTGGACTGCCGGCTCAGCACCGCGCCGCCGACAACGGCCGCGAGGTCCTCCAACTTGTGCAGCCGCCGGTCGCCGAAGCCGGGCGCGCGGACCGCCACGGCCTGGAAGGTGCGGTTCACATGGTTGTGCACCAGCATGGAAAGGGCAGTGCCCTCGACGGTCTCGGCGATGAGCACCAGTGGCCGGGGCTGCCGCATGATCTTGTCCAGGATGGGCATGAGCTCCTGGACCTTCGTGACCTTTTCGCTGCACATCAGGATGTACGGATCGTCGAGCACGGCCTCGAGCCGGCCGGGATCGGTGACCAGATAGGGGGAGACGTAACCGTTGTCGAACTCGAAGCCCTCGACGAAATCGACCGACATCCCGATCCTGGGTGATTCCTCGACCGTGACGACGCCGGCGTCGCCGACGGTGTGCAGCGCCTTCGCGATGACCGCGCCGACCGAGTCGTCGTCGTTGGCCGAGATGGCGGCGACCCGGGCGTAATCGTCCTCGGTGACGACCGGGTGGGCCGCCTTTTCCAGGTGTTCGATCAACCGACCGACCGCGAGATCCACGCCGCGCTTGACCAGCACCGGATTGCCGCCGCCGCCGATGGCCTTCATGCCCTCCCGGATGATCGCCTGCGCGATCACCGTGGCGGTCGTGGTGCCGTCGCCGACCACGTCGTTCGTCTTGATGGCCGCTTCCTTGACCAGCTGGGCGCCCATGTTCTCGAACTGGTTCTTCAGATGGATTTCGCGCGCGATCGTGACACCGTCGTTCGTGACCACGGGGGATCCGGTGATCTTTTCGATGATGACGTTGCGGCCCTTGGGCCCGAGCGTAGATTTCACCGCTTCCGCGAGTTTGTCGACGCCCGCCAGCAACAGGTCACGGGCTTCTGAGCCGAAACGCAGGTCCTTGGCCATTGTGGGTGATCCCCCTCTGTGTAATCGGTCGGGTGCTCGAAATGGCGGTCAGGGAGTCAGAATTGCGCGTCCCCTGACCCGTCCGGCATCGAGATCGGCGAGCGCGTCCAGCGCACCGTCCAGCGGATATTTCTTGGTGTGCAGGGTGACCTTGCCGGCCTGCGCCAGCACCATCAGCTCCACGAGGTCGTTGTACGTACCCACGAGGTTTCCGACGATATTGCGTTCGGTGGAGATGATGTCGATCGTCGGAATATCGATGTTGCTGCCGTAACCGATCACGAACTGCGAGCCGTGGCGCCGGGTCATGGCGAATGCGTCCTGCTGGGCGCCCTGTTCGGCGACGAAATCCAATACCACTTCCGCCCCGTTCCCGCCGGTCAGGTCCAGCACCGCGTCGACCTGCTTCCCGTCCGCGAGGACGGTGTGGTCCGCGCCCAGTTTCGCGGCGAGTTCCAGCGCGTCCGGATTGCGATCCACCACGATGATCGTGGTTGCGGTCAGCGCGCTCAGCGACTGGATCCCGATATGGCCGAGACCGCCGGCGCCGTTGACGACGCACACCGTGCCCGGATAGAGCAGCGGTACGGCCTTGCGGACGGCGTGGTACGCGGTGATGCCGGCGTCAGCCAGCGCGGCCACGTCCTCCGGCTGCGTTTCCGGGTCCAGCTTGATGCACGCCCGCGCCGAGGTGAGCAGGTATTCGGCCATTCCACCGTCGGTGTTGATTCCGGGGAATGAGCCGAAGAGGCAGTGCATGTCGTTGCCGGCCCGGCACGCCTGACACAGCCCGCAGGTCGGCGTCGGATGCAGGATCACCGTGTCACCGACGGCGACATTGGTCACCGCGGAGCCGATTTCGTGCACCCAGCCGGCATTCTCGTGCCCGATCGTGTACGGCAGCTGGACCCCGGAATTGGCGGCCCACTGCTCCTCGATGATATGCAGGTCGGTGCGGCACACGCCGGCGCCACCGATCTTGACCACGACGTCGAACGGGTCCTTAACCGTCGGTTCCGGCACCTCCTCGATGACCGGCTGCTGGTGATAGGTGTGTAACCGAACCGCTTTCATGAGGCCTCCTCCTCCTGCACCACGCCCCGATAGCGGGACCGCAACATCCCCCGGCACACCCCGGAATTCGCCTCCTGGCCGACCCGGGTGATGCGGGCCCGGCCCATGTGCATCCGCAATTCGGCCGCCTCGACGGCCGCACCGGTGACCGGGTCGATCACCAACGCCGCACCGTCGTCATAGGACAGACCCAGCTCGCGGCGGCGATCCCGCAGCCGTTCGCGGACCGGCCCGTCCGGCGCGTCACCGAGGGTGCGTCCGGCCAGGTCGGCCGCCTCCATTCCGGCGGCCAGCATCGACCGGCAGACCCGGTCGGTCCCGGCCAGCACGGCTTTCCGCAGGAAATCGGCGCGCAGCTTGTCCAACTCGTCCGCCGCCTCACCTTCGAACGAGGCGACGAAACCGGCCCGGGCCGCCACGCCGTTGTTGATGAGGTCGGCGGCGAAATGGTCCTCCAGCCGCACGTCGGTCCGCGTCACGCCGGGCACCGCGCTCACCGCGTCGTAGGCATCGGCGACCATCAGGTAGGCGAAATTCGGCGCACAGAAATAGGTGGGCAACCGCAGCCGCACGGTGACGGTGCCGGTGTCCGACGCGGTGCAGGACGCGACGAAGCCAAGCGACGTGATGGGTTCGTCGAGCTCCGGATCCCGCACCGTCGCCAGCGCGGCGAGCAGCTGCGACTCTTCGGTCACGGCGCCGCCGGGGACGCCTGCCCCGGGCTCACCAGCTCCGCGTCATCCTGCGCGGCCGGTGTTCCCTCACCGGCGTCCAGCCGATATTCGGCCGGAACGTCGATGCCGTAAAGCTTGGCCGCGTTCAGCCCCAGAATCTTCTTCTTGGTCGCCGTGGTGACCCGCGGATAGTCGGAGAACTCGTCGTCCGGGTAATCCCAGTCCACCAGGCCCTCGATCTGCCACTTCGGCTCCCAGATGCCGTAGTCGCTGCCGAAGGTCATCTTGTCCTCGCCGACCCAGAAGAGCAGCTCGCCCATCACCTTGGCGAAGAACCGCGGCCGGGCGTGCATCAGGCCGCCGACGACAACGGACAGTCCGGCGTAGACATTCGGCTCCTGCGTCGCCATGAAGCAGAAGTCCTCGATCCGCGGCAGCCCGACATGCTCGACGATGAAGTTGAGCCCGGGGAAGTCGGTCGCCGCGTGGTCGACATCGGAGACGTCGAAGGCGTCCTTGTCCAATGGCCAGATTGTCGGTCCCTTGTGGACGTGTACGTTCTTGATGCCGAGCTCCTGGCTCGCCTCGAAGAACTTGTACGCCTCGGGGTCGCTGAGCTTGTAGCCGCGGGATCCCTCCCGCCACTCGGCGGTGTAGAGCTTTACCCCGATCGAGCCGTACCGGGCGACGTCCTCGCGCAACTGCTTCAGCCCCGCCTCGCCCTCCCGCGGGTCCCACCGGGTGTTGGCGATGAACTTGCCCGGATGCTTCTCGCCGAGCGCCGCGTTCTTCTCCGTGGTGTTGAAGCCCTCCTTGTACCACTCGCGGAGATACGTCGGCTGGAAGATCGCGACGTCGACGTAGCCGTCCTGGAAGACGTCCTTCATCAGGTCGTCCTCGGTGTAGCTCTGGAATTTCTCTATCGGCCAGTGCGTCGATTCCGGCCCGAGCGACTGATATGCGTGGAAGCACTCGATCCAGCCCTTGGCGTACTGCTCCGCACCCGGGACCCAGTTGTCCGGACCCGCGTTCCAGTAGTGCATGTGGCTGTCGACCACGAAATACTTTTCACCGTCTTTTTCGTACACGACTGTTTCCCTCCAAGGACCAGATCGAGTGCTGTCCGCTGTGACTGCTGCTAGGAGCGTGCGACGAGGTCGAAGTCGAGGAACTCGGCTGCGTCCTCCGGGTTGGCGAACATGATCGTGCGATCGTCCTCGTGGATCATGCGGCCGTAGTGGGTGGACATGCTCTCCTCGAACTCGGCCGAGTCGAACCAGCCCTCCTCCTCGCCGGCGGCCTCGTCGACCTCGGCGTAGATGAGATCCATGCGGCCTTTGGCGTCGACCCGGATCATCGACGGCAGCGGGGTCACCGTGACGTTCTCCTTGCCCCGCAGCACTTCGGCGATGATCGCGCCGACCTGGTTGTTCATCAACGTGAAGCCGCACATGTTCGAGGCCGTGTTGTTGACCTTGAACGGGCTCTCCGACGTGGTGAATGTGGTGGTCACTGGTCCAACTCCTTCGGTGTCTCCAGGCCCAGATCGGACAGAATGCCGTTGAAACGGCTCTTCGCGCGGTCGAGACTGTCCTCGAAACGCGGTGGCTTGGCGTCCGGTTGCGACCAGAGCGGCTGCAGTTTCCGCGCCGCGGTGATGCTGCGGGTGACCCAGGTGCTCAGCCACTGCTGCAGCAGTGCCTTGTTCTGCTCGGCGAATTCCTTGTCGTTGACCAGCAACTCGAACATCGCCTTGGTGTAGCGCAGATCCCGCTCGGCGAAGTCGAACTCTTCGGCGCCGACCAGGGTCGGGGTCACGAAGTCACCATTGGCCGGCGCGGCCTGCTGGACCAGGTTGCTCCGGAAGAGCTCGCCGACCAGCGGTTCGAAGACGATGTTGGCGGCGAAGATCGCCTCGCACCAGTCGTCGATACCGGTGAGCTGCTCGGCCGTCTCCCGTACGCCCTGCCAGGCCGGACCGTCATTCCAGGCCGCCAGATGGGCGGTGCCGTCGAAGCCCTCGATCTCCTCGCTCAGGGTCAGGTTGTAAAGCGCGAGGTCCTGGGCCGCGCGAATTCGGTGCATGCTGTTCACCGAAATCGCGTTGTTGTGCATATTGGTGGGCGCCCGCCGGTTGGCGTTCGCGAAGAGGTAGAGCCCGAGGCCGTGGTCGACGTGCATCCAGGCGCCGACATTCTGGGCTACGAAGTCCACCCAGTTGTGGTTCCACTGCTCGAACGCCTTCGCCTGCCGGGCCGCGTCGACGTTCTGGTTGAGCTGGCGGATCACGTTGGCGTTGTAGCGGTAGAGCGTGAGCTCCCACTCCTCATTGGGATCGCGGAACTCGTGCCAGCCGTGCGCCGGCCATTCATACCCCTGGCCGCCCGATCCGGGGGAGCGCACCGGCACCGGCCGGTCGGATCCCCAGGCCTTCATGGCGGTCCACTCGAGCGGGTAGCCGCCCCGCCCGTCGGCGAAGCCGTAGAGCCAGCCCTGGGCGAGATAGTGCCGCGGGTCGGGCTGGACCTCGATCGTGACGTCCTCATAGTGGCTCTGCTTACGCTTCTGCGGGGTGAAGTAGTTGAATCGCCTCGAAGCGGAGTCCGGGAACTCCTTGGCGCCCGCCTCTGCGTCGGTGAAGACGGGCTTCGGCACGCTGCGTTCTTGCGCGGTTGTCATCGGCTTCTTCCTTTACCTGAAGGGGCTTTCCTCATCTATGCCGGATTTGGTTCCCGGGCCCTGCTTACGGTTCGTCCGAGTCGCCGGTTGTCGTGAACTTGTCGTAGAACATGCGCTTTTCATCCACTCCCAGGGTGGGCAGCAGTTCCAGGGCCGCCTCCACCATCGGCGGCGGCCCACACACGTACGCGTCGGCACCGGCCAATTCCCCCTGGAGCCGGCGGACGACGTCGGTGATCAGGCCGACCTCCCCGTCCCAGTCCTCTTCCGGATCCGGGTCGGACAGTGCCGGTACGTAATGGAAGGAGGGGAGCCGCTGCTCCAATTCGCGCAGCTCGTCCTCGAAACACAGGTCACGCCGGCGGCGCGCCCCGTAGTAAAAGGTCGCCTTGCGTTCGATTCCGCGCTCGGCCATCGTGCGCAGCAGCGCGAGGATCGGCGCCATGCCGGCCCCGCCGCCGAGAAAGATGAGATCGGCGTTGGGCGCGTCGCGCAGGGTGAAGACCCCGAACGGCCCGGTGATGTCGAGCCGGTCACCGGGCGCGACCTTCGTGTCGAGAAATTCGGAGAAGAGGCCGCCGGGATAGATCTTGATGACGAATTCCAGCTGCCCGTTCGCGCTTGAGGTGTTCGCCATCGAGAACGACCGCGTCTCCTCGGTGTCGGGGACGGTGAAATCCACGTACTGACCGGGAAAGAATTTCAACGACGTCGGCTCGACAAGCTTGATCACCAGATGCCGCATGTCGTGCGTGACGTTGTCGTTGGAGACCACCTCGACGACCGCCTCCTGGATCGGCAGTCCCGAGTGGATCATCTCCTCGTCGTAATTGAGCAGTTCGATCGTCAGGTCTTCATAGGCATGCGCCCGGCACAGCAGGGTGAAGCCTTCGTCCTTCTCGTAGTCGGGCAGGGCGAAGGTCGAATAACGGTCGTGCTCGACGTCATCGCCGTCGAGGATGAAGGATTTGCATGACGCGCACTGACCCTCTTTACAGCCGTGCATGAGCATGATGCCCTGCTCCGCGGCCGCGCGCAGGATCGTCTGGTCCTCGGCGACCTCGATCTCGATTCCCACCGGCTCGAAGCGAACCAGATGCTTGTCTGCCATGACTCCCTCATCACATTCGGCCACAAACCGTCATATCGTGAATCCGATGCGGGGAGGACCCCAACTGAATGTCGGGGTCCTCCCCGCCCGGTGTCCTGCGGCGGTCAGGTCTGAGCCGGCGCCGGTCGCCCGGCCGGTCCCTGCCGGATGTAGTCGGCGTGGAACGCTTCTCGCTCGGCGTCGGTCATCGCGTTGAGAGTGACGTTCGGACTCGGGAAGTCCGGCAGCCGACGCAGATGATCGAGTGTCCACATCTTCTTCGGGTCGAGGTCGAGGTGCGGCTGCGCAACCAGAGTGTTGCCGTCGTCGCGGACATAACCCATGTCCTTGACGATGTCGGCGAAGTTCCAGTTGTGGTACATGGTTTCCCATTCGCGCGTTCCGATGAGCTTGCCCATGTTCGGGGTCTCCCGGCCCTGATAGGTCGGGCGGAACGCCTCGGCGTCGGTCCACCGGCATGCCTCGTGGCAGTAGGTGCGCCACTGGCCGTCGACCTTGTCGACCACCATGTCCTCGCGGACCAGACAGGGAACCATGCAGGTCCAGCAGCGGTGCGGATAGACGTAATCGACATTCTCGAAGGCGATCGGGTTATGCCCGTTCGGCGTCGACAGCCGGTTGTAGTTCTCCCACCACTTGCCGTACTTGTTGTACCAACCGGGATATTTGAACTCGAACCACTCGAAGTCCTCGTCCGTCATCCCGTCGATGCGCCAGTAGTTCGCGATCCAGCCGGTAGCGAAGAACTGCGCGACCTCGTGCACATAGCCCTTGTTCCAGATCTGGTTCCACGACTCCTCGATGAGGTCGTGCGGAATGGTCAGACCGTACTTCTCCAGCGGGACGAGATAGCTGCGGTAATAGTCGTCATAAATCCACCGACGCCACATTTCGGCGTAGCTTTCCCGCTCCTTGCGGCGGTCCTTCGTGCCGTACTCGATGAAGGTGCCGATGGCCGCGTCGACGACCCGGTGGTTGTTCCACCACGCGTACCGCAGGTCGCGCTCGAGCAGCTGGTGGTTGCTCTCGTCGGACAACGCCATGAGCAGCGTGGCGTACCCGTTACTGATGTGCCGCGACTCGTCGGACTGCACCGAGTGGAAGACCGTCGGCAGTAGATAGTCGCCGTTCGCGGCGGCCTCCGCCGGCATGGCGACGAAAAGCGTGTTGGTGAACGCCGTTTCGGCCACAATTGTCAGGTAGATGCTGGCCGCCGTGATGGCGTCACCGGTGATGAAGCCTTCCGCGAACTGGCGGCCGATGGTGCCGCAGTAGTCGTTCTGGAAGTTGCGCAGGCTGCTGTTGAACCCGGCCGGGTCGATGTAGTTGTTCATGTACAGGCGCTTCAGGTTCTGCTGGATCGTCGAGTGCCGGACCTCGTCGATCATCTGGATGGCCTGACCGTTGTGCAGTTCCGGGTTCGGGACCGTGCGGAAGAGCAGTGGCATCGCGCGTGCCGCGGAGATCTCTGGCAGTGGAATGATGCTCAGGAAGAGCTTCTGCCACTCCAGCCAACGCTCTTGCACCTGGCGGAACATGTTGCCCCGGATCGCGCCGTCCTCGGCGCCATACACCCGGTGGTCCTTCTCCTCCTGCATGGGGAAGTAGGAGCGGAGGACCTGTTTGAGGGGATCCTTCTTCTTCGCCTTCTGGAACGTGTAATCCGTGCCGTATTGAGAGACCGGCTCGTGATACACCGGGTCCCAAGACAGCTCCTGGATCTTCTGATGGGCTTTCGCGACGCTCTGCCGGCTCATAATCACTCCTTTACCCGTCGCTCCTGATTGGGCGACAGCTTTATTCCCGGGAACCGGTTGGATGGGCACGCGTTACGCCATGATTACAAGCCGAAACATGTACGTTGCGAGTCTCAATATGAGACAGCCGCCACATCCGTTCAGGTCTCGTCGAACATGGTTGAGCGCATCTCGGCCAGGTGGTCACGGATATTGCTGCGCAGGCGGGCGTCACCTTCCGCGGTGGGCGTTATGCCCAGGGAACGCAGCAGTGCCTCCGCGGCCTCGCCCGGATGACCGGCCTCGCCGAGCACCGGATGGAAACCTTGATCAACGAGATGTTCAAAAACCACATTGACCACTGTCCACGGACTGTAGGTCTGTTCGGATTGTCCCGGCTGAGACATCGGAACGCCTCCCTCGCGTGATCGCATCGCCGTTGACACACCGAACCCATGACACCGCTCGTGCGAGGGTGAACGTGTCTCAATTTGAGACACGGCCGCTTCCGGGCCAGCCCTAGCATGTGACCCACCGCACGATGGCGTCCGCAACCTGGTAGGTGACAGTGCCGGCCGATGACCGAGACCTGGCCCGCACGCGGGTCCAGTTCCTCACGTCCGAGACCGTCGATCCGCATCTGGTGCGGGAGGCGATCCTGGCGTCGTGGTGGCGGTCCCGGCGGTTCCGGGTGCCGGCCGACCGGATCGATCATCCGTACCAGGGCGAGCAGAACCTGGACACTCCACTCATCCGTGGCGCCGAACCGGTGCTGGAACGGCTCGGCGACCAGTTGGAAGGCCAGCCGATCAGCCTGATCCTCACCGATCCGAGCGGTGTCGTCCTGACCCAGCGCACCGGGGACGCAGACCTGCACCGGCATCTGGAGCGGGTCGAGCTCATGCCGGGATTCAGCTACGGCGAGCAGTTCGTCGGGACGAACGGCATCGGAACCGCTCTGCAGGACGGCAATCCCACCTACGTCTTCGGCCACGAGCACTATGCCGAGCATCTGGAGGATCTGGCCTGCGCGGGCGTGCCGATCCGGCATCCGATCTCTGGCAAGATAATCGGCGCCATCGATCTCACCTGCTGGCGCAAGGACGCCGGCGGACTGCTGGTCGCGTTGGCCCGGACGGCCGCCGAGCAGGTCAGACAGGCGCTCTTCACGCACAGCAATGTGCGCGAGCTGGTCCTTTTCCAGGCGTACCTGCAGGCCTGCCGGCGGACCACCGGAATTGTCGTGGCATTCAACGACGACATCGTGATGATGAATGACTCGGCCCGCCAACTGCTCGCGCCGGCCGACCAGTCCCTGCTCCTCGCGTCGGCCACCCGTTCACTGGCGGAGAATCAGCGGAGTACCGCCACCCTGGCGCTGTCCACCGGCAGCAAGGTCAGAATGCACTGCCGCCGGGTGCCCGGACAGCGGGCGGACGAGATCGTCGGAGGAGTCCTGTCGGTCAAACTCATCGAGTCCGAAGAGGACGGCACCGGGGTGGCCATGCCGATGCTCCCGATCTTTCTGCCCGGCGTGGTCGGCTCCGCGCCATTGTGGCTGCGCTGCAGCCATGATGTGGACACCAGCTACGGCCGCGGTGAATGGGTCGTGCTGGCCGGCGAGCCGGGCGTCGGGAAATTCACCCTGGTCCAGGGCGTCCATCAGCGCCGGAATCCGACCGGCCGGATGCATACGCTCGACGCCGCCGAGCTGACCGCCGCCCGCTGGGAGGAGAACGTCCGACGGGAGTTGATCGACGATCCGGTCGACACCCTCCTGATCCGGCACATCGACGCGCTCGACAGCGCAGCGGCACAGACCCTCGCCACCGCGTTGGAGGATGCCCGGGCGCTGCACGGGATCAAGGTTCCCTGGGTGGCCGCCACCCAGACATCCGGCGTGGAAACCGGACCGCTGGCCGAATTGCTGGCGCTCTTCCCACGCACCGTCGAGGTGCCTCCGCTGCGCCGGCACGTGGAGGATCTCAGTGAGTTGGTGCCGCTGCTGCTCAGCAAGCTCTCGCACGGCGGTCACCTGAACTGCTCACCGGCCGCGATGCATCTGCTCATGCGGGCGAACTGGCCGGGCAACATCGGCCAATTGCGGCGGGTCCTCAAAGATGTCGCGCAGCGCCGTCGCACCGGGTCGATCCGCCCCACCGACCTGCCGGCCGAATATCACGCGACGTCGCGGCGGCAGCTCAACCGCTTTGAGACAGTGGAACGCGACATCATCGTGCGCAGCCTTGACGACGCCGACGGAAACAAGGTCAAAGCGGCACAACTCCTCGGTATTTCCCGAGCCACGATTTATCGGAAAATCCACGAATACGGAATTGTCACCCCCAGCCACTGAGCCGACTCATGTCTGTCTCTGTCCCGGGGATCCGCCGGCCCCGTCCCGACCGAAGTGCCCTTTCCCTGGTTTCGGGACGGGGTTAGATCGGAGGGCGGCGGATGTGTTGCTCAGCGCGGTGAGCGGGCCAGTGCAGTGTCCGACGATCCGGGTTTGAGGAACTCATGGGTGCGTTGATGCAATGATCGCTGTTGTTTGCGGGACGTTCAGGGCGACCCCGCAGCCTCGTAGCCGTGACACAGCGCAGGACGGTCGCCTCGATCTCGGCGCAGCTCGAGGCTGAATTCGGCGAGCTGCCGGCGGGCACCCGGCTGCCGAGTGAACAGACTCTGGCCGAGCGGTTCGACATCGGCCGGGGAGCTGCCCGCGGCATCGTCGATGGATTCCAGCGTCGCGGCCTGATCCGCCGGGCGGCCAGCGCCGGCACGTACTGGCTCGGCAGCCGCGAGATCACGATCGCGCCGAACTCCATTCCCTCGTTCGGGGCGGCGGTCCGCAAACGCGGCGACCGGCCCGGATATCAGCTGTTGGCCAACCAGTCCCGCCGCGCCGCCAAACTGGAACAGGACTACCTCGGTCTCGGAGCCGGCTCGACCCTCTGGGTGGTCCGCCGGCTCTTCGAGGTGAACGGCGAGCCGGTCGGGTTCGCCTCCAGCGTCCTGCCGCACGCACCGCTGCCGGCGCTGGACCGGTCGCTGGAGGACGTCGGCTCGGTCTACCAGACGCTGGGCGGCCGGTACGGGCTGACGGTGCGGCGCGGTTGGCAGCGCATCCGCCGGGTCCAGCCGCCGCCCGCGATCCGGGACGCCATGCGGCTGACTGAGGACCACGACGACATCTGGCTGGTCCAGAGCCTGAACGAGACCACCGCCGGACAGCCCATCGAATACGCCCGCACCTATATCCGCGCCGATTACCAGCGACGGCTGATGGTGCCGGCATGACCACCCCACGGAAGGTACGAGTGGACACGACACTGAGCGCTGATCGGCGGGCCGAATTGTTGGCCGCCGCGCGACCCGACGAGCTGGTTTCCCTGGCCGAACGGCTGTTTACCGACGGTGCGCTCGGCGAGCTCACCGTCGTCAAGCCGCCGCAGGTCGGCCTGGTGCTGATGCAGGTACGTGAGCCGGTGGCCGAGGAACGCTTCTATCTCGGCGAGGTGCTGGTCACCGACTGCACGGTGGAACTGCGCGGCGCGGCCGGCTGGTCGATGCGCGGCGGTGACGACCGGATGGCCGGGCTGGCCGCGGCAATCCTCGACGCGGTCGCGGCGTCTGGCGACGAGCACGCCGGTGAGGTCGAGGAACTGTGCCGGAGCGTCGCCGCCCGCCGGGACCGCCAGCATGCCGCCGAATGGGACGAGATCGCCCCCACCGCAGTCGTTTTCGAGGAGCTGACATGACCGCCTCCGTCGTCGCGGGCTCGGCGATCAGGGCGCTGACCCGGACGCCGACCCAGTCCCAGCAGGACTTTCGGCTGCTGATCGACGTGCTGTGCCGTCCCGGCACCGTCCGCACGCTGGAGCTTGCGGCCCAGCCGGAGGTTCCACCGGCGGCCGTGGTGGCCGCCGGGCTGGCCGATGTCGAGGTGTCGCTGGCCGTGCTGGAGGACGGCGAGCGCTGGGCGGTCGCGCTGCACTCCGCGACCGGTGCGTCGGCCGCGCCGCTGGCCACCGCACAACTCGTGGTGGCGCTGCGTACGCCGACGGCGGCCGAAATCCTGACGCTCGCCCGCGGGGACGCGCTGCATCCCGAGCAGGGCAGCCGGTTGGTGATCGCGGCATCGGCGTTGGGCGGGCCGGATGCGCCGGTGACCCTGCACCTGCGTGGGCCCGGCGTGGTGGACGAGAACGAGCTGCGGATCTCCGGGATCCCGGCCGACGTGCTCGAGGCGCTGAGCCTGGCCAACGCCGAATTTCCGGCCGGCGTCGACACCTTCCTGGTGGCCGCCGACGGGCGGGTCGCGGCCCTGCCCCGCAGCAGCCGCATCCGTATCGAGACGTGCGAAAAGCCCAGCACAGAAGGATCCGGAACAGAAGGAGAACACTGATGGGGTACGCAGGCGCCCGCGGCGGCGACGACGCGATTCTCGCCGCCGAGGAGCTGGTCCGACGCGGCCGCGACAGTGGCGGCAGCGAGTGGCTGGCCACCGACCAGATCATCGAACGGCTGCGGTTCGCGGTCGACCGGGTGATGGGTGAGGCCGGGCTGTGGGCGCCCGACCTGGCCGCCCGCGCCATCCGGCAGTCCGAAGGCGACGTGCTCGAAGCGGCCCAGCTGCTGCGGGCACACCGCTCCACGTTGCCTCGGCTGGCCTACAGCGAGGCCGTTCCGGTCACCGAGCTGCGGGCGCTGCGCCGGATCAGCTCGGCCTTCCGCAACCCGCCCGGGCGGCAGATCCTGGGCCGAACCCTGGACTACGTCGGCCGGCTGCTGGATCTGATGCCGGAGGACGAGGCGCGGGCCGCCGCCGAGCCGCACAATCACCAGCCCGGCGACGCCCACGCCCACAGCCACAGCCACAGCCGGGCCGAGCATGCCGACCGCTACCCGCCCCGGGTGCTGAACCTGTTGCGCGGCATGGATCTGCTGGTGGAACGGCGCACCGGCGCCGATCCGGAGCCGTACGACATCACCCGCAGCCCGGCCCGGCCGGGCGCGCCGCGCTCGGCCGTCCTGTCCGCGCTGGCCCGCGCGGAGACCGGCGCCCTGACCCATCTCTGGTACACGCAGCGCTTCGATCCGCGCAAGCCCGGCCACGAGATTCCCGGCGAGGTGCGGCACGGGAGCCTGCCGGTCCGGGTGCGCCACCCGGTCACCGGCAACCCGGTGACCGTCACCGAGGTGCGGGCCACCGACGTGGAGACGTTCGACGACCTGGACCGGCCCACCGAGGACCGCTCCCGCATCGACGTGGGATATGGCCTCTGCTTCGGCCACAACGAACGCAAGGCCATCGCGATGGCCGGGCTGGATCTGGCGGTGCACCGTGACGCCGGCGCCACCGGAGTCGCCCAGGAGGTGCTGATGACCCTCGACGGGGTCGAGGCGTCGGGCTTCCTGGAGCACCTGAAACTGCCGCATTACGTGGATTTCCGGTCCACCCTGGAACGCAAGCAGGCCATGCGGGCGGCCCGTACCGACTCCGAGCGCAAGCTCGTCGGCGCGGAGCCGGCATGAGCGCGCCGATCCTCCAGGAGTTGGCCGGCGCGGCCGGCGACCGGAGCATTTTCGACGAACTGTCCAAGCGGGCCGTACGCCGCGCGCTGCTCACCGCCATCGCGGTGCCCGGCTACCAGGTGCCGTTCGGCTCCCGGGAAATGCCGGTCGCGCGCGGCTGGGGATCCGGCGGGCTGCAGGCCACCCTGGCGCTGGTCGGTGCGACCGACCGGGTCAAGGTGATCGACCAGGGCGAGGACGCCGGGGTCAACGCCTCCAACCTGCGCCGGTTGATCGTGCAGAGTGTTGGCTGCCAGGAGGAGACCGACTCGCGCGAGGCCGACCTCATCCAGTCCCGGCACCGCATCCCGGAGGAGTCGCTGCACGCCGGCCAGGTGCTGGTCCTGCAGGTGCCGGTCCCGGAGCCACTGCGCGGCGTCGTCGGCGACATGCAGGAGCAGCGCCGGATGCACGCCGAGGCCGACTACTCCAAGGTCTGGGTGCGCCTCTACGAGGACATCGTGCGCAACGGAATCGTCACCGTCTCGGCCGGCTACCCGTGCCTGGTCGAGGGCCGGTATGTCATGTCGCCGAGCCCGATCCCGCGTTGGGACATCCCGAAACTCGACGACGCCGAGCACCTCACCGTGCTCAGCGCCGGCCGGGAGAAGCGGATCTACGCGATCCCGCCGCACACCCGGGTGCTGCCGCTGACCTTCGACGACGTCCCGTTCGAGGTGGAACGGACGCCCGGCGCGACCTGTGCGCACTGCGGGTGCGCCGACGCCTACCTGGTCGAGCTGCCGGCGTTGACCGGCGCCGCCCGGTGGGTCTGCAGCGACACCGATTTCTGCCGGCGCAACCGCGCGTCCGAGGGGACTGAGGCATGACATCGACCCTGCCAGCGGAGCTGGCCATACCTACCGCGCCGGTCGGGCCGGCGTTGCGGGTCGAAGGGCTCGGCAAGATCTATGGCGAGCCCGGCCCGGAATCGCTCGCCGGCACCGGACCGGATTTCGCGACCGCGCTCTCGCCGGTCACCGGCGCGGTCGTCGCGGCCTGGGAGGTCGGTTTCGAGGTCGCGCCGGGTGAGGCACTGGGCATCATCGGCGAGTCCGGGTCAGGCAAGTCGACGGTGCTGCGATGCATCGCCGGCGACGAGCCGCCGACCGCGGGCCGGGTGTGGCTGAGCGCCGAGGACGGCCCGGCGGTGGACCTCTGCCAGCTGCCGCCATCGGCCCGACGCGGCATGCGGGTCGACCAGATCGCCGTGGTGTATCAGGATCCGGCGCTCGGCCTGAGCCTGGATATCAGCGCCGGTGGCAACGTCGCCGACCCGCTGACCGCGGCCGGCTGGCGGCACTTCGGCCGGATCCGGGACCGGGCCGGGGAGTTGCTCACCCGCACCGAGGTGCCGCTGTCCCGGATGGACCATGTGGTGCGCACCTTCTCCGGCGGCATGCGCCAGCGCGTACAGATTGCCAAGGCGTTGGCCAACAGTCCGCGGCTGCTGCTGCTTGACGAACCCACCACCGGGCTGGACGCGTCGGTCGCCGCGGGCGTGCTGGACCTGCTGCGGACCCTGCTGGAGGACACCAATCTTGCCGCCGTCGTGGTCAGCCATGACTTCGGCGTGATCGAGATGCTGACCAGCCGGGTGCTGGTGATGCAGCACGGTCGGGTGGTCGAGGCCGGGCTCACCGACCAACTGCTGGAGGACCCGCAACATCCGTACAGCCAGCAACTCGTCGCCGCGGCGCGGGGATGACGGCGATGACGGCGACCAGCACCCTCCGACAGGACACTGTGGACACCTCCGTCCCGGACGGACAGGTCCTGGCCGTCCGCGGGCTCACCAAACACTTCACCATGCATCTCGTCGACGACCGGGTGGCGCATGCGCTGGCCGGCGTCGATCTCGACGTCGCCGCCGGTGAACATGTCGCGCTGGCCGGTGCGTCCGGCGCCGGAAAGTCGACGTTGCTGCGCTGCGTCTACCGCACCTACCTCGCCAGCGGCGGGCGGATCTCCTTCCGTACCAGGGATGGCGACGTCGTCGACCTGGCGACCATGCCGGACGCGAACGTACGGGCATTGCGCGGTCAGGAGATCGGGTACGTCTCCCAGTTCCTGCGCGCCGAGCCGCGCCGGGCGGTGCTGGACATCGTGGCCCGGGCCGGCGTCGCGCGCGGCATGAACGCCGACCGGGCTCGGAAAGCAGCCGCCGAGGCGCTCGCCCGGGTCGGCATCGACGAGGCGCTGTGGCCGGTGCACGCCACCGTGCTCTCCGGCGGGCAGAAGCAGCGGGTCAACATCGCCGCCGGCACCATCTCGCCACCACGGCTGCTGCTGCTCGACGAGCCGGTCTCGGCCCTGGACCCGGCCAACCGCGGCTCGGTGCTGGACATGATCGGCGAACTCGAAAGCGCCGGAGTGGCTGTGCTGTCGGTCTTTCACGACCTGGACGCGATCGAACGGCTCGCCAGGCGGGTCGTGGTGTTGCGGGCCGGACAGGTGGTCGAGTCCGGCCCGCCCGACGTGGTGCTGCGCAGCAGCGCCCACTACCTGGAGGTGGCCCGATGACCCGGCAGGTGTTGGTCAACGCGACGGCGGTGCTGCCGGACCGGGTGCTGCCTGACGCGACCGTGGTGGCCGAGGACGGCCTGATCGTCGAGGTCACCGACCGCGCAACCGCTCCGGTGTCCGGGATCGACGTCCGCGGCGCGCTGGTGCTGCCGGGGCTCGTCGACACGCACAGCGACGGCCTGGAACGCGAACTGCGGCCCCGGCCGGGCGCCGAGGTGCATCCCGACTTCGCCGTCGCCAGCTACGAGGGGCGGGTCCGCGCCGCCGGCCTGACCACGATGTTCCACGGCATCGGCTATCAGAACGACGGCCGCAAGGAACGGAACCTGAAGCAGGCCCGGGTGCTGGAGACCGCGCTCGGTTCCCGCGCCGCGACCGCCGACGCGCTGGTCGACCACCGGCTCCTGCTGCGGCTGGACGCCCGCGATCCGATGGCTCTGGCCGCGCTGCGATTGGCGGTCGAGCGGCTCTACGACCCGGCCGGTCCGCTGCCACTGGTCTCGTTCGAGGACCACACGCCGGGTCAGGGGCAGTACGCCGACGCGGAGTACTTCCGGCTGGCGATGCGCGATGGCAACGGCCTGAGCGAGGCCGAGGCGACCGCCCGGTTCGATGCGCTGGTCGAAGACCGGGAGAGCCGCAAACACCACCGCGAGGCGGCGATGCGATGGCTGTCCGGCCAGGCGCTGGCCGGCCGGATCCGGCTGCTGGCCCACGATCCGGTCAATGCCGAGGAGATCGCCCGGGCCAGCGCCCAGGGCGTGGCGGTGGCCGAATTCCCGACCACGTTGGAGGCCGCCGCGGCCGCGAAGGAACACGGGCTGCCGGTCGTGGCCGGCGCGCCGAACGTGCTGCGCGGCCGGTCGCACTCGGGCAACGTCAGCGCCACCGAGCTCATCGGCGCCGGTCTGGTCGACGCGTTGGCCAGCGACTACATGCCCTCCACCCTGCTCGCCGCCGTACTGTCGTTGGCCGATCAGGGAGTGGTCGGTCTGCCCCGCGCGGTACGGCTGGTTACGGCCGGAGCTGCCGCTGTGGTCGGGCTTTCCGATCGCGGCGCGCTGGTGCCCGGACTGCGCAGCGACCTCACCGTCGTGACCGTCGCCGGTGGCTGGCCGACGGTACGACTGGTGCTGCTCGCCGATGAACAACGGGCCGATTCCCCGCAGCCACAGCTGATCCATGCCACCGCGGGCGCCCGATGAGCGCGCTCGAGCCGGACCCGATCCTGCATCGCGCCGCCGACGCGGCCCGCGCCGCGTACGTCCGGGCCCGGGAGAGTTACGGCCGGGAGGCGCTGGCGGAGTCGGTCGGGATCGGCGCGGACGGCACCCCGACGATGCGCATCGACGAACTCGTCGAGGGCGCGATCCTGCGGGAGCTCGACGGCGTCGCGGTGAACGTGCTCAGTGAGGAGTCGGGCTGGATCGACCGTGGGGCAAGCGTTTCGTTGGTGATGGACCCACTGGACGGCTCGGCCAACGCGGCGGCCGGTGTGCCGCTGACCGCGTTCGCCGCGGCCATCAGCCTCGACGGCGTGCTCACCGAATCGCTCACGGTGTGGCTCGATACCGGCCGCAGCTGGTGGGCCCATCGCGAGGTTCCCTCGGCGTTCCGTACGTCCGGACGCCGGGAGCTCGACGGCGCTGCCGTTTCGCTGCTGCGACCGCATCCCGGACAGCCGTCGGCCGCTGCGTGGTGGGCCGTCGCCACGGCCGCGAGCCGGGTCCGCATCCTGTCCTCGAGTTGCCTGGAGGCGGCCCTGGTCGCCGAAGGGGCGACCGACGGCTTCGCCGATGCCTGCACCGACACCCACCGGTTGGTCGACCTTGCCGCCGCCGTGGTCCTGGTGGCCGCGGCCGGCGGTGTCGTGTGCGACGTCCTCGGTCGGCCGCTCACCGTCAGCCCCGACCTGACCCGGCGCTGGAGCGGAGTGGTCGCCGCCACCCCACAGCTGGCCGACGAACTTGTCGACACCCTGCGCAAAGCCACCGCACCGACAGGAGTTGCATCATGACCGATAACCCAGCGACCAATAACCCAGCGACCAATAACCCAGCGACCGAATACCCCGAGACCGCCGCCACGGTCGACGAACTCATCGAGGTGCTCCGCTCCGGGGAGCGGGTCAGTGGCGAGGGCGGCGGCGGGTTCAGCCTGCTTGACCACGGCCTGCAGTGCGCGGCCGTGCTTCGTACCAATGCCCCGGACGATCAGGAACTCCAGCTGGCCGGGCTGCTGCACGACATCGGCCACACCCTCCTGCCGGGCGATGACGCCGGCCACGGAATCGTCGCCGGCAATTTCGTCCGGGGCGTGCTGGGGGAGCGGGTGGCGGCACTGGTCGAGTTGCACGTGCCGGCCAAGCGCTACCTGGTCACCGTCGATTCCTCCTACCAGAACGAACTCTCCGCGGTGAGCGCCCAGACCCTGCTCAACCAGGGCGCCGCCATGACCGGGGACGAGGTCGGCGAGTTTGCCGCGAATGTGCACGCCGCCTCCGCGATCGCCCTGCGCCACGCCGACGAGCAGGCCAAGGTGGCCGGGCTTGTCGTAGACCCACTCGAATCCTGGCGGCCGGTATTCGAGGCCGTCTCCGCCCGCGTCACCTCTGCCTCCTAGCCGACGTTCTCACCGAGGAGATATCCATATGTCCAGGCGAACCCGATTCGTCGTAGCCATCGCGGCGGCGCTGCTCACCGTCGCCGCGTGCGGCAGTGACAAGACCGAAAACGCCGCCGGCCAGGGAGGTGGCGGCGGGGGCGGCGACCGCGCCGGCTGGCCGTCGACGATCACGATCGGCGCCGTGCCGTCCGAGAACGCCACCGCCCTGATGGCCTCGCTGGCCCCGATCCAGAAGCTGATCAAGGACAAACTCGGGATCGACGCCAAGGTCTTCTCCGGCACCAGCTATTCCGCGCTCATCGAGGCGCAGAAGTCCGGCAAGGTCGACCTGGTGGAATACGGCCCGTTCTCCTACTACATCGCGCAGAACCAGGGCGTGAAGCTGCAGAATCTCGGCATCGTCACCAATGCCGCGAATTCCGACGGCGGCTATTACAGCCTCGGCGAGACCGCCTCCAAGAATGGCAATATCACCTCCCTGAAGGACTTTCGCGGCAAGAAGACGTGTTTCGTCGACCCGGCCTCGACGTCGGGATATCTCTATCCGAGTTACGGCCTGCTGCAGGCGGGCATCAATCCGACCACGGACGTGACCCCGGTATTCGCCGGTGCCCACGACTCCTCGGTGCTGTCCATCGCCAAGGGCACCTGTGAGGTCGGATTCTCCGAGGACACGATGCCACCGCAGTTGGAGAAGAGCGGGCAGCTCAAGAAAAACGCCATCAAGGTGGTCTGGAAGTCGCCGGAGATCCCGGGTTCGCCGATTGCGGCCAGCACCTCCCTGCCGAAGACGCTTCGTACGCAACTGGAGACGGTGCTGGTGCACGATGCCAACGCCAAGGCACTCGCGGCGAGCGGCTACTGCTCGTCGGAAGCCGATTGTCAGAAGAAGATCGGCTTCTGGGGATATGCCTCGCCGTCGGTCGCCGATTTCAGCGCGATCGCCAAGATCTGCAAACTGACCAAGTCCACCTCCTGTACCTCCGCCGGCTGAGCTCGTCACCAGGAAGCGTGGTTGCTGACATGAGTGTGGAGAATTCCGGCCATACGGCGGTACGGGTCGCCGGGGTCACCAAGATTTTCGGTACGACGGTGGCGTTGCGAGATGTGTCCTTCGCTATCCCTCGTGGACAGATGGTCGGCCTGCTCGGCCTGTCCGGTTCCGGGAAATCGACGCTGTTGCGGGTGTTGAACGGACTGCACCGACCCGCGTCCGGCGCCGTCGAGGTGCTGGGCTGCGATGTGGTGGCGGCGCGGCGATCCGCGTTGCGCGATATCCGGCGCCGGATCGGTTTCGTCTTTCAGCAGTTCGAACTGGTCGGCCGGCTCAGCGTCGTGGAGAACGTGCTGTCCGGGGCGCTGGGGCGGCTGCGCGGTCCCCGGTTCGGGGTGGTGACCTACTCCAGTGCGCTGCGCCGGGAGGCGTTGGCCCACCTGGACCGGGTCGGGCTGGGCGATCGCGCATTCCAGCGGTCCAGCACTCTTTCCGGCGGCCAGCAGCAACGGGTCGCCATCGCGCGCGCCCTGATGCAGCGGCCCGCCCTCGTGCTGGCCGACGAGCCGGTCGCCTCGCTCGACCCGGAGACGGCCGGTCAGGTGATGGACCTGCTGTTCCGGATCTGCCGCGAGGACAGGCTCACGGTGATCGCGAGCCTGCATCAGGTCGAGCTGGCGCTGCAGTGGACCCAGCGGTTGATCGGGCTGCGGGACGGCGAGATCGTGCTGGACACCGACGCGCGCACCGCCACCCAGGAGACGGTGATGGAGATCTACCGGCGGGTGCTGGTCGGCCAGGATCCCCATCAGCTGGATGCCAGCCAGGGCGCCGATCACGGCGGTGCGGCGGCGGTGGGCCGGCCGCGGCTCGCCAACTCCGTGGTGGTTCCGTAGCGATGCCGGTCGCGGATCTGCTGGCCCGCCCGCAGCCCGACCCACCCGCCGTCCAGCGCCGGTTGTCCCCGCCGTGGGACCGCCGCCGGTTGGCGCTGCGTGGCATCGCGGTGCTCTTCCTGGTCCTTTCGGCGCTCGCCTGGCGGGACATCGGCTTCGGCGTGGTGCCCCTGTTCTCCGGCGTCGGGGACATCGTCCGGTTCCTCGGCGACACCCTGCCGCCGAAGTTCTCCGAGGCCGGCTATCCGTTCTCCTCGATGCTCGACGACGCGGTGCTCACCGTCGCGATGGCCGTCGTCGGCACCGCGATCGCGGTCGTGCTGTCGGTGCCGCTGGGTTTTCTGGCGGCCCGCAACACGACCGTCCATCCGGTGGTGCGGTTCGGCGCCCGCGCGGTGATCACACTGTGCCGGGCCATGCCGGACCTGATTCTGGCGATCGTGTTCCGCGACGCAATAGGTATCGGCGTGCTGCCGGGCGTGCTGGCGCTGGGCATCCACTCGGTGGGCATGCTCGGAAAGGTCTACGCGGACGCGATCGAGCAGGTGCCGCAGGGTCCGCGGGACGCGCTGGCCTCGGCCGGGGCCGGCCGGCTGCAGAGCATTTTCACCTCCGTCCTTCCGCAGGCGTTGCCGTCGTTCACCTCGACCGGGCTCTACCGGCTGGACATCAACCTGCGCTCCTCGGTGGTGCTCGGCTATGTCGGCGCTGGCGGTATTGGATTCGCGTTGGAGAAGGACCTGAACACGCTGCAGTTCCGGTCGGCGCTGGGGATCGTCGTGGTGATGACGGCGCTGATCCTGCTGATGGAGCTGGTTTCGGCGCTGCTGCGCGGAATGTTGATCGGTGTGGAGAGCCGGCGGCGGGCGCGGGCCAGCGTCGCCGAGCGGATCGCGGCCCGGATCGGGCGGGCCGCGCGCCGTGCGGCGGAACGCGGTGGCCCGGAGTTCGACCGGGACCGGGTGCGCCGGCCGCTCACCGTGCGGCGGATGCTGAGAATGGGAATTCCGCTGCTGGTGCTGACGATTCTGTTCCTTTCGTACCTCAAGACCGGGATCAGCGCCGCTGCGGTCATCCATTCCCCGGCGAGCGTCTGGCGGACCGTGTTGCTTTTCTTCCCGCCCGATTTCACGACGGCGCGCAGCGACCTGTGGTCCGGGATCCTGCAGTCGGCCAGCATCGCCGTGCTCGGTACGGCGATCGGCGCCCTCATCGCGATCCCGGTCGCGCTGCTGGCGGCACGGAACATCGCGCGCCGCTGGGTCTACCGGGTGGTGCGCGTCCTGCTGGTCGTCGAGCGGTCCATTCCCGAGCTCATCATGGCGATCGTCTTCGTGGTCGCGATCGGGCCGGGGCCGGTCGCCGGGGTGTTCGCGCTGATCGCCGGAACCCTGGGTTTCCTGGCCAAGCTGGTCGCCGACAGCCTGGAGGAGGTCGATCCCGGCCCGCGGGACGCGGTGCGGTCGTCCGGCGCCGGCGCGGGTCAGGAGGTGCTGACCGCGGTGGTCCCGCCGGCCATGCCGGGGATCGTCGGAAGTGTGCTCTACATGCTCGACATCAACTTCCGGTCCTCGACCGTCCTGGGAATCGTGGGTGGCGGCGGTATCGGATTCCTGCTCAATCAAAGCGTGCAAACCCTTGCATACCGCACCACCGGTGCCATCATCATCCTGACCTTCGTCATCGTGCTGGCGATCGAACAGTTGGCGGGTTGGCTGCGCCGCCAGCTCCTTTGAACTGCCGACATTGCTCCGTTCCCTCTCTCGACTTGCCGTGAACAGAGCGGTAAATTGCCCGCGGGCGCCCCGCGCCGCACCGGTGAGACGGGGGAGGGTGCAATGGGTCGGAAATGGCTACGGCGCATTTCTGTCGCGACCGTCGTGCTGCTGGCGGTTTTCGGGATAGCCGCCGCGCAGGCCGCGACCCCGACGCCAGCGAAATCGTACGTACGCGTCAATCAGGTCGGATATGAGCTCGGAAAAGGCCCGGACCGGGCCTATCTGATGACCACCGGCGATGAGGCCGGCGCGGCCTTCCGGGTCGTGGACTCCGCCGGGCACACCGCCTACCGGGGACGTGTCGGTGACCGGGTCCGGGCCTGGAGCATCAGCGCCACCGCGGGCTATCAGGTCTATCCGCTCGATTTCCGGATCGTGCGGCCGGGCACCTTCACGATCGCGGTCTCCGGCCCGGCGCCGGCGGCCTCGCCGAAATTCCCCGTCGCGTCATCGTCCCAACTGTACGAAAAGCTGCTCGGTAACACGCTCTTCTATTACCGCAGCGTCCGGGACGGACCCGATTATGTACCGGGCCCGCTGAGCCCGGCTCCCGCGCACCTCAATGACGCGCACGCCAAGACCTACTACAACCCGTCCATTCAGGACTCCGACGACGAGCTGCTCACCACCACCGGAAAGCCGCTCACGCCGTACGGCACCACCATCGACGCGTCCGGTGGGCATTGGGACGCCGGTGACAACCTGAAGTACGTCGAGACCGAGAGCTACGAAACCGCCCTGATGCAACTTGGTGTCCGGGACTTCCCGAGCCAGATGGGACCCAATGCGCCGTCCGGCGTCAGGTCCCGCGCCGGCGCCACCACCCCCGATTTCAGCGATGAGGCCGACTTCGGGATGGACTTCCTGTCCCGGATGTGGGACGACAAGAAAAAGGTGCTGTATTTTCAGGTCGGAAACACGCAGGACTGGGTCAATTTCCCGGACCTGCGCGGCGACTACGACTTCTGGCGGCTGCCGCAGGCAGACGACACCGCGCCGGACAGTCCGGCCGGCGACCTCGGCGGTGACTATTCGTTCATCCGCAACCGGCCGGTATTCGTCGCCGGCGCGCCCGGCTCACACAAGAATCCGGCCGGGGCCCCGATCAGCCCCAACCTGGCCGGCCGGCTCGCCGCCGATTTCGCCATCTACTACCAGTTGCACCGGACCACCGATGTCGCGAAGGCCAACCAGGCACTGAAGAGCGCGGAGGACATTCTCGGGCTGGCCGACCTGAGCTACGCCGATCCGGCCACCGACAGCCGGAAGCTGCTCACCATCATTCCGTTCGACGGATACGGCGAGCAGGTCTGGGACGACGACATGGCGTTCGGCGCCACGGAGCTCTACTTCGCGCTGAAATCGGCTGGTAGCGCCAGGAACCTGCCCGGAAACCTGCCCGACCGAAATGCCGCCCACTACCTGAGCCAGGCGGCGCATTTCGCCAATCGTTACAACGCGCTGCCCACAGAAGACAAGGACACGCTGAACCTCTACGACGTCGGGTCGCTGGCGAATTTCGAGCTGTATCGGGCGCTGGACCTGGCCGGCAATCCGCGCGGTCTCGAGATCACCCGACCGGCCCTGCTGCACGCGATCACCACGCAGCTTGACGCGGCGCAGGCGACCGCGGCGACCGACGCCTGGGGTTTCGGGCGCAACTGGCGCAGCGGCGACACCACCTCGTTCGGCGACGGCCTCACCGTGATGGCGCAGGAGGCCGACTATCTCAGCCACCAGGGCAACTACGACGCCACGGCCCGACAATGGCTCGGCAACATGCTGGGCGCCAACCCGTGGGGCGTGTCGCTCATCATCGGAGCCGGCGACGTGTGGACGAAGTGTCCGCAGCAGCAGCCGGCCAACCTGCTGGGCTCGCTGACCGGTGGCTCGCCGGAGCTGTGGGGCGCCGCGGTGGAGGGTCCGACGAGCGAGGCCGCGTCCGGCGGGTACGACACGATGCGCGCCTGCCCGCCGGGCGGCGGCGATTCCTATGCGGCGTTCAATGGCAACGACGGCGCCTTCAAGTCCTCGAAAACGGCCGTGTACAAGGACAATGTCGAGTCCTACAGCACGACCGAGCCGGCGATCGACCTGACCGCCACCTCATTCCTCATGTTCTCCTGGCGGCAGGCCGGCGCACCCGGCAACTGGACCAGCACCACTGCCGCGGCGCACGCCAGGGGCACCCGACTCGCCGTCACCGCCACGGTGTCCACCACCGGGCCCAAGGCGCCGCGCGGCACGGTGAGCTTCCACGCCGGCAGCCGCACCGGTCCATTGCTGGGAAAGGCGCATCTGTTCCACACCGGAAACGCCCGTTCGACGGCCCGGCTGACCATCTCCGGCCGGACGCTGAAGGCCAGCCACGGAAAGATCGTCGCCTACTTCGCCGGCGACGATCAGGGTGACGGCCCGTCGACGTCACTGCCCACTCACCCGTAACCAGGAAGGTGCATTGATGATGCGGTCGCGACTGTTCGTCGCTGTTGCCGGCGTAATCGTCCTGCTGGTCGGCGTTTCTCCTTCCGCGCAGGCGAATCAGGCCAATCAGGGTCGCCGGGCAACAATTCCGGCGCATGTGTTCGCGCCGTACTATTTCGATCCGGCCGACACCATCGCGGCAACGGCGAAGAATTCCGGCGCCCGCTATCTGACGCTGGCATTCCTGCAGACTGCCGAGACCGGATCCTGCACCGTCGACTGGAACGGTGACCCCACCACGCCGGTGGCCTGGTCGACCTACGGCGCCGGCATAGCCGCATTACGGGCCGCCGGCGGCGACGTCGTTCCGTCCTTCGGCGGCTCGGACGCCGACACGAGCAACACCGAGCTCGCCGACAGCTGCCCGGATGTGGGCGCGATCGCGCGGGAGTACGAGCGGGTCATCACGACCTACAACGTGACCCGGCTCGACTTCGACGTCGAGGAGGACTCGATCAACGCGCCGGCCAACCGGCCCGGCATCGACCGTCGCAACAAGGCGATCAACCTGGTCGAGAAATGGGCGCACCGGGTGCACCGGACCGTGCAGTTCGTCTACACGATCCCGACCAATGTCAGCGGCCTGGACAGCGGGGGTGTGCATCTGTTGCGTAACGCGGTGGCCAACCATGCGCGGATCGACGTGGTCAACGTGATGACGTTCGACTATTACGATGACCAGTCAAACGCATGCGCGGCGGGCACCGGCCCGGCGCACGAGATGGCCGCCGACACCATTACCGCCGCTGGCCACCTGCTGCGCACCCTGCGTCAGATCTATCCGCATACAACGGACGGCCGGCTGTGGCGGATGATCGGCGTCACCGAGGACATCGGCCGGGACGACTTCGGCCCGTGCGAGACGCTCACCACGGCCGACGCGTCGGTCGTCGCCCAGTGGGCGCTCGCGCGGCACCTGGCCGAGGTCTCGTTCTGGAACGTGCAGCGTGACACCACCGCCCGGTCGCAGGTGCCGCAGACCGACTGGCAGTTCAGCCGGACGTTCGAGCCGGTGACGTCCCGTCGCTAGCGCGATCCTGTTTCCGCGGGGACGGGAAGGTTCCGGGCGGGTCCGGTGCTGACCTGAAGGTTGGCGTCGGACAACCGGGAGACGAGATGACCGTTGCAGAGACCGACCGCACCACGTTCGTAGCGGAATGGCACGAGTGGCACCGGCAGCACGAGGCGCACCTCGCCGACCCGCACGGCTTCCTGGCGATTACCGCGCTGCACTGGCTGAACGAGGACGACCAGCGGTTCGACGGTCTGCCCGGCTCATGGCGCACCGACGCGAACGGCGTGCAGGTCCGACTGGCCGAGGGTGCAGAGCTCGTTGTCGACGGCGAGGCGGTGCACGGCGAATTCAACTTCGGCGTGATCCCCGAACGCGGGGGACGTACCGCGGCCTTCGGCGATGCTGTGGTGGAGGTGGCGAAACGCGGCGGATACGACATCCTCCGGCCGCGCCATCCGGACAATGCGCTGCTGACCAACTTCGCCGGCACCCCGACCTTCCCGCCGAGCCCGGAATGGGTGGTGGCGGGCCGCTTCACGCCTTTCTCCGCGCCGCGGGACATCACCGTCGGTGCCGCGGTTGAGGGCCTGCAGCACGTGTACAACAGCCCCGGACAGATCGAGTTCGACCTTTCCGGCCAGACCTTCCGGTTGACCGCATTCAACGGCAAGGAACCGGGCAGCCTGATGGTGCTCTTCACCGATGCCACGTCGGGTGTCACGACCTATGCGGCCAACCGGGCGCTCCAGGTCGGCACGCCGGACGCGGATGGTGCGGTCGTGCTCGACTTCAATCGGGCCGCGAATCTGCCGTGTGCGTACACCGATCTGGCGACCTGCCCGCTGCCCCCGGCGGAGAACCAGTTGAGCATCGGCGTCGAGGCCGGCGAAAAGATTCCGTACGAGCGCCGGCCCTGAAACGGCCCCCTGAAGCCGTTCGCGGGCCGACGGTCGAGGAACCTTAGGCCAAAGGCTGCTGTCGTGCGGGACCCGACGCGACCACACTGAGGCTATGGCGGACAACGCGACGACGGACAACGCGATGACGGACAACGCGACGACGGACAACGCGACGACCCACAACCCATCTCCCGCGTCCCAGTTCGTGGATCCTGCGCTGCCGCCGGGCCGTGTGGTGGTCGGCGTGGACGGTTCGGAAGGATCACTGATGGCGCTGCGATGGGCGGTGGCCGAGGGGCGGGTGCGGGGAACCACTGTGCATGTCGTCCTCGCGTGGCAGTTTCATCCGCACTGGGGCGATCCCGGGCCGGGTCGGAGCACCATGCTCCCGCTGAGCTACGGCGCCGGGATGCCAGGCATGTCGGGCGCGGCGCCGACCGGCTCCGAGGGTGTTGACGTGCCAGGCGGCTCGCATGCCGGTGAGCCGATCCCGGGTGGTCGCGTCGATACCGAGGCGGCGGTGCGAAATGTGTTGGATGTCGCCGTTGCCAAGGTCTCTAATGATGCCCACCCGGTCGTCATCACGCAGGAGGTGGTCGAAGGGCATGCGGCAGTGGTATTGCTCGACGCGGTGACGGAATCTGATCTTCTGGTGGTCGGATCCCGTGGCCATGGCGAATTCGCCGGCGCCTTGCTCGGCTCGATCAGCCAGCATCTCGTTACCCACTCGGCATGTCCGGTGGTGGTGATACCGGCGCCACATCGCGGACGCCATTGATCGAATGCCCGTGCGGCCGTGCGGCTCAGTCGAATCGGATTTCGGCGTAATGAATCGGATTCCGCGGACACCTCAAGCGCGCGGTGCTGTACTACGTCACGTCGTGGATACCGGCAGTTACCGGCGTGCGACCGACTGTTCCGTACTTTGTTTGCGGGGAAGAGCCAGGCCGATGGTTATTGACACACGCACGCGATTGCTCACGCCGGGCGAGGTGGCGAAATTGTTCTGGGTGGATCCCAGGACAGTCGCCCGCTGGGCGGCGGCCGGACGGATTGAGAGCGTACGCACGCCCGGGGGACACCGCAGGTTCACCTCGGAGAGCGTGTATGCGCTGTTGTCGGAAATCGCTCCCAACGCCACCCCGGTCGAGCCCCATCGGGTGGCCCGGGACCGGGACGGTGCGCAGCGGCGCGGCCTGACCGCCTGACGCGTCGGGTCAGCGCTTCCGTGCGTACCGGAGGCTCACGACGTCGCCGAACGGCCGGGTCTCGACCAGGGACACGCCCCGGCGCTCGTCCACGGTCGGGAACAACGACGATCCGCCGCCGAGCACGACGGGGTGCACGAAGATCTGGTACTCATCGATCAGGTCCAGCTGGATCAACCGGGCGGCGACCTCGGAGCCGCCGAAGAAGTACAGGTCGCCCTGGGCACTGTCGCGCAGGCCGCGGATCTGCTCGCGCCTTGACATCGTCGCGTACAACTCGGGTCTATATCCACCTGACGGCGCTACCAGGAGGCACGTGCAGAGTGCGCATGAAGTGCTCACGGCAATACATTCGCACCCCGAACTGCGAGTGCTTCACCTCCAACACGGCCCGGTTTCCGCAGACGACACACTCCCGTATCGGTTCCATCCGCCATACCTCCTATGTCCACTTGATCGCATTGGGGGTGTCTGACTGTGCGACGATGGAGGGACAAAGACCGTTCTGCGAGGTGGGTTGTGGTGCCGGACGCGCAGGAGGGGGTTGGCGTACGGCTGCGGCATGTACGCAAGCTGCAGGGACTGACCCAGGCGCAGCTGTCCAGTCGTGTGCATTTCTCCATATCGCTGATAAAGAAGGTTGAGCAGGGCTCTGTGCCGCCGTCGGCTGCATTCGTCGCGGCTTCTGCCAGGGTTCTCGGGGTTGGCCTGACATACCTCTATGGCACGGGCGATCCGGAGATGCTGGAGAATCCAGCCGCCGACCGCGCGGTCAGCGCTGCGCTGCGGGTCGCGTTGGACGCCTACGATGACCCGCGGCCCGAGGCCGATCCGCCGGGACTGGTGGCGATCGTGGCTCGGCTGGACCTTGCCGGACGAGACATCGACCAGCAGCGGTACGAGGCAGCGGCCCGAGATCTGCCCGAGCTGCTACACCAGCTGTACCTGCTGGCGGACGATCGCGACCGCGCGGGCGAGGAGGCGCGCGCCGCGTTGCATGATGCCTACCGGATCGCGGCATCCTTGGCCAGCCGATACCGACAGTCCGATCTGGCTGCGGTCGCCTCGGACCGCCACGTCCAGTTGGCGCCGCGCACGGGCGACCCGTTGCGTATCGCGGTATCGGGATATCACCGGGCCGCACATCATGTCGGCCTCGGGGACTACGCCTCCGGACAGCGGACCCTTGATCGGGTACGTCAACACCTTGATATGACGCCGGCCGGACGCGCCATGACTATCCAATTGGATCTGCGGGCCGCGACACTGCAGGCCCGGGCCGGCAACAGTGATGCCGCCGACGATTATCTCGCTGAGGCTCGTGCGCTCGCTGATCGATACGCGCCGCCGGCCAGGCCATATTTCAACATCGACGCCTCACCGACCAACATAGTGGTGCACTGGTGTGCCGTTCCTGTGGAGAACTACAACGCCGCCGAGACCGTCCGTCGTGGAGCCCGGGTGCAGGTCGCGGATCCCGATCGACCGGAGCGCGTCGCACATCACCACATCGATCAGGCCCGTGCCTGGTTGCTGGAGGGAGACAGGGGTCGCTGCCTCGCCGACCTGGCCGAGGCACGCCGGACTGCACCACGATCGACCCGCCATCATCCTGCCGTGCGCGAGACAGTCCTGGCGCTGGCCGACCGTGACACACGGGCGACCGGGACAATTTCCAGCTTTGCCCGGTGGGTCGGGATCAATCTGTCGTAACCCTGTCGCAGGTCCAAGGACCGGTGCGACGACGAGACCGTCGTGCACCAGGCCGGCCATAGGTGGGCCTGCTTCGCGCAGGCCTTGCGGTCGCAGCGGAACCTCCATCTCAGGGGCTTGTTGTCGGCCTACGCGATGCGCCATGCGCCGCGCGGTTGCCCGGCAGGAGAGTCGGCGGCCGTGATCTACCTTTCTACGCAGCTGATGTCACGTTAAGTCTCGTATCTCGTACAGTGTGCCTACCCCAGCCGCAATTGCCGGCAATGTCCTCGGTGCGCCGCAGAATGATTTGTTAGGCCGCATAATTGCATCGTAAAAGCAGCGTTCGGCCGTCTTCGACTGCGGAGTTGCGCTAGCGTTGCGCCCGTTCGTAGAGAGACGGGGGAAGTAACATGGCGGAAGAGCCTTGGCATGCAGCTCGACTAATTCCGACCTCAGGTATTTCTGGGTCGGAAGAGCAGGAGCGCAGAGGGACCTCGGCGCTATTAGCCGTCCTAGCGTCGGTCAAGGAATTTGGGCGGACAGTTACGGGACGATTCGGTGCCCCGGCCGGCGGTATAGAGGCTTTCATCGAAGTGCCATTTGTCCTGAATGGTAAACGTCTATATCCGGATGGACTAATCCGGGTAGCACGAGGTCAGCGGGCTTGGGTGGCGCTGGTCGAAGTCAAGACCGGGAAGAACGAATTACAGGTTGAGCAGCTAGAAAACTACCTAGATATCGCTAAAGAGCAGGGCTTTCAGGCTGTTGTGACGATCTCAAATCAGATTGCCGCAGCTCCAGGGATGCATCCGACCCCGGTTGACAAGCGCAAGTGCCGCAAAGTCGAATTGCGTCACGTCTCTTGGAGCCAGATCCACACCGAGGCTCTGATGGCGAGAACGAATCAGCATGTGAGCGACCCAGATCAGGCCTGGATCTTGTCGGAGTTGATTCGATATTTGGAGCACCCCCGATCGGGTGCGGTTGACTTTGACGACATGGGTGCGGCCTGGGTCCCGGTCCGCGAGGCTGTGAAGGCCGGGACTCTCTTGCCCGGCGACGATCGTGCGACAGATGTCGCGACCCGCTGGGAGCAGCTCATCCGCTTTATCGGAATGCGAATGGGTCGTGTGCTCGGAATGGAAGTCCAGCCGTCGCTGACCAGGCGAGAGCAGGCCGAGCCAGCACTACGGTTGCAGTCCCAAGCGGCGTCCCTGAGCGCCTCGGGCACGATGAGCGGCACGCTCAATGTGCCAAACACAGTTGCACCCATCAACATCAGCGCAGACCTCCGCGCCGGACGGGTACTGTGCTTTGTCGAGGTTGGCGCACCCCGTGAGGGCCGTCCGTTGACGAGAATCAACTGGCTGCTCCGACAATTACGCGATGCTCCCGAGGACGTTCGGATAGACGCATTTACGCCTTGGTCGCGTGGCGCGAGCCGGTCCGAGCTCCTACGGGACCTCAGACAGGATCCGACGCTCCTCCTCGACGACCAGAAGCGAGAGATTCGGAAGTTCCAGATCGCGATTGGAAGTGTTGCAGGGACGAAGCGGGGTCAAGGGAAGGGCTCATTCGTGGGTTCAGTCTTCGAATTGGTCGACAAGTTCTACGGTGAGGTTGTTCAGAATCTCAAGCCCTGGTCGGCCAGTCCGCCAAGGCTTCGGCATCCTGAGCCGGAGGACATCGCTGAGATCGATGTCCCTCCGCAACTTCCTTCGACAGCTTTGTCATCTCAGGACGAGCAGGAGTCCGAGGGTGTCGGCATTGAGCAGTTTGCTCAGCAAGATGACCCCGGCGTAGATGGCGAGCGGATCTCTGACCGACGAGATGATCCCGTCGAATTATTCGAAGGTCTCTACAGGTCAACCGAGACGACGAAGTTGAACGAGGAGCCAGACAGGGCCGTAGCGCCGGCCGCAACGCAGATCTAACACGCCGCCACTTAGGATTGGAGTTGTAATGGCAAAGTTCGAGGTTTACAAGGACACGCGGGGTGAATATCGGTGGCGGCTCAAGTCCGCTAACGGGCAGGTAATCGCAACCGGAGGCGAGGGCTATACGAATAAGAGTGGGGTTGAGAATGGCATTCAGGCCGTCAAGCGGGACGCGCCGGGTGCTTCGGTGAACGAGGTCTGAGAAGGTACAACAAGATGTGCATCACGCAACGGTTAGCTCCGTACGCAGGTGATCGTGATTGTGTTGTGCCGCCCCTGGCCGGCATTACTCGCTCATGATCACCGGGGAGCGGGATGAGCTGAGGGTGCGGACGGGTGTCCGGCATGTCTCCGGTACGCGCTAGCCGGTTGACTGACTCGGGACGTATGCCTCGCAGGGGCTGTGGGGCGGAGTGGAATGATGGCACCGCCGCGGTAGGGAGGTCAGGCATGCCATTCAGTTCACGTGTCGCGCGGGCCGGCGCCCGTCTGCTTCGGGTTCGGTGGTTCGTCCGGG
The DNA here is from genome assembly GCA_036267955.1 of Mycobacteriales bacterium. Lineage (GTDB taxonomy): Bacteria > Actinomycetota > Actinomycetes > Mycobacteriales > QHCD01 > DATAVB01. Next base: position 32,607 of record DATAVB010000087.1, on the reverse strand, counting down.
CGCCGATCTGGCTTTATCGGGCGCGATTGGGTTTCCTTCTCGGTCCGCGCATGTTGATGCTCGAGCACGTCGGCCGGAAGTCCGGGCAACGCCGCTTCGTCGTCCTGGAGATTATCGATCATCCATCGCCTGGCCGCTACGTGGTCGTCTCCGGTTTCGGTGATCGCGCGCAGTGGTTTCGCAATGTGCGAGCCAATTCCCGGGTGCGGGTATTTCTCGGTGGGCGCGGGCCGTCTCCGGCCAGCGCAATGGTACTGAGTGATCGGGATGCCAAGCGGGCCCTGGACAGTTATGCGCGCCGTCATCCGAAGGCGTGGGCCACCCTGCGGCCGGTCCTGGAATCGACCCTGGGAAGGTCCATCGGCGGCGCCGATACCGAGCTGCCGATGGTGCTGCTCGATCTGGCCGCCGGGTCATCTCCGGCTTAGGGCCCTGGCCACGCGGTTTAGGATCTGGTCACGCGGCTCAGGCCCGCTTTCGGCGCGGCGTTTTGCGCGCTGTCGCCGGCGCAATCCGGTCGTTGCGCAGGTGTTCGTACACCACGGAGGTCCGCACGTCGGCAATCTCCGCCCGCTCGGTGAGTTTGTCGATCACGAATGCGTAGAGGCTGTCGTTGTCGGGCACCGCCACGTGAATGAGGAAATCCTCGGCGCCGGAGGTGACGAAGACGCCGAGGGTGTCGGGCAGGGCACACACCCACGTCCGGAACGCCTCGATCGTGCGCCGGGACGGGGGCCGGATCCGTACCGCGATGAGCGCCTGCACCGGTCGGCCGATCGAGGGTAGATCGACATCCAGGATGGCGCCCCGAATCACTCCGCGATCGCGCAGCCCGCGGGTGCGGTCCAGCGCCGTGGTGGGGGAGATGCCGACCGATGCGGCGATGTCGCGGTTGGTCCGGCGAGCATCTGACTGCAATTCGCCCAGGATCGCCGTATCAAGTTCGTCCAGATCCACCGTGCAGCCTCCCGTGCCGTACTTAGTACGGATCATTTGTGATATTGGTGCCGTCAAGTATAGCTTAGTGGGCATTGGCACGTATGTAATTCAGCTCTGGGGAGTTATTGATGATCACTGGTCAGCCCGGCGAGGTTGGCTTCGCGGCCGACGAAATCAACACCGCGGAGCCGACCCGCTCCGCGCGGCTGAAATGGATCATTGTGGTGGACCAGGCGCTGCCGGCGGGCCGGGCCGTCAACGCCGCGGTCTGCGTGGCGTCGGCGACCGGACGTGCGGTCGCCGGCCTGCTCGGGCCGGACGCCAAGGACGGCGCAGGGTCGGTGCATGCGGGTCTGCCGTGGGCGGGTTGCTCAATTCTCGGTGCGACAACGGAACAGTTAACTGACCTGCGCGCCAGGGCGGTCGGCGCCGAGGAGGTGTTCGTCGCCGACATGCCCAGCCAGGCGCAGAGCACCCGCGTCTACGACGAATACCTGCAGCAGGTCAGTGCGGCGACCGAGATCTCCTATTACGCAGTGAGCCTTGTCGGGCCGCGCAACCGGATCGACAAACTAGCCAAGAAACTCTCGCTGCTCCCCTGAGAACTGTAGCCCGCTGGTTCGCCGCACTCGTTCGCCGATCTTGATGACAAGGCCCCACATTTCGGGCATCGATGGACGACAACTTCAAGATCGGCGAGCGATCGGTCGTCCCACTCGCTGCAGGCCGATCGAAGTGCGCTTTACCCGGTCCTGCAGTCGATTTCGCCGATCAAAGCGCGCTTCGATCGCACGGGACGAGTTTTCCGGCGGGTAAAGCGCACTTCGATCGGATGACGCGGATTTCCTCGATCAAACCGCACCTCGATCGGCCCGGATCGAGGAGCGAGACATCGATCCTGCACAGGAACTCCAGATGCACGCCTGGCGGCGCGACGTTCCGCTCGCCAATCCCCAGCCGGTGCTGATGTCGGTCAACACGACGCGGTAGTAGTCGAGCCGCGAGCTGGTGTGTGTCGCCGACGCCCGACCTGCGGAGTTGGTACGGGCGTATCCGAAGACCTTCCACGGATCATGGACCGAGTGCCGGGTCTCGAATGTCATGAGCCGGCCCGCATAGTGAATGCGTCCGTCGAACTCCGCGTAGCGGGACACGGCCGACGACACCGACACCTTGTTCGAGTGGATGCGCTTCGTGGAAATTGAGGTCCAGGCTCCGTACCGCAGGGAGGTCGTCGCAGAATGCCAGGCGGTAGTGCTGAAATCCTTCTTCGTGTATCCGTCGCCACCGACTGTCTTGTACGTTCCCGGTCTGTCCGTGTCGTACACAGTGAATTTCGACGAACGACCTCGCGGTAATCCGTCACCGCGCAGCCTGGCGTCGCCTGCGCCGCCGTGGCCCCGGTGACGCAGAGCGTCGCAACCCCGACAACTATCGCGCCTGATGCGGCAAGAAGTCGGGCCACTCTGTTGTTCGCTATTCTGATCATTAAATTCCCCCATGGCATATGGCGGTTGAGAGTGTGCCGGATCAACGCCAATGGGGAGGTGGATTCTTCATCTTTGCGCTACTCGACCTCGCAGTCGGGTCATCCGGTGCCGGCCGATGTGTCGATCGGGGTGTCCGCCGCGAGGCCAAGTTGTCGATTCGCGGAGCCTCGGCACAGAATCTGGTTACAAACAGCTGGATCAGGCGGTGGCGGCCACCGGTGAACCGAGAGTCTGTCGCAGGATCGCCTCATGCGTGGTCCGTAATTCGGCGCCGGGATCGATTCCGAGCTGATCGGCAAGCCGGCCGGTGATGGCGCGATATGCCGCCAATGGCTCGGCCTGACGACCAGCGTGATACAGCGCGACCATGCGCTGACACCAGAAACGTTCGTGCAGCGGATGCTCGGTGCTGGCGACGGTCAACTCGGCCACCAGCTCGGCGTGCCGGCTCAACCGCAGGCCGACATCAAAGCGTCGTTCGGTCGCGGACAGCCGTTCCTCCTCCAGACCGGCGACAAGCGACCGCTGCCGTGCCGAAATGTCAATATCGGCGAGCACCGGTCCGCGCCACAGCGATAGGGCGGCGGACAGCAATTCGAATTAGGCCGCCGGGTCGGCCGGGTCCGCCTGTGCCACCCGGGCGGCTCGGGCGAGCTCGGCCCAGAGCCGTTCGGCGATCGCCTCGATGGTGAGGGCGCGCCCCGGGCGAGTCCCAGCACCGCCAGCAACGTCCGCCGCCGCCCCACCGGCAGGTCGATCGATTCGCCGTCGGCGAACACCTGGATCGGGCCCAGCAGCCGGACTCTCATTGAACGACTCCTCCGTCGGTCACCGAAGTTAGAGAAGGTCAATGGCAGATCGATGTCAGCCCGATGTCAGCCGGGCGTCAGTGACACGTCACCGTCTCAGCCCAGCCATTCGGCAAGGTGCTCCAGGACGAAGTCGTCGTCGATCAGCCACGGGTAGCGTTCCCGCACCCGGGCGATCTCGGCCGCCTGCCCGGGTGAGAGATTCTCCGCGGGATCCAGGCACAGCGGACTGCGCAGCAGTCCCTGCTGGTGCAGCACGGCGTTGATCCCGGGAACGCAGCCGTGGAAGTGGTTGCGTACGTCGAAGACCGCGCCGTTGGCGTCGGTGAGGCCGGCGCTGCGGCCGAGCACCTCGGCCAGCGCCGCCGCGTCCCCGGACCGGGCCCGGCGGGCGAGATCGAAGATGGCGACCGCGGCGGAGGTCCACACGGCCCACTGGCCGAGCAGCCCGCCGACGACGTGCCGCCGCATACCGTCGCCCAGGTCGTACGGGGTCAGCAGATCGGTGATGATGGCGTCGTCGTTGCCGGTGTAGATCGCCACGTCCGCGCCCCGGTCGGAGGCGGCGATGCCACGGACCGCCTCCAGCGTGCGGTACCGGTCGAAGGGCGCGAGTTTCACCGCCACGACGCCCGGCTGATCGGCGAGCTGGCGCCAGAATTCGAGGCCGAGATAGCGTCCGCCGACGGCCTCCTGCAGGTAGAAACCGATGACCGGCAACACCTCGCCGACGGCCGCCGCCCGGGCCAGCAGAGTCGACTCGTCGCCGCGGGTGGGGGAGAGCAGCACCGCGTGGTAGCCGAGGGAGGCGGCGAGCTCGGCCTCGGCGACCGCCTGTTCGAGGGGGCCGCAGGCGCCGGCGATCCGCAGGAACGGCCGGTCCAGGTGCAGGTGGTCGAGGGTTTCGGCGGCGATTGAGAGCACCGGCTCGAGCAGTTTTGAACCGGGATCGTGGATGGCGAACTGGGTGGTGTGCACGCCGACCGCGACGCCACCCACGCCGGAAGCGGCGTAATAGCGGGTCAATGCGCGCTGCGCCGGCACGTCGAGGGTCCGGTCGGCGGCCAGCGCCAGCGGATGCGCCGGAATGACCGTGCCCTCGGCGAGCAGTCGGGCCTGCGCCGGTGCGAGTGTGGCCGCCATCAGAACCGTCCGTCCCGTCGTTCGAATTTGGTCGCCTTCGCCCAGAGCTCGCCGCCGGCCAGCAGCCACCCGGCCTGCCAGGCCACGAGCGTGTCCAGGGCGATGTCGGGATAGCCGAAGAGCGCGTGGCAGCGGCCGGCGTTCGACAGCAGCGCGGTCGGCGCCGGCTCTCCGGTGAAGACCGGTTCGGCGCCCAGCAGCTCGCCCAGCCGGGTCGCCACCCGGCGGACGCTCACCGTCTCGGGGCCCGTGAGGTTGAGCACGAACGGCGGATTGCTCGCGTGCAGCAGGGACCGCAGCGCCACCTCGCTGGCGTAGCGCTGCCAGACCACGTTGACATGGCCGGTGGCAAGGTCGATCGGGGTCCCGGCGTGGATGCGGGTCGCGAGATCCGCGAGAACGCCGTAGCGCAACTCGACCGCGTAGTTGAGTCGGATGATCGCCGCCGCCGTACCGTGCTCGGCGCTGACCGCATCGACCGCGCGCTCCCGCCCGAGGCAGGACATCGCGTATTCGCCGACCGGGCCGGTCGGGTCGGATTCGGTCGGGCCGCCGGCCTCGACCGGGGTCAGCGGATAGACGTTGCCGGTGGACAGCACGGCCAACCGGGACTTCGCGTACCGCCGGCCGACCAGGGCGGGCAGCACGGCGTTGACCGTCCAGGCGGTGTGCGGATTGGCCGACACACCGAATTTCGCGCCGATGAGGTAGACGACGTTCGCCGCCTCGGGCAACGCCGACAGGTCACTGTCGACGGTCACATCGGCCACCTCGACCCGCACCCCGGCCGCGCGCAGCCGGTCCGCGGCGGCGGTGTCCGACCAGCGGGACACCGCGATCACGTCGACGTCGTCGCGGCCGGCGAGGTCGAGTGCTCGCCTCGCCATCCGGGCCATGGTCGGCCCCATCTTGCCGCCCGCGCCGAGGATCAGCAGATCACCCGTGAGAGTGCCGAGCTCGGCGACCAGACCGGCCGAGGGCGTCGAGAGCAGCTCTTCCAGCTCGGCCTCAGAGGCCGGCCGCACACCGTCGTTCAGCAACGCTGACCACACCCGCCGATTTCAGAGGAGTTCGTGATCTGCGCATCCTAGGTCGGATGGACGCAATTACGGAAGGCCGTAATTGCCGGCGACCGGCGCGCAGTCGTCCAGGGGTTGCCGATCTGCTCCGCCTGCTCGATAGTGGGGGCGCTTGAGAATTCGATTTCTCATGGCCCGCCGGAGCGGTCGCCCGCCTGCTGAGGAGTGCGTATGCCCAGAGCAACGGAATCCAGAACGCTGGCCCAGCTTGGTGTCCTCAGCCGTCGATCGGTCCTCAGGGGTGGCTTGGGCGTCGCCCTGGGAGCGGGAGCGGTGGCCGGCACCGCGAACTCGGCGAATGCCGCCGGACCCCGGGTGGTGCGCCCAGACGCCATCAGCGGCGCCAAGGTCAAGAACCTGACCGGGCCGGCGGAGACCGGAGCCTTCGCCGCGCCCTGGACCGACCTGGGAATTCCCGCGCTCTGTCCTAACGGGACCATGCTCTTCGTGGGTGGCGACACCTTCGACGGCAGCGGGGTCGGCGGCCCGGACTGGCGGGCGCCGGTCGGCCTGCGGTCCAGCAGCAGCAACCTGAATTCGTTGACCATCGACGGCAGCGTCGGTGGATCACACGCCAACGGTCTCGTTCCGGAGCCGCACAATCCGGTGAACGGTGGCTACACCACCGCCATTCCGTCGGATGTGTTCACCGTCGGCGGCACGATGTACATGCACCTCATGCGGGGTGTCATCTACCAGACCGACCACTCCGATTTCTGGAAATCCACCGACAGTGGCGAGACCTGGGAATATCTGTGCCAGTGGCCGGGAAATCAATACAACGGCCAATTCCAGCAGAAGACCTATGCGGTCGCCGACGACGGCTTCTGTTACGTGCTGTCGACCGTGTTCAACCGTGACGTCGTGTCGGATCTCCTGCTGCACCGGGTGCCGCAGGACCAACTCGGAGTCCCCGCCTCCTATCAGCCGTGGGGATTCGCCAACGGAAACTGGGCGTGGGGAAATCCGCCGACCACGATTACCGGCTCACGTAAATGGGGTGAGATCTGTTTCCGCGCCATGGGTGGGCAATACGCGTTCACCTGGCTGAACATGGATGTGCTGTCGATGCGGGCTCAGGTCTTCCCGGTGCCGACCGCGAACCTCTTCACCACGCCGGAGCAGACGATCATCGTCCCGACGACGCCGGGCAACGAGACTGGAAATCTCGTCGCCAGCCCGTACGGCGGATTCATCATTCCAGGCTCGTCGTTCGACGACTTCCACATCTGCGTCAGCCAGTGGTACGACAACCAGAACTACCGCGTCATGCACTACCAGATCGATGGGTTGGTGCACTAGCCCGACCGCGTGGATTCCGCTTGTCAAGCCGCGCGGGGCTGTGGGCGCTACCGGCGGGTTCGCGATCATCGTGGTTGTCCTGGCCGTCCGGTTCGCGTCATGAGGCGACGGAAATTGTCGGAGGCGTTGCCTGACATCCCCAGCCCAGGAACCAAACCATGACGACAATGCCGAGAGATGACCGTCCCGATCCGTCGTGGCGGAATGGCGTCATATACCAGATCTACGTTCGTTCGTTTCAGGACTCGAACGGTGACGGAATAGGTGATCTGGCCGGCATAACCAGCCGCCTTGACTATATCCACCAGCTCGGGATAGACGCGATATGGCTTACACCGTTCTATCGCTCGCCGATGCATGACTTCGGATACGACATCACGGATTACTGTGCTGTCGCTCCCGAGTACGGCACACTGGGAGACTTTGACAGGCTGGTCGGCTCGGCGCATGAGCGCGGCATCAAGGTCGTCGTCGACTTCGTTCCGAACCACACCTCGTCGGAGCACGAGTGGTTTCGCGAGTCGCGTTCATCGCGTGCGAACGCCAAGCGCGACTGGTACATCTGGGCTGACTCGAAGCCGGACGGCTCGCCGCCAAACAATTGGCGTGGACAGGGATCGCGCGCCGTCGACGGAGGCGCGTGGGTCTTTGACGATTCGACGGCGCAGTGGTACCTCGCGAACTTCTCGCCGTCGCAGCCAGATCTGAACTGGAGCAACCCCGATGTGCAGAAGGCGATGCTCGACGTGCTCGACTTCTGGTTCGCCCGCGGCGCGGACGGGGCGCGGATCGACATGGCCGACTTCTTGGGAAAGGACCCGCAATTGCGCGGCGAGGCCCCATTGCCGCCGGGGGCTGACGTGCGCAACTACTTTATCTCTGCCCGCCATCAGTGCAACCGCCCCGAGACGCTCGACTACATCAGGTTGATGTGCGCGGTCGCCGACCGCCACGCCGATCGGGTTCTCATCGGAGAGGTGTTCTACTTCCTGCCGCTCGATCACTTCGCGACCTTCCACGGCAACGGTGACCTGCTCGATCTGGCGATGAACTTCCGCCTCACCTTCGTGCCGCTTGAGGCGCACGCAATCGCCGACTGGGTCGACTCGTACGACTCCGCGCTCGCCGCCGCCGGTGCGTGGCCGAACTACTGCCTGGGCAACCATGACACCGCGCGGGTCGGGCGGCACGGTGAATCCACCGCTCGCTTGGCTGCGATGCTGGTGCTGACGCTGCGGGGCACGCCGTTCCTGTATTACGGCGACGAGATCGGACTGCCGGAAGTCGAAGTGCCACCTGAGCGCCAACGCGATCGGCTCTCCGCAGACCCGAACAATCCGAGGAGCCGCGACGGTGGGCGCACGCCGATGCAATGGGTCGATCAGCCGAACGCGGGATTCTGTCCCGCCGAGGTCGAGCCGTGGCTGCCGCTGGCCCCTGACTGGCCCACACAGAACGTGGCCGCGGAGGCGAATGACGAGCGGTCAATTCTCGAACTGACCCGCCGTCTCATTGCCGTGCGGCGAGCCACGCCAGCCCTTCAATCGGGTGACTTCAGCCTCGTGGCTGGTGTTCCAGACGCGTGCCTCGCCTATCGACGCGACCATCTCGAAAACGGAATCCTTGTCGTGTTGAACTTCGGAGATCTACCGCTGGAGATGCCAGCTGGCCTCAGCCCGGACGGGACGATCATCGCGGCGACCGGTTGTGACCGCGTGGGCGAGAGCGTGGGCCCATCTCTGCGGCTTCGCGCTCGGGAGGGGCTTGTCATAGAAACTCGATCGCAGTTGGCGGACGCGTGCTAATAATCGGCGAGCGACACCAAGCCTGCGCCGGTGATCATGCAGAATAGGTAACTGTGGTCGCAGCACCAGGCCGGACGACCGTCACGCAGCAGCGGCCCGGCGCCGGATCGAGTTGGGCGCGCAGCGTCGACTCGCCGAGTGCATCCAGCAGTGCGCCGATCAGGTCGACATTCATCCCGCAGACGAGCGCGGGGAAGTCCGCGGCGAGGTCGTGGAACGGGCAGTTGCCCAGGGTGATCCGGTCGGCGGCGACGGTGGGCGCGAATCCGTTGGCGTCCAGCACGGTGCGGACCGCCCGGATCGGGTCGCTGTGTCGGTCGCGCTGTCGGTCGGCCTCTGGTTGCTCAGCCGCACGCCGGGCGTCCGCGGCCAGCTTGCGGCCGACGGCATCGGCCGCGCGGCGCAGGGCGGTCTCGACCGTGGCGCCGGAGCCGGCGGCGTCGGTGATGGCGGCGGCCATGATGCGTCCGGCGAGATCGTAGCGACGTTCGGGCAGGCTGACCGCGATGTCGCGCTCCGCCCGGCGGTAGAACTTGGCCGGCCGGCCGGCGCCCGGGCCGGTGCGGCCGTCCGGGCGGCGGTATTCGACGTCGAGCAGGCCGTCGGTCACCAACCGGTCGAGGTGGAATTTCGCCACGTGTCGGGCCACGTCGACCCCGGTCGCGGCCTGGTCACGACTCACCGACTCCGACTGGGCCACCACGAACCGGTAGAGAGCCCGGCGGACCGGCTCGCCCAGCGACGCCACGCTGTTCACCTGAGCGTCGACGTGCGCCTGATGCTCCGACTGATCCATGGCCGCTCCCTCCCGGATTCTAAAAGATACTCCCGTTGACGAAAGAACAGTGGACGGTCTAACGTACGTTCCATCATCCGTTAGAACGAATCCTGCCGGCCGTGCCGACGCCCGCCGGCGTCGCCAGGCCACCGAGGAGTCTGTCGTGACCTCTTCCGCACCGCTGGCCGGAGCGCACCCGGTGCTGACTCCGCAGGCCTTTGACCTCACCACGTTCGCCAATGACGAGAATTACGACGAGCTCGTCCTGGCCCGGGACATTCCGTTCCAATCCCTCTGCGAGCACTACATGCTGCCGTTTCACGGCGTCGCGCACGTCGGTTACCGGCCCGATCAGCGCATCGTCGGTCTGTCGAAACTCGCGCGGGTGGTGGAGTGGCTCGGCCGCGGGCTGCAGGTCCAGGAGCGGCCGAGCACCAATGCATGTCGCTGCGCGGCGTCCGTGCCCATGATTCGCGCACGATAACCTCGGCCCTGCAGGGGCATTTACGCCAGGGCGCCGCGGCCAGGCAGGAGTTCTTCGCGCTCGCCAAGACCGATTAGCTGTCGGCCCGCCGGGCCGACAGCGCTAACCTGCTGGAAGATCTGGTCGCGGAGGCGGCCGGCTGAGCATCGGGCCGGAGTCGGCATGATCGGTATGAAGCGCGTGTACGACGAACGAACGGATGCTGACGGACTCCGCATTCTTGTCGACCGGCTGTGGCCGCGCGGGTTGAGCAAGCCCGCCGCGGACCTGGACGACTGGTACCGCGACGTCGCGCCCAGCACGGAACTCCGGAAATGGTACGGGCACGTCGCCGACCAGTTTCCGGAGTTCCGCCGTCGCTATCTGGCCGAGCTCGACGAACCCGCCCGGGCCGAGTTGGTGGAAACCCTGCGCGGCCTGACCCGGGACCACGACCTGATGCTGCTCACCGCCACCAGGGAGATCGAGCTCAGTCACCTCGTGGTGCTCGCCGAGGTACTGCGCGCTGCCAGCTGACAATTCGGCGGCTCACAGGGTCGGCGTCGGATTCACCTCCGACTTGGTGATTCCGGAGCTGGTGACGCCCCATTTCTTGAGGATCTTCGTGTAGTCGCCACTCGCGATCAGTTCGTTGATCGCGGCGCTGATCGGCTTGGCCAGCGGGGACTGCTTTCCGGTGACGAAACCGACCGGCGTCGAGCTGAACTGACTGAGGAATTTCACATTCGGCACGTGGGTGGCGTCGTATTTCAGGCTCAACGTCGGGCCGAAGTAGATGTCGACCTTCCCGTTGGCCAGGCCGAGCCAGATGGGCGCGTTGTCGGAGAAGAGCTGCACCTTGTACGGCTTCTTCCCAGCGGACGCGCACTTCCCGGCCCCGTCGGTGAGGATCTGCTGGAAGGTCGAGCCCGGACTGGTGGCGACCGTGAGGCCGCACAGATCGTTCAGGTTCGACACCTTGTCGAGTTTGCTGTCCTTGGGCGCCAGGAAGGACTGGCCGTCGGTGAGGTAGGTGGCGAAATCCACGACCTCCTCCCGGGCCTTGGTGACGCCGAAATTGTCCTGCCCGACGTCGTATTTGTTGTTCTGCACGCCGGGCACGATGGTGGCGAAGGTGCCGTCCTTGATGGTCCAGCTGATCCCGAGGACCTTCGCGATCGCGTTGCGCAGGTCGACGTCGACGCCGACGTACTGCCCGTTCGTCGTGACGCCGGAATGCGGCAACCCGGAGGTGCCGGTGCTGAGCGTCGTGCCCAGGGTCAGCGACTTCTTGCTCCGCACGGAGGCGGGCAGTTCGGCATTGAGCTTCTGATCGATCGAGATCGCCGAGACGACGTCCTGTTTGGGATAGTCCGCGGACTTGGCGGCCGCGCCGGCATTGCCGCCGGATCCGCCGCCACTGTCCGAGGCGTTCGACGAACCGCATGCCGCCAGCAGCGCCAGCAGCGCGGCGCAGGCGATTGCGGGCAGCACGTGCCGGGACGTCGTCCGGGCCCTGGATCCGATCACAATGGTCCTTTCCCACTGAGTGATTTCATAGAGGCCGATTTTCTATGGAGGGTGGTCTAGAGCACGGCGGCGAGAAAGGCGCGCGCCCGATCGTGGCTCGGATTGGCGAGCACGTCGGCCGGTCGGCCGGTCTCGATGATCCGTCCGTCGTCCAGGAAGACCACCGTGTCGGCGACCTCGCGGGCGAATCCGATCTCATGCGTGACGACGATCATCGTCATTCCGCTCAACGCCAGGTCTTTCATGACGCCGAGCACCTCGCCGACGAGCTCGGGGTCCAGCGCGCTGGTGGGCTCGTCGAACAGCATCAGCTTCGGTTCCATGGCCAGGGCGCGTGCGATGGCCACCCGCTGCTGCTGGCCGCCGGACATCTGGCGCGGATACGAATTGGCGCGGTCACCGAGCCCGACCCGGTCGAGCAGCTCCTGCGCCCGCGCGGTGGCGTCCTTCCTTGACCGGCCGCGCACCGCGATCGGCGCCTCGACGATGTTTTCCAGCACGGTCAGGTGCGGGAAGAGGTTGAACTGCTGGAACACCATGCCGATCTGGGCCCGCTGCCGAGCGATTGCCGCCGAACGCAGCTCGTGCAGCCGGTTGCGTTCGTACCGGTAACCGACCACCTCGCCGGCCATTTCGACGAAACCGGCGTCCAGCTTCTCCAGGTGGTTGATGCACCGCAGCAACGTGCTCTTGCCCGACCCCGACGGGCCGAGCAGCACCGTGACCTCGCCCTCGTGGACGTCGAGGTCGACGGAATCCAGGACAGTGTTGGCCCCGAAACTCTTGCGCAGCGCGCGGACCCGCAGCAACGGCTCGCCGGTCACGACAGGCCCGCCCAGTAATTCGTCTTTCCGCCGAACAGCGGGAGATTGGCCCGGGTCAGTTGCCAGACGCTGCGGTCCGCCGCGCGCCGGGTGCCGCGCGCGTAATGTCGTTCGACGTAGAACTGCCCGATCGACAGCAACGTGGTCAGGATGATGTACCAGATAGTCGCCACCAGCAGCAGTGGGATAACCAGGTAATTCTGGTTGTAGACCAGCTGCACCGAATAGAGCAGATCCTGTACGGCGATGACACTGACGATCGAGGTCGCCTTCAACATGCCGATCAGCATGTTGCCGGAGGCCGGAATGATCGCCGGCATCGCCTGCGGCAGCACGATCCGCCGGAGGATCCGAAACTTGCTGAGCCCGAGCGACTGCGCCGCCTCGGACTGGCCGTGCTCCACGGACAGAATTCCGCCGCGGACGATTTCCGACGAGAACGCCGCCACATCGAGGGTCAGGCCGACGAAGGCCGCCAGCAGACCGGTGAAGAGATGGGCGGTCTTCACGGTCACGAATTCGTGACCGAACGGAATTCCGAGGGACAGTCGCGGATAGAGCGACGCCAGTTCGTACCAGAACAGCAACTGAACCAGTGGCGGGACCGAGCGGATGAGCCACACATATCCGAAGCTCAACGTGCGCAGCACCGGATTGCGGGACAACCGGACCACCGCGAGAACTATCCCGAGGAGATATCCGCACACCATCACCAGGGCGGTCAGCCAGAGTGTGAGAAGCAGGCCGCGCAGGATCGCTTCGGTCGCGAAGTAATGTCGGACGACATTCCACTGGAACCGCGGATTCGTGATGAGGGAGTGGACGAACATCCCGAACAGGCCCAGCGCGATCACCGCAGTGACCCACTGACCCGGGCGGCGCAGCGGCACGATCGTGGCGCCGAGGAGTTCGGCATCCGATTCCCGGACCGCCAGGGGAGTGGTGCCAGCCACTTCCGTCTGGGATCGCGTACTCATTGCCTCGACCGGTTCCGTGCTGAGCACGAGCTACTCATGTCAGGCTCTTCCCTTTGTCGTGGACACGCCGCTGCGGCATTTCTGGCTCGCCGATCCTGAATACGGACGCGCGTGAACCACCGCACCTACGAGTGCGGTGAGCTGGAGTGGGAGTCAGAACGCGGTGTGCTCAGGACACAGGGCGCTGCTGACCCGGTGCAGGTCGACGTGACGGCGGATGAACCGTGACTGGAAGAAGCAGGGCGCGCTGAGGTGTCCGACAGTGTCATGGCGTTGTGAGTGCATATCGTTCACCTCGAATGCTGGTAGGCCCGGGCGCACCCCCACCACGCTGGAGGGCTGCCGTTCAGCCGAGCCGATGGCTCGATGCTGACGCTCGTTACCGTGTCCGACGATAACCGCCGAACGAAGTTAGTGCAATCTCTATCGGCTTGCTGGGGATAGTTGCCGGGTGGCGGTGCGCGCCGGCAGCTCCAGACCGAGGTTTTCCCGAAGTGTATTGCCCGTATAGTCGGCGGCGACGATCTTACGGTTGCGTAACTCGTGCAACAGCCCATTCACAATGAAGTCGTGCTGTCGCAGATCGGCGAGTCCGCCGAGCGAGAGGACATCGAGCACCCCGGCCCGGAAGCGTTCCTCGATGGCATCCGCCAGCTGTTCCGGGGTGCCGGCAATCGACCAGTGGCCGGTGTCCTGGGCGGCGACGATGAGCTCCCGGAGCGTGTATTCCGCCCGGATATAGCCGGAGAATATCTCGACCCGGCCGCGCCGGCGATTGACCGCGTGGAAGGAGCTGAAGATGAGTGGGAGTCCGGGTGCGCGCCCGTGTCGCGCGGCGAGACTCCGCATCTTTGTGGTGTATTCCTGGGTGATCTGCAGGGTGGGCAGCGAGGTGGACACGATCTCGGCGAAGCGGGCTCCGAGCGCGATGCCGCCTTCGGACTGCCCGGCCTGGATCTGGACCGGTCGCCGTTGCGGCAACGGCGGGATATTCAGCGGGCCGGCGACGGTGAAGTACCTGCCGGAGTGGCTGATCGGATGTACGCGGTCGCGGTCAAGGATGACGTTTCCATCCGGGCCGTGGCGCAATGCGCCTGGTTCCCAACTGTCCCAGAGCGCATTGACGACCTCGAGGGTCTCGGTGGCCCGGGCATAGCGTTCCTCGGGACTCGGTAGCTCCTCGGCGCCGAAATTCTCCTCGCCCAGCGAGGAGGTGACGAGGTTCCACGCGGCCCGCCCGTTGCTCACATGGTCGAGCGTGCCGAACAGCCGGGCCAGGTTGAACGGATGATGGAATGTGGTGGAGACGGTGGCGATGAGCGGAGGAGATCGGCGGTAAACAACGCGTCGATCTTGGCTGCCTCGGCCAGTTTGGCCACGGTGACGGCAGTGTCGAGGGTCGATCGCGTCGGATCGATCGCCAGCTCCTACGTCCCGGGCTGACCACCCGCGCCGGTGACGGTTTTGAGAGTTCTGGGCGGTTCCGCGCTCACCGGGCATCATCCTCGTCGGGTTCGCCGAAAGGCCTAACCATACTAAATCGATCGGCAAAGTAGGTCAGAGATCTTGGTCTCGTAAGTGACGGAAATAGATGCGGTGGCCGTTCTGTTCCCGTTGCCATGCGGGTAGCAGCTAACCGGCCAGATGATCTCTGCCTGCGGCCGGGGATTGCGCGCGACCGCATATGCGACATACGGTTTTTCCGCATGCCATCAAGCAGGAAGCGAATTCGACATGACCGAATCAGCGCCTGAGTCAACCGGTCCCGTGCATCTCGCCGTCGCGCTCGACGGTGCCGGCTGGCACCCCGCCGCGTGGCGCGAGCCGGAGGCACGGAGCTCGGAACTCTTCGATGCCCGCTACTGGACCGACCTGGTCATCGAAGCCGAGCGCGGGCTGATCGACTTCGTCACCATCGAGGACTCGCTGAGCCTGCAGTCGTCCAGTTACACCTCCCCGGACCCGCGTACGGACCAGGTGCGCGGGCGCCTGGACGCGGTGCTGATCGCGTCGCGGGTCGCACCGCTCACCCGGCACGTCGGGCTGGTGCCGACCGCTGTGGTGACCCACACCGAGCCGTTCCACCTCTCCAAGGCCATCGCGACGCTCGACTATGTCAGCACCGGCCGGGCCGGCGTCCGCGTGCAGGTGTCGGCCCGGCCGCACGAGGCGGCGCATTTCGGCCGGCGCACCCTGCCGCCGTTCCGGCCCGAGGACCGCGACGACCCCTGGACACTGGCGTTGCTCACCGAATTGTTCGATGAGGCCGCGGACTATGTCGAGGTTGTACGCCGGCTCTGGGACAGCTGGGAGGACGACGCGGAGATCCGGGACGTCGCGACCGGCCGTTTCGTGGACCGGGAGAAGCTGCACTACATCGATTTCGTCGGCCGCCAATTCTCGGTCAAAGGGCCGTCCATCACACCGCGACCGCCGCAGGGCCAGCCGATCGTCACCGCGCTCGCGCACCGGTCCGTGCCCTACCAGCTGGTCGGGCGAGCGGCCGACGTCGGCTTCGTGACGCCGGCCGATGCCGGGCAGGCGCGGGACATCGTCACGGAGATCCGGGCCGCTCAGACCGCCGCCGGCCGCGAATCGGTGCACGTATTCGCCGATCTCGTGGTGTTCCTCGACGACAGCGAAACCGCCGCCGCGGACCGCAGGGCCCGGCTCGACGACAAGGCCGGAGCTGAATACGTCAGCGACGCCACCATCTTCGCCGGGACACCAGCCCAACTGGCCGACCTCATGCAGGAATGGCGGCGGTCCGGGATAACCGGCTTCCGGCTCCGACCGGCGAGCATTCCGCACGACCTGGAGGCGATTACCCGCGGCGTCGTCCCCGAGTTGCAGGCGCGCGGTGAATTCCGGCGCTCGTACGAGGCCGCCACGTTGCGCGGGCTGCTCGGGCTCTCGCTGCCCGCCAACCGCTACGCCACCGCCTGACGGCGGCGACGGAAAGAGAGCTGCACCGATGAGCAAGCCGATCAAGCAACTGCACCTCGCCGCCCACTTTCCCGGTGTCAACAACACCACGGTGTGGAGCGATCCGCGGGCGGGCAGCCATATCGAATTCAGTTCGTTCGTCCACTTTGCCCAGACCGCCGAGCGAGCCAGGTTCGACTTCCTGTTTCTCGCCGAGGGTCTCCGGCTGCGCGAGCAGGGCGGCGAGATCTACGACCTGGACGTGGTGGGCCGACCGGACACCTTCACCGTCCTGTCGGCGCTCGCCGCGGTCACCGACCGACTCGGCCTGACCGGCACGATCAACTCGACCTTCAACGAGCCGTACGAAGTAGCCCGGCAGTTCGCCAGCCTCGACCACCTTTCCGCGGGACGAGCGGCCTGGAATGTCGTCACCTCATGGGATGCCTTCACCGGTGAGAACTTCCGGCGCGGCGGATTCCTGCCCCAGGACCAGCGGTACGAGCGGGCCAAGACCTTTCTGCAGACCACCTGGGAGCTGTTCGACTCGTGGCAGGGCGACGAGATCGTCGCGGACAAGGAGTCGGGGGTCTTCCTCCGCGACCCGGCCGCCGGCTCGTTCGAGCACCACGACCGGCATTTCGACATCTCCGGGCAGTTCAACGTGCCGCGTAGCCCGCAGGGTCGGCCGGTGATCTTCCAGGCCGGGGACTCCGACGACGGCCGCGAATTCGCCGCATCCACCGCGGATGCGATATTCAGCCGGCACAGCACCCTGGAGGCGGGCAAGGAGTTCTACGCCGATGTCAAGGGACGGCTGGCCAAACACGGACGCACCCGGGACGAGCTGCTGATCCTGCCGGCGGCGACGTTCGTACTGGGGGACACCGAGCGCGAGGCGCAGGAATTGGCGCACGACGTGCGCCTGCAGCAGGTGAGCGGTCAGACCGCGATCAAGTTCCTGGAACAGCTGTGGAATCGGGACCTGTCGGCCTACGACCCGGACGGGCCACTGCCCGAGGTCGATCCCGTCGTCGGCGAGCACACGGTGGCGCGGGGCCGGGCGAGTGTCCGGATGCACCGCGACCCACTGGCGACCGCAAAGGAATGGCGGGAGCGGGCCGAAGCGGACAAGCTCTCGATCCGGGAGCTGATCGTCGAAGTCACCGGTCGGCAGTCGTTCGTCGGCACGCCGGCCACCGTCGCGGAGACCATCAATTCCTTCGTGCAGGCCGATGCGAGCGACGGTTTCATCCTCGTGCCACACATCACGCCCGGCGGGCTGGACGGTTTCGCAGACACCGTGGTCCCGCTGTTGCAGGAACGCGGCGTGTTCCGGACCGAGTACGAGGGCACCACGTTGCGCGACCACCTTGGACTGTCCAATAAGGATCGTGCCGTCGAGCGGAGGACGTCGTGAGGTTTCTCGCGATAACCCTGATCGTGCACGCCCCCGATCCGGTCACCGGGAAGCGCAAGCCGACGTATGAACGATTCCGCGAAGTCATCGAGAATGCCGTGCTGGCAGAGCAACTCGGCTTCGACGGATTCGGGGTGGGCGAGCGGCACGAGCGCCCGTTCATCTCCTCCTCGCCGCCGGTCGTGCTCAGCAATATCGCGGCGCGCACCTCCCGGATCCGGCTGTTCACCGCCGTGACGACGCTGAGCCTGCTGGACCCGGTGCGCGCATACGAGGACTACGCGACCCTTGACCACCTCTCCGACGGGCGGCTCGAGCTGATCATCGGCAAGGGCAACGGTACGGCGCAGCGTGAGCTCTTCCACGTCACTTCGGACGATCAGTGGGACCGGAACAAGGAGTCCTACGAGCTGTTCCGGACAATCTGGCGGCAGGGCAAAGTGACGGCGGCGCCGCAGTTCCGGCCGGCGTTGACCGACGCGGAGGTGTGGCCGCGACCGTTGCAGCAGCCGATCCGGGTCTGGCACGGCAGCGCGACCAGTCGCGAATCGGTTGATCTGGCGGCGAAATATGGCGACCCGCTCTTCTCGGCGAATGTGACCAACTCGATCGAGCCGTACGCCGAACTGGTCCGGTACTACCGGGAGCGGTGGGCGGCCTACGGCCACGACCCGGCCGACGCGGTGGTCGGTGCCGGCACGGCCGGCTATTACGCGGCCCGAAATTCGCAGGATGCCATCGCGGCCTACCGGCCCGTGTTCGAGGGTCACCTGGCTTTCCAGAAGAGTCTCGGCCTCCAACCGGTATTTCCCACCCTGGAAGAATTCGTCGAACGCAGCTCGGCCCTGATCGGCAGTCCGCAGCAGGTGATCGAGAAGGTGCACCGCTATCACGAACAGTTCGGCCACAGCGTGCTGCACCTGCACGCCGACGCCGGCGGCCTCACCGACGTCCAGCATCGCGAATCGCTCGAGCTCTTCCAATCCGATATCGCGCCCGTGTTGCGCCGGGAGATTCCCGACCCGCCGTGGACCTGGGGCCCGGTAACGGCCGAACCCGTCTCCCAATCCGCCTGAGAGGACGCCATCATGGCCGACACACCGCTCGCGGTGCTCGATCTCGTACCGATCTCATCGGGTTCCAGTGCGCCCGAGGCACTGCGGAACAGCATTGATCTCGCCCAACAGGCCGAGCGGCTCGGCTATTCGCGTTACTGGGTCGCCGAGCATCATCTGAATCCTGGGGTGGCGGGCACGTCACCCGCGGTCGTACTCGCGCTGTCTGCGGCGGCGACCTCGTCGATCCGGATCGGTTCGGGTGCGGTGCAGATGGGTCACCGCACCGCGCTTTCCGTGGTGGAGGAATTCGGGTTGCTCGACGCGTTGCACCCCGGCCGAATCGATCTCGGGCTGGGGCGCTCGGGCGGGCGACCGCGGGGCGAGGCCCGGCAGCCGGAGCTGGTCGGCGCGGTGGCCGACGGTCGGGCTCCCAATGGGCTGAAGATCCCGCCGCGCTTTCCGGTGGAGCGGCTGATCGGCTCGCCGCGATTCGCGCTGCAGAAGAAACTCCTGGTGCAGCCGAACTCCGAGGCGCAGGACTACGCCGAACAGATCGGCGACGTGCTGGCCTTGCTGCGCGGCACCTACCGGTCCGCCGAGGGACAGGAGGCGCACGTGATCCCGGCGGAGGGATCGGACCTGCAGCTGTGGATTCTCGGCAGCAGTGGCGGCCAGAGCGCCACCGTGGCGGGGGAGAACGGCCTGCGCTTCGCCGCGAATTACCACGTGAGCCCGGCCACCGTGTTGGAGGCCGCCGCCGGCTATCGGGAGGCGTTCCGGCCGTCTGCGGTCCTGGATCGCCCGTACGTCAGCGTTTCGGCCGATGTCGTCGTTGCGGACGACGAGGCCGCCGCGCGTCAACTCGCCACCGGGTACGGGTTGTGGGTGCACAGCATCCGCAGCGGCGCGGGCGCCATCCAGTTCCCCACTCCGGAGGAGGCCCGCGAGCATGCCTGGACCGACGCGGAGTACGAGTTGGTCGCCGACCGCGTCGACACCCAGTTCGTCGGCTCGCCGGCCCAGGTGGCAGATCAGCTGGAACAGTTGCGGGACGCCACCGGAGCCGACGAGCTGATCGTCACCACCATCACCCACGATCACGCGGACCGGGTCCGCTCCTACGAATTGCTCGCCGCGGAATGGCAGCGTCGCCAGTCCACCCCGTTGGATTGAGGAGAACCCCATGACCGTCGCGATTGTCGTCGGAAATCCCAAACCGCGTTCCCGTACCTATCAGGCAGCGGGTCTGGTCGCGGAGAAACTCACCGGCCGACCAGCGGATCTGAGTATCGATCTCGTCGATTTCGGCGCCGCCCTCCTGGACTGGTCGGACGCTTCGGTGTCGCAGGCCGTCGCCGAGATTCAGGCCAGCGAGCTGGTCATCGTCGCGAGCCCCACCTACAAGGCGACCTATACCGGGCTGCTGAAGCTCTTTCTGGACCGGATCGGCGGTGGCGCGCTGGCCGGCGTCACGGCCGTACCGCTGATGCTCGGTGGCGATCTGCGCCATTCACTCGCCGCCGATATGTTGCTCAAGCCGGTGCTGGTCGAGCTCGGCGCCACCTGCCCGACCCGTGGGTTGTTTCTGGTGGACAGCGAATATGCGGAGTCCGAGGCGCTCGACTCCTGGTTGCAGTTTTCCCGGCCACAGTTGGCGACCACGGTGGCGAGCCTCGCGTGAGTGTGGAGAATGCCGTCGACTCACGGGAGCTGCGTCGGGTATTCGGGGCGTTTCCGACCGGGGTGACGGCGGTTGCGGCTCTCGTGGACGGCGTTCCGACCGGGCTCGCGGCCAATTCGTTCACCTCGGTGTCGCTCGACCCGCCGATGGTCTCGGTCTGCGTCGCGCACAGCTCGACCACCTGGCCGCAACTAAGCCGGGTCGCACGATTCGGTGTCAGCGTGTTGGGTGCGCACCAGGAGGAGGAGTGCCGGCAGCTCAGTGCCCGCGGTCGGGACCGGTTCGCCGCGATGGCCTGGCGGGCCACCGATGACGGTGCGGTGCTGATCGGCGGGGCGAGCGCATGGTTCGACTGCAGCATCGAGCGTCAGATCCCGGCCGGTGACCACGACATCGTGCTGTTGCGGGTGCACGATCTCGACGTCGACAGCGCGATCGCGCCGCTCGTGGTCCACGGCAGCCAATTCCGTCGGCTGCAGGCCTGATCGGCCGTACTCGGGCCTCCGACTTGGACCGTGGGTCGCGCGCATGCGAACCTAGGCCGGCGTCTTGGCGGATTTGGGCACCTGGGTGGGTTGAAGGAGAGCGCGTGGATATCTCGGCGAAGAGCGACTACGCGGTGCGGGCGCTGTTGGAATTGGCGTCGCGCGAGCCTGACCTGGTGAAAGTTGATGTGATCGTCGCCGAGCAGGGCATGCCGCGGAAGTTCGTCGAGGCGATTCTGGGCGAGCTGCGCCGCGGTGGCCTGGTGCGCAGCCAGCGCGGCGCGGACGGCGGATATGCGCTGGCTCTGCCGGCCAGCAAGATCACGCTGGGAGCGGTGATCCGGGCCGTCGACGGTCCATTGGCGGAGGTGCACGGGCTCCGTCCACACGAGACGATCTACGGCGGTGTCGCCGAGCATCTGCCTGACGTGTGGGTCGCGGTACGGGCGAGCCTGCGTCGGGTGCTGGACGAGACGACACTGCAGCAGGTGCTCACGGGCGCGTTCCCGGCCCACGTACGGCGCATGGTCGGTGCCGCCGACGCCTGGTTGCCGCGCTGAGCAGGTTGCCGCGCTATTCCTTGCCGCCGATATCGAGGTCGACCAGGACGCCGAAATGGTCGCTGGCCCAGACGCCGTCCTCGGGGCCGTCGAAGGCAAGTGTCGCGGCACGGACCCGACAATGCGCCTCAGGATGCTCGTCCCACGATCCAATGAATACGTAGTCGATTCGCCGCCGGTGGTTCGGCTGACCGACGATCTGGTCGATCACCGCGGCCGCATTCTCGTTGTCAACGGTCCAGGTGTGGCCCGGTCCGTCGCCGGCCACCTCCCAGGCATCGTGGTAATTCACGCTGCGGCCGCCGATCGATTGGCGACCGGTCAGATACCGGATACTGGCCGAGTCTGGTGCCGCATTGAAATCGCCGGCGATGATAGTCGGCAGTCTTCCCCGGTGCCGCGCGTCCAATTCGGACAGTGCGACGGCCTGCCGTTCCCGCGCCGATTCGGCATTCAGGCGCCATGACGCCGTTGCGCCGATAAACAGCAGCTCGCCCACTTCGGGGAGCTGTACGGACACGGCGAGCGTGCACCAGGGCACGTCGGTGGCGTCCAGCAGCCGCAGATCCAGCACCTCAACCACCCGATGCGGCCACCGGCTGGCGACCGCGCTACCGCCATAACGGTCGGCAAACGGCGGCGTGTAGGACATCGCGTCCGCCTGATGGGTGCCGCGCAGGTGGGTGCCTGCCAACAATTCGTCGAGCTGATGGCGCTCCGGAGTGTGGATGACCTCCTGGAAAGCGACGACATCGGGGTCCAGCCGGCGCAGTTCCCGGTTGATCAGTGCGAGTCGTCGAGGATCGCCCTCGACATTCTGGACGTTCAGGGTGAGCACCCGCAGACGCACTTTCGGCTCCTTACTCAGCACGTGTGACTGTGTCTACTCAATCGGGGTGGAATGTCGCGCGACCCATACGTCGACCTGCGACCAGACGCCGTCCAGCCAGCTCGACAGTCCATTGTGGTCACGCGGTACCTCGGCGGCCGGCACCAGCGAGGTCCGGACGATCAGGTCACGGTGGATCGGCAGTCGCCACCACGGCCTGGCCCGGCCGTCCTGGGCAAAACCTGAATGGGCGAGCAGCAGCACGTCGGCCTTCGGCGCGCCGGTCAATGCTGCCATCGCGCCGCCGATCCGGGGCGGCAGGGTGTGGGTGTGCCGGCGGGCCCGGCGGGCGCCTCGGTACGAACCCGCCGCGGCCAGCGCCGCCACCGCCCGCCGCCACCGCAGCCAGCTGAAATTGCCGCCCTCCGGAAAGAGCAGCAATGCGTCGCCGGCGGACATCGAGGCAGCGCACCGGTTGACCCGCCGCCGCGAGCGGGCCCCGCCGTGTCCGACGAAACACAATGGCAGCCGATCGCCGGCGAGATCGACAACTGGCTCCAGCCGCAGCAGCGACTTGAGTACGACGCGCAGCCGCAGCCCGTACTGCACCTCCAACAACCAGGCGATGAACAGCGAATCGCCGGGGCCGCAATGCCGCGACAGCACCACGACGCCGTCGGACTCGGCGAGTTCCTCGCGGGTCGTCGAGCCGCCCTCCAGGATCAGCCGCACATCGAGGATCGCGTGCAGGACCCGGTAGATCCTGGTGAGGATATGCCGTAGTACGGCGTCCCAGTCGTCCGCGTCGCGGAACAGCCGGCCCAGAATGGTCAGCTCGACGACCGCATAGGCCAATACGAGCGCCGTACTGCGCAACGGTCGCGACGAGCGCGTGCCAACCGACGCGACGGCGGCGCCGGCAAGTAGCAGTGGCGAAAAGGCCAGCAGAATGAGCTCCACCATGACGACAATGGGCACCGTCACGAGCCGACGCAGCACCCTCATTTGAGGGCGGCCAGGTAAGCGGCGGTGGCTTCATAGGCGCGATCGGCCCGTTGTCCGATGCGCCGCCGATCGCGATAACGCAGATTTGACCAGGATGAGGTGGGTTTCCGCTCGGCCAACCCGGTCGGCAGGACATGCACGGTGACGTTGTCCGGGACGTGGCCGAGGTCGGTGTGGAACCGATGCCGGCGGGCGATCTCGAAGGCCACGAATCCGACCTCCCACGGGAATCGAGGGACCTTCAGCTCCTCCTCGACGCGGCCGACATGTAATACCCAGACCGTGTCCGCGCCGCCGTGCACCGCGCGGGACAACGGAATGCTGTTGACCAGTCCACCGTCGAAGAAATGTTCGCCGCCTATTTCCACCGGCGGAAACACGCCCGGTAACGCACACGACGCGAGCACCGCGTCGATCAGGTCGCCGGAAGTGAACCAGTGCTCCTGGGCCCGTTCGATACTCGCGGCGACGCATTCGAACGGCACGACGAGATCGTCGAAGGACCGCGCCGAGATGCGGTCATGCAATTTTCGGCGCAATTCGTCGCTGCTGTGCAGGGACGTGCCGCTGCGCATCACCTCGACGACGCGGCCGAGCAACGAACCGCCGAGCACATCGTCGGCCGCCAACTCCTCCCAGGTCGCGGCCAGCCTCCGGGCGCCGGCCGGAGTGGGATCGGCCGCAATGGCGGCACCGTTGATCGCACCGATCGACGTGCCGCACACGAGGTCGGGTACGACGCCGGCCTCGAGCAGCGCCTGGAGCATGCCGGCCTCGGCGGAGCCGAGGACTCCGCCACCGCCGAGAACGAACGCGTTGCTGGCCACCGCATCTCCCTACCCCGTGATAAACCGGATCTACCTCGCACCGGTTCGGTTGCCGACGATCCGGGACGCCAGGCCCGCCTGCAAGTAGTTTGCACAGTAATGCTCTATGCTTGCAGGATGGTCCGTCGACTTGCGGAAGTAGCCGAAAAGGCTGGCGTCAGTGAAGCGACCGTTAGTCGCGTTCTCAACGGCAAGCCGGGCATCTCCGACGCCACGCGTGCCACGGTGCTCACCGTCCTCGACGTCCTGGGTTACGAACGGCCGACGCAGCTGCGCGGCAGCCGGGCCCGGATGGTTGGCCTGATCCTGCCGGAGTTACAGAACCCGATCTTCCCGGCACTCGCGGAGGTGGTCGGCGGAGCGCTGGCCCAGCGCGGCTTCAACGCCGTGCTGTGCACCCGCACCGGCGGCCTGTCGGAGACCGAATACGTCGAAATGCTGCTCGAGCGCCAGGTCTCCGGCATGGTTTTCGCCGGCGGGCAGTTCGCTGAAGTGGATGCGCCGCACGACCACTACAAGCGCCTGCTGAAGCTGCACCTGCCCGTCGTCCTGGTGAATGCCGCCGTCGAGCACCTGGACTTTCCGCGTGTCTCGACCGATGACACGGTGGCGATCGAGCAGGCATTCGGCCACCTGGTCTCGCTCGGGCACGAACGCATCTCGCTCATACTGGGCCCGTCCGATCACGTCCCGTCGCTACGCAAGCAGGCTGCGTTCGAGGCTGCGGCCGAGCGGGTCGGCCGCCGCCCCGATCATCGGCTGATCGAGCGCACCATGTTCTCCATCGAGGGCGGGCAGGCCGCGGCCAACCGGCTCCTGGAGCACGGTGCGACCGGCATCATCTGCGCCAGCGACCCCCTGGCGCTCGGCGCCGTCCGCGCGGTGCGCCGGGCGGGCCTGTCCGTCCCGCACGACGTCTCGGTGGTCGGCTTCGACGACTCGACGTTCATGAGCTGTATGGATCCGGCACTCACCACGGTTCGCCAGCCCATCGAGGCGATCGGCCGGGCGGCGGTGGCCATGCTGGTCGGGCAGATCGAGGGCGCCACGGTCGCCGCCGACGAGCTGTCCTTCGAGCCGGAGCTTGTGGTGCGTGGCTCGACCGGTCCAGCGCCGACGCGGGAAGCGACCAGGGCGTAGCCGGCCCGTTCAGGTCCGGCAATTCGGCAATTCCCGGCAACGTCCTCTCCGTGACGCCCCCGGCGCGCGCCCAGTCGACTGTCTGCGGATTCCTAGTAACAAACCTGCATCAGAAAATTCAATCCTTGCATTACATCGTTCGTGATGCGTAGTCTCTCAGTCACGAATTAGCAGACAGCCGTCTGAAATGACAGAGACCCGATAACCCAGCCGGCAGCGGCTGAGCGTGGCTGCGCACTCACTGGGAAGGAGGCCGCGGTGGCGGTACGACGCAACCCTGACCCGACGGGCCCGGAGTGGTGGCGCGAGGCGGTCATCTATCAGATCTACGTCCGCAGCTTCGCCGACGCGAACGGCGACGGTGTCGGGGATCTGGCCGGGGTCCGCGCGCGATTGCCCTACCTGCGGGATCTGGGGGTCGACGCCCTGTGGTTCAGCCCGTGGTACCCGTCGCCGAAGGCGGACAGCGGCTACGACGTCGCCGATTACCGAGCCATCGATCCGCAATTCGGCGCGCTCGCCGAGGCGGAGTCGCTCATCGCCGATGCCCGAGAGCTGGGTATTCGCAGCATCGTCGACATTGTCCCCAACCACGTCTCCGAGCAGCACGCCTGGTTCCGGGCCGCGCTCCTCGCACCGCCCGGATCGCCCGAACGGGCACGATTCTGGTTTCATCCCGGCGCCGGCCGGAACGGTGAACTGCCGCCGAACGGCTGGCAATCGATCTTCGGTGGGCCGGCCTGGAGCCGACTCAAGAATGCGGACGGTTCGCCCGGCGAGTGGTACCTGCACCTGTTCACGCCCGAGCAACCGGACCTCAACTGGAACAATCCCGAGGTCCGGCGCGAACACGAGGATGTGCTCCGGTTCTGGTTCGACCGGCAGGTCGCCGGAATCCGCATCGATTCAGCGGCCCTGCTGGTCAAAGATCCGACCCTCGCCGATGTAGACCCAATCCGGAGGGACCAGCATCCATTCACCGACCGGGATCCACTGCACGAGATCTACCGGACCTGGCGGGCCGTCGCCGACTCGTACGAGCAACCGCGGCTGCTGGTCGGCGAGGTCTGGTTGCCCGACGCGCAGCGGTTTGCCCGATACCTGCGTCCGGACGAACTGCATACCGCCTTCAATTTCGATTTCCTGGCCTGCCCCTGGGACGCGGGCCGGATGCGCGCCTCGATCGATACGACGCTGCAGGTGCACGCCCCGGTGGATGCGCCCGCGACCTGGGTGCTGTCCAACCACGACGTAACCCGACCGGTTACCAGGTATGGCCGCGCCGACAGTTCGTTCTCGTTCGCGACAAAGCGGGAAGGAACACCGACCGACCCTGCGCTGGGCCGGCGGCGAGCCCGAGCGGGCGCGTTGTTGGCGCTGGCGCTGCCCGGCTCGGTCTACATCTATCAGGGTGAGGAATTAGGACTGCCGGAGGTGGAGGACATCCCGGCCGACAGACGGCAGGACCCGATGTTTTTCCGGTCCGGTGGCCTGGACCCCGGTCGGGATGGCTGCCGCGTGCCGTTGCCCTGGTCGGATGCCGCCCCGCCGTACGGATTCAGCCCACCGGATAGCGCGCAACAACCTTGGCTTGATCAACCGGCGGACTGGTCCGGACTTACCGTCGCCGCCCAGACCGCCGCGCCCGGGTCGACTCTGCGGCTGTATCGCGACGCGATCCGGATCCGACGGGCCGAGGCGGGCCTCGGCGGCGGGCCGCTGCGCTGGTTGCCCGCTGAGCCGACGGTGCTCGCGTTCGACCGGGGCACGGATATCACCTGCATCGTGAATTTCGGCCCGGATCGGGTCGCATTGCCGGCGGACGCGGACGTACTGCTCGCCAGCGGGCCGCTCGAAGAGGGCCAGCTTCCCGTCGACACAACCGCCTGGCTTCGGCTGTCTCGAGAAAAGTCTCCAAGTCCCGTCGAGAAGGAGTCCCGATGAAATTGAAGTACGCCGGAATGGCGGTGGCTGCGGCGACAGCGGCGAGCCTTCTTGCTGCCTGTGGCAGCTCGAGCCCGACCAGGTCGAGCAGCGCCGATGAGAAGCCGTCGACCAAACCGATCACGATCAGCGTCGTGTCGCTGATTCCGGGCAGCACCAAGGCCGCCTTCAAGCAGTTCAACGACCAGGTGGCCGAGTTCCACAAAGACTATCCGTACATCACCGTGAAGCCGACCCAGTATCAGTGGACCGGGCCGACGTTCGCAGCCAAGCTGGCCGCCGGGACGTTGCCCACCGTGTTCACGGTGCCCTTCACCGACGGCAGGGCGCTAGGGGAGGCCGGTGAGGTCGCCGATCTGACCGGCCTGGTCAAGGCGCTGCCGTACGGAAACAAGTTCAACCCGGCGGTGATCGCTGAGGCGACGGATTCCAAGGGCAAGATCTTCGCCCTGCCGACCGCGGCCTACGCAAACGCGTTGCACTACAACCGGTCCCTGTTCACCAAGGCCGGGCTCGACCCGGACAAGCCGCCGACAACATGGCCGGAGGTCCAGGCGGATGCCAAGAAGATTACGGCCAAGACCGGGAAGCCCGGTTATGTCGAAATGAGCGCGTCCGACAACAGTGCCGGCTGGATTCTGACGACACTCACCTACGCGCTCGGCGGCCGCATCGAGACCGGGACCGGGACGAGCGCCAAGGCGACGCTGGACAATCCGCAGACCACCCAGGCTCTGCAGATGCTCAAGAAGATGCGCTGGAATGACAACTCGATGGGCTCGAATTTCAATCTCGCGTGGAGTGACATCAACCAGGCGTACGCCGCGGGCAATGTCGGAATGTATGTCAGCGGCTCGGACGTCTACACCAACCTCGTACAGGCCGACAAGCTGGATCCCACGATTTACGGCGTGACGACCCTGCCACTTGCCGACAGTCAGCAGGCCGGTGTGCTCGGCGGCGGCACCCTCGCCGTCGTCCGTCCGGACGCATCAGTCGACGCCAAGGCCGCAGCGATGAAATGGATGGACTTCTACTACGAGCAGCCGCTTATCAACAAACAACAGGCGGTCCGGAACGCGAAAACCCTGACCGCATCGAAGCAGCCGGTGGGCGTGCCGGCCCTGCCCGTCTTCAACCAGGTGCAGTACGACCTGGCCAACACCTGGATCAAAAGCTATATCAATGTCCCGTCCGCACAGATGACGCCGTTCACCAAGAACATCTTCAGTCAGACGCTGATCCCGGAACCCGAGGCATCGACACAGAGCGTCTACCACTGTCTGGACGCCGTCGTGCAGGCGGTCCTGACCAACAGGAACGCCGACATCGGCGCGTTGCTCAAGACCGCAAACAGCTCCGCGCAGGAGTTGATCAGCCGCGGCAAGTGATCGCAGCAGCCGGTCGGGAACCGCGGTCGCGGTTCCCGGCCGGTGCCGTCGAACCCGGAGGATCTGGATGGTGGTACAGGGAGAAGAACTCGTGTTTATGAGCAAGCGTGCGCCGGGCGTCGTCGGCCGCAGAAGTCGGCGAACACCGCTGACATGGTTCCGTGGTGGGGGATTCACGACACTGCTTTTCCTGCTGCCGATGCTCATCGTCTTCAGTGCCTTTTCCTGGTACCCGATCATTCGTACGGTCGTGATGTCGCTGCAGCAGACCAGACCGCTGCAGCCCGCGACCTGGGTGGGGCTCAGCAATTACAACGTGGTGCTACACGACCCGCTGTTCCTGACCGCGGTCAAGAACACCGGCGAGTTCATGCTGTTGGCGCTGCTTTTCGGATATCCGATCCCGCTTGTCGCCGCCGTCCTGATGAGTGAGGCACGCCGGTTCCGCGGCCTGTACAGCGCATTGGCGTACCTACCGGTCGTGGTGCCTCCGGTGGTGGCGGTACTGCTATGGAAGACCTTCTACGACGCGAGCCCGACGGGTCTGTTCAACACCGTCCTGGCCTGGATCCATCTCGGCCCGTACCAATGGCTCCAATCGCCCCATACGGCGCTGCCGTCGCTTGTCCTGGAATCGACCTGGGCGAATGCCGGAGCCACCGTCATCATCTATCTGGCCGCGCTGACCGGCGTGAACCGCGAACTCTACGAGGCCGCCGCGGTCGACGGATCCTCGTTGTGGAACAAGATCTGGCACATCACTTTGCCGCAACTGCGGGGCATCATCCTGCTGACCCTCATCTTGCAGATCATCGGCACCGCGCAACTGTTCCTCGAGCCGTATCTGTTCACCGGCGGCGGTCCGACGAATTCGACAATGACGATTCTGCTGCTCATCTTCAACTACGCCTTCAGCAACAGTCTCGGCGGCGACTACGGCAGCGCCACCGCGCTCAGTCTCATGTTGGCGGCCTTCCTCGCCGTGATATCCGCGGTCTATCTGCGCGCGACCCGTTCCTGGAGCACCTCATGACCGATCCCGACCGCCCGACGGGGCCGACCTCCGCACCGGTCCAGCAGGCGTTGATCTCCGCTGCCGAATGGCGCCGGCCCCGCATGCGCTTCGGAATGGGATCACTGCAGGGACTGCTGCTGCTCTGCCTCGTCGTCTTCGGTCTGGGTCCGATCCTATGGCTCGCCAAATCCGCGATCTCGCCCACCCGCGACACGCTGTCACACCCCATCGCGGTCTTTCCCCACGGCCCGGCCTGGTCCAATGTGCAGAACGCGTGGTCGACGGTGCAGGTGGGGCACTATTTCTGGAACACCGTGCTGCTCGCGGCGGGGTCATGGCTCTCGCAGATCGTGGTGGCCACGACGGGTGGATTCGCCCTGGCGGTGTTGCGGCCGAAATACGCAAAGGTGTTGACGGCGCTCTTGCTGACCACTCTCTTTGTGCCGGTCGTGGTGCTGCTCGTCCCGCTCTACGTGGAGATCGTCCACCCGCCGTTGATTCACCATTCGTTCATCGACAGCTATTGGGCGATCTGGCTTCCCGCTGGGGCGAGTGCGTTCAACGTCGTGCTGATGAAACGGTTCTTCGACAGTCTGCCCAGGGAAATCTTCGAGGCGGCTCGGGTCGACGGCGCGGGTCCACTCCGGCTTTTCGGATCGGTTGTGCTGCCGATGTCGCGCCCTATTCTCGGCGTTGTTTCGGTCTTCGCGATCCTGGCGTCCTGGAAGGACTTTTTGTGGCCGCTCCTGGTGCTGACCAATCCCGACAAACAACCGCTCTCGGTGCGGCTACCGACTATCGCTCCGCAGACCGATCTGGGTGTGTTCATGGCGGCGCTGTTCATCGCTACCGTCGTACCGATCATCGGATTCCTTGTTTTCCAGCGTTCGTTCCTCCGCGGACCCGGCCTCGGCGGCGCCATCAAAGGGTGAGAACGGGCCAGCGGGAGCCGTACGTTACTGGCCACGACACCTTCCTACCCCATGATCAAACCGGATCTACCGCCACGCCACTTCGGTCGCGGCCGAAGGGTTGCCGTCCTACCGTGACCTACATGGACACGATCGAGAGAAGTGTTGAGGCAGAAGCGTTTCTCGACTCCCGCCAGTCCACGCCGCCGGGCATGGTAAGCGCCTGTGACGGTTGGACTGCGCATGAGGTGACCGCCCATATGGCGGGTACCGCCGCGGAGATCAGCCGGCACCTGGAGCCGTATCTCGCCGGCCAGCCGGTGCCCGAGACCCTGAGCTTCGAGGTGCGTGAGGCGCCCTACCAGGCGCTGGATGACAGGACGCTCGTCGCCCGACTCGAGGCCGAGGACACCTCGATGCGCCGGATTCTCGCCCAGGTGTTGGCAACGGAGCCGGAGGCGGTCATTCCGTGGACCGGGCGGCACATGGCGGTCGCGAAATTCCTGCCCCATATGCGTAATGAATACGCCATGCACCGCTGGGATTTCGTCGGCGACGACGACACGAGCGACCGGCTGCTGGCCCAGCCGGACCTGACCGAGCACGCGGTGGGGGTGCTGGGAGAGATCCTGTTGCGGCGTGGACGGAAAAACGATCCGTCGCCGGACGAAGATTTCCACGTACGGTTGCGGGCCGGCGGTTCGGATCTGCGGGTCGTCGTGGAGTCCGGGCAGGCGCGCCTGCATGCGGCCGATGACCAGCTTGACGAGCCATTTGTGGAGTTGGACGCGGCCACCCGCGCGCTCTTCATTTGGGGCCGCCGGCCCGATCACCGCGGCCGCATCCACAGCCACCTCGACCAGGCGGCGCTGGCTCGGCTGCAGGCGTTGCTCGCCGGCTACTGATGAGACACCGGTGCCCCCGTTCCGGGCGGAACGAGGGCACCGGTTGGCCTGACTAGTCCTTGAACGCGTCCTTGACCTTCTCGCCCGCGTCCTTGAGATTGCCGCTCACCTGGTCGGCCTGGCCCTCGGCCTCGAGATCGCGGTCGTCGGTTGCCTGGCCGGTCTTCTCCTTGGCCTTGCCGGTGAGCTGCTCAACCTTATTCTTGATCTTGTCTTCCAAGCTCATGATGTCGTCCCTTCATTGGGGCACGTGTCCATACGGATAAGGCCATACCCCGTACGGCGGTCGGGTACGCCTCGCCGGTGGCGTTTCCGAGGTGTCTGGCACGTTTCTATCCAATATGTCGGTAGTACAGATTTACTGGGCCCAGCGGTCCTGGTGATCCTGGGCACCCGAACTCCGAACCCCGACCACCCGGATCTCGCCGATCGAAGCGCGCTCTACCCGCCTCAGAGCGCCTTCCCCCCGGGTAAAGCGCGCTTTGATCGGAAGGGGTGGCTGGCGGGGCCGGGTACTGCGCGATTCGATCGCCGTGGATAGCGACATCGGTCGTTCTGATGACTGAACGGATCGATCCGCATGGATCCGGCTGGTTGGTGACGTATGGCCGACTTTGTTGATCGAAGGCACCACTGATGCCTCGCTGCGTCGCGCCTGGCCAACATTTTCCGGGGGAGATTAGGTTTAGTGGAATTCGCAGGCATGGATCGGTGGCAAGGGGGAAAGCCTAGTGCTGCTGCGCCGACCAATCGGGGGTCGGCCCATCCGAAAAGAGGTTGCCAGTGATTGTGCTTGGCGTCGTTCTGTTGATCATCGGTTTCATTGCCAAGATACCCATTATCTGGACTCTGGGAATCATTGTGTTGGTCATCGGTGCCGCCCTGGTTATCGCTGGAGCGCTCGGTCGCGAGCTTGGCGGACGCCGTCACTGGTACTAAATCGACCAGCATCCCCTGAGTGGACGTCAAACCCGTGCCTCACCGGTCGTGCACTAAGCGGCTGGTGGGGCACGGGTTTCGCCGCAGGGCTATTTCATACCGGCGGTGGCTATGCCTTGAACGAAATAGCGCTGCAGCAACAGGAACATGATCACCACGGGTCGGCGAAAAGCAGCGCACCGGCCGCGACCAGATGGTTGATCGTGGTGGATTGCGAGTCGACGTAGTCGGTGGCCACGGCGACGGCGAGCGTCGTCGTGTCATTGCGCAGAAACAGTTGCGGTCCGATGAAGTCGCCCCAGGCCTGCACAAACGTCAGGATGAAGCAGGCTGCCATGACAGGCTTGGACAACGGCAGGAAGATGCTGCGCCAGATATGCACCCAGCCGCAGCCGTCCAGCAGCGCCGCTTCCTCCAGCTCCATCGGCAGGGT
>DATAVB010000086.1:0-72081 GCA_036267955.1 Mycobacteriales bacterium | reverse complement strand
GGTGGCATCTCAGTCCACCTCCTCCACGCTTACCAGGTGACGCACGGCCTGGATCATGCCGCGGAACTCGGGCTTGTCCGGCTTGACCACCGTCTGCCCGATCCGCTTCAGGCCCAGCGAGCGCAGCGAGTCCCGCTGCGGCCGCGTGCCACCGATTTCTGACTTGGTCTGGGTGACTTTCAGCTCTGCCATGGTGATGTCCCTAGCTGGCGTTCGCGCCCGCGCGGGCCCGGAGCATCGCCGCCGGAGCGACGTCCTCGATGGGCAGGCCGCGCTTGGCCGCGATCTCTTCCGGTCGGCTCAGGCCTCTCAGCGCGGCCACCGTCGCGTGCACGACGTTGATCGGGTTGGAGGAGCCGAGCGAGCGGGACAGCACGTCATGGATGCCCGCGCACTCCAGCACGGCGCGCACCGGGCCACCGGCGATGACGCCGGTACCGGGGCTGGCCGGCTTGAGCAACACGACTCCGGCCGACGCCTCACCCTGGACCGGGTGCGGGATCGTCACACCGATGCGCGGGACCCGGAAGAGATTCTTCTTGGCCTCTTCCACGCCCTTGGCGATCGCGGCCGGGACTTCCTTGGCCTTGCCGTAACCGACACCGACCATCCCGTTGGTGTCACCGACGACGACGAGTGCGGTGAAGCTGAAGCGACGACCACCCTTGACGACCTTGGCGACCCGGTTGACCGAGACGAGCCGCTCGATGAATGCATTCTTCTCTGCGGCCGCCCCGCCATCACGGCGGTCACGACGGTCCCGGCGCTCTCCGCCACCGGTGCCGCCGCCACGGCGCTGTGCTCCTGGCATCAGGCAGTCCCTTCTATTGCTCGGTTCATCACAATTCCAGCCCGCCCTTGCGAGCGGCGTCGGCCACCGCGGCGACCCGACCGTGGTAGGCGTTGCCGCCCCGGTCGAAGACCACTGCGGTGATCCCGGCGGCCTTGGTGCGTTCGGCGATCAGCTCGCCGACCTTCCGGGCCCGCTCCGTCTTGTCGCCGCCACCGGTGAGCTTGAAGGTGGAGGCCGACGCCACGGTGACCCCGCGGCTGTCGTCGACGACCTGGGCGTAGATGTGCCGGCTCGAGCGGTTGACCACCAGGCGGGGCCGGGTCGTCGTTCCGGCGACCCGCTTCCGCAGCCGGAAGTGCCGACGCCCGCGGGAGACCCGCCGGAGCGCCGATGCGTTGTTGACGGTCGGCATGACTTACTTCCCTGCCTTTCCGGCCTTGCGCCGGATAACTTCGCCGGTGTACCGCACGCCCTTGCCCTTGTACGGGTCGGGCTTGCGCAGCTTGCGGATTTTGGCGGCGACTTCGCCGACCTTCTGCTTGTCGATGCCGGTGACGGTCAGCTTCGTCGGTGACTGCACCGCGAAGGTGATGCCCTCCGGCGCCGGGATCGGCACCGGGTGGCTGTAGCCGAGGGCGAACTCCAGGTCCGAGCCTTTGGCCTGCACCCGGTAACCGGTGCCGACGATCTCCAGGGACTTGGTGTAGCCCTCGGTGACACCGGTGACCATGTTGGCGATCAGCGTGCGGGACAGGCCGTGCCGGGCCCGGCTCTCGCGCTCGTCGTCCGGCCGCTTCACCACGATCGTGCCGTCCTCGGCACGCTCGGCGGTGATCGGCGTGATGATGGTGTGGTTCAGCTCGCCCTTGGGCCCCTTGACCGTGACGTCGGCACCGCTGATGGTGACGTCGACTCCGGCCGGAACGGGGATGGGCAGGCGTCCGATTCGCGACATGCTGCGCTCCCCTTACCAGACGTAGGCGAGGACTTCCCCGCCTACTCCACGCTTGGCGGCCTGCCGGTCGGTCAGCAGACCGGACGAGGACGAGATGATCGCCACGCCGAGGCCACCGAGCACCTTGGGCAGGCCGGTCGACTTGGCGTAGACCCGAAGACCGGGCTTGGAAATCCGGCGGATGCCGGCGATGCTGCGCTCGCGGTTGGGGCCGTACTTCAGGTCCACCGACAGCTCTTTGAACGTGCTGCCGGCACGCTCGACGTCGGAGACCTTCCAACCGGCGATGTAGCCCTCCTGCTGCAGGATCTCAGCGATGTGGACCTTCAGCCGGGAGTGCGGGAGCACCACCTGGTCGTGGTACGCCGTGTTGGCGTTGCGCAACCGCGTCAGGAAGTCCGCGATCGGGTCTGTCATGGTCATAAGTTGCTACTTTCTCGCCGTGGTTCCTGTCGGCATGTCCGGCAGGCCTTCGGCGATTCAGAGGGAATTACCAGCTCGACTTGGTGATGCCGGGCAGTTCGCCGGCATGCGCCATTTCACGCAGACAGATCCGGCACAGGCCGAACTTGCGGTACACCGACTGCGACCGGCCGCAACGCTGGCACCGGGTGTAGCCGCGTACCGCAAACTTCGGCTTGCGGGCCGCCTTGGTAACGAGTGCCTTCTTGGCCATCAGTTCTCCTTGAACGGGAAGCCGAGCAGCCGCAACAGCGCCCGACCTTCCTCGTCGTTGGTCGCGGTGGTGACAATCGTGATGTCCATTCCGCGCTGCCGGTCGACGTCGTCCATGTTGATCTCATGGAACATCGCCTGCTCGGTCAGCCCGAAAGTGTAGTTGCCGCGCCCGTCGAACTGCTTGGGCGAGAGGCCGCGGAAGTCACGGATACGGGGCAGCGCCAGGCTCAGCAGCCGGTCGGCGAACTCCCACATCCGGGCCCCGCGCAGTGTCGTGGTGGCGCCGATCGGCTGACCCTCACGCAGCTTGAACTGGGCGATGGACTTGCGGGCCCGGCGGATCGCCGGCCGCTGCCCGGTGATGGCGGTGAGGTCGCGGACCGCGCCGTCCATCAGCTTGGCGTCGCGGGCCGCCTCGCCCACGCCCATGTTGACCACGATCTTCACCAGACCGGGGATCTGCATGACGTTGGCGTACGAGAACTGCTTCTGCAGCTCGGGCTGGATCTCTTCGCGGTAGCGCGTCTTCAGCCGCGGAACGGCCGGCGCTTCGACAGTGGCAGTCATGATCAGATTTCCTTGCCGGTACGACGGGACACGCGCTTCTTGGTGCCGTCTTCGTCGATGGAGTAGCCGACCCGACCGGCCTTGCCGTCGGAATCGACCACCTGCACGTTGCTGATGTGGATCGCCGCCTCCTGGGTGACGATGCCGCCGGCCTTGGCGCCGCGCTGACCCTGGGTGATCTTGGTGTGCTTCTTCACCCGGTTCACGCCCTCGACGAGGACCCGCTCACGCTCGGGGTAGGCAGCGAGCACCTTGCCCTTCGCGCCCTTGTCCTTGCCGGCGATCACGATGACCGTGTCGCCCTTCTTGACCTTGAGCTTCGCGATCGGCTTGCCTTGTTTGACTGCCATTTAGAGCACCTCCGGTGCCAGCGAGATGATCCGCATGAACTTCTTGTCGCGCAGCTCCCGGCCCACCGGCCCGAAGATGCGGGTGCCACGCGGGTCACCGCCGTCGCGAATCAGGACCGCGGCATTCTCGTCGAACCGGATGTACGAGCCATCGGGGCGACGCTTCTCCTTGACGGTGCGCACGACGACGGCCTTCACCACATCACCGCGCTTGACACCTGCGCCGGGCAGCGCGTCTTTGACGGTGCCGACGATGATGTCGCCGATACCGGCGTAGCGCCGCCCGGAGCCACCGAGCACCCGGATGCACAAGATCTCCTTGGCACCGGTGTTGTCGGCGACACGCAGTCGCGACTCCTGCTGGATCACGTCAACCCCAACCTCTTCAGGAGCTCCGTACGGGACGGAGCTATTAGCTGCTACTGCTGCTGAACTACTGGACTGCTGGACTACTTGGCCTTCTCGACAATCTCCACGACCCGCCAACGCTTCGTCGCCGAGAGCGGCCGGGTCTCCATCAGCAGCACGCGGTCGCCGACGCCGGCGGCGTTCTGCTCGTCGTGCGCCTTGAGCTTGGTGGTGCGGCGCATGATCTTGCCGTACAGCGCATGCTTGACGTGGTCCTCGACCTCGACGACAACGGTCTTGTCCATCTTGTCGCTGACCACGTATCCCGTGCGGGCCTTGCGGTAGTTACGACCGCCGGCCTTCTCGGCGCCGTTCGTACCGGTGCTTGCCTCCGTGCTCATGCCACACCCTCACTCGAAACGCCGTCGTTGGGAGCCACGGACAGACCGAGCTCACGCTCACGCATGATCGTGTAGATCCGCGCGATGTCCCGGCGTACGAGCTGCAGCCGCCGGTTGTTGTCCAGCTGACCGGTCGCGACCTGGAAGCGGAGGTTGAACAGCTCCTCCTTGGCCTCCTTCAGCCGCGTGCTCAG
The DNA here is from genome assembly GCA_036267955.1 of Mycobacteriales bacterium. Classification (GTDB taxonomy): domain Bacteria; phylum Actinomycetota; class Actinomycetes; order Mycobacteriales; family QHCD01; genus DATAVB01. The sequence continues at coordinate 67,795 of DATAVB010000086.1, read as the reverse complement.
CTCGTCCGCGCTCTGCCCACGCAGCTCACTGGGGACGGACCCTGCCGCCATCACGCCTCACCAACTTCACGCTTCACGAACTTGGCCTTCATGGGGAGCTTGTGGATGGCCCGCCGCATCGCCTCGCGGGCGACGGTCTCATCCACGCCGGACAGCTCGAAGAGAATCCGACCCGGCTTGACGTTGACGACCCACCACTCCGGCGAACCCTTACCGGAACCCATCCGGGTCTCGGCTGGCTTCTTGGTGATCGGACGGTCCGGATACACGTTGATCCAGACCTTTCCGCCACGCTTGATGTGCCGGGTCATGGCGATACGAGCGGACTCGATCTGCCGGTTGGTGACGTAGGCCGGCTCCAGTGCCTGGATGCCGTACTCGCCGAAGCTCACCCGGGTGCCGCCCTTCGCCGCACCTGTGCGGCCGGGGTGGTGCTGTTTCCGGTGCTTGACCCTACGGGGAATCAGCACGCCTCAGCCCTCCGTACTCGGCGCACTTGGCGCCGGCTCGCTCGGTGCTGCGGTGGACGGTGCCGCCGACCGCTGGGCCCGGGCCTCGTTGGCTGCCGCGCGCCCGGCGTCGGTGCCACCGGCGGTGGTGCCCGAGGAGCCGGAACGGCGACCGCGGTTGGGACGCTGCCGCTGCTGCTGCGCCCGCGCTGCCTGCTCGGCATCACGGTCGGCGGTCAGCCGCACGGCGTCACCCTTGTAGATCCAGACCTTCACACCGATGCGGCCGAAGGTGGTGCGGGCCTCGTAGAAGCCGTAGTCGATGTTCGCGCGCAGCGTGTGCAGCGGAACCCGACCCTCGCGGTAGAACTCCGACCGCGACATCTCGGCGCCGTTGAGGCGACCGCCGCACTGCACGCGCACGCCCTTGACGCCCGGGCTCTTCAGCGCGGACTGCATGGCCTTGCGCATCGCACGCCGGAAGTTGACCCGGCTGGAGAGCTGCTCGGCGACGCCCTGGGCGACCAGCTGCGCGTCGGCCTCGGCGTTCTTCACCTCGAGGATGTTCAGCTGCACCTGCTTGGCGGTGAGCTTCTCCAGCTCGCCACGGATGCGGTCGGCCTCGGCGCCGCGGCGGCCGATGACGATGCCGGGGCGGGCGGTGTGGATGTCGACCCGGACCCGGTCGCGGGTCCGCTCGATCTCCACCTTGGAGATGCCGGCCCGCTCCATGCCCTTGCTCATCATCCGTCGGATGGCCACGTCTTCCTTGACGTAGTCGGCGTACATCTTGTCCGCGTACCAGCGGGACTTCCAGTCGGTGGTGATACCGAGCCGGAACCCGTGCGGGTTAACTTTCTGACCCACTACTGGGCCCCCTTCGCATTCGTGGACTTGCGCGCCTGAGGCCGCCGCGCGCGCCGCGGCGAGTCGGGTACGACGATGCTTTCCAGCTCCACCGTGATGTGGCTGGTGCGCTTGTTGATCCGGTTGGCTCGGCCCTGCGCCCGCGGCCGGAGCCGCTTCTGCGTCGGGCCTTCGTCAACCCACACCTTGCTGACGACCAGCGATGTCGGGTCCTGGCCGAGGTTGTGCTCGGCGTTGGCAACCGCGCTCGCGACCAGCTTGGCGACCGGCTCGCTCGCCGCCTGCGGCGCGAACCGCAGTATGGACAGAGCGTCCGCGGCCGGAAGACCCCGAATCAGGTCGATGACGCGGCGCACCTTCATCGGCGTCATCCGGACGTACGTCGCGCGCGCCCGGGCGCGCGGCAGGTCGCTGACCTGCGCGTCACTCGCCCCTGCAGCCATTGGCTTATCTCCTCAGAGTCTTTTCGTTCTGCTCTAGCTCGGCCGAATCGGTTCGCTGGACCCGGTGTGTCAGGCCCGGCGCGAACGCCGGTCGTCCTTGATGTGTCCCCGGAAGGTCCGCGTCGGTGCGAACTCGCCGAGTTTGTGCCCCACCATCGCCTCGGTGACGAACACCGGGACGTGCTTGCGTCCGTCGTGCACGGCGATCGTGTGCCCCAACATGTCGGGGATGATCGTCGAACGTCGAGACCAGGTCTTGATGACGTTCTTGGTGCCCTTCTCGTTCTGCACGTCCACCTTGGTCAGCAGGTGGTCGTCGACGAACGGGCCCTTTTTCAGACTGCGCGGCATCTCTCGTTACCCCTTAGCGCTTCTTGCCGGTACGGCGACGCCGCACGATCAACTGATCACTCGGCTTGTTCCGACGGGTACGGCCCTCGGGCTTGCCCTTCGGGTTGACCGGGTGCCGGCCACCGGACGTCTTGCCCTCACCGCCACCGTGCGGGTGGTCGACCGGGTTCATCGCCACACCACGGACGGTCGGGCGCTTGCCCTTCCACCGCATCCGGCCGGCCTTGCCCCAGTTGATGTTCGACTGCTCGGCGTTGCCGACCTCGCCGACCGTGGCGCGGCAGCGGACGTCGACGTTCCGGATTTCGCCGGAGGGCATCCGCAGCTGGGCGTACGGACCGTCCTTCGCGACGAGCTGCACGCTGGCGCCGGCCGACCGGGCGATCTTGGCGCCGCCGCCGGGCCGAAGCTCGATGGCGTGCACCACGGTGCCGGTCGGGATGTTGCGCAGCGGCAGGTTGTTGCCCGGCTTGATGTCGGCCCGGGGGCCGGCCTCGATCTTGTCGCCCTGCTTGATGCGGGTCGGCGCGATGATGTAGCGCTTCTCGCCGTCCGCGTAGTGCAGCAGTGCGATGTTGGCGGTGCGGTTGGGGTCGTACTCGATGTGCGCGACCTTCGCCGGCACCCCGTCCTTGTCCGCACGCCGGAAGTCGATGACCCGGTAGGCCCGCTTGTGCCCGCCGCCCTGGTGCCGGACGGTGACGCGGCCGTGCACGTTGCGGCCGCCCTTGGAGTGCAGCGGGCGCACCAGCGACTTCTCCGGCTCGTCGCGGGTGATCTCGACGAAGTCGGAGACCGACGAGCCGCGACGGCCTGGCGTCGTCGGCTTGTACTTACGGATACCCATGTCCCTCAGTCCCTGTCAGTCGCTGTCGTTCGGTATAGCTGTCGTTCGGTATAGCTGTCGTTCGGTATAGCTGGCGATCGGTCGGCGTCAGCCGACCGGACCGCCGAAGATCTCGATCCGCTCGCCGTCGGCCACGCTGACGATCGCGCGCTTGGTGTTCTTGCGCTTGCCGTAGCCGAAGCGGGTCCGCTTGCGCTTGCCGGTCCGGTTGAGCGTGTTCACGTCGAGCACTTTGACGCCGAACGCCTGCTGTACGGCGATCTTGATCTGCGTCTTGTTGGCGTCCGGCCGGACGAGAAAGGTGTACTTGTTCTCATCCAGCAGGCTGTAGCTCTTCTCCGAGATCACCGGAGCGAGCAGGATGTCACGCGGGTCGCTGTTCACTCCTGCGCCTCCTTCTCGGTTGCCGACTTGTCGGCGCTGGTCAGGAAGGCCTCGAGCGCCGGCCGGGTGAACACCACGTCGTCGCTGACGAGCACGTCGTACGTGTTGAGCTGGCCGGGGTCGAGCAGGTGCACCGTCTCGGCGTTGCGCAGGCTCTTCCAGGTGACCTCGTCGCTGCGCTGGGCAATGACCAGCACGTGCTTGGAGGACGCCACGGTCGCCAGTGCGATCACGGCCTGCTTGGTCGACGGGGTGTCCCCCTCGGCCAGCGCGCTGAAGACGTGCACCCGACCGCCACGGGCCCGATCGGACAGCGCGCCACGGAGGGCCGCCGCCTTCATCTTCTTCGGGGTCCGCTGGTCGTACTTGCGCGGTGTCGGGCCGTGCACGATGCCACCGCCGGTGAACTGCGGCGCCCGCGTCGAACCCTGACGGGCCCGGCCGGTGCCCTTCTGCCGGTATGGCTTCGCGCCGCCACCGGAGACCTCGCCGCGGCTCTTGGCCGAGTGCGTGCCCTGTCGGGCGGCGGCCAGCTGCGCCGTCACCACCTGGTGCATCAGCGCGATGTTGGCCTGCACGTCGAAGACCGCGGCCGGCAACTCGACGGTGCCGTCGGTCGAGCCGGCCGGCGTGTGCACGTCGACCGTCCGCGTCTGCGGCTCAGTCGCTGTGTCAGTCGCTGTGTCAGTCACGGTGCCTGCTGGGGCTGTCACGCTGCACCACCCTTCACACCGCTGGTCAGCGCCGTACGCACCAGGACGATGCCGCCGTCGGGGCCGGGAATGGCGCCCTTGATCAGCAGCAGGCCCTTTTCCGCGTCGACCTTCTGCACGGTGAGGTTGAGAATCGTGGTGCGGTCGTGGCCCATCCGACCAGCCATCCGGGTGCCCCGGAAGACGCGGCCCGGGGTGGCACAGCCACCGATCGAGCCGGGGTGCCGGTGCACGCGGTGGGCGCCGTGCGAGGCGGGCAGACCGTGGAAGCCGTGTCGCTTCATGACGCCGGCGGTGCCCTTGCCCTTGCTGGTGCCGACGACGTCGACCGGAACGCCGACCTCGAACGTGTCGGCGCCGAGCTCCTGGCCGAGCTCGTACGAGCTCGCGGACTCGGTGCGCAACTCGACCAGGTGACGGCGCGGGGTGACCCCGGCCCTGGCGTAGTGGCCGGCCACCGGCTTGGTGACCTTGCGCGGGTCGATCGCGCCGTAAGCCAGCTGCACGGCTGAGTAGCCGTCCTTGTCGGGCGTACGGACCTGGGTGACGACACAGGGACCGGTCTTGACGACGGTCACCGGAATCATCCGGTTGTTCTCGTCGAAGACCTGGGTCATGCCGAGCTTCTCGCCCAGAACGCCTTTGATCTCGTTAGACATGGGCTTCGCTCCCAAGTCGCTTCGCGGGTGGCATCGGTGACAGATCCCTACTGAATGTTCACGTCGACGCTGGCCGGGAGATCGATGCGCATGAGCGCGTCGACCGTTTTCGGCGTCGGGTCGAGAATGTCAATGAGTCGCTTGTGGGTGCGCATCTCGAAGTGCTCGCGGCTGTCCTTGTACTTCATGGGCGACCGGATGACGCAGTAGACGTTCTTCTCGGTCGGCAGCGGCACCGGGCCGACGACCCGGGCACCGGTACGGGTCACCGTGTCGACGATTTTGCGCGCCGACGCGTCGATCGCCTCATGGTCATACGCCTTGAGCCGAATGCGGATCTTCTGTCCCGCCATGGTCATCCTCGCTGTCGCTGGCCGTCTTGACTGCCGTGGTTGATCGTCTGCTTTTCCATGAAACGAGGCGGCGGCCTATTTCCGAGGCCGCCGCCTCCATCTCGGTGCTGCTACTTCAGAACCTTGATCACTCGGCCGGATCCGACCGTGCGACCGCCCTCGCGAATGGCGAAGAGCAGGCCCTCCTCCATGGCGATCGGCTGAATCAGCTCGACCGACATTTCGGTGTTGTCACCCGGCATGACCATCTCGGTGCCTTCGGCAAGCGAGACGACGCCAGTTACGTCCGTGGTACGGAAGTAGAACTGGGGCCGGTAGTTGTTGAAGAACGGCGTGTGCCGGCCGCCCTCGTCCTTGGACAGGATGTAGACCTGGCCGTCGAACTTGGTGTGCGGGGTGATCGAGCCCGGCTTGCAGATGACCTGCCCGCGCTCCACGTCCTCGCGCTTGGTGCCACGAAGCAGCAGCCCCACGTTGTCGCCCGCGCGGCCCTGATCGAGCAGCTTGCGGAACATCTCGACACCGGTGACGGTGGTCGTCTGCGACTTGTCCTTGATGCCGACGATCTCGATGGTCTCGTTGACGTTCACGATTCCACGCTCGACCCGACCGGTCACCACGGTGCCGCGGCCGGTGATCGTGAAGACGTCCTCGATGGGCATGAGGAACGGCTTCTCGATGTCGCGCTCGGGCTCCGGGATCGCCTCGTCGACGGCGTTCATGAGCTCCATGATCTTCTCGCCCCACTCGGCGTCGCCCTCGAGCGCCTTCAGCGCCGAGACACGAACAACCGGAGCGTCGTCGCCAGGGAACTCCTGGCTGGAGAGAAGCTCACGAACCTCGAGCTCAACGAGCTCCAGGATCTCCTCATCGTCGACCATGTCGGCCTTGTTGAGGGCCACGACGATGTACGGGACACCGACCTGACGGGCGAGCAGCACGTGCTCACGCGTCTGCGGCATCGGGCCGTCGGTGGCGGCAACCACCAGGATGGCGCCGTCCATCTGCGCCGCACCGGTGATCATGTTCTTCACGTAGTCGGCGTGCCCGGGGCAGTCGACGTGCGCGTAGTGACGCTTCTCGGTCTCGTACTCCTGGTGGGAGACGGCGATCGTGATGCCGCGCTGACGCTCCTCGGGAGCGTTGTCGATCTGGTCGAACGCCGCTGCCTTGTTGACGTCCGGGTACTTGTCAGCAAGCACCCGGGTGATTGCCGCGGTCAGCGTGGTCTTGCCGTGGTCGATGTGACCGATCGTGCCGATGTTGACGTGCGGCTTGTTCCGCTCGAACTTCGCCTTCGCCACTGGATCCTCCTACCGGATGTTATTTCTGTATGCCGTACGGGCTTTCGAACAATTCAGAAGACTGTCGGACTACTCGCCCGTCACCTTCGCGATGATCTCCTTCGCGACACTGCTGGGAACTTCCGCGTAGGAGTCGAACATCATGGAGTAACTGGCCCGGCCCTGCGTCCTCGACCGGAGGTCGCCGACGTAGCCGAACATCTCCGACAGCGGAACGAGCGCCTTTACCAGACGCGCTCCACCGCCCAGCTCGTCCATGGCCTGAATCTGGCCACGACGCGAGTTCAGGTCGCCGATCACATCGCCCATATTGTCCTCGGGCGTGGTGACCTCGACGGCCATCAGCGGCTCCAGGATCGCCGGGCTGGCGCGGCGGGCCGCATCGCGGGCCACCATGAGTCCGGCGGTCTTGAATGCCATTTCCGACGAGTCGACCTCGTGGTAGGCGCCGTCGACCAGGGTCAGTCGGACACCCACCAGCGGATAGCCGGCAAGCGGTCCGGTCTGCATGGCTTCCTGCGCGCCGTGGTCCACCGATGGGATGTATTCCTTCGGGATACGTCCACCGCTGACCTTGTTGACGAACTCGTACGTCGGGCCGTCGGCCTCGAGGGTCATCGGCTCGACGTTGACGAGCACCTTCGCGAACTGGCCCGAACCGCCGGTCTGCTTCTTGTGCAGGTACTCGATCTTCTCGATCGACTTGCGAATGGTCTCGCGGTAGGCCACCTGCGGCTTACCGACGTTCGCCTCGACCTTGAACTCGCGCTTCATCCGGTCGACCAGCACCTCGAGGTGCAGCTCGCCCATACCCGAGATGACCGTCTGACCGGTCTCCTCGTCGTTGTGCACGCGGAAAGTCGGGTCCTCCTCGGCCAGCTTCTGGATCGCTGTTCCCAGCTTCTCCTGGTCGGCCTTGGTCTTCGGCTCGATCGCCACGTCGATGACGGGCTCGGGGAAGATCATCGACTCGAGGATGACCGCGTTGTTGGAGTCGCTCAGCGTGTCACCGGTGGTGGTCTGCTTCAGACCCGCGACAGCGATGATCTCACCGGCGCCGGCGCCTGCGCGCTCATCCCGCTTGTTGGCGCGCATCTGGTAGATCTTGCCGATGCGCTCCTTGCGGTCCTTGGTCGAGTTCAGCACCTGAGAGCCGGTCTCGACCTTGCCGGAGTAGATCCGGACGTAGGTGAGCTTGCCAAGGTGCTGGTCGGTCTGCACCTTGAACGCCAGGCCGGAGAACGGCGCGTCCTCGCTCGGCTCACGCACGATCGGGGTCTCACCATCGGTCAGCGTGCCCTTGATGCCACCGACGTCCAGCGGGCTCGGCATGTAGTCGACGACCGCGTCCAGCAGCGGCTGCACGCCCTTGTTCTTGAAGGCGGAGCCGGTGAGCACCGGGTTGGCCTTGCCGGCCAGGGTGGCGCGCCGAATGCCGGCCTTGATCTCCTCGTTGGTCAGCGTGCGACCTTCGAGATAGGCCTCCATCGTCTCGTCGTCGTTCTCGGCCAGCGTCTCGATCAGCTTCTCGCGGTATTCAGCGGCCTGCTCGACCAGGTCATCCGGAATGGCCTCGACGGTGTAGTCCTCGCCGATCGTGGTCTCGCCGCGCCAGGTCAGCGCGCGCTCGCCGATCAGATCGACGACGCCGATGTGCGCGCCTTCCAGCCCGATCGGGATCTGCAGCACGAGCGGGGTGGCGCCCAGGCGCTCGATCATCATGTCGACGCACCGGAAGAAGTTGGCGCCGGTGCGGTCGAGCTTGTTGACGAAGCACATCCGCGGAACGTTGTACTTGTCGGCCTGCCGCCAGACGTTCTCCGTCTGCGGCTCGACTCCGGCGACACCGTCATAAACGGCGATGGCGCCGTCGAGCACCCGCAGCGACCGCTCCACCTCAACGGTGAAGTCGACGTGCCCGGGGGTGTCGATGATCTGGATGATGTGGTCTTTCCACTCACACTTGATCGCCGCGGAGGTGATGGTGATCCCCCGCTCCTGCTCCTGCTCCATCCAGTCCATGGTGGCGGCGCCATCGTGGACTTCACCGATCTTGTAGTTCATCCCGGTGTAGAACAGGATTCGCTCGGTCGTCGTGGTTTTGCCCGCGTCGATGTGCGCCATGATCCCGATGTTTCGGGTCCTGGCGAGTTCGGCGTCCTTGGCCACTGCTCTCTTCTCTCACATCTCGTTGTTGCGGGGGCACTACCAGCGGTAGTGCGCGAAAGCCTTGTTCGATTCGGCCATCTTGTGGGTGTCCTCACGTCGCTTGACGCTGGCACCGAGGCCGTTGCTCGCGTCGAGCAGCTCGTTCATCAGCCGCTCGGTCATCGTCTTCTCCCGGCGCGCCCGGCTGTAGGTGATCAGCCAACGCAGTGCCAGCGTGGTGCTGCGCTGCGGACGGACCTCGACCGGCACCTGGTAGGTGGCGCCACCGACCCGGCGGCTGCGCACCTCCAGCGTCGGCTTCACATTGTCGAGCGCGCGCTTGAGCGTCACAACCGGGTCGGTGCCGGACTTGTCGCGGGCACCCTCCAGGGCGCCGTAGACGATCCGCTCGGCGGTGGACCGCTTGCCGGACAGCAGAACCTTGTTGATCAGGCTGGTCACCAGCGGTGAACCGTAGACCGGATCGATGACGACGGGGCGCCGAGGCGCGGGACCCTTGCGGGGCATTAGCTCTTCTCCTTCTTCGCGCCGTACCGGCTGCGGGCCTGCTTGCGGCCGCGCACACCCTGGGTATCGAGCGAACCGCGGATGATCTTGTAGCGGACACCCGGCAGGTCACGCACCCGGCCGCCGCGAACCAGCACGATCGAGTGCTCCTGCAGGTTGTGGCCGACGCCCGGGATGTAGGCGGTGACCTCGACCCCGCTGGTCAGCCGGACCCGGGCCACCTTGCGCAGCGCCGAGTTGGGCTTCTTCGGGGTCGTGGTGAAGACACGCGTGCAGACGCCACGACGCTGCGGACTGCCCTTGAGCGCCGCGGTCGCGGTCTTGCCGACCTTGTCCTCCCGGCCCTTACGGACCAGCTGCTGGATCGTGGGCATGAAGGCCTCGCGTCTCCCTATTCCGACTCGTACTGGTGGCACCGCTGGTGCGCCCGCCCTACCGACCCCCGCGGTCGGGCGTGTCGCCTGGCCCACGTTCCGCCGCCCAAGTTGATCGAGCGGGTGTGGACCGGCGGGCTCACACGTCAACGGCGTGAGCCGCATGCGCAGTCGGCTCGAGTCTCCTCGAGCACGAGTGGCAAGGTTACGCGACGCGGCGGTCAGGGTCAAAACGGGGTGGGCACGCCAGGAATTCCCGACCGAGACCGGCCTGGGGAAAGGTCTGCCACAGGCCGCCGCGGGATCCTTTTGATCGTACCTCGCGGCTCCGACAGTCAGCCGGGACGACGCGCGCACAAAACCCGGAAAGCCTTACGGGACCGTACTTTCTCCGTCGGCAGGCCCTGCTCGGTCAACCACCGTTGCAGCGAGTCGGAGCCGAGATGCTTCTGCACGACCAGGAAGCTCGCGCCGTCCACCCGGGGCAGCCACCTCAGCAGCAGGTCGTGCAGCGCCGCCTTGCCGATCCGGATCGGCGGGTTGGACCAGAGCTCGGCGAATCGCAGGTCGGCCGGCACCTCGTCGGGGTGCGCCACCCTGAGGTTGGTCAACCCGGCCGCGGCGGCGTTGGCCTGGGTGAGTTCTCGGGCCCGTTCGTTCACGTCGACCGCCCACACAGTGGCGTGCGGCGCCCTCAGCGCGAGTGTGAGGGCGATCGGACCGTAGCCGCAGCCGAGATCGAGCAGGTCCCCGGAAGCAGGCGGCAGCGGCACGCTGTCCAGCAGTACGGCGGTACCCGGGTCGAGCTGCCCGGCGGAGAAGACACCGCTGTCCGTGGCGAGCCGGAGCTCGCGGTCCGCGACGGTCAGCTCGACCCAACCCTCGCGGTGGCGGGACGCCGGCGACTCGTCGAAGTAGTGCGACACCCGCCCGAGTCTAGGGAGCCTCCGCACGGTCGGACCGAACCCCCGGGCCGAACCGCAGACGCGAGAGGGCCGGGCACCGATAACGGTGCCCGGCCCTGTGTCGCCTGACGAACTACCGGTAGTCGCTGCCCCGGTAGTCGTAGTCATCCAGCGGAACAGCCTGTCCACTGCCGGCACCGAAGACGTTGCCGTCGTAGAACTCGCCGTTCTCGGCGTAGCCCGGCATCGAGTAGACCGCCGCGCGCGCCTCCTCGGTCGGCTCGACCCGGATGTTGCGGTAACGGGAGATACCCGTACCGGCCGGGATGAGCTTGCCGATGATGACGTTCTCCTTCAGACCCACCAGCGAGTCGCTCTTGGCCTGGATGGCCGCGTCGGTGAGGACCCGCGTCGTCTCCTGGAACGACGCCGCGGACAGCCACGACTCGGTGGCCAGCGAGGCCTTGGTGATGCCCATCAGGATCGGACGACCCGAAGCCGGGTCGCCGCCCTCGGCCACCACACGCCGGTTCGACGCCTCGAACGAGGAACGCTCGACCGGCGAACCGGGCAGGAACTCGGTGGAGCCGGAGTCGATGATGATGACCCGCTTGAGCATCTGCCGGATGATCAGCTCGATGTGCTTGTCGTGGATCTGCACACCCTGCGACCGGTAGACCTCCTGGACCTCACGGACCAGGTGCAGCTGCACCTCCCGCGGACCCATCACCCGCAGCACCTCGTGCGGGTCGACCGCACCCTCGGTGAGCTGCTCGCCGACCTCGACGTGACTGCCCTCTTCGACGCGCAACCGGGACCGCCGGCTGATCTTGTCGTAGGCGACCTCGTCGGCGCCGTCGTCGGGCACCACCGTGATCTTCAGCGACTTGTCGGTGTCCTCGATACGGACCCGGCCGGCGACGTCGGAGATCGGCGCCTTGCCCTTCGGGACCCGCGCCTCGAACAGCTCCTCGACTCGGGGCAGACCGTGGGTGATGTCATCCCCACCGCCCGCTCCACCGACGTGGAAGGTACGCATGGTCAGCTGCGTGCCCGGCTCACCGATCGACTGGGCGGCGATAATGCCCACCGCCTCGCCGACATCGACGAGCTTGCCGGTGGCCAGCGATCGGCCGTAGCAGACCGCGCAGCACCCGACACCGGACTCACAGGTCAGCAGCGAGCGGATCTTGACCGTGGTGACGCCAGCGGCGATCAGCAGGTCGATCACCGTGTCGCCCACGTCAGTGCCACCGGTGGCGACGGTCTTGCCGTCCGCGTCGGTGGCGTCCTCGGCGAGCGTGCGGGCGTAGACGCTGGTCTCGATGTGCACGTCCTTGACCAGCGTGCCGTCGGCCGCCTTGTGCGCGATCTCCATCGCGACACCACGTTCGGTGCCGCAGTCCTCCTCGCGGATGATCACGTCCTGGCTGACGTCGACCAGACGCCGGGTCAGGTAACCGGAGTTGGCGGTACGCAACGCGGTGTCGGCCAGGCCCTTGCGGGTGCCGTGCGTGGAGATGAAGTACTCCAGCACGGACAGACCCTCACGGAAGTTGGTCTTGATCGGCCGCGGGATCATCTCGCCCCGCGGGTTGGCGACCAGGCCCTTCATGCCGGCGAGCTGCCGGATCTGGACCATGTTGCCGGCCGCACCCGAGCTGACCAGCACGTAGATCGGGTTGTCGTGCGGGAAGTTGGCCTCCATCTCCTTGGCAACTTCGCCGGTGGCCTTGTTCCAGATCTCGACGAGCTCCTGACGGCGCTCGTCCTCGGTGATCACGCCGCGCTCGTACTGGCGCTGGACCTTGTCGGCCTGCGTCTCGTACCGCTCGAGGATCTCCGGCTTGTTCTTCGGAACGACCACGTCGTCGATGGCGACCGTGACACCGGACCGGGTGGCCCAGTAGTAACCGGCCTCTTTCAACGCGTCCAGGGTCGCAGCGACCACGACCCGCGGGTAGCGCTCGGCCAGATCGTTGACGATCGTGGCCTGACGCTTCTTGGGCATCTCTTCGTTGACGAAGGGATAGTCCGCCGGCAGCGTCTCGTTGAACAGGATCCGGCCAAGTGTGGTCTCCATCCGGAACTGGTCGCCCAGCTGCCAGTCGGCACCGTCATCCTCGCCGTCCTCGCGCACCGGCGGGGTCCAGCCACGCGGCGGAACCGCGTTGGTGAAGCGCACGGTGATCGTGGCCTGCACGTCCAGCTCGCCGTTGTCGCGGGCCATGATCGCCTCGGCCGGCGAGGAGAACACGCGGCCCTCGCCCTTGCCGCTCTCGCGGCTGCGGCACAGGTAGTACAGACCCGTGACGAGGTCCAGGGACGGCATGGCCAGCGGCCGACCGGAGGCCGGCGACAGGATGTTGTTGCTCGACAACATCAGGATCCGCGCCTCGGCCTGAGCCTCGGCCGACAGCGGCACGTGGACCGCCATCTGGTCACCGTCGAAGTCGGCGTTGAACGCGGCACAGACCAGCGGGTGCAGCTGGATGGCCTTGCCCTCGACCAGCTGCGGCTCGAAGGCCTGGATGCCCAGCCGGTGCAGCGTCGGCGCCCGGTTCAGCAGGACCGGGTGCTCGTTGATGACCTCTTCCAGCACGTCCCAGACGACCGGGCGGACCCGCTCGACCATCCGCTTGGCGGACTTGATGTTCTGCGCGTGGTTGAGGTCGACCAGCCGCTTCATGACGAACGGCTTGAACAGCTCGATCGCCATGCCCTTGGGCAGGCCGCACTGGTGCAGCTTGAGCTGCGGGCCGACGACGATGACCGAACGGCCCGAGTAGTCGACGCGCTTACCAAGCAGGTTCTGCCGGAACCGACCCTGCTTGCCCTTGAGCATGTCGCTCAGCGACTTCAACGGCCGGTTGCCCGGGCCGGTGACCGGACGACCGCGGCGGCCGTTGTCGAACAGTGCGTCGACGGCCTCCTGCAGCATCCGCTTCTCGTTGTTGACGATGATCTCCGGCGCGCCCAGGTCGAGCAGTCGCTTGAGCCGGTTGTTCCGGTTGATCACCCGGCGGTACAGGTCGTTCAGGTCGCTGGTCGCGAACCGGCCACCGTCCAGCTGCACCATCGGGCGCAGGTCCGGCGGGATGACCGGGACGCAGTCCAGGACCATGCCCAACGGGGAGTTGCGGGTGGACAGGAACGCCGCGACGACCTTGAGCCGCTTCAGGGCGCGGATCTTCTTCTGACCCTTGCCCGACCGGATGGTCTCGCGCAACGACTCGGCCTCCTTGTCGAGGTCGAAGGTCTCCAGCAGCTTCTGCAGCGACTCGGCGCCCATGCCGCCGGTGAAGTACTCACCGAACCGGTCCCGCAGCTCGCGGTAGAGCGTCTCGTCCGCGATGAGCTGCTTGGGCTCGAGCTTGCGGAAGGTGTCGAGCACCTCGTCCAGGCGGTCGATCTCGCGCTGCGCACGGTCGCGCAGCTGACGCATCTCCCGCTCGGAGGACTCCCGCACCTTGCGTCGGACGTCGGACTTGGCGCCCTCCGCCTCCAGCTCGGCGATGTCGGTCTCGAGCTTCTTCTGCCGGGCCTCGACGTCGGAGTCGCGCTTGTCCTCGACGCGCTTGCGCTCGACCCCGATCTCGGACTCGACCGTGGACATGTCGCGGTGCCGGGCGTCGGAGTCGACGGCCGTGATCAGGTAGGCCGCGAAATAGATGATCTTTTCGAGGTCCTTGGGGGCCAGGTCGAGCAGGTAGCCCAACCGGCTCGGGACGCCCTTGAAATACCAGATGTGGGTCACCGGGGCGGCGAGCTCGATGTGGCCCATCCGCTCACGACGCACCTTGGCGCGGGTCACCTCGACGCCACAGCGCTCACAGATGATGCCCTTGAAACGGACGCGCTTGTATTTACCGCAGTAGCACTCCCAGTCCCGGGTGGGACCGAAGATCTTCTCGCAGAAAAGGCCGTCCTTTTCCGGCTTGAGCGTGCGGTAGTTGATGGTCTCTGGCTTCTTGACCTCGCCGTGGGACCACTGCCGAATGTCGTCTGCGGTCGCTAGGCCGATGCGTAGCTCGTCGAAGAAGTTGACGTCGAGCACTATTTTCTCATCCCTCTTCACGGGTCAACCGGGTCTTGTCTCGCACTGCTGATTCGCAGTGACCCGGCATGGAGTTTTGTTCACGCCGACCGGTGGCGGTGCGGGTCGCCCCGCACCGCCCTCGGTCGATCAGCCGTCGACGTCGACGCTGCTCGGCTCTCGCCGGGACAGGTCGATCCCGAGCTCCTCCGCCGCGCGGAAGACGTCCTCGTCGCTGTCCTTCATCTCGATGGACACACCGTCACTGGAGAGCACCTCCACATTCAGGCAGAGCGACTGCAGCTCTTTGAGCAGCACCTTGAAGGATTCGGGGATGCCCGGCTCAGGAATGTTCTCGCCCTTGACGATCGCCTCGTAGACCTTGACCCGGCCCACCACGTCGTCGGACTTGATCGTGAGCAGCTCCTGCAGGGTGTATGCGGCGCCGTACGCCTGCATCGCCCAGCACTCCATCTCGCCGAAGCGCTGACCACCGAACTGAGCCTTACCGCCGAGCGGCTGCTGCGTGATCATCGAGTACGGACCGGTGGCGCGAGCGTGGATCTTGTCGTCGACCAGGTGGTCCAGCTTGATGATGTACATGTAGCCGACGGCCACCGGGTACGGGAACGGCTCGCCGCTACGCCCGTCCATGAGCTGCGCCTTGCCGTCTCCGCCGACCATCCGCTCGCCGTCCCGGTTGGGCAGGCTCGAATGCAGCAGACCGATGATCTCGGTCTCCCGGGCGCCGTCGAAGACCGGCGTGGCGGTGTTGCTGCCCGGCTCGGCCTCGTACAGCTCCTCGGGGAGCAGCTCGGCCCAGTCCGGGTTGCCCTCGATCTTCCAACCGCGGGATGCCAGCCAGCCCAGGTGGATCTCCAGGATCTGGCCGATGTTCATCCGGCGCGGGACGCCGTGCGGGTTGAGCACGATGTCGACCGGGGTGCCGTCGGGCAGGAACGGCATGTCCTCCACCGGGAGGATCTTGCCGATGACGCCCTTGTTGCCGTGCCGGCCGGCGAGCTTGTCGCCGTCCTGCACCTTGCGGCGCTGGGCGACGTAGACCCGGACCAGCTCGTTGACGCCGGGGGGCAGCTCGTCACCGTCGTCGCGGCTGAACAGCCGGACGCCGATGACCTTTCCGCCCTCACCGTGCGGCACCTTCAGCGAGGTGTCCCGTACCTCACGGGCCTTCTCACCGAAGATCGCCCGCAGCAGGCGCTCCTCCGGGGTCAGCTCGGTCTCACCCTTCGGGGTGACCTTGCCGACCAGGATGTCGCCGGTGGAGACGTCGGCGCCGATCCGGATGATGCCGCGCTCGTCGAGGTCGGCGAGCACCTCTTCGGAGACGTTCGGGATGTCCCGGGTGATCTCCTCCGGCCCAAGCTTGGTGTCCCGGGCGTCGACCTCGTACTCCTCGACGTGGATCGAGGTGAGGACGTCGTCCTGGACCACTCGCTGGGACAGGATGATCGCGTCTTCGTAGTTGTGGCCCTCCCACGGCATGAACGCCACGAGCAGGTTCTTGCCGAGCGCCATCTCACCGGTGTCGGTGCAGGGACCGTCGGCGACGACCTGGCCGACCTCGACCCGGTCACCCTCGTCCACGATCGGACGCTGGTTGATGCAGGTGCCCTGGTTGGACCGGCGGAACTTGTGCAGCCGGTAGGTCTGCCGGGTGCCGTCGTCGGCCATGACCGTGACGTAGTCGGCGGACAGCTCCTCGACCACACCGGCCTTGGCGGCGACGATGACGTCGCCGGCGTCGACCGCGGCCCGCAACTCCATGCCGGTGCCGACCAGCGGCGACTCGCTGCGCAGCAGCGGAACAGCCTGCCGCTGCATGTTGGCGCCCATCAGGGCACGCGAGGCGTCGTCGTGCTCCAGGAACGGAATCATCGCGGTGGCTACCGAGATCATCTGCCGCGGCGAGACGTCCATGTAGTCCACGTCGTCGCGGGTGGCGAGGTCGGTCTCGCCGCCCTTGCGGCGGACCAGCACGCGGTCTTCGATGAAGTTGCCGTCACCGTCGATCGGCGTGTTGGCCTGCGCCTTGACGAACCGGTCCTCTTCATCGGCCGTCAGGTAGTCGACGTGGTCGGTGACCCGACCGTCCTCGACCTTCCGGTACGGAGTCTCGATGAAGCCGAACGGGTTGACCCGGGCGAAGGTCGACAGCGCGCCGATGAGGCCGATGTTCGGACCTTCCGGGGTCTCGATCGGGCACATCCGGCCGTAGTGGCTGGGGTGCACGTCGCGGACCTCCATGCCGGCCCGCTCCCGGGACAGACCACCCGGACCCAGCGCGGACAGCCGACGACGGTGCGTCAGGCCCGCGAGCGGGTTGGTGTGGTCCATGAACTGGGACAGCTGGCTGGTGCCGAAGAACTCCTTGATCGACGCCACCACAGGGCGGATGTTGATCAGGGTCTGCGGAGTGATCGCCTCGACGTCCTGGGTCGTCATCCGCTCGCGGACGACGCGCTCCATGCGGGACAGGCCGACCCGGATCTGGTTCTGGATCAGCTCGCCGACCGTACGCAGCCGCCGGTTGCCGAAGTGGTCGATGTCGTCGACCTCGTACAGCTGGTCACCGTCACTGGTCTCGCCGTCGTGCAGCTTCACGACGTACTCGATGGTGGCGACGATGTCGTCCTCGGTCAGCACACCCTGAGTGGTGGGCAGGTCGAGAAGGAGCTTCTTGTTCACCTTGTAGCGACCGACCTTGGCCAGGTCGTACCGCTTCGGGTTGAAGAAGAGGTTGTCCAGCAGGGTCTGGGCGCTCTCCCGCGTCGGCGGCTCGCCCGGCCGCAGCTTGCGGTAGATGTCGAGCAGCGCCTCGTCCTGGGTGGTGATGTGGTCCTTCTCCAGGGTGCCGATCAGCGTCGGCGAGGAGGCGAACCGCTCCCGGATACGCTCCTCGGTCCAGCCGAGGGCCTTGAGCAGCACGGTGACCGGCTGGCGGCGCTTGCGGTCGATCCGGACGCCGACGGTGTCGCGCTTGTCGACGTCGAACTCCAGCCACGCGCCGCGGCTCGGAATGACCTTGCAGCTGTAGATCTCCCGGTCGGACGTCTTGTCCAGCGTCCGGTCGAAGTACACGCCGGGAGAGCGGACGAGCTGGGACACCACGACACGCTCGGTGCCGTTGATGATGAAGGTGCCCTTGACCGTCATCATCGGGAAGTCACCCATGAAGACGGTCTGGCTCTTGATCTCGCCGGTGGAGTTGTTCATGAACTCGGCCGTGACGAACAACGGAGCCGAGAACGTCATGTCCTTGTCCTTGCACTCCTCCTCCGGCGCCTTGACATCTTCGAACCGGGGATTGGAGAACGACAGGGACATCGAGCCGGAGAAGTCCTCGATAGGCGAGATCTCGCCGAGGATGTCCTCCAGGCCGCTCGTAGCCCCGTCCGCCGCCTGCTCACGCCAGCGGTCGCTGCCGATCAGCCAGCCGAAGGAGCTGGTCTGCACAGCGAGGAGGTTGGGGACTTCGAGGGGCTCCGCGATCTTCGCGAACGAGAGCCGGGGTGGTGCGCCGGGAATGCTGGGCTTGTTTTGCACGATTGTCTGGCCGGAGCGGGAGACTGCCAAGATGCGTCCTTCCGAGGACCTGCACGGTCGAGCACTGCTGAGCTGCTATCAGCACCGTCGCGCGAGCGCCGAGAGAGTTCTAGCGCAGCCGGAACCACCGCTGTCAACTGAAGGACAGCGACGCACAATCGGCATCACAATCAGTGGACGGCGGAAAGAAGGGCAGCGCAAACCAGCAGTGTAGACGCAGCTACGACTGCTGTCGAATCGGGCCCATGCCGGACCGGCCGCAGTCGGTGCGCAGGCTTTCAGATGTCATCACCGTGCGCCCAGCCTGACTCTCCGAGGGCCCCGCGTCAAGCACTGTGGCGTGCTTTCGACGCGCCGTGCCCGGCGATCTCCCGGCTCGGGCGTCGGCCGACCCGATGGTGACGCTCCGTGTCAGAGCGAGCCGAGCTTGATGAGGAGCCAACTGCCGTGCTGGCGCTGCAGGGTGAGCCGGAGTCGAATCAGGTCCTTGGCCGTACCGATCTTGGTCGTACCGGCCGACACGGACTGATCCACGAACGCCACCACCACGACCTGCGAACCCGACGCCTGCGAGACACCGGCCGAGGCGATGCTGGACTTCACCACGTAGTGGTACTTCTTCCAGGCCGCCGCATGCGAGGTCATGCTCTGGTCGTAGTCCTTGCGGTACGAGCCGGACAGCAGCGGCCGCGCGGCGGCGGCATTGGTGTCGAGGTGCCGATAGTCGAACGACAGCACCTGGCTGGCATAGCGCGGAACGATCCGCAGCACGTCCGCCGAGTTGGCGTCACTGGCCCGGCCGTCGTAGAGCCGCAGCCCGAGCACTGCCGCGGTCACCGCGAAGACGACCAGTAGTACGGCAGAAACGCTCAGCCACGTCCGGCGGGATCCGGACCGCGGGCGCGGCAGCCGCATTCGTGGCAGGCGTATGGCCCGGTGGGTCCGCTCGGCCGATGTCGCCGCATCGCCCGCTTCATTGCGCGCTGCGTCGCCGGCTTCGTCGCCGGCTATGTCGTCAGCTGCGTCGTCAGCTATGTCGCCAGCTGCGTCGCCAGTTTCGTCGACCGGCGCCTCGCCGACCGCCGCCTCATCGGCCGCCGGGCGGGTCCGGTTCCGCTGGCCGGCAACCCGCGGCCGACCGCCGCCAGGCGCGACCGACGGCCGCGGCGTGGGCCGACGCCGGGGCGTCTGCTCGTTCTCCTCTGCCGCCGTGTCTCTGGTGGCCACGTCTAGTCCGCCTGCCGGATCGCGGTCGCCAGCCAGGTGCCGTGTACCAGCGCCACGTCGACCTCGGTCCGGTAGGAGCGGGTCTGCGGTTTGCTGATGGAGGTGGTGGTCAGCGGGCTGTTGAGCGCGATCGCGATGGTGGCCGAGTTGCTGTCGGAACGGACCACTCCGGCGTCGACGATCTGCGCGGTCTCGTGGGTGTGCGTCGTCTGCACCGTCTGGATGAACTTCGACCTGCCGTCGGTCAGTTGGCTGTGCAGGTCACCCGACGTGCCGTCGACGAAGCGCTGGTAATCCTTGGTCACCGAGCGGTAGTCCACCGAGTACGCGTTGATGAGGACCTGGCGGGCGGCGGTCACCGCCGCATTGCGGGCCGCGTCCCTGCCGTGCTGGCGGTAGTACAGCCCGCCCACGACACCGGCCACCAGGAGAGCGACCACGGTCAGCGCCGGCAGCAGCCAGGTCAGTGCCGCGAAGCGGGGCCGCCGCGGCGTCCCGTCGTCAGCGGCGACCTCGGTAGCTTGGTCCTCGGCGGTGTCGGCTGTTGTGTCGATCGTGGCGCCACTCTCGGTCTCGGCGTCGGTTGCACTCGGATGTCCCACGCCTGCGTTCAACGACCCGGAGCCCAGGGCGTAACGCATTGCCCGCCCAATGGGCCTTGACTGGTGTGGTGCACATGGAGCTGGAGCAGTTGGCGGCCGCGGCGGCGGGCGGGGACCCGAGTGCCCGGGACCGCCTGCTCGCGGCCTCCGCCGAGCCGGCCCGCAGGATCGCCGGCCGGCTGGTCGATGACCGGCACGCCGTGGACGACGTCGTGCAGGACGCGCTGGTCGAGGTGTTCGGGTCGATCGGGACGCTGCGCGAGCCGGTGGCGTATCCACGCTGGCTGGCCCTGGTGGTGCGCAAGCACGCCGACCGGCATCGTCGGCGGACCCGACCGACCATGCTGCTCGACCTCGTCATCGACCTCGACCCTGCTCTGGTCGATCCGGCGACCAGCTCCGGAGGACCCGATCCGGCACAGGCCGCCGAACGGGGCGACCAGGTCGACCGGGTTCGTCGGGCGCTGCAGCTGACCCGGGACGCCGACCGGGTCCTGCTGGGACTGCGCTACTACGGCGAGTGGAGCGATGCCGAGTTGGCCGAGCTGCTCGGCATCAGCCGGGGCGCGGTCCGGAAGCGGTTGTACGACGCCCGCGGGCGGCTGCGTCCGCTCCTCGCCGACAGCACCGATCGGCCTCCATCCACGACCACCCAACCCAGACAACCGACCCGACCCAGGGAGCAGACCATGTCCGACGCGACAACCGACAACACGGCTCATGACACAGCAGCGACCAGGGTTATGGCGCTGTTCGGCACAACCGTCGACCCCGCCTCGGCACCGCCGCCCCCGGCCGGCGTCGCATTGTCGGCACCGCCGCCCGGAGCCGTGCTCGGCACCGGGATCAAGGCCCTGGACGCTGTCGCACCGTGGCCGCGCGGCGGCACCGTCGACTTCCTCGGTCCGGTGGGCACCGGGCATCTGGTGATCCTCGGCGAGGTCATCCACAACCTGATCGGCGTCGGCCCGGCCGCGCTGATCGCGGTGGCCGCCACCGAGTCGGCCGCCGATCACTCGTGGCCAGGGCTGCCGCGGCTGTTGGACGCCGAGGCCCGACCGGAGGCCACCCTGATCGTGCAGGCGCCGACCGCGCGGGCCGCGGCAGCCCTGGACTACGCGGCCCGGTGCGCCTCGACCCTGGCGGCGGCCGGAGCTCAGGTGCTGCTGGCGGTGGACCGGGTCGTCGCCGAACGGGTCGGCGAGACCACCTTCGACGGCCGGGTCGGCGTGACGACGGCCGGTGGATCGGTCACCGGCGTACGGGTGGCGCCGCATCATCCCGAGGCCGACCCGGTGCCGGACTGGGCGGGGGCCGGCGCGGTCACGATCACCAGCCTGGAAGAACTCGCCGCGCACCGGTATCCCGCGATCGACCTGCGGGCGTCCCGCTCGGCCGTGCTCGAGCACGCCGACGCGGCGCATCGAGAAGTGGCGGCCGGCTGTCGTCGGGTGCTCGCCGAGGCCGCGGCGGTGCGGGCCTACCTCGAGCAGCCCTTCTGGATGGCCGAGGAGCACACCGGTGTCCCCGGCGAATCGTTCACTCCACGGGAGGCGGTCGAGGGGCTGGCCCAGCAGGTGGGTGCCCGGAGCGGGCCGGCCTGACCGCGCCGGCTGACTGATCGATCAGCCGTCGACGACGGCGCCCCGGTGCTGGGCCAGTGCGGCGGCCTGCGCGATCCCGATCTTGACGCCCGAGATGTCGAGGCCGGCGGTGTCCACATGATCCAGAGTGGCGCGGCGCAGGTCGGCCCCGGTGATGTCGGCCTCGGCGAACAGGGCCCGGGACAGATCAGCGCCGGACAGATCGGCGCCGTGCAGCTTGGCGCCGGTGAAATCGGCCTCCACCAGTCGGACGTCGCGCAGGGTCACGCCGGCAAGGTCAGCCAACCGCAGACTGACGTACGACCAGTCGCCACCCTCGACCCGCAGCGGCCGCAACTGCGCGGTGATGAATTCGCTGCCGGCCACCTTGCACGCGGTCAGCGTCGCGTCGAAGAAGCTGGTCCGCTCGAAGCGGCAATTCAGGAAGATCGACTCGTCGTGCACCGAGGAATTCAGCTTGGCATTCCCGAAATCGCATTCCTCGAAGACCACCCCGCGGGTCTGCGTCTCGGTGAGATCGGCGCCGAGAAAGCGGCACCGCACATAACGGCCGGCGGACCGCTCCTCGCCGTACCAGTCAACGCCGCTGAAATCCGCATCGACCCATTCCTCGACCACGCCGCTCCCTCTCGCCGTCCGGTCCGCCGACCATAACCTGCCGGTACGATCGCTTTCATGGTCAATCCAGATCGGCTGCTGGCTTTTGTGCTGCTCGCCGCCGTGCTCATCGTGGCGCCGGGACCGAGCGTCCTGTTCGTGGTGAGCCGGGCCCTCGTACACGGCCGGCGCGGGGCGGTCGCGACTGTGCTGGGCAATGCGCTGGGCGAGTACGCACTGGTCGGTGCGGTCGCGGTCGGTATCGGGACGGTGCTTGAGCGCTCCGCGGTCGTCTTCACCGCGGTCAAACTGATCGGCGCCGCATATCTGGTGTATCTGGGAATTCGTACGATCCGGCAACGCCGCTCGCTGTCCTCGGTGTTGACCGGGCGAGCGGAATTCCGCGGCAGCCGGCGCGCATTTCGTGAGGGCTTCGTGGTCGGTGCGACCAATCCAAAATCCGCGATATTCTTTGCCGCCATTCTGCCGCAGTTCGTCGATCGCGCCGCCGGCAATGTGCCGCTGCAGATGCTGTTGCTCGGTCTGATCTATTTCGCAATCGCCTTGGCCACCGATACGACGTTCAGTCTGATCGCCGGTGTCGCGCGGTCCTGGATCGCCGATTCGCCGCGCCGGATGGCCGCGATTGGTGGCGCCACCGGGCTGGTCATGATCGGACTCGGAGCCAGCCTCGCGGTGACCGGCCGGCATGACTGAATTCGGCATGACTGCATTCGAATTCGCCGCCGCGGTCGCACCCGAGATCGACCGGGTCACCATCGCGGTGCACCCGATCGCCCGGCCGGCCGCGGTGGAACTGTTCCACGCGGCGGGTTTGGAGCGTGGTGGCCTCTTGGTGCCGCTGCTGACTCCACTGCTCGCCGGGCCCGCGCTGGCCGCCGAGTTGCACAGCATTGCGCGGTACGCGCCATTCGGGGAATTCGCCGCCGGGCTGGATCAGCAGGTGCGGCAGGGTCTGCTGATCCGTTCCGGTGACGTCGTTGCCGCGAGCCCGACCGGGCGGGAATTGCTGGTCGGCCTCCGAAAGGTGCAGGGAGCGGCGGTCGGGGAACTCTTCGCCGACCATGCCGACGTTGTCGAGGACCTGCGGCCGTTGGCCGACCGCGCCCTCGCAGCCGCCACCGGCGGCGTGGCGTTCGCGCTGATGAAACCGCCGGATACCGCCGATTCCGCGGCGCACGGGTTGCACGACCGCATCACGGCGTTGCGCTACCACCGCGCGGATGCGCACGTGACGGCGTGGGAGGCCGCCGGGTTGAGCGCGGACGCCGTACAACAACTCGACGGTGGCCCGGTGGCAGAACAGCTCGAAGCGGAGACCAATCGGCTGGCGGCACTGCCCTATGTGGACTTCAGCGATGCCGAACGGGCCGCGTTCCTGGCCGGCCTGACCCGACTCGCCCGGATCTAGGCCGCCACTTCGGCCGTGGCCGGAATGCTCGCGACACCGTTCGACTGCAGGAAGGCGCCGGCCAGCCGGCCGTTGAAGTCGACCCACCAGGCCGTCGGTAACGCCGGCGGCGCGATGATCTCGGCCCGGATGCGGTCGGCCCGCTGCGGGCTCAGCCGCTGCGCGGTGCCCCACGCTTCCAGCAGTTGATCCAGTCCGAGTGGCATGGCTCAAGCCTCCACGGTCAAGAGGGTCGCCGCAAGGCGCTGCCGGGCCTGGCTCAGCCGGTACCGGATCGTGCCGGCCGGTTCGCCCAGCGCCTTGGCGATCTGGGCACTGTTCATTCCGCCCGCCGCGTGCATGGTCAGGGTGGTACGAAGTTTGTCCGGCAGCGCGGCGATCGCCTTGTCCAGCGCGGCGACGTGTTCAGCCAGCTCCGCCTGCGAGTCGGGCTGTTCGTGATCCGGTGCGGCGGTCGGCGCGGACCGTTGCAGGGCGGCCTGGGTGGCCTTCGCCGTCGCCCGGCTGCGGTAGGTGTCGATCGTCAGATTGCGCGCCACGGTGAAGATCCACGCCCGGCGCCGATCGTCGTCGAGATCGGCGACCTCGGGCAGCCGGCGCCAGGTCCGCAGAAAGGTTTCCTGCATCAGGTCCGCGGCGATCTCCGGATCGCTGGTACGGCCGAGGAAATAGGCGTGTACGGCGGTCCGGTGTTCGTCGTAGATCCGCGCGAAGGTCCGCGCGTCGTCATCCCGCGTCACCGGCGGAGTCCTCAAGTGCGTTGATGGTGCCGAACTTCTCGGTGGTCAGATACTGCAGGACCGGAACGATGCTCTTCGGCCCCTCGATCGTTCCGAACAACACGATCTCCGCGACCTTCTCGCGCAGCAGCTCGGGCGTCACGTCAGCGTCAAAAGTGGCGTTGCCAAACAGAATGAACGTCGCGGGCTCCTCGATCAGCTCGAGGAATTGCCGACCGAACTCCTCATTACCCATGAACAGCCGCGGATTGCTTCCGCCGTACCAGATCGTCTGACCGGAGACCTGCAGCGCGGGGCCGAGCACGTCCTCGCCGGACCGGGGCAGAATCGCCTGACCCAGTACGACCAACTCCCGGTATCCCAATTCGGTGACGGGCCCGGTCACGGTGAATTGTCCGGCCGCTATGAGGATGTCGTCGGGGCTGCCGGCCTTGTTGGCGAGCGCGGCGCCGTTCAGCTTCGGCTGTCCGCTCAACGTCTTGATCTGCTGACCCTCGGCATAACGGTAATAACCCACCATGCCCATCACCTGGGTGATAGCGCCACCGACCGCGTCCTCGCTACCGATCGGCGCGTACACGGCACCGATCACCACGATGCCGGCCAGCTTGATGTCGGTGACCGGGGTAGTGAACACCAACGCCCCCAGCACGACCAGAAACTCGTTCTGCGCGTCCGGGCCGTTGAACGACCCGCCACCGACCTGGAGCATGCCGGTCTGGCTCCGGACCCGTACGCCGTCCGGTACGACGACGTACTGCTCGACATTGCGCCGTGGGATTCCATCGACCGCCGCCGCCAGCGAGGCCGGAACGAGAACGAACTCGATGTTCTCCAGGCCGGTGATGCGGTCGACGTCTTCGGGGGTCTGCAGCGAGGTCAGGTCCAGGATCTGTCGATCCCGGACGACGCCGTCGAGGTCAGCGGACATCGGTATCACTCCTAAGCGTTGACGGCGGCGGGGGCGGAGCGGTGGTCGCGGGCCAACCGGCAGCCCATCCGGATTAGCATCGCACCGGCCCTCGCCCGGACGACGGACGGGCCGCCCGACCTGACGAGTCGGGCCCGCTCGGCCGAGCGCCGCCGTTCGATCAGCTCGCTGTGCGCGGCGATGTAGTACCTGGGATCCATTTCGATCACCTCATGGTGGGTGTTGCTGGGCAGTCATTTGGTACGACGGACGGCCCGGTGAAGTGTTGGAATCCGGCGAAGATTCTTCGATGATGTCCCGGCCGCGGCGACAAAGCCGACAAATGGCGGTTCCGCTGGAATGGGATCCGGGAGGCTCATCCGGTCCTCCCCCGCCTAATACATCAGATCGGGCAACCAAGAACAAGACTTATTTTTCCCGGCGAACAGCCATACCGTGAGGACATCCCGATATCCAGACATTCCAGGGAGTACATGCATGCCTCAGGCAGGTCAGATCGTGATTCTGAACGGGACTCCCCGCTCGGGTAAATCCAGTATCTCGCGCGCGATCCAGGAGATTTTCGACGGCGTGTGGCTGAATCTCGGCGTCGACCGCTACAAGGAGACGATCCCGGATCGCTATCAGCCGGGCATCGGGCTGCGGCCCGGCGGCGAACGTCCCGACCTGGAGCCACTCATCGTCACCATGTATGACGGGCTGTACGAGGCCATCGCCGCCCAGAGTCGGCTCGGCCTGAACGTGGTTGTCGACGTCGGCCATCACGACAACTATTCGCAACCGCGCGGCATTCTGGCCCGTTGCGCGCGCCGGTTGGCGCCGCTGCCGGCCCTGTTCGTCGGTGTCCGCTGCCCGGTCGAGGTCGTCATGGAACGCCGGATCGCGACCTGGCAGAACAGCTACGCGGCCGACGGCTCGATACCGCCGGAGGTGCACCGGTGGCAGGACGCCGTACACATACCGGGAATCTACGATCTCGAGGTCGACACGTCGAAGCTCAGCTCCGCGGAATGTGCCGCCGTGATCCGGCAGCGCCTCGATGAGGGTGCGGCGCCGACGGCCCTCCGGCAATTGGCCACACCGTGACCGACGTGCGAGTCGTCCTCATCGGCGGTCCGTCCAATGTGGGCAAGTCCACTGTGGCTCAGGGGCTGGCCGATCGGCTCGGCTGGAGTTATGTCTCGACCGACAAGCTTGCCCGCCATCCGGGCCGGCCGTGGCTGCCCGACGGAAGTCCGGTCACGAAACCGTATGTCGTCGACCATTTCCGTTCGTTGTCGGTCGACGAGCTGTTCACCGCGGTCGTCGAGCACTACACGCGGATGTGGCCGGGCATCGAGCAACTGGTCCGGGCGCACGCGACCGATCCGGCCGCCGGCCGGCTGGTCCTGGAGGGATCGGCGCTGTGGCCGCCGAATGTCGCCACGCTGGAGATCCCCGGTGTGGCCGCGTTCTGGCTCACGGCGCCGAGCGAACTGCTGCGGGCCAGGATGTATGCCGGCAGCCGGTACGGGGAGCGCACCGCTGACGAGCAGAGCCTGGTCGACAAGTTCCTGGGCCGAGCCGTGCTCTACAACGAACGGATGGCCGACGCTCTAACAAGGCTAGGTCTGTCCAGTGTGGACGTCGGCGCCGAGCCGCCGGCCGAGCAGACGGTGGAGCGGATCCTGCGGCTCGTCGCCGCGCCCAGCCGGACCTGACTGCCGCTAGCTGCCGAGACCGGGGATGGTCGGAATGCGGATCCCGGTGACTGGACCGAGGCCGGGCACGATCGGCAGCTCGTCACTCGGCACCTGGCTGGACGGGCTCGACGACGGCTGGCCCGTAGGGCCCGACGACGCGCCGGCCGAGCCCGAATCCGTGGGCTGGTGTGGCGCCTGGTTCGTCGGGGCCGGCTGGTCCTGCGGGTCACCGGGCTGCGGCGACTCGTGCGCCCGGGCGTAGGACGGGATCGGCGCCACCGGTTCCGGGCCGCCGACGATCGGCGCATTCTGCGCACCGCGGACGTCCGTGCCGCTGCCCTTCGGCTCGGTGCAGCCGGCCGCGGTGTTGGCGGGAGTGTCGGTCCCGTCGGCCGGCGCCCGTTTCGTCGTACTCTCGTAGCCTTTCTCGCAGGCCGGTGGATCGCTCAGGTTGACCGCCAATCCAAAATGCGCCGTGCCGTCACCCGGGACCACGGTGAATCCGCCGGCCACGGCGGCCGGATAGACCGCCAGAATCTGTTCGACGCCGGCCAACCGCTTCGTCGTGACCTGGCTGGTGGTGAGCAGATTGGCCAGCAGCACCCCGGTGTCGGTGCGTATCCCGGTCAGCAGGTCGTTCACCTCATTGGTGGCGGCCGGGCCGGTCTGCACCAGCCGGCGCAGGTCCGGGTCGCTGGATTTCAACTGGGCGCTGAGCAACCTGAGGTTCTTGGAGAAACTCGCGATATCGGACTTCGACCGGACCTGGGTGTCGAGCACCGTCTTGCCCACGTCCAGCAGCGACAACGTCTGTGGCAACGCCTTCTGCGCATCGGACAGCAGCGGATTTCCCTCGTCGATCAGCCGCTGCAGATCCTGTCCACGGCCGGCGAAGGCCTTGCCCAACTCGTCGATCACCGTCGACAGGTCCGACCGGTCGACGGAATTGACCAACTGGTCGACATTCAACAGCAGCCGCGGCGTGGAAATCGGGATGCTGTTGCGATTCATCGGAATGATCGACCCGTCGGCGAGATAGGTCGAGGAATTCTTTGCCGGCCGCAGGTCGACGTACTGCTCCCCCACCGCCGACCGGTCGTTGACGCTCGCTCCTGCTGTGGCTGGGATCCGCGGCGCGCTCTTGTCGATAATCAACTGCACCCGGACGCCGTCGGCCAGCAGCTGCATTTTCCCGACCTTGCCGACGTGCACCCCGTTGTAGGTGACGTCCGCGCCCGGATAGATCCCGCCGCCGTCGGTGAAATCCGCGCTGACCGTGTAGGTGGTGTGCCGGAGCTTCTGTCCCAACCCGACGTAATGCACGCCCACATAGGACACTCCGAGCACGGCAATGATCGCGAAAAGCAGCAGCTGGAACCTGGTCTTGGTGGTGATCACGACCCGTCCACCCCGGCCAGGATCTGGCCCAGGACCGGCGGCAGCCCGATGATCGTCGGCAGCCGTGGCACCTGAGGTGGCAACGGTGGCACGATCGGCTGTTGCTTTTTCTTGGGCGGGTCGGTCGTGGTCGGTGCCGTCGACGGGCCGCTGGACGGAGCGGTCGACGGGCCCGTTGACGGGTCGGTGGTCGGGCCGTCGCCGCCCTGCAGGGTACGGGTGTTGGGGCCGTCGATCAGGTTGTGCAGCACGTCGTGCAGATCCAGATCGGCCGTCACATAGAGGTTTGTGTAGTCGCCGCGGATGTCGTCCGGCGCGTTCTCCGGGAACGGGTACGTCAGCAACAGCTCGAGCGAATTCGGCAGGGCGGATCCGGCATTCGCCAGGGTCGTCAACGTCGGCTGCAGCGCCTTCAGGTCGGCCAGGGTCGCCTCCTTGCTGCCGTTGATGACCTGCACCCCGACGGTGCCGAGCCGATTCAACGCGGTCAGCATCTTGGTGAGCTGGCCGCGTTCATCGGCCAGGATCTTCAGCGCCGGCGGGATCTTGTCCAGGGCCGTGGTCAGCACCTTGCGCTGTTTGTCCAGTGTGGTGGCGAGTTTGTTCACCGACGTCAATGCGCGCACCACCTCCGAGCGCTGCGCATCCAGGCCGCCGACGAAGTGGTCGAGCTGGGTCAGCAGATTGCGCAGTGAGCCCTCCCGACCCTGCAACGCCCGGCCCAACTCGCGGTTGATGGTCTGCAGCTGGGTCACTCCGCCGCCGTTCAGCAACAACGACAGCGCGGAGAGCACCTCCTCAACCTCGACGCCGCGCCCGCTGCTCTTGACCGTGTCGCCGTCGGCGAGGTTCCCGTGGCCCCGCGGCGGCGCGACCAGCGCGACGTACTTCTCCCCCAGCAGGCTGGTCTGCTCGAGCTGCGCGGTGCTGTTGGCCGGCAGGTGCACGTCCCGGTTGACGGCCAGCGTGACCTTGGCCTTCCAGCCGTCCAGCTTGATGGATTCGACCTTGCCGACCGTCACGTCGTTGACCTTCACCGACGACTGCGGCACCAGGTCGAGCACGTCACCGAAAACCACCGTCACGTGGTACGGCTTCGCGCCGAGGTCGGCGCCGCCCGGCAGCGACACCGAATACAACCCGTGGAAACCGCAGCCGGCCAGGGCCAGGATCAGGGCAAGAGCCAGACAGAGACGGGTTCTCATTGACCGCCCCCGATCAGACCCGGGACGGTCTGCAGCAGCGGCGCCCCACTGAGGTTGGTGAGGTCCGAGAGCGACTGCACCGTCTTGTCGGCGATGCCGGGCAGATCCGAGACGCCCGGCACCTGGCTCGGATCCGGCAGCACCTTGGGCAGCTCCGGCAGTGGCGGCGGCTTCTCGTTCAGCAGCGGGACTTTCGGCAGTTTCTCTAGCGTCGAGCTGAGCTGGCCGCAGGTCTTCTTCAGGTCCGTCAACTGGTCGTGCGCCGGCAACGAGTCCAGCAGACTGCAGACGAACCGCGGGTCGCCGAGCTGGTTGAAGTTGTTCCGCGTGTCCAGCGTGCCGGAGGTCCCGTTGTACGTGTCGTTCACATTGGACAGTGCGGTCGGCGCGACATCCAGGAACCGGCCGAGCGCGTCCCGCTCGGCCACCAACACATTGGTCACCTGGGCGAGGCCGTGCACGTTGGACTCGAGCCCGGTCTTGTTGTCGTGGACGAAGGTCGCCACCTGACCCAGGGCGATCGACAGGTTGTGCAGCGCGCCCCCGAGATCGGTCCGCTCGCCGGCCAACTGGCTCGCGACCGCAGAGAGATTCCCGTTGAACGTCCGCACCTGGGCGTCGCTGCCGGCCAGCGCCGAGGTGAGTTTCTGCAGGTTGGTGACCGTGCCGAAGAGATCGGACCGGCCGCCGCTGAGAGTCTGCACGGCCTTGGACAGGTCGTGCACGGACTGACCGATATCCGAGCCGTTCCCTTTCAGGTTGGCGGCTCCGACCTTCAGCGCCTTCGACAACGCCCCGGATTTGTTGGCGCCGGTCGGGCCGAGTGCGGTCGAGAGGTCGTCCAGGCTCTTGTAGATCTGATCGAGCTCGACCGGTACGGCGGTGCGGTCCAGCCCGATGTGCGCGCCGGGCCGCATCACCGCCCCCTTTGTGTAGACCGGGGTCAGTTGGATGTATCGGTCGGCCACCACCGACGGCGTCACCACGACGGCCTGCGCCGTCGCCGGCACCTGCCGCTCGGAGGCGACACTCATTTGCACCCGTACCGACGTGCCGTGCGGCGTCACCTTGTCGACCCGGCCGACCTTGACGCCCAGGATCCGTACGTCCGAGCCGACATAAATGCCCACCGCACGGGTGAAGTCGGCGGAAATATGGAAGACCGGCTTGGGTCGCCAGGCGTAGTAATAAACCACGCCGAGGACGATGGCAAAGATCGTCGCCAGCGACAGCAGCCGGGTCGCCATCCGGGACAGGATCATCGGCCACCCCCGGATTTCGTCGGCGTCGGTGTCGGGCTGGCGGACAGCGACCCGGACACGTCCTTGCAGACGGAATTCAGGCTGCCGGTCAGGCCGCTGCCGAGATCGGAGACGGTGCCGCCGAGCCCGTTGGTGACGTTGTCCAGCCCGCCGGTCACCTGGCCCAAGGTGGGGCAGAGCCCACCGGTGACGCTGCCGAGGTCAACCGGTCCGGGAACGATCAGATTCTGCAGGTAGGTGTCGAACCAGCGCCCATTTCCGAGGGTGTCGGCGAACACGGTGACGAACGGACCGAGCAGCTTGAGGCTCTGGTCGAGGTTGGTCTGGTTCTTCTGCAACACCTTCACCACACCGGAAAGCTGGGTCAGCGCGGGCTTGAGATCCTTCTGGTTGTCGGTGACCAGGCCGGAGATCTGTTTGGAGAGCGTGATCGTGCTCTGCAGCAGGGCGTGGATGACGACGCGCCGTTTCGTGATCTCGGTCAGCAGCAGGTTTCCGTCACTGATCAGCTTGGTGAGCTGGCCGCTGCGGGCGGCCAGCGTGCCGCTGACCTGGCGGGTCTGGCGCAGCAGTTCGCGCAGCGCGCCGTCCCGGGAGGAGATGGTCTTCGACAGCTTGGACAGCCCGGATACGGTCTGCCGCAGGTCTTTCGGCGTATTGGCGAAGGTCGAGGACAGCGTATTCAAAGCGGTCGCGAGCTGTTTGGTGTTGATCTCCGAGCTCTCCACCGACAGCTGGCTGATCGCGTCGACGACGTCGTACGGCGAGGTGGTCCGGGAGAGCGGGATCTCCTGACGGGCCGACAGTTTCCGCGCACCGCTCGGCACGATGGCGAGATATTTCTGGCCGAGCAGGGTCTTGATTCTTATCGCGGCGGTTGATTTGTCGCCAATCCAGGCGCCCTTGATCCGGAAGCTCACCGTGACGTGATCGGCCACCAGATCGACCCCGGTGACCGTACCGACCTTCACCCCGGCGACCCGGACCTCGTCCTCGGTCTTGAGCCCACCGGCCTCGCTGAACTGTGCCCGGTAGGTCGTACCACCCCCGACGACCGGCAGGTTCTGCGCGTTGAACGCGGTGTAGATCAACGCGACGATGACCACCAGGCCGACAATGCCGATGGTCATCGGGTCACGTTCCCGGAACGGCCTCATTGGCAACGCGCCTGGTCGATGTTGACCTGCGGGGTATAGAGCACACCGCCGGGCAGGATCGCGATTCCCTTGTAGCCGGCCTTCGCCTGCAGACCGCAGAGATAGAAGTTGAACCACGATCCGTAGCTGGCGGTGCGGGTCAGCGAGTTGAGCTTGTTGGGTAGCCGCTGGAGCACACCGTTCACCGTGCCGCTGGCACCGTTGAGCGTCGTCGCCACCCGGCGCAGCTCGCTGATATCCGATTTCAGCGCGGGTCGGCCGTCCGCGAGCAGGCCGGCGGTGGTGGAGGCCAGTTGGTTGATCCCGGACAGCGAGCCGCCGATGGCCTTGCGGTCCTGCGCCAGGCCGGTGACCAGCCGCTGCAGTTGCACGATCAGGTTGGTCAGCTTCTGGTCGCGGGTGTTGATCGTGGTGAGCACCGAATTGAGGTTGGTGATCACCTCGCCGATCAATTTGTCCTTGCTGGCAAGGGTTGTGGTCAGCGACGCGGTGTGCGCCAACAGGTCGTCGACCGTGCCGGACTCGCCCTGGAACACCTGGATGATCTCGTAGGAGAGCCGGTTGACATCGTCCGGCGAGAGCGCCTGGAACAGCGGTTTGAACCCGTTGAACAGTACGGTGAGATCCAGGGCCGGCTGGGTCTGCTGGACCGGGATCGTGCCGCCGGCGCGGAGATTCCGGTCCGACCCCGGCCCCTGCGCCAGCTCGATATAGCGGTGCCCGACCAGGTCGCGGTAACGCACCAGGGCCGTCGTGCTGGTCGGCAGCGATCGGTCCCTGGTCACCGAGAAGGTCACCTCGGCCAGCTTGCGGTGCACGATCCTGATGCTGTCGATCTTGCCGACCTTGACGCCTGCGATCCGGATGTCGTCACCGGTGTTGAGGCCGGTCACATCGGTGAAGTCCGCGCGGTATTTCGTGGTGGCGCCGAAACTGTTGTTGGCGATGGTCGTGCCGAGGACATACATCGCGAAGATCGTTACCGCGGCGAACGCGATGAGCTTGAGCAGGGACGGCGTTATCTTCGTCATTTGAGCGTCACCTCGGCGCCCCGGACCAGTGGCGAATACAGGACGGCGTCCAATGCGGACACCTTGCTCGGCGTCGTGCCGTCCTGCGCCGCGATGAGCCCTTTGACCGCGTCGACCTCCTGCGGCGAACCCTGTTCACCGATGTCGCCACCGGTCTTCTGCAAAGCGGCCGGGGCCGACCCGACCAGCGGCAACGACGTCTGACCGGACGGCTTGCTGCCATCCGGGATGTAGGTGTTGGGGAAATTCCCGGACGGGTGACCGGGCAGGCCGTAGCACTTCGGGCCGGGATGAGCGACGTACTGCGGGTACTCGCCGGGGGTGAACTTGCCGCGGTCCTTGATCACCTCAAGGGTCAGGTGCAGCCCCGGTCCGGCGCTGGAGAAGGCATCTTCCACCCGGGGCTCGAAATCGGCCAGTCCCTGCAGCAGGCACGGGAATTCGGGCGAGTATTTCGCCAGCAGGTTCAGCAGTGGCTGGCTGTTCTTCGTGAGATGAATGAGGTTCTGCTCGTTCTCCGCCAGGACCGCGGTCGCCGTGGAGGACACCCCGGAGGTGCTGCGGAACAGGGTGTCGAGCTGCGTCTTCTCCGCCACCACGGTGTCGCTGGTCGTCGACAGGTTGTCCAGCGTGCCCAGCAGGTCGGGCGCGGCGGCGTTGTAGGTGTCGGCCACATCAGCCAGCGCGGAGATGTCGTGCTGCAGCACTGGAAGCTTCGTATTGAGCGCCCCGACA
Organism: Mycobacteriales bacterium; assembly: GCA_036267955.1. Classification (GTDB taxonomy): domain Bacteria; phylum Actinomycetota; class Actinomycetes; order Mycobacteriales; family QHCD01; genus DATAVB01. The sequence continues at coordinate 34,264 of DATAVB010000086.1, read as the reverse complement.
TAGTCACCGAGCTTCGTCAGGTTGTCGCCCAATTCCTCACCCCGCCCGTCCAGGGCACCGGCCACCGCACTCAGCGTCGCGTTGAGCTGATCGGGTTTCAGGGTCCGCAGCACGGGCATCAGGTCGTCGAGCACCTTCTGCACCTGGATCGCCGAGGTGGACCGGTCCTCCGGGATCACCGCGCCGGAGTGGATCGGGCCGGCCGCGTCGCGCGGCACGACCAACGCGACATAACGTTCGCCGAAGAGCGTCTTGGGCAGCAGTTGCGCCTCGACGTTGCTCGGGATCTGCTTGGCCATTCCCGGTTTCAGCGCCAGGCTGAGCCGGGCGCCGCGCCCCTCGCTGCTGACCTTCCGGACCTCGCCGACCAGTACGCCGCGCAGCTTCACGTCGGCGCCGGCGGTGAGCTGGTTGCCGATGTGGTCGGCCTCGAGCGTCACCGGCACGATCGAGACGAACTTCTTCTGGTAGATCGCCACCGTGAGCGCCAGCAGCAGGGCGAGAATCACCAGGTAGACGATGCCGACCAGCCGCCGCCGGGCGGTCTCCCCGGCCCGGCGCAGCCCGGCCGCCGTCACCAGCGGCCGTGGTTGGGTGTGCGTCATCGGCCGCTCACCCCGAAATCCGTACCGTCGTGGTGGCGCCCCAGATCGCCAGGCTGAGGAAGAAATCGATCACGTTGATGGCGACGATCGCGGTCCGCACCGCGCGGCCGACCGCCACCCCGACACCGGCCGGCCCGCCACTTGCCCGGTACCCGTAGTAGCAGTGCGTCAGGACGATCACCACGGCGAAGACGAGCACCTTTGCGAACGACCAGAGCACATCCCCGGGCGGCAGGAAGAGCCGGAAATAGTGGTCGTACGTGCCGCCCGACTGTCCATAGTAGACAGTCGCAATTAATCGGGTGGAGAGATAGGACGCCAGCAGACCGATGATGTAGAGCGGGATGACCGCGATCAGCCCGGCGATGATGCGCGCGGTCACCAGGAACGGCAGTGACGGCACCGCCATCACCTCGAGGGCGTCGATCTCCTCACTGATCCGCATGGCCCCGAGCTGCGCGGTGAACCCGCAGCCGACGGTCGCCGAGAGCGCCAGCCCGGCGACGAGCGGTGCGATCTCCCGGGTGTTGAAATAGGCCGAGATGAATCCGGTGAAGGCGGCGGTGCCGATCTCGTTCAGCCCCTGATAACCCTGCAGGCCGACCTCGGACCCGGTGAAGAAACACAGCACGCTGATCACGCCGACGGTGCCGCCGACGACGGCCAGCGCGCCGGTGCCGAAGGTAACCTCGGCCAGCAGCCGCAGCACCTCGTTGCGGTAGCGGCGCACCGTGCGCGGGATCCACAGCAGCGACCGGATGTAGAACGTCAGCTGGTCGCCGAGGTCGTCGAGCACCTCCAGAGGCTTCGCCGGCATGGCCTTAAACCTTCGCCGGGACGAGCTGGAAATAGATCGCGGTCAGTACGAAATTCGTGCTGAACAGCAGCAGGAAGGTGATCACCACCGACTGGTTCACCGCGTCGCCGACGCCCTTCGGCCCGCCACCGGCGTTCAATCCCTTGTAGGCCGCGACAATCGCCGCAATCGCACCGAAGATGAACGCCTTCACCTCACCGGCGTACAGGTCGGGAAGCTGGGCCAGCGCGTCGAAGGACGCGAGATAGGCGCCCGGCGTGCCGTGTTGCAGGATCACGTTGAAGAAATAGCCGCCGGAGACGCCGACGATCGCCACCAGCCCGTTGAGCAGCACCGCCACCAGCATCGCGGCCAGCACCCGGGGCACCACCAGGCGCTGGATCGGGTTGATGCCCAGCACCTCCATCGCGTCGATCTCCTCGCGAATCTTGCGTGACCCGAGGTCGGCGCAGATCGCCGAACCACCCGCACCGGCGATCAGCAGCGCGGTCACGATCGGCGAGGCCTCCCGGATGATCGCCAGCACCGAGGCGCCGCCGGTGAAGGACTGCGCGCCGAGTTGCTGGGTCAGCGATCCCAGCTGCAACGCGATGACCGCGCCGAACGGGATCGCCACCAGTGCGGTCGGCAGGATCGTGACGCTGGCGATGAACCAGGCCTGGGTGATGAATTCCCGGGCCTGGAACGGCCGGCGGAAGACGCCCCGGGCGACATCGAGCCCGAGCGCGAACAGCTCGCCGCTGCCGCGTACCGCCCCGGTGACCGGCCCGCTCACGAGTTACCCGACGCCGGAGCCGCCCACTGCGGCTCGGCCGGGAGACTGGCCCGGATCGCCGCCTGCGCGGCCGGCGGCAGGGTGTGCAGGAGCTGCCGTACGCGAGCCTGCCGGCGTGCCACCGCGGCCCGTACGGGAAGACCGGGCGTGGGTTCAAGCTGCGCCGGGACACCGGTAATGGCCGGCGTACGGTCGGCCCCCGGCCGCACCAGAGACGCCAACTCGGCCTGCACCTGATCGGCGTCCTTCTCCTCCGACATGCCGATCGGGCCCTCCCGACGGCCGTTGAGGAACTGCTCCACCACCGGCTCGGTCGAGGTGAGCAGCTGTTCGCGCGGCCCGAACATCACCAGCCGGCGCAGGAACAGCAGGCCGAGGTTGTCCGGCACGGTACGGGCGGTGCCGATGTCGTGCGTGACGATGAGGAACGTCGCGTCGGTCTGCGCGTTCAGGTCGACGATCAGCTGATTGAGGTAGGCGACCCGGACCGGGTCGAGGCCGGAGTCCGGCTCGTCGAAGAGAATGATCTCCGGGTCCAGCACCAGCGCGCGGGCCAACCCGGCCCGCTTGCGCATTCCGCCGGAGATTTCGCCGGGCAGCTTCGACTCGGAGCCGAGCAGACCGACCATGTCCATCTTCTCCAGGACGATGTTCCTGATCTCGCGCTCGCCCTTCTTGGTGTGCTCGCGCAGCGGGAAGGCGATGTTGTCGAAGAGGTTCATCGAGCCGAAGAGCGCGCCGTCCTGGAAGAGCACGCCGAAGAGCTTGCGGATCTCGTAGAGCCGGTGCTCGCGGCAGCGGCAGATGTCGGTCTCGGTGACGATGATCTTGCCGCGCTCGGGCTTGAGCAATCCGACCAGGGACTTGAGGAAGACCGACTTGCCGGTGCCGGACGGGCCAAGCAGGACCGAGATCTCACCGGGCGGAAGGGTGAGGGTGACGTCGGACCAGATCTCCTGGCTGCCGAAGGATTTGGACAGGCCCTCGACCGCTACCGCGACGCCCACCGACCAACTCCCTCGCGTTTCTTGCGGCCATCCGGTCCAGCGCTGCTATCGGCCAGACGCGCCTAGGGGAACAACGACGCCGGGGCGAGCGAGGTTACTGGCCGGAAACCTGGGGGACCCTCCTGGAGTAATCGCAGGGGAATCACAGAATCACAGCGGGGCGGCCACCCGTGAGGGTGACCGCCCCGAACTGCAGTGCTTCGTACTGTTTGAACTACTTGACCGAAACGGTGGCGCCGGCCTTCTCGAGGGCCTCCTTGGCCTTCTCGGCGGCCTCCTTGTTGACCTTCTCCAGCAGCGGCTTCGGTGCGCCGTCTACGAGGTCCTTGGCCTCCTTCAGGCCCAGGCTGGTCAGCGTACGGACCTCCTTGATGACCTGGATCTTCTTGTCACCGGCAGCCTCGAGGATGACGTCGAACTCGTCCTGCTCCTCGGGGGCCTCGGCAGCGGCACCGGCGACGCCGGCGGCGGCAACGGCGACCGGAGCGGCCGCGGTGACCTCGAAGGTGTCCTCGAACTGCTTCACGAAGTCCGACAGCTCAAGCAGCGTCATCTCTTTGAACGCGTCGAGCAGCTCGTCAGTGCTGAGCTTCGCCATGGTGGCGTATTCCTTTCGCTATGACGCCGGTCGTCTGGACCGGCGGGTCGATGATCAGGTGCAGAGTCAGCTGTCGGACTCGGCTGCGTCCGCCGCGGGCGCGGCCTCGGCTGGGTCGGTAGTGGCTTCGGCGGCCGGCTCGGGGTCGGCCGCGGGAGCGGCTGCCTCGGCTGGCTTCTTCTCCTTGAGCGCCTCGGCCAACCGTGCGACCTGGGCGATCGGGGCCTGGAACAGCCCGGCGGCCTTGGTCAGGTTGCCCTTCATGGCACCGGCCAGCTTGGCCAGCAGCACCTCGCGCGGTTCGAGATCGGCGATCTTGTCGATCTCGTCCGGGGTCAGCGTCTTGCCGTCCAGCACGCCGCCCTTGATCACCAGGGCCGGACTGGCCTTGGCGAAGTCGCGCAGCCCCTTGGCGGCCTCGACCGGATCTCCTTCAATGAAGGCGATCGCGGTCGGACCGGCGAGCAGCCCGGTCAGCTCGGTGTAGCCCACTTCGTTGACCGCACGCTTGGTCAGCGTGTTCTTGACGACGGCGTAGGTGGTGTCCGGGCCGAGATTGCGGCGGAGCTGAGTCAGCTCGGCGGTCGTCAACCCGCGGTACTCGGTGAGCACTGCGGCCTGCGATGCGCGGAAATGCTCGGTGATCTCGGCAACGGCGGCGACCTTCTCCGATTGCGCCATGGTCCTCCTCTCATGCCTGCGGCCGGTCTTGCCTCGGGCCCAGACATGACAGACGCCCCGGCGCTGGGCGCACGGGGCGGGATGGCGCTCGCGCGCCTGACGCTCCGTCCATCCTGCGCGGGCTGCCCTGGGGGCCTTCGGTCGATTCACGCCCGGCTTGCGGACACGACTCGACAACCAGCGGTCTTCGGGTTGGATTCGGTTACGAGAGTACGTCGTCACTGTCCCGTACTCCAAACCGGCCCCCCGCGGCTGCCCGATCGGGCAGATCGGCCGCGCTTCTTCTCCCGGTCGCGCGGTTGTGGTGGCATCGTCAGCACATCCGTATCAAGGGGGACCAGACGTGACTGAGTTGGCATCACCCGACAGTTATCTGCGCTATCCGGCCATCGGTGGCGGCACGGTGCTGTTCGTGTGCGAGGACGACCTGTGGAGCGCTCCGATCGAGGGCGGGGTGGGACGCCGGCTCACCGCTGACCTCGCGGACATCGGCCAGCCCGCGATCTCCGCGGACGGGGCACATGTCGCGTTCATCTCGGAGGCCGAAGGTCCGCCGGAGGTGTACAGCATGCCGGCGGTGGGCGGGCCGGCCCGCCGGCTGACCTGGCTGGGTGACCACAAGACGGCGGTACGCGGATTCACCCCGGACGGCGAGGTGCTGTTCGTCAGCTCGGCCGGCCAGCCATTCGGCCGGATCACACCGGCGTACGCCGTAGGGCTCGAGGGCGGACCGGTCCGTCAGCTGCCGTACGGGACAGTGGGATCGGTCGGATTCGGCCCGTCCGGCGCCGTGGTGTTGGGCCGTAATACCGAGGATCCGGCCACCTGGAAGCGATACCGCGGCGGCACGGCCGGCCGGTTGTGGATCGACCCGGACGGCAGCGGCACCTTCCACCGGCTGCTGGCCGAGCTCGACACCAACTTCGCCTGTCCACTATGGATAGGTGACCGGGTCTATTTCATTTCTGATCATGAGGGCGTCGGAAACATCTATTCGTGCACGCCGGATGGGGGTGGATTGCGCCGGCACACCGACCACGACACCTACTATGCGCGGAACGCCAGCACGGACGGACACCGGATCGTCTATCAACACGCCGGATCGCTCTGGCTGCTCGACCCGACCGACAACACGGCTCGGCAGATCCCGATCCGGCTGGCCGGGCCACGCACCCAACGCAACCGGCGTTTCGTCGACGCGTCCCGGCATCTGTCCGACCCGACACTGCACCCGGACGGCCACACGCTGCTGACCGCCGTCCGCGGCAAGCTGGTCACCATGCCGGCCTGGGAGGAGGCGGCCAGCCAGCACGGCACTGCCCAGGGGGTGCGCTACCGCCTCGCCGAGTACCTCGACGGCGAGCGGATCGTCGCGGTCAGCGACGCCGCCGGCGAGGACGGCCTGGAGCTCGTCGAATTGACGGCCGGCCAGGAAGGCCGCGGCCGCAGGCTGACCGACGCCGATCTCGGCGGCATCCGGGAGATCGCCCCGGCACCGGACGGCAGCGCCGTCGCCGTCTGCAACCGGCGCCGTCAACTATTGATCGTGACGACTGCCGACGGCCTGCTGCGGGTAGCCGACGAGGCGCCCGGCGCCCGGATCTCCGGGCTCACCTGGTCGCCGGACTCCGCCTGGCTGGCCTACAGCTACCCGGTGTCGGCGTACGCGTCGGCGATCCGTGTGGTCGCGGTCGAGTCCGGCGAGGTGCACGAGGTGGTCCGGCCGGACTTCCGCAACGAAGATCCGAATTTCGATCCGCAGGGCCGGTATCTCTACTTTCTGTCCCGGCGAACCTTCAACCCGGTAATGGACGATGTGCAGTTCTCGGCCGGCTTTCCCAAGGCCGGAAAGCCCTATCTCGTGACGCTCCGACCCGACCTCGTCTCGCCGTTCATCCCGGTACGGCGGCCGTTGGAGAAGAAGGACGACCCGGCCGACAGCGGCAGGAGCGGCGATGTCGACGCCGAGAAGAATGCCGACAAACCGCAGCCGACGGTCATTGATTTCGACGGCATTGCCGACCGGGTGGTGGCGTTCCCGCTGCCGGAGGAGCGCTATACCCAGGTGATCGGGATCGGCGAGAAAGTGCTGATCTGCTCGGAGCCGGTCACCGGCGAACGGGGCAACAACCCGATGTCCGACAAGGTCACCAGCGGCGTGCTGGGCTGCTACGACCTCAGCACGCAGGAATACAAGGAGCTCTCCGACGACGCCGGCGACGTGGTCGTGTCGGCCGACCACAGCACGATGCTGTACCGAGCGAGCGGCCGGGTGCGCATCGTGAAGGCGGGAGTGGAGCCGGCCAAGGATGCCGGCGACGAGGCCGGCCGGGAGTCCGGTTGGGTCGACATCGACCGGATCCGGATCCCGGTTGACCCGAGCGCCGAGTGGCCGCAGATGCTGGCCGAGGCGTGGCGATTGCAGCGGGACCGCTACTGGATCCCCGACATGGCGGGGATCGACTGGCCGGCGATCCTGCGCCGGTACGAACCGCTGGCGCACCGGGTCGCCACCCGGGCCGAATTCTCCGACCTGCTGTGGGAGTTGCAGGGCGAGCTCGGCACCTCGCACGCGTACGAGATGGGTGGTGACTACCGGCCGACCGAACACTGGGCCATCGGGCAGCTCGGCGCCGACCTGCGGCGTGACGACGCCACCGGACGGTGGCACGTGGGTCACATCGTGGTCGGTGACAGCTGGGATCCCGAGGCGACCTCGCCGCTGGCCGGGCCGGGTGTCGGCGTACGGGAAGGCGACACGCTGCTGGCGGTCGGCGGGCAGCCGGTCGACCCGCTGACCGGCCCGGGCCCGCTGCTGGTGCATCAGGCCGATCAGGCGGTGGAGCTCACCGTCGCCGGCCCGGACGGCGCGTATCCGCGGCGGGTCACCGTCAAGACGCTGGACGGCGAGCGCAGGGCGCGGTACCGGGAATGGGTGGAGCGCAACCGGAAGCTGGTGCACGAGGCCAGCGCGGGCCGGATCGGATATCTGCACGTGCCGGACATGTGGGTGGACGGGTACGCGGAATTCCACCGCGCGTTCCTGACCGAACACGACCGGGACGCTCTGGTCGTCGACGTCCGCTTCAACGGCGGTGGCGCGGTCTCCGGGCTGCTGCTGGACAAACTGACCCGCAAGCGGATCGGCGCCACGGTCAGCCGGTGGCGGCCGCCGGAGCCGTACCCGGACACCTCGCCGGCCGGCCCGATGGTGTGCCTCACCAATGAGCACGCCGGCTCGGACGGCGACATCTTCACGCACGCGTTCTCGATGCTGGAGCTCGGTCCGGTGGTGGGCATGCGCACCTGGGGCGGCGTCATCGGCATCAGCCCCGACGTCCGGCTCGCCGACGGCACCATGACGACCCAGCCGGAGTACGCCTTCTGGTTCGCCGACGTCGGCTGGGGGCTGGAGAACCGCGGCACCGAGCCCGACATCGAGGTCGACGTCAGCCCGCAGGAGTCGGCGGCCGGCGCGGATCCTCAGCTGGAGAAGGCGATCGAGGCTGCAACCGAGCAGTTGAAGGTCCACCAACCGCTCCGCCCGGACGTCGCCACCCGGGCCTCCCGGGCCGGCATCCCGTTCCCGCCCCGCACCTGACCCAACACCGGCCGAGCTGTCAGGCCCGGCACCGCCCGTTCCGCCGTCCCCGCCCACGGGATCCGGCCCGCCCCGCCCGTTCCATGATCGTGATCGGTTTTTGGTTCCTATAGCCCCAACCACCGATCACGATCATGGATTTACCCAGCCGAGAGAGTGTGTCGACAACTAAAGGTTGTCGAAGCTGGATCGACAACCTATGGTTGTCGACATGGAGACCCTGCCCGTCCAATTGGACACCCTCATCACGCAAGTCATCGACAGCCAACCGGAAGGCGACGTACTGGCCTATCTCGATCAAGCCTGTTCCACGGCAGTCGATTTAAATGAAATCGGCGACCATCTCATTGGCCATTTCGTCGATCAGGCTCGCACGCACGGTTATTCCTGGACGCAGATCGGCCAACGCATCGGCGTCACGAAACAGGCTGCACGCAAGCGATTCGCGCCGGCGGATGTGCCGGAGCAGCCCGCAACGGAGGCAGCCAGTGTCTTTCGCCGCTATACCCACCTGGCCCGGCGGGCCATTGTCGCCGCCCAGGAAAACGCGATTCATTTTCAGCACGATTACATCGGCACTGAACATCTACTGCTCGGGGTATGCGATATCGATGCCGGTCTCGGCGCCCAGGTCATTGCCGAAACGAGTGGCCTGGGTATCGACGAATTCCGGCAGCGGATCGTGGATCGGCTCGCCCCGGCGAGTCCCGAGACACCGGAGCGCGTCCCGTTCACCCCGAAAGCCAAGAAAGCAGTCGAATTGGCGACCCGGCAGTCGCTCTATCTGGGCGACACCTGGGTCGACACCGAGCATCTGTTGCTCGGCATCCTCGCCGAAAACACCGGTATCGCCGCGGAGATACTGCGCGCCGCCGACGTAACCACCGAAGCGGTGCGGGCCCGACTCAGGCAATCCGCCGGCCGTGCGTGAAATTCCAGCCCACCGCTCCCCGCCCCACCCGTTCTCATCTTCCACATGATCGTGAGTGGATTTGGTACCTCTGCAGGTATCAAATCCACTCACGATCATGGTCGGCTGGCGGCCCCCCGAACGCGAACGGCCCCGTACATCCGGTGGATGTAAGGGGCCGTCAGGCGGTCTGGCTCAGGCCTGTACGTCCTCCGCAGCGGCGACGTTGCGGGTCCGGTTGGGGTCGACCTGGATGCCGGGACCCATCGTGGTGGCGAAGGTGACCTTCTTCAGGTACTTGCCCTTCGACGACGACGGCTTGGCCCGCAGCACCTCATCCAGCGCGGCGGCATAGTTCTCGGCGAGCTTGTCGGCCTCGAAGCTGGCCTTGCCGATCACCAGGTGCAGGTTGGCCTGCTTGTCGATCCGGAAGTTGATTTTGCCGCCCTTGATGTCGGAGATCGCCTTGCCGACGTCCTGGGTGACCGTGCCGGTCTTGGGGTTGGGCATCAGGCCACGCGGGCCCAGCACCCGTGCCACCCGGCCAACCTTGGCCATCTGATCCGGCGTTGCGATGGCGGCATCGAAGTCCAGAAAGCCGCCCTGGATCTGCTCCACCAGGTCGTCCGAGCCGACCACGTCCGCGCCGGCGGCCTCGGCCTCAGCGGCCTTGTCTCCGGTCGCGAAGACGATCACCCGGGCCGTCTTGCCGGTGCCGTGCGGCAGGTTGACCGTGCCGCGGACCATCTGGTCGGACTTGCGTGGGTCGACGCCCAGCCGCATAGCGACCTCGACGGTGGCGTCGTACTTGGTGGTGGAGGTCTCCTTGGCGAGCTTCACGGCGTCCAGCGGCGCGTACAACGCGTCCGCGTCGATCAGCTCCGCCGCCTTGCGATATGCCTTGCTGCGCTTCATCTTTCGTACTCCTGTCAGGTGGTATGGCGGGCCAGCGCGCTCGTGGCGCCGCACCCTCCCACGGGTTTGCGCCAATGTGCCGTTGGGGCGGCTAGATTGCCCCAAAGCCACGTTGGCGCAAAGGGGGGTTTAGCCCTGGACGGTGATTCCCATCGAACGGGCGGTGCCGGCGATGATCTTCTCGGCCGCGTCCAGATCGTTGGCGTTGAGATCCTCGATCTTGCTCTGCGCAATCTCGCGGACCTGGTCGCGGGTCACGGTGGCCACCTTGGTCTTGTGCGGCTCACCACTGCCCTTGTCCACGCCGGCGGCCTTCAGCAGCAGCCGCGCTGCCGGCGGGGTCTTGGTGATGAACGTGAACGAGCGGTCCTCGTACACGGAGATCTCGACCGGCACCACATTGCCGCGCTGCGCTTCGGTGGCGGCGTTGTAGGCCTTGCAGAACTCCATGATGTTCACGCCGTGCTGACCCAGCGCCGGACCGACCGGCGGCGCCGGCGTCGCTGCACCGGCCTGGATCTGCAGCTTGATGATCGCGGAGAGTTTCTTCTTGGGAGGCATGTGACTTCCTGAGTTGCTGGGTTGGTTGCTGGGTTGGTGCGGGTGGAACGGCTCAGAGCTTGGAGACCTGCCCGAAGGACAGCTCGACCGGAGTCTCGCGGCCGAAGATCGAGACCAGCACCTTGAGTTTCTGGTGCTCGGCATCGATCTCGTTGATCGTGGCCGGCAGCGTGGCGAACGGACCGTCCATCACGGTCACCGACTCGCCGACCTCGAAGTCGACGACGGCAACCTGGGCCTGCTTGGATCGGCCACCGCCGCCGCCTGCGGCGGTCGGCTCGGTGCTCGCCGGCGCCAGGATGCGGACGACCTCATCCAGACTCAGCGGTGACGGCCGGGAGGTGGCACCGACGAATCCGGTGACACCCGGGGTGTTGCGAACCGCACCCCACGACTCGTCGTTGAGATCCATCCGCACCAGGATGTAGCCCGGGAAGACCTTGCGCTGCACCTGCTGGCGCTTCCCGTTCTTGATCTCGGTGACCTCCTCGGTCGGGACCTCGATCTGGAAGATGAAGTCCTCCATGTCGAGTGAGGAGATCCGGTTCTCCAGGTTGGCTTTCACTTTGTTCTCGTACCCGGCGTAGGAGTGCACCACGTACCAGTCGCCGGGAGCCGCGCGCAGGGCCGCCCGCAGCTCGCTGCTCGGGTCGACCGGTTCGTCCTCGGCCGGCTCAGCAGTGTCAGCCGGCTCAGCACTGTCGGCCGGCTCAGCAGTGTCAGCCGGCTCGGCGACATCTGCCGCGGCCGCCGAGTCCACCTCGGTCTCCGGCGACGTGGCATCGCCGGCACCGGACACCGTGTCCTGCGCAGCCACGTCGGTGTGCTCGTCGGCGGTCAGCTCCGTGTCCTGCACAGTGCCGGCCTCATCGATCTCGGGCACGCCCTGGCTCACTTCCCTCACCTGCTACTGGAATCGGTGGTGCACTGTTATGACCGGGTGGTGCCGACCTAGCCGAAGACCGAAACGACGGCCTTGGCGAAACCGACGTCGAGTCCGGCAACGATCGCGATCATGATCGCCACGAAGACGATCACGACAAGCGTGTACGTGATCAGATCCGACCGGCTCGGCCAGATCACCTTGGTCAGCTCGGCGACGACTTCGCGGAAGAACCGTGCCAACCGGGCCGGCGGGGAGCCGCGGCGATTGCTGGCGGCGCGCGACGACGGGCTTGTCGCGTCCGACCGGGTCTGCGTCACGGCGTCCTCTCTCGTCGGTGCTGATCTGGTGCTGTTCGGTGAAGCTGAATTGCAGGGGCGACAGGACTTGAACCTGCAACCTGCGGTTTTGGAGACCGCTGCTCTGCCAATTGAGCCACGCCCCTTCGGCACGCCACATTGCATCGAACTCCAACGCGACCCACCACCGAGCGTACGACCGTCCGTCACCAGCGCAGCAACAGACAGGGTCAAACGGACCCCGGCTTTGGGCAGTGTACGCAGGAGCGCGGCGGGACTCCAATCGCGGCTGCCCGCCGCGCTCCACGGCCGTGTCTCAGGCCTCGTGCTTGGCCAGTGCCACCAGCGAGCGCGCCACCTCGGCGTACTTCCAGGAGCCCAGTTGCTCCACCGTTTTCACGCCGAGCGAAGCCAACACCTCGTCATGCTTCTCGGTCAATCCCGCCAGCGCCGATGGCGGCGCGGCCAGGATGTCCTTGATCGACTTCGTCTCCTAGGCCTTGTCGACTGCTTTGTCAATGTTGACCATCGGGCGATCACCCTCCTGGGTGGTGGAGCGCGGCGAGCCGGAGTGGCGCCGACGATGATCAACAGTTGTGGCGTGCGCCACAAGTCAACCCAACGAGATTTTGCCAATCACGCCGGTCGTTAGCCCAGTCGTACGGTGGCACGGGCCATTGCCAGCACCTTCACGTCGCCGCTGCGGGCGGTCAGGGTGACAACGACCGTGCCGTCGTCCCGCTTGTCAGTCACCTTCCCGGTGACGGTTAATTCAGCGCCGGTGTCGTGCGGCACCACGACCGGCCGGGAGAACCGCACGCCGTACTCGACGATGGCGCCCGGATCGCCGGTCCAGTCGGTCACGACCCGGACCGCCTCGGCCATGGTGAGCATCCCGTGCGCGATGACGTCCGGCAGGCCGACCGAGGTGGCGAACCGCTCGTTCCAATGAATCGGGTTGAAGTCCAGCGAGGCCCCGGCGTACCGGACCAACGTGGCGCGGTCAATGGGGAAAGTGGTGGTCGGCAGTTCGTCGCCGACGGACACGCTGTCGTACGACGGCATCAGGCGGTCCCCCGGGCGACCAGCGTCGAATAGGCGGTCAGAACGTGCTCGCCGTCGATGGTGCTGACGTCGCTGCGGCTGGTGACCATGTCGTTGCCGGCGGCGGTCCGGATGTTCTCCACGGTGACCGTGGTGACGAGCTGGTCGCCGGCCCGCACCGGTCGGTCGTAGACGAACCGCTGCTCGCCGTGCACCACCCGCGAATAATCGAGCCCGAGCGCCGGGTCGTCGATCAACGCGCGCGCGGCGCGGAAGGTGAACAGGAACGCAAAGGTCGGCGGCGCGATCACGTCGTCGTGCCCGACCGCCCGGGCCGCCGCGGCGTCCCGGTAGATCGGGTTGGGGTCGCCGACCGCGTCGGCGAACTCGGCGATCTTGGCGCGGCCGACCTCGTACGGCTCGGTCGGCGGATAGCTGCGTCCGATGAAGGTCGCGTCGAGAGCCACCGGCGGTCAGGTCAGCGGGTCTCGCGGTGCGCCTGGTGCTTGCCGCAGTTGGCGCAGAACTTCTTCATCTCCAGGCGGTCCGGGTCGTTGCGCCGGTTCTTCCGGGTGATGTAGTTGCGGTTCTTGCACACCTCGCAGGCCAGCGTGACCTTCGGACGGATATCGGTGGCGGCCACAGCGGCATGCCTTTCGCGGGAAGTGGTGGTACGGGTGAACGATCTGCAACGATAACTGACGGCGGCGCAGCCGTCACGTCAGCGTGGTAGCGGAGGCCGGACTTGAACCGGCGACACAGCGATTATGAGCCGCTTGCTCTGCCAGACTGAGCTACTCCGCCTCGGGCGGCACCCGGGTCCTGGCGCCGTCGAGCCCTCTTAGGGAATCGAACCCTAGACCTTCTCCTTACCATGGAGACGCTCTGCCGACTGAGCTAAGAGGGCATTGCCCGTAACCAGGCCCTGTGAGGGTACACGGCGCACCGGGCCGGGAGAAAACCGGTCCCGGGTGGGTCAGGAGCCGCCCGAGACGTGCAACCGGCGCACCGTCTCCGGCCGCTCCTCGTGCGCCGCCAACCAGGTGTCGTGCCAGGCGTCGAACCGGTCCGTCGGCAGCGGTCGACTGACCAGATAACCCTGTACGGCGTCGCATCCCATGCCCCGCAGCAGATCGCGGGTCAGCTCGTCCTCGACCCCCTCCGCGACCACGGTGAACCGGAGGCTGTGGCACAGCTCGACGATCGCCCGCACGATTGCCAGATCTTCCTCGCCGGTGCCCATTCCGAGTACGAAGGCCTTGTCGATCTTCACGTCGTCGACGGGCAGGTGCCGCAGGTACGCCAGTGAGGAATACCCGGTGCCGAAGTCGTCGACGGCCAGCTGTATCCCGAGCCCACGCAGCCGGTGCAGCACGGGCAGCGCCCGGTCCGGGTCGGCCATCACCGTTCCCTCGGTGATCTCCAACGTCAACAGTTCCGACGGCACGTCGATCTCGGCCAGCAAGGTCGAGATGCGCGGGACCAGCTCAGGATCGAGCAGGCTGCGGACCGAGAGGTTGACCGCCACCCCGATCCGCAGGTCGCGCTCCAGCCAGCTGCGGCACTGGCGCAGCGCCGTACCGAGAACAAAGGTGGTCAGCGGCCCGATCAGTCCGGTGCGCTCGGCCAGCGGGATGAACTCGTCCGGCGGGACATTGCCGTATTCGGGATGCTCCCAGCGCAACAGCGCCTCGACCCCGACGACCGCATTGCCGTCCAGGGCCACCTTGGGCTGATAGTGCAGCCGCAGCTGATTGTCCGACAGCGCGGCACGCAGGTCGGTGGCCAACTGCAGGCGGCGCAGGCTGCCGTGCTCCATGGCGGCGACGTAGCTGACCACCGGCTGGCCGGTGTTGCGGGCCGACTCCAGCGCCACCGTGGCCCGCTGCAACAACTCCGCGGCATTGGAGCCGTGAATCGGCGCGACCGCGAGACCACCGGAAAGTGCGAGCTCGATCGTCACGTCGCCGGCCGGGCAGGGCGGATGCAGCCGCTCGTGCCACAGTCGCAGTTGCTCCTGCAGCGCGGCGAGATCTGAGTCGTGCAGCAGGAGAGCGAACGCGTTGCCACCGATCCGGGCGACCCGGACCGTCTCACCAGCCAGTGACGTCAGCCGGGTCGCGACAGCTGTCACCAGCTGGTCACCGGCTTCGTGCCCGAGAGTGTCGTTGACCGACTTGACCGCGTCCACGCCGAACACCGCGATTCCCAGGAGATCCTCCGGCTCGGCGGCCTCGAGCGCCTCGGTGACATCGGCCTCGAACCGCACCCGGTTCGGCATTCCGGTGAGCGGATCGGTAAAGGCCTGCAGGCGCAGCCGTTCCACCAAGCCCTGGTTCTCCACGGCGGCCGCGAGGTGGCGCGCCAGGTTGTCGAGCAGCCGAACCTCCTCAGGGGTGAAGGCGGCGAATTTCACCTGCCGATCGGTCGCCTCGACCACTCCCCAGACCCGGTCGTGGGTACGCAATGGCGCGAGAATCACCTCGGTGGCATTCCGCGCGACCATCGCATCGGCCCACAGTTGGTCGATGTGGCCACTCCGGGTGGACACCAGCCGGCTCCGCCCGTCGGCGAATACCACCTGGCGCAGCGGTTCGCCGGCCACTACCGTCTGCGTCCATTCCGGTTTGCCATCTGTACCCACGGTGACAATTCTGAGGGGCGTCTCCTCGGTTGGATCGCCTTCGTCAGGATCGCCGAGCGCCAGAATCAGTGTGACTTCGCGCGCATTGAGGGTCTCGCGAATGAATTCGAGCAATGGGCCAATGGCCTCAGGCTCGGGCCGGGAGGCTTCGACCCGACGGCTGAATGCATAGACCTGTTCGAGTCGTTCGTGCTGCGCCAGGAACCTGCCGTATGCGCGGTGAGCGAAATAGAACACCACGATTACGAGGACCAGCAGGCTGCCCGCCCACCGATTGACCGACATGACCAGCACGCCCACCAGGCCGAGCGTCGTGTCGATGAGGCCGACGACAAAGGCCGGCACGAAGAGCGATGCGACCTGCCGGCGGTCCAGGTGCACTTCTGTCACCCTGATCGCCAATGCGACGAGCGCCGCGCTCGTGACATCCGCGGCGGCGACGCCAACGAAGATCGCACCCCAGGTCGCCGGCTCCTGCACTGAATGCAGGGTCGACAGGGAGTGCGCGACGGTTGCCGCGACCGCGACCTCGAGCGCCTCGACGCCCAGGTTGAAGACGGACTTTCCGGTGCCGGGTCGGCGCAGCACGAGGATCACGCATTTCGCCACCACCCGGGATATCAGCAGCGAAAGCGGCGACAGGGCCAGCAGCCCCACGGTCAGCGGAATATCGTTTACCGAGAGCGCAACAGTTTGTTTGCGCACAACGATGAACAGTTGTGTGCGCTCGGCGACAACAGATCCGGCCGTGACCAGAATGATCGCGGTCCAATTGCCGACCGGACCGTCGAACGCGAACAGCCACCAGATTGCCGCGGCAGCCACCGCCGGCGCACCGTACAGGCACCACCGAGCACGCCCGGCGTGCCGGGTCCACAATCGCCGAAGGCTCAGTCGCGAACGCACACGCCCTCCATCGGCTGACCGAGACGACAGACATCATCGTCCATGCGCCGAATGAAGGCTACCTCACGCCGACAATCGACCAGGTTCAGCGACAGCGTGCGCGACTGCGAACGTCGACTGGCAGTTAGACGTACCAGCTCGAACCGTCACTGCCAGCAACCGAGTACCAGCTTGAACCGTCACTGCCAGCAACTGAATACCAGCTCGAGCCGTCAGTGCCAGCAACTGAATACCAGCTGCTGCCGTCTGCGGCTGAGACGAACTGGGTGGCAGGGGTGGTGTTGGTGGTCATGGGGGGCTCCTTGCACTAAAGAGAAAACGGCCAAGGGAAATAATGCCGCAGTAGCCGAGATTCGGCACACATCCAGGAAATAGTGACCGAAATAGCTGTGCTTTGTCCGGCAGAGCGGACAAAGCAGTAACGCGAGAGCTGGGGTCTACCGCGACGAACTATGGTCGGATATCCCCTGATGCGTGCGGTGTCGGGTTAACGACACCGGTGTCTTGTTCATCCGTTGCTGGTGGCACGATTCCGCGATACAACGCGGCGGGTGAGCCGCTTAGCGTGGCCGCAACCTTACGTCACCGCAACTAGGGAGTTCACCATGGACGGACACGACGGCAGCTTCGACACCGTCGACGAGCCAGCTGCCGAAGGTCCGCTGGATGCGACCGACGACTCGACTGGCTTCAGCGCGGGCGACGACAGCCACTACGGGATGGTCGCCAACGACGACTCCGGAACCGGCGCCGGATCGGACGACCCGGCCACTGCGGGCACCACCGGCTATGACTCCAGTGGCGACTCCAGTGGCGACTCCAGTGGCGACTCAAACGGCGACTCCGGTACCTCGACGACGTCGTCCGGAAGCGAAATCCAACTTGACGTGAACGGCCAGGAGTACGAACTGCCCGCCACCATCGACGTCGACCATGACGGCCACCTCGACGCTGCCGTGATCCATGAAGGAAACGGAATGATCCTCGTGGGCGACTCCGACGGTGACGGAAAGGCCGATATCGCAATCGAATACGACGCCAGCGGCCAGCCCATCGCGGTGTCGGAATCCGACGGCGACGGCCATTGGGAGGTGGACCGCGAGGCGACCGGTGGCACCGATACGACCACCGACACGACCACCGACACGACCACCACGGCAGCGGGCACCACGGCAGCGGGCACCACGGCAGCGGGCACCGACGGCACGAACGGTCCGACGGTCTCGATCCAGGTCGACGGTCAGGAGTACACCGAGGCCGCGCAGTACGACAGCAGCGGCAATGCCGTTGCACAGGTGCATCTTTCTGACGGCGACACCGTGCTGGCGGGCGACACCAATCATGACGGCCAGGCCGACGTGGCGGAGATCGAGGACTCCACCGGGCAGGTCGTCGATGTGCAGTACGTCGACCCGAGCACCGGCGAGTGGGTCGACGCCGGCCCGCCCCAGTCCGGCAGCTGAGCCCTTCCACAGCCCCTGGCTGCTCCCACCCCAGACCCGGGGCGGCACCGAGATTCGGTGCCGCCCCGCTTCCATTGCGGCACTACCGGACCGTCGTCGACAGCGTCCGTGACACAACCCGTGACACGGACGCAGAAGCGACTACAGTGCACAGAACGGACAGGCATTCGATGGCACGAATCCGGGAAGCTTCCGGTCCGGCGTACGACCTAGCGTATGCCGCAGATTGCTGAACCTCGACGCTGACTGCTGGGAGATAACGACCATGGAATTCGACCACGACACCACCTTTGACGCCGGTACGGACACCAGCGTGGACAACTTCGGTGCCGATCACGACGGCGGCCTCGGCGACACCGCCGGGGACGACCACTACAGCATGGTCGCCAATGACGACAGCGGGTCGGATCACTCCGACTACGGCGACAACTCCTACGGAGACAGCTCGTCCAGCGACGACAGCTCGTCCGCGGCCGGCGGGTCGAGTGGCGAATCGTCGGCCACCGGAAGTTCGACCGTCTCTATCGCGGTCGACGGACACACCTACACCGAGGCCGCCACCACCGACAGTGACGGCGACGCCGTCGCCCGCATCTCGCTGCCCGACGGCGACACGGTCATGGCGGTTGACACCGACCACGACGGTCAGGCCGACGGCGCCGCGATCATCGGCTCCGACGGCAAGGTGATCGACGTCCAGCACGAGGACAAGTCCACCGGCGAGTGGATCGACGACGGCGTGCCCGGCAGCGACAGCAGCGACTCCAACCCGGCCGGCGATTCCACCAGCACGACCGGCGACTCGTCGTCCAGCGACAGCTACCCGAGCGACACCTCCTCCAGCGATTCCTCCTCCAGCGACAGCTACCCCAGCGACACGTCCAGCGACGGTGATTCCTCCTCCACCACCGGCCCGGCCGACGGCAGCGACGGGTCGGACGGCGTTCCGCCCGCGAGCACCGCCGCGGGGACGATCAGCATCGACGCCGGCGGCCAGCACTTCGAGGGCGCCGAGACCATCGACGTCAACCAGGACGGCCACGCCGACAGCGCCGTGGTCGAGGCCGACGGCAAGACCTACCTGCTGACCGACTTCGACGGCGACGGCCACGCCGACCACGTCGAGGTGGGCCAGGACGGGCAGTGGAAGGGCGGCTACTCGGTTTCCGACAGCGGCCAATTCACCCCCGACCCGGGCACCACTCCGGATGAGAACGACATTCCCAACAATTACGCGGTCGACCCGCAGACCGGCGAATGGGTTTCGAACAACAACTGATCAGAGCCAGAAAAGAATCAGAAAGGGCGGCACCGGAATTCCGGTGCCGCCCTTTCTGTCTATTGTGGATCAGCTGGACACGTCCTTGCCGCCGAAACGGGCCCAACTCAAGGAGCCGAATATCCCTACATAGGCCAGCGAGACGAGCAGCCCGTGCACCACATCGCCTGTCACCATGGGAGATCGGAGCAGATCCCCGAAGCTCAGCCACCAGTGATTCACCAGATACGGCTGAATCGCGTGCAGCTGGGGCACCGAATCGAGCACCTGCAGCACGATCGCTATCCCTGCCGTGGTTGCCATCGCGGCGACAGAAGCCTCGACCAGGGTGGAGATGAAGAGCCCGATCGCCGCCAGGGCAGCCATTCCGGCCGCGACGTACAGACTGCACAGGAGCAGGCGCCAGAGCACCTCACCCATTCCGACGGTGGAGCCGGACAACAGCGTCGCGGAGCCGCGCGGGAACAGAATCAATCCGATCAGCACGCCCACCCCCGACACGAGCAGGGTCGCGGCGAGCGCGAAAACCAACGTACTGGCGTACTTCACCAGCAACAGCCGGGCCCGGCTCACGGGAACGACCAGCAGGTAGCGCAGCGTCCCGGATCCGGCCTCCCCGGCGACCGCGTCACCGGAGACGACGGCCACCGCCAGCGGCAGGAAGATCGGAATCACCACGGTCAGCGTGCTGAACGCCACGAAGACGCCGTTCTGGGTGATCTGTGCGATGAACTGCGGGCCGCCGTCACCCGGCTTCGGTGTGGAGAGCTTCACCGCGATGGCGATCAGAATCGGCACGCAGCCGAGCACCAGCAACGCGACCTGGTTGCGGCGCCGGCCGAAAACCATTCCCAATTCCGAGCGGAAGAATCTGCTGCTCACCGACCGCAGCGGCCGCGCGGAGGCGGCCGGTGCGGCGGTTGTCGCGTCAACCGCTGACATCGAAACCCTCCCCGGTCAGTGACACGAAAACGTCCTCCAGGGTGGGGGCGTCGACAACGAAGCCGCGGATCCCGACTCCGGCCCGGACCAACTCGGCACAGATATCTTCCGGCGGTCGGCCGTCGAGCTCGGCGGTGACATCGCTGCCCTGCCGCGTCACGTGCGCCAGACCGAGCCGGTCCAGCACCGCGACCGCCTCGGCCGGCTGTGCCGTGTGCACCTGCACCTGGGCGGTCTGCCCTTCCCGCAGGGCATCCAGCGGCCCCTGCCGGATGAGGCGGCCGGCGTGCATGACGCCGACGTGCGTACAGATCTGCTCGACCTCGGAGAGCAGGTGCGAGGAGATCAGCACGGTCGTGCCCTCATCGGCCAGCGAGCTGATCAGCGACCGCACCTCGCGGGTGCCCTGCGGATCCAGGCCGTTGGTCGGCTCGTCGAGCACCAGCAGCTCTCGCGGCTGCAGCAGCGCCGCGGCGATGCCGAGCCGCTGCTTCATGCCGAGGGAGTAATTGCGGACCTTCTTGCCCGCCGCGATCGAGAGCCCGACCCGGTCCAACGCCTCGGCGATCCGGGCCGAGGCGGTGCGCGGATCGGCCGTCCGGTCGGCCGCGTCGACTCGGGCCAGGTTGGCCCGCCCGCTCAGGTGCAGGTGGAACGCCGGTCCCTCGACCAGCGCTCCGACCCGGGGCAGCACCTGTGCGGCCTGGCCGGGCATCGGCTGACCGAACAGCTCGTGCGTGCCCGCGGTCGGCGAGATGAGCCCGAGCAGCATGCGGATCGTGGTCGTCTTGCCCGAGCCGTTGGGCCCCAGAAAGCCGTACACACTGCGCGAGGGCACCACCAGGTCGATGGCGTTGACCGCGACCTGCCCGCCCCGGAACCGCTTGGTCAGCCCTGTCGTGGCCACGGCCGGGGCAGCCTGGACCGTGCTCCGGTCCCGGCTGCCCGCCGTACTGCCTTGCGAGGACACGACTTCCGTGGTCATCGGTGCGCTGCGGCGGCGTACAGCTGGTTGGCTGGGACCGCGCCGACGACCAGTCGGCCGTCGTCGGTGATCAGCGCGTTGATCAGCGAGGAGGTGAACAGCCGGCCGCTACCCCAGCTGCCGCTGACCTGCGGGAGGTTGTGCAGCAGACTGCCGAACTGGCCGGCGGACTTTCCGGACGGCATTGTGAAGTCCTTGACCACCAGCACCTGCGACCAGCCCGTGCCGACCACGGCCGGCTCGCCGGCCTTGCTCGGCACGGCGTGCTTAGCCTTCGGCGGCGACGCGGGGTGCTGCTTCGACCCGTGCCCGCCGGCCAGACCGCCGAGGTTGCCCTGCTTCACCGTGGCGCCCTTCGGCGCCGTGAACTGGAACTGGGCCGCACCGGGCTTGGTGAAGCTGATCTGGGTGAATCCGACCTCCAGGGCCGCCTTGCTGTGACCCTTGGCGAAGATCTGGACGCGCAGCGGTTCGTGGGTCGCGGAGTCGACGGCGATCTTCACCGAGCCGACCAGCGACGTCGTGTCGCGGGGCGCGATCACCAGCTCGTACGCCGAACGTCCGGCCACCGAGACGGTGCCCGACACGGTCACCCTGGTCGTCGGATTGACCGCCGCCAGTGCCTTCTCAGCGGCCTGCTGCGGGGTCAGCGGGGTGCCGGCCGGAGCCTTCTCGGCCTGCTTGCCGGCGTCGGCCGGCAGCGCGTAGTGGGTCACCGAGTTGTTCTTGCTCGACCAGTTCCACAGGTTGCTGCCGTTGCGGATCAGGTCGGATTCACCGAGCGTGCCCAGCAGCGCCAGCCGTACCTTCTGCGGACCGTCGTACCAGACCCGCATCGTGTGCGAGCCGGTGATCAACGAGGACAGGTCCGAGCTGCCGCGGCCCCCGCCGAGCGTCGAGATGTCCGGCAGGCCGAGATCGGCGTGCTGGACGACCGTGCCGGAGAAGCCGTCAATGTGGGCGCCCTGTACCTCACTGAGCAGCGCGGTCGGCGTCTTCGCCGGCAACGTCGGCGACGCGTCAGCCGACATGGCGCCGTTGATGCCGATGCCCGAGCCGATACCGACGGCCACCACAACGGGAGCTGCCCATCGCCATGATCGTGCTGAAACCACCCTGATCACCCATTTCGCTGACGTGCGTGTCTACGTTCGTGGTGCCATCCTGCGACGGGCATGCTGTGACAACGCTGAGAGGATGTCCGTTCTCAGCGGACTCACAGCCTCGTCCTCCGACGATACGGTTGCGGCCAGTGGATCGCTCGGCCCGCTCGGTGGCTGAGGTGGTGGAGAGGAGGCGTCGTGCGGGTACTCGTCGTCGAGGACGAAGTCCGGCTCGCCGACGCCCTGCGCACCGGCCTGGCCGCCGAGGGATTCTCCGTCGACATCGCGCACACCGGGCCGGACGGGCTGCACCTGGCCCGGGAGAACAGCTACGACGCGATGCTGCTGGACATCATGCTGCCCGGGCTGTCCGGCTACCGGGTCGCGCAGGCGCTGCGGGCGGACGGCAACTGGGTGCCGATCATGATGCTGACGGCCAAGGACGGCGAGTACGACGAGGCCGACGGGCTGGACGTGGGCGCCGATGACTACCTGACCAAGCCGTTCTCCTTCGTCGTGCTGGTGGCCCGGCTGCGCGCGCTGATGCGCCGGACCGCGCCGCCACGGCCGGCCGTACTGTCCGCCGGTGACCTGTCCCTGGACCCGGCCGCGCGCAGAGTCTGCCGCGGCGAGACGACGATCGAGCTGACCCCGAAGGAGTTCGGCCTGCTGGAGTTCCTGCTGCGGCGGGCCGGCGACG
Organism: Mycobacteriales bacterium; assembly: GCA_036267955.1. Classification (GTDB taxonomy): domain Bacteria; phylum Actinomycetota; class Actinomycetes; order Mycobacteriales; family QHCD01; genus DATAVB01. The sequence continues at coordinate 11,546 of DATAVB010000086.1, read as the reverse complement.
TCGTCTCCAAGACCGAGATCCTGTCCCACGTCTGGGATGCGCACTACGACGGTGATCCGAACGTGGTCGAGGTCTACGTCGGCTACCTGCGCCGCAAGATCGATGCGCCGTACGGCCGGCAGGCGGTGCAGACCGTCCGCGGCGCGGGCTACCGGCTGGCCGTGGACGGCGGCTGACCGGTGGCTGACAGCTCCGGCCGGACGGTGCCATGACCCTGACCGGCTGGCGGGCCGGCGGTTGGCGGGCCCGCGGCCTGCGGCTCCGGCTCACCGCCGCCGCGACCCTGCTGCTGGCCGGCGGCCTGGTGGTTGGCGCCGTACTGATGGTGGCGCTGCTCAGCCATTCCCTCACCTCGGCGCTGGACAGCGGTGCGCGCACCACCGGCCGGGACGTGGCCGCCATGGGCATGCCACCGCCGGAGCCGATCCCGGTCGGTGGGGGCAACATCGTCGTGGTGCAGGTCGTCGACGGGGACGACCGGGTCGTGGGCGCGGCCGGCGCGACGGCCGATCATCTGGTCCCGCTGCTCTCCCCCAGTGAGCTGACCCAGGTCCGGTCCGGCCGGGTGCTGCACCTGCACGGCGATCGGGCCGGCGTCACCGGGATGTTGCGGGTCGTCGGGGTCCAGTCCGGCTCGGAGAAGCAACCGGCGACCGTCGTGGTCGCGGTCGATGCCAGCAGCATCGGCGAGAGCAGCCGGCTGCTGCGCAACGAATTCTTCATCGGCGTCCCGGTGTTGGTTATCCTGCTGGCGCTGCTTTCCTATGCGGTGATCGGACGGACGCTGCGCCCGGTGGAGGACCTGCGCCGCGGCGCCGCGGAGATCAGCGGCGCGGCGGCGTCCCGGCGCCTCCCGGTGCCCGACGGCCAGGACGAGGTGCACCGGCTCGCGCTGACGCTCAACGACATGCTGGCCCGGCTCGATGATGCGAGCGCCCGGCAGCGGGCCTTCATCGGTGACGCTGCGCACGAGCTGCGCAGCCCGCTGGCGAGCCTGCGCACCCAGCTCGAGGTGGCGCAGCATCTCGGCGAGCGGGCCGACTGGCCGCGCACCGCCGACGGCGCCCTGATCGACATCGACCGACTGTCCCGGTTGGTGGACGACCTGCTGCTGCTGGCCCGGCTGGACGAGCCGGCCCGGCCGCAACGCCGGTCGCGGGTGGATCTCGGTGATCTGGTGGGCGAGGTCGCCCGATCGTACGAGCACGCCCGCGTGCCGGTGAGTGTGTCGGCGGACGGGCCGACGACGGTCGACGGGGACGCTGACGGGCTGCGCCGGGTGGTGCGCAACCTGCTGGACAACGCGGTACGGCACGCCGCCGGCAAGGTGAGCGTGACGACCTCCGGGTCCAGTCGCCGGGTCGTGGTGACGGTCGCCGACGACGGCCCGGGCATCGCCGAGGCAGATCGGGAGCGGGTGTTCGGCCGGTTCACCCGCCTCGACGACGCCCGCAGCCGGGACGCCGGCGGCAGTGGCCTGGGCCTGGCCATCGTCCGCGACCTGGTCCGGGCCCACGGCGGCTCGGCGACGCTGGGCGACGCCGGGCCGGGCCTGCGGGTCACCGTACGACTGCCAACCTCTCTTCGCCGATCTTGAAGTTATCGCCCATCGATGTCCTAAATGTGGGGCTATAACTTCAAGATCGGCGAGGGAGAGAGACCGAAGGAGAGAGCCGTTATTGCGCGCCGGTTATCAGGTCGTGGTTGGCCACCTTGGCCGCGCTGCGCACCTTGTCCGGCACCGAGGTCGACCCCAGATAGGCCGGACCCAGTTCACGGGTCATGTCGGTGATCGCCTCGTTCATCCCCGGACTCACCGGCCAGTTGACGGTCCGGCCCTGCGCCTCGTCCAGGAACGGCTGCAGATCCAGGCCCTTCTTCTGCCAGGCCTTCAGCATGTAGACGTCCAGGCTCTTGATCGCCGGCCAGATGTAGCCGCCCTGGCCCATGATCTTCTCCGAGGTCGCCGAACCGAGCCATTTCTCCAGCTCCCAGGCCTCTTTCGGATGGGCGCTGTGCGTGTTGATCGCGTCGATCAACCCGTTGAAGACCGAGGCCCGCCCGGTCGGGCCGGTCGGCAGTGGGAGTACGCCGAGCTTGAACGTCACGCCCTGGGTGATCGAGTTGGTATTCCAGTCGCCGGCCTGATACATCGCCATTTCGCCGCGGGCGAAGACCTGCAGCGCGGAGGAGTCATCGGCGTTCGGTCCGAGCTCCGCCCCCGGCACCGCGACGTGGTATTTGTTGATGAGATTGGTCAGGTACTGGAACGTCTGGACCCCCTTCGCATTGTCGAAGGAGACCTTGTTGTCATACGCCTTGGGGAATACCCCGGAGCCGTTCATCTCCAGGTAGTTCAGGTACGAGCCCTGCATGTCGTTGGCACTGTTGATGCCGTAGGTGGCGATGTTGTTCTTGTCGAATTTCGGCGAGTTCGCATTGTTGCCGTGCGTGTCGATCGTGGTGTCCTTCAGCAGCTGCATGAACGTGCCGCCCCCGTCCGGCGTCCAGGTCAGTTTCGCCGGCACCTTGATATGGTGTTTGGTGAAATAGTCCTTGTTGTAATAGATCGCGATCGTGTCCCAGTCCTTGGGCAGCCCGTACGTCTTGCCGTCGTGCTGATGCAGTTGCACCAGCGCCGGATAGTACTGCGACAGGTCGACGTGGTCGGCCTTGATCTTCGGCCCGATATCGACCATGACCTTGTCCTTGATCCAGGTGCCCAGGAATGGCGTGTTCACCCAGAAGAGGTCCGGCCCCTTGTGCGAGATGAATTCCGAGGTCAGTTTCGGCTGGTAGCTGCCGTACGGAATCTGCTCGATCGTGACGTGGATCTTGGGATGCAGCTTCTCGAACTGGTCGATCGACTTCTGATAGCCGACCTGTTGCACGTTGTCCCAGAGCGCGTAGGTGAGATTGACCCGGCCGTTCGCTGTCGACGGGGCGAATCCCCAGCCCTGGGCGCAGCCGGCCAGCACCAGACAAGCCACGGTCGCGAGGATTCCGGCAGCGCCGCGACGTCGTACCCGCTTGTAACGCATGGCCCTCCCCCTACCTGTTCACGCCGGTCAACTGAATCGATCGGACGATGTATTTCTGGAAGATCGAGAAGACGATCAACATCGGCACGAGCGCGATCAACGAGCCGGCCAGCACCAGATTCCACTGGACGGTGAAGTTGGACTGCAGGTTCGAGATGCCGACCGTGACGACCCGCAGCGAGGTCGAGTCGGTGACGATCAGCGGCCAGAGGAAATTGTTCCAACCGAAGACGAAGGCGATCACCCCGGCCGTCAGCAGGATCGGCTTGGACAGCGGCACCACGACCCGCCACATGATGCGTTGCTCACCGCATCCGTCCAACCGGGCCGCCTCGATGAGCTCCTCGGGAATCGTGAGGAAGAACTGCCGCATCAGGAAGATGGCGTACGGCGTGCCGAGGACGTAGGGCAGGAAGATCGCCCAATAGGTGTTGAGCAGGTGCAGATGATTCATGATGATGTACATCGGCACCAGGGTCACGACGTTGGGCACCATCAGGGTCGCAAGATAGACCCAGAACAGCAGGTCACGGCCGGGAAACTTCATCCGGGCGAATGCGTACGCCCCCATCATCGAGAACAGCACCTGCCCGATCGTGATGATGATCGCGAGCATGGCCGTATTTCCCAGATAGGTCAGGAAGTGTTGGCTGTGCAGCACCTCGCTGAAATTCGAGGTGTCGAAATGGCCGGGCGGCACCCAGGCGCGGTCCTTCACCACACCACTGAGCGGCTTGAACGCGGCGAAGATGGCGAAGATGTACGGACAGATGAAGACCGCGGCAACGGCGATCAGGATCAGGTAGAAAATGCCGAGCCGCCCGTAGCGACCCAAACGCAGGAGTCCCACGACGACCTCAGTTCATCTCGTAGGTCGTCCGCCGCCGGAAATAGGCGAACTGGACGATGGTGAAGGTCAGGATGATGAGGAACAGGATCACCGACATGGCGCAGGCTTCGCCGATATGGAAACCGACGAACGCGGACTGGTAGATCTTGAGGTTCATCACCTCGGTCGCGTCGCCGGGCCCGCCGTTGGTCAGCACATAGACCATGTCGAAGACCTGGAACGAGCCGATGAAACCGGTGACCAGCACGAAGAGCAGGGTCGGGTTGAGCAGCGGCAGGGTGATCCGGAAAAACTGCTGAATACGTCCGGCACCGTCCATCCCCGACACTTCGTACAGCTGTTTCGGTATCGCCTGCAGACCGGCCAGGAAAAAGAGCATGTTGTAACCCGCGTACTGCCAGATGTTGGCGAAGGCGATGACCGGCATCGACCACGCGGACGAGCCGAGCCAACTCGGCCCATGGATGCCGACCAGGCTCAGCAGCGAATTGATCACGCCCACCTTCGGGTCGAAGACCCAGTTCCACACCACGGCCATCGCCACCGGGGTCGCCAGGAAAGGCAGCACGTAGAGCACCCGGAAGAAGCCCATCGCCGGCATCTTCCGGTTGAGCATCAAGGCCAGACCGAGCGCGATCACCGTCTGGATGGGGATGTTGAGGACGACATAATAAAGCGTGACCAGCAGTGAATGACCGACCTGGTCGTACTGGAAGAGATCGGTGAAGTTCGAGAATCCGACAAATTTCGGCGGACTCAGCAGGTCCCAGCGCACGAAGCTCAGCAGGATTACCAGAATTACCGGCACGACCAGGAATACCAGGACGCCGACGAGGCTGGGAAAGAGAAAGAACGCCGCGGTGCCGAGTTGTCGGCGTTTCGAACGGCCGGGTGGAGCGTTGGTTGCCGCCGACCTGGCCACCGTTGCGGTGGGCGCTACCGCGGCCATGGCGCCCGCCGGCTGGTCGTGATTTCCCGCATCGTCAAGGCCATCGAGCCTCCCCTGCCAGACCGTCCGCGTTCCCCCGGCACGAGCGGCAAGCGTTATCCAGCTAGGGGAGTCTGGCAGGAGAATTCCGGGAGATCAAGAGCTCTGCGGCTCCTTCGCCCGGTTTTAGGCGAACGCTCGCCTAGAAATCGTTGTCATCACCGGAGACGCGCCTTGCGTGTCCGGAAACGGCCGACCGGCGGCCCACCCGGATGGGTGGACCGCCGGTCGCCTGACGTCGATCTCGGTACCGCTACTTGACCTCGTGCCGGTTGAGTCTGATCAGACCGAGCGCGAGCGGGACAAGCAACCACAACGCCAGCGTCGTGGCGATCTGCGCCCACGACTTTCCACTGACGTGCTCGTCGGAGAGCTTGGTCAGCGCGCTCTGGTCGAACCAGTGCAACGGCTTGGTCAGCTGGTTCACCAGGCCGCCGAGCAACTGGATGACGGTCGGCACGAGGAAGTAAGCCACGATAGCGAACGGCGAGCTCATCAGCAGCAGCCCGAAGGAGAAGCCGATCAGCATTCCGAAAAGCTGGCTGAGCAATCCGTTGCCGAGGATCGTGCCCGACAACTCCCAACCACCGTTGGCGCCCTGCGCGTGGCCGATCAGGTTGGCGAGGGCCGCCGTGACCAGGCAGAGCGCGGTGGCGAGCACCGCGAGCAGGACGACCGCGAACACCTTCGCCGCGGCGATCCGTTCCCGATGCGGCACGAGGGTGAACGTGCTCAACGCGGTGCGCTGCGACCATTCACTTGTCGCCGCGAGGATTCCCAGCACCGGCAGCAGGGCCCCCACCGGCATGAGCGTGTTGCGGAAGAAGTAGGACAGCGACTGTTCGTAGTCGTGCGACGCGAACGGGAGGACCAGCATCATCACCACCGCGATCAGCACGGTGACGGCGAGCAGGGCGATACCGGCTCGGGTGTCGGCCATCTTGCGCAGCTCGATGAGGGTCAGCCGGCGCAGCGATGCCCGTTTCGTCCGCGCCGGGGTGGGCGACACGGCGGACAGAGTGGTTGCGGTCATCTCAGGCAACTTCCTTGGTCTCGTTACGGGCTGCCAAAGCGGCTTCGGTGGAGGTGAGGGTGAGGAACAGCTGCTCCAGGCCGCCACCGTCGGACGGCCGCAATTCCAGGAGCACAACCTGGGCGGCAGCGGCCGCGCGACCCACCGCCTCCGCTTCCGCGTCGACGAGGAAGGTCCCGTCGGCCGAGCGGGTGGCGGCGATCCCGGCGTTGGCCAGTGCCTTCTGCAGGGCGACGTCGTCGAGCGCCCGCACCGCCATCCCGGAGGCGGTCAGCAGTTCGTCCTTGGTGCCCTGGGCGGCGATCTTCCCGCCGGCGATCACCACCAGCCGGTCGGCGACGGCCTCGACCTCGTGCAGCAGGTGCGAGGACAGCAGCACCGTGCCGCCGCGGTCGGCGAAGTCGCGGAGCAGACCGCGCATCCAGAAGATTCCCTCCGGGTCCAGGCCGTTCGCCGGCTCGTCCAGGATCAGCACGCCCGGGTCGCCGAGCAGCGCGTGCGCGATGCCCAGCCGCTGGCGCATGCCGAGGGAGTAGTTGCCGACCCGCTTCTTGGGTGCGGCGCCGCGCAGATCGACGAGGTCCAGCAGCTCGTCGACCCGCCGGTGGTCCAGCCCGAGGACCTGGGCGGAGAGGGTCAGCGTCTCCCGGCCGGTCCGGCCAGAGTGCATCGCAGAGGCGTCCAGCAGTACGCCGACCGCGCGCCCCGGGTCAGGCAGGTCCCGGTAATGCACCCCGTTGACGGTCGTCGTACCGGCCGAGGGCCTCGTCAGCCCGCAGATCATCCGCATTGTGGTGGATTTGCCGGCCCCGTTCGGGCCGAGGAAGCCGGTGACGGTGCCCGGCTCGCAGGAGAAGGAGACGTCGTTCACGGCAACGTGCGAGCCGTATCGCTTGCTGAGCTGTTCGACTGTGATCATGGCGGCCACTCTGCCGGCGCCGACCCGGTGCGCGCGTCGGGCGGGAGTCGGTGATCGGTAGCCGAGCGTCGAGGGTCGGATCGACTTTGGTCTATGGGCGGCACCGCCGTACCGCCGTAGTGTTGGCCAACATGAGCAGCACGGCGGCCTCGCACCGGCACAGCATCGAGTATCGCCGGCTGCTGCCTGCGCTCCTGACCGCCGAACCGTACAGCGACGGCGACCGGCTCCCCCGGTCCACAAGGGACTGGGTCGTCGATGTCATCGCCTTCCTGATCGCCGCCGGTGGCATTCCGGTGATCTGGTTTTCCGAACGCAGCGACGGCACGGTGCCGTCGCAGCATTACCTGGTCATCGCCGATTTGGTCGCGGGATCGCTGGCCGCTCTCACGATGTGGCTGCGCCGCCGCTGGCCGGTGACGCTGACCATCGTCCTTTCCCTCGCCGGGCTGGCATTCCAGACCACCGGCGCTGCGGCGATCATCGCGATGTTCACCGTGGCGGTGCACCGACGGTTTCCGATCGTCGCCGCGATCACGATTTTCGAGCTGCTGAGCCTGTTACCCCAGTACGCCGTCCACCCGGACAAGAACATGTCCTATTGGGGCAGCATCCTGGTTGGCACCATCTTTCTCGTCGCGGTGGTCGCCTGTGGAATGTTCGTACGAGCCCGCCGGCAGTTGCTGCTCTCCTTGCGGGAGCGGGCCGAACGGGCCGAGGCCGCCCAGCAGCTCAAGGTCGAACAGGCGCAGCATCTGGAGCGCGAACGCATCGCCCGGGAGATGCACGACGTGCTGGCTCACCGGATTTCGCTGCTGAGCCTGCATGCCGGCGCATTGGAATTCCGACCGGACGCGCCGCCGGCCGAAATTGCCCGGGCCGCCGGGGTCATCCGGGCCAGTGCGCGCCAGGCATTACAGGATCTCCGCGAGGTGATCGGCGTACTGCGGGAGAGCCCGGATAGTGGGCAACCCGAGCGCCCGCAGCCGACTCTGGCGGATCTGCCCGGTCTGATCGACGAATCGCGGGCCGCCGGAATGCGGGTCGAGCTGGAAGACGAGATCGCGGACCTTACCGCCGTTCCGGACGCGGTCGGGCGAAGCGCGTACCGGATCGTCCAGGAGGGACTGACCAACGTGCGCAAACACGCCCCCGGGGTGCTCGCGCGGGTCTGCATCGCCGGGGCGCCGGATTCGGGGCTCGACATCGAGATTCGGAATCCCTTGCCGGTCGGCCGAAGCAACGTCGCCGAGCTGCCCGGCGCCGGCAGCGGCCTCATCGGGCTCACGGAGCGGGTCACGCTCGCCAGCGGCCGGATCGAACACGGCCCGGTCGGCGAAGGCGAGTTTCTGCTGCACACCTGGCTACCGTGGCCGGCATGATTCGCGTTCTGATCGTCGATGACGACGCACTGGTCCGGGCCGGCCTCTCGATGATGCTGTCCGGCACCGACGACATCAAGATCGTCGGGGAGGCCACGGACGGTAGCGAAGCGGTCGCGGCAGTGCGACGCAGCGAGCCGGACGTGGTGTTGATGGACATCCGGATGCCGAAGCTGGACGGTCTGGCCACCACCGAACTGCTGCTCACCGGGACGGGCGCACCGCAGGTCATCGTGCTGACGACGTTCGACGCCGATGAGTACGTGCTGCGCGCTCTGCGCGCGGGCGCCAGCGGATTCCTGCTGAAGGACACCCCGCCGGCCGACATCGCCGAGGCGATCAGGCGGGTCGCGGCGGGCGAGCCCATGCTGTCCCCGACCGTGATGCGGTCGCTGATCGAGCATGTCGCCGACAGTGGGATCGACACCAGGCAGCTGCGCGCCCAGGCTCAGCTCGGGCGGCTCAGCGACCGGGAACGCGAGGTCGCGATCGCGGTCGGGCAGGGTAAGTCGAACGCTGACATCAGCGCGGAATTGTTCATGAGTGTGGCCACGGTCAAGGCGCACATGTCGCGCCTCATGGCCAAGCTGGAGCTGTCCAACCGCGTCCAGGTGGCGCTGCTGGCACACGATGCCGGCGCGGTCTGAGCACCGTTCTGTGGGCCGGTCGGTGCCAGCACCCCCCTTGCTGGCCACCACCCACCGACGTAGAGCTCGGGCCGTCGACGTTGACGACCCTCACTGCTCAGGAGGCGGCGTGAACCGGCCGCTCACTCTCGCCCGTCATACGAGCCAGGAGACCGTGCACCTCCGACTCGGCAAAGCGACGGTGACCACCCGGCGTACGGATGCTGTGGATCCGTCCCGCGGTAGCCCAACGGGTGACAGTCTTGGGATCGACCCGGAAGATCGCGGCGACCTCTCCGGGCGTCATCAGACGGTCTTGTGTATTCATCCCATCCCCCAACAGGTCGGGCCATCGGACAACATCGAATGCTGTCCAGGTCATGAGTAGATCACCTTGGCCGCCGTCCTGTACGCAGAATCACTCTCTTCACAGGATTTGCGGTACTCATGAGTCGCCGGGTACCCGGGAATAGGCTGAATGCCACCCGTAAGACAATCGATACGCTAAACACCCTTCGCTGTAGGCGATCCGGCGTAGTCAAAAGATTGCCATCTGATGCTGCGAACCGCAACTCATTGGCGGCGGGTCGGTAGGGCTGGGATCGTGTCCACCATCGGGGCTTCGACAGCAGCGGCGGCTCGAGGTCGTCGGCTCATTCAGTTCCTCAGTGGACGGTTCGCCGGCCGTCTGACATTTGTCACGCCCTTCTCAGGACAAACGAGCGATGTGCCCAACGCCCCGCTCTGTCAGGGTTATGGCCATGAACCTGACACCTTCGCAGTCCGGCGCCGTCGCCGCGCTCGAGTTGCACGGCCTACACAAGAGATTCGGCAATGTACGTGCAGTCAACGGCATCGACCTCACCGTCGAGCCGGGGGAGATCGTGGCGTTCCTCGGCCCGAACGGGGCCGGCAAGACCACGACGATTGACATGATGCTCGGCCTGTCCGCCCCGACTTCCGGCCAGGTCGAGGTGTTCGGCTTCAAGCCGGTCGACGCCGTCGCCCGCGGTCTCGTGGCCGCGGTCATGCAGACCGGTGGGCTGCTGAAAGACCTGACCGTGGGCGAGACCGTGGAACTCACCTCGACACTTTTCGTCAACACCAGGCCGGTCAACGAGGTGCTGGAACGGGCCGGCATCCGGGAGATCGCCGACCGGCGGGTCGGCAAATGCTCCGGCGGTCAGCAGCAGCGGCTGCGTTTCGCGATGGCTCTGCTGTCCGACCCGGCGCTGCTGGTGCTCGACGAACCGACCACCGGCATGGATGTGGTGGGCCGGCGCGACTTCTGGTCCGCGATCCGGGAGGACACCCAGCGTGGCCGCACGGTCCTGTTCGCCACCCACTATCTGGAAGAGGCGGACGCCTACGCCGACCGGATCGTGCTGATCCGCGAGGGCGAGGTCGTCGCGGACGGCACCGCGGCGGAGATCAAGGAACTCTCCTCCGGTCGGGTCGTGCGGGCCACGCTGCCCGGCGCCGACCCATCGGCACTCCTCGGTCTGCCCGGGGTGGAGGGCGTCGAGGTCCGCGGCGACACGGTGCTGATCCGGGCCGCGGAGTCCGACTCGGTGGCGCGCTACCTGCTCACCCGGACCGAGGCCCGCGACCTGGAAATAACCGCACGCAATCTCGAGGACGCGTTCATCGCCCTGACCGGCGACACCGCGGCCGACCCGGATGCGCTGACCGAACCGACCGCAGCACCGATGGAGAGTGCCCGATGAGCGCCCAGCCAGTTGCCATGCCCAACCTCGACCGGCGCGTTCCGCCGCTGGGTGGATTCAACCTGACGTTCGTCCGGCTCGAGGTCCGCCGGATGCTGCGCAACCGGCGCACCTTGATCTTCACGCTGATCATGCCGGTCGCCTTCTATTTCCTCTTCGGCTATTCGCAGCGCAACGACACCGTCGGCAGCGCCAATGCCGCGACGTACATCATGGTCAACCTCGGGACGTACGGCGCGATGGTGGCGACGATGGCCGGGGCGGCGATGGTCGCGGTCGAACGCGCGCAGGGCTGGAGCCGGCAGCTGCGGTTGACCCCGCTCCGCCCGGTCGCCTATATGTTCACCAAGGTATTCACCGCAATGACGCTCGGCGCGATGGCGGTTTTCGTCGAGTTCGCCGTCGGCGCGGCCACCGGAGTCAAGCTGGATATCTCGAAATGGATCCTCTGCGGGCTCGCCGCGTGGCTGTGCGCATTCGTCTTCGCCGCGATGGGCCTCTTCGTGGGGTATCTGTTCCCGTCCGAGAACGCGATGCAGATCATGGGCCCGATTCTCGCCCTACTGGCCCTGCTCGGCGGCCTGTTCGTACCGCTCAGCGTGTGGGGTCATACGTTCCGGGAGATTGCGCGATGGACGCCCGCCTACGGTGTCGGCGAGATCGCCCGCGCGCCCCTGCACGCGGAGCACTTCGATTGGGCTTCGGTGCCCAATATTCTAATCTGGGGTCTGGTATTCGGCCTCGGCTCGGCTTTACTTTTCCGCCGGGATACCAAGCGGGTCTAGCTCTTCTGCCTTTTGTTGCCGCGGGTCGCATTCTTTTGGATGCGGCCCGCGGGTTTCTCTTGTTGTCATGATCGTGAGTGGATTCGGTACCTCTGGGGGTACCAAATTCACTCACGATCATGGTCCTAGTGGTCTGTTTTCCGGCCGGAGACTTCTCTTCCGGGCTACTTCTGGCAAGCTGAGACTGTCGTACCC
>DATAVB010000085.1:0-24157 GCA_036267955.1 Mycobacteriales bacterium | reverse complement strand
CCCGGCGTAGCGGAGTACAGCGAGTGAAGCCAACCAGGCCGGGTGCCCGGCGAAGTCGTGTTTGGCGAACGGGACGGCGACCGTAGGGACTCTCGCACCGAGCGCCGCGCACAGCGTCGCAAGCGAGTACGTGTTGGCCGTCCCGTTGGCCCACCTCGCCAGCGTGTTGAACGTCATCGGGACGACTGGACCGCGTCGGCCGGCGGCAAGCGTTTCGCCTGGTCGGGCCGCCGATGACCCGTCACCACCGGTGCGCCGTCAAGGTCATCCCCGTCCAGCCATGCCGTGGCCGCCTCGGTCGGGATTACCGCTGGCGACCAACCGCGTTGCCGCGCCTCTCGCACGCCATCGCCGATCCGGGTGGCCAACGGTGCGCCGCAGGCGACCAGGTAGAGCGTCCGTGTCATTTGATGATCCCTGCCCGCGTGGCCAAGCCGTTCAGTGCTGGCGTCGTCCGCCGGGCTCGTTTCAGCAGCTCGCGCACCATCTCGCGGGCGATGGTGTTGTATCGGATCGCTTCCGGTGCGATCCGCTCGGCCTGCACCAGGTGCAGGACGGCCTCCATGTCTCTCGTTTCGCTTGGGTCTGCGCCCAAGCGAAATCGAGGTGGAGCGCTATCCAGCCGGACCACCCGGCCAAGTCTTCACCAATTCCATTGGTGGGCCTCTGCGCCGGAGCATGTTCCGCACTCGGGTATGGCGAACGTCGCTGGTCCGCGCAGGTCTGCCGGGAAAGGTGATCGAGTACAACGCCGGCATCCGTGCAGAGTGGCAGGACAGTGCCGGACTCCCCCAGACAAAGGAGTTCGAGAGCATCGGAGAAGCGGTTAAGCATGTAGCGCGCACAGCGGCCGGTGGCATTCGGTTTCACGATCTCCGACACTCTTACGCCACCTGGCTCGTGTCCGACGGCGTACCCGTCAACGACGTGCAGCGCGTCATGGGCCACGAAAACGCATCAACCACGCTGGACCGCTACACGCATTCGTCGCTTGACTGGGATGCCCGCGTCCGGGAGCCGTTTGCTGGTTTCCTTACTGGCGCGACGGACTGACGCGTGCAACATGCTGGAACGGTTCCGATGGACGTCACCTATCGGACCGCTCAGACCCGCGCTATTCCTTTCGCGCCCAACCAAGGCCATGAATGACCCAAGACCGCGCCGCCCGCAACCACTTTGAGGCAGAACGACCACGAGCTGCACAACAATCGCCGCAATGAGGGTGAGAGCCGCACCAAGGATGAGACCGGTCAAAGTCCCGTGTTAGTGCCAACCTGGGCCGCCCCGAGACACATCGTCGGCCCGCCCGCCCTAAATCAACTTGCTCGTCCATCGTGCTGACTTTTTGCTGACTCCAGAGGGTGGATCCGGCGCCTATTTCACGGTCCCCTCCGCCAAACCAGCCGCCTGACCTGCGGGTTTGCTTGGTGGAGCTGAGGGGATTTGAACCCCTGACCCCCTCGTTGCGAACGAGGTGCGCTACCGGCCTGCGCCACAGCCCCAAGAACGGGTGGAAGACTATCAGGCTCAGCCGTTGACTGCCCGCTGCGGGGTGATCTCCAGCGTCGGGTAGTCGTCGAACTCATCCGACAGTCCCGGGTCCTGGTCGTCCAGCGCCACCGCCTCGTGCACCGGGTCCTCCTCGACCACGACCCGGCGGCGCTGCACGATCGCCGCATTGACGTACGTCGGGGTCGGCACCGGCCGTGGCTCCCAGCGGCCGTCGTCGACCGCGGTCTCCTCGACCACCGGCTCCTCGGGCTCCGCAACGGGAGGTGCGACCGGACGACGGGTCGACACGGGCGCGGGACGGCGCGAGTTCGGCCGAGCCGCCGTACGGGCGATCGGCTCGCCGCGCTGGGCCCGCCGTTCCCGCCGGGCCCGCTCGCGGTGCACCTCCTGGCGCAGCCACCACAGGTAGCCGACCAGCAGCACGTCCAGGCCGATCTGGATCACCCAGATCCGCGGCCGCCAACCGATGGCCAGCAGCGCGGTCATGACCGCCAACATGATGATCGTGCCGAGAGTGCGCCGCCGGCGGGCCAGCATCTGGGCCCGGGCCGAGGGCATCGGCCGCTCGATCAGCTCGGGGACTTCTTCGTCCTCAATGTCCACATCGGACAGTTCCTCGGCGGTGTCCTCGTCCACGGCGTCCGCCTCGTCCTCTGTTCGGTCTGCCCGGCTGACATGCGGCGCCGGCCTGCTCCGCCTTGCCAGTATCCGCACCGCGCCACCGAAACGTCCAGCCATGGTCTCGTCGGATTCCTCGTTCCGGCGGGTGAACATCGGCACCAGGACGACGACCCACATCACGACGAGGACGATGACGGTCAGGATGGTTGATCCCATGGAGTCCCTCCCGTCACATCAACCACAGCGGTGACAGAACGCTAACCATGGGTTCGGCGCGGTGGCGGGAGGTGCAACGGTGTGTCGTACGGAAAGTCTTGACAAATGGTCAAGTGGCCGTAACTGGACGGCGACACAGCGCGGTTACGAACCGGCATCCGCGGCCAGCCGACGTACCAATCCGCGCGGACAATCCTCGACCGTGAGCGCATAGCCGATGTGGTCGCGAAAGGCTCCGTCGATGTCGAGATAACGCACGAAATGCGCTTCCTCCCGGAACCCCAGTTTCTCCACCACCCGCCGGCTGGGACCGTTCTCCGGGCGGATATCGACCTGCACCCGATGCAGCCCGACCGGACCGAAACAATGGTCCACCGCCAGTGCGACAGCGACGGTCATTACCCCGCGACCGGCGACTTTCTGGTTGATCCAGTAGCCGATCTGAGCCGAACGCAGCGCGCCGCGGACCACATTCGCCACCGTCAACTGACCGGCCAGTTCGTCGTCCACGGTCACGATGAACGGCAGAATCAAGCCGGCCCGGGCCTGCGGACGCAACCGGTTCCACATCGACGCATACGCCGCCGTGGAATGCCGGGCGGTCCAACTCTGCGGCGACGACGGCTCCCACGGCGCCAGCCAGTCCTCATTGGACAGTCGCAGTCGACTCCAGGCCGCAGCGTCACGCAACCGTGGCGGGCGCAGCGCGACCTCGCCACGGCGCAGTGTCACCGGCCACCCCGGATGCCGTCGGCTGCTCACCGGAATTCACGAACCCGCGAGGAGGAGCGGTATGACCGTGACCGTGTCACCTTCGTCGACGGACGTCGTCTTCTCGTCCACTGTGACAAGGCAATTGGCCTGTGCCATATGCGCCAGGAGATGCGATCCCGGGCCGCCGACCAGCTCAACGCTGTAGCTGCCGTCCCGCTCGCGATGCAGCAGACCGCGGCGATACTGCTTTCGCCCGGACGGGCTGGCGAAGACACTCAGCGAACGCGCCTCGACGCTGCGCCGGAAGAGCCGCTTCTTGCCCAGCATCAGCCGAATTGCGGGACGGACGAAGACCTCGAACGAGACCAGGGCACTCACCGGATTGCCAGGCAGACCGAAGAACGGAGTCCGGGACGGGCCGATCGTGCCGAAACCCTGCGGCATTCCCGGCTGCATCGCGATCCGGTCGAACGACACGGTGCCGATCTCGCCGAGCGCCTCCTTCACCACGTCGTACGCGCCCTCGCTCACGCCGCCGCTGGTGATGAGAATGTCGGCCCGCAGCAGCTGACCCTCCAACATGGACAGCAGCTTGATCTTGTCGTCCGGGACGATGCCGGCCCGGTAGACCTCGGCACCGGCATCCCGCGCGGCCGCGGCCAGCGAGTAACTGTTGACGTCGACGATCTCACCTGGCCCGGGGATCTGGCCGATCTCGACCAGCTCCGAACCGGTCGAGACAACCACCACCCGCGGCCGCGGGCGCACCAGCACGCGGGACCGGCCGACGGCCGCCAGCAGGCCCACCTGGGCCGGACCGATCGGCGTACCCGGTGTCACCGCGACGTCGCCAGGCTGCACGTCCTCGCCGGCTTCCCGGATGTACGAACCCAGCTCGGCGGCCTGGGAAATGGTCACCTGGGCGACGCCCCGGTCGGTCCATTCGACCGGGATCACCGTGTCGGCGCCCACCGGCATCGGCGCGCCGGTCATGATTCGGAGCGACTGACCGCGCAGCATGCCCTGCGGCGCCCGCGATCCGGCGGCGACGTCGCCGACGACCGGCAGCTGGACCGGCTTCTCCTCGGTCGCGTCGCGGACGTCCTCCCAGCAGACGGCGTAGCCGTCCATCTGCGAGTTGTCGAAGCCCGGCAGCGGCGACTCGGCGACGACCTGCTCGGCACACAACAGTCCCTGCGCATCCAGCAGTGCGAGCTCGATCGGGTCAGGTGTGTTGATCTGGGCGAGCACCCGGTCGAGCTGCTCGTCGACGGACCGCATCCCGGACTGGCTCACCCTCGCTCCGCCACGAAATCCTTCAGCCAGTCCAGGAACGCCGGGCCGATGTCCTCCCGGTCGCAGGCCAACTGGACGACCGCGCGCAGGTAGTCGCTGCGGTCGCCGGTGTCGTACCGCCGGCCACGGAAGATCACCCCGTGCAACGGCTCGCCGGCCTGACCCAGCGCCTTCATGGCGTCGGTGATCTGGACTTCGCCGCCCCGGCCGGGCGGGGTCGTACGCAGGGCGTCGAAGATGCTCGGCGGCAGCACGTACCGGCCGATGATCGCGAGATTGCTGGGCGCGTCGGCCGGATCGGGCTTCTCGACCATGTCCGAGATCGACACGATGTCGGTGATCTCGGTCGGCATCGCGGCCACCGAGCCGTACATCGAGATCTGCTTCTCCGGCACCTCCAGCAACGCCACGACGCAGCCGCCGCGGGCCTTCTGGGTCTCCAGCATGGTGGACAGCAGCGGATCACGGGCGTCGATCATGTCATCGGGCAGCATCACGGCGAACGACTCGTTGCCCACGTACGGCTCGGCACAGGCGATGGCGTGCCCGAGCCCGCGCGGCGCACCCTGCCGGACGAAGTGCAGGTCGGCGAGCTCGGCGGAGCGCATGATCGACTCCAGCCGCCCCGTGTCGCCCTTCTTCTCCAGCGCCGCCTCGAGCTCCGGCGCCCGGTCGAAGTGGTCGGCGATCGCCTCCTTGCCACGCCCGGTGACGACGAGCACGTCGGACAGGCCGCAGCGCACGGCCTCCTCCACGATGTACTGCATCGCCGGGGTGTCCACGACGGGCAGCAGTTCCTTGGGAACCGCCTTGGTCGCCGGCAGAAAGCGGGTGCCCAGGCCCGCCGCTGGAATCACGGCCTTACGAGGAGTGCCAACCGTCACCGGCTCGACCTCACTTTTGCGTAGCAACCTTCGAGTCGCACCATGGGGTGGAGCGTAAACGGTGCCGACCGCAGGCCTGCGGACCCTGGCAAGATTGGCCGGTCGTCACCCGCGTCTCGGGCAAGTGCACCGTGTCACATCTTGACTGCGATTTGTGACAATAGCCGACCAATAGCCGACCCCGGTGGACGTCGCGGGCATGTATGGCGCAACATGGTGGTTAGCAGTCTTGCTAGCAGAGTGCCAGCCAACACAGTGCCACTACAGGAGGTCGGTGTGCCGACGTACGAGTACGCCTGCACCGTCACGTCGTGCGGTCACCACTTCGAGGCCGTCCAGACATTCACCGAGCCGGCGCTGACCGTGTGTCCGGTCTGCGATGGAGGCCTGCGCAAGGTCTTCTCGCCGGTCGGGGTCGTCTTCAAGGGCTCGGGTTTTTACCGCACCGACAGCCGCGAGGCCAACGGCGCCAAGAAGCGTTCGGGTAGCTCCACAGAGTCGTCCTCGTCCAAGGAGTCGAGCGACTCCTCGGCGAAGTCGGATTCCTCGAAGTCTGACTCTTCGAAATCGGAGTCGACAAAGTCCGATTCCGCGAAGTCGGAGGGATCGTCGGACTCGAAGTCATCGAGCGCCAAGAGTGACGCGTCCAGCTCATCTAGCACAGCCAAGGCTGCCAGCAGCTGATTCATCCACAGGCCCGCGCTCTGTCCACAGATTGATCGCGAGCCCATGGTGCGCCGTCCCGCCGCCGTACGTTCGCGGCATGACTCCCCCGATTCACGCCGCCGTCCGGCGCTGGCTGGGCCGACTCGGCGGCTGGCCCCGTCGGCTGCTGGCGCTGGGTCTGCTGGCCGCCGCAGCGCTGGCTGCGGCACTGCCTGATCGCGGCGCCGCCGTGCCCAAGCCGCCGCGCACCGTGGCCGTTCTGGTGGCGGCCGCCGATCTGCGCGCAGGTGCGACCGTCGACCACGCCTCGGTACGGGTGGCCAGCGTCGCGCAGGGCCAGGCTCCGGCCGGCGTCCTCCGTACCGTGGCTGCCGCACTCGGTCGTACCCTCGGCGCACCGCTTCGCCGGGGAGAGCCGGTCACCGACGTACGGCTGGTCGGGCCCGCGTTGGCGGCCGCACTCGCCGGGTCGGGTGCGGTCGCGATTCCGGTACGGCTCTCCGATGTGGACACGGCCGCACTCCTTCGGCCGGGTGACCGGGTGGATGTGCTGGCTGTTCCCGAACGAGGCGAACAGGGTGCCGCGCGGGTCGTGGCCCGGGACGCCGGTGTCATGCTCGTCCCGCCGGCCAAGCCCAATTCCACTGTGGACGGTTCGCTGATCGTCCTTGCGGCCCCCGAAAAGACTGCGCAGACACTTGCCGCTGCCGCCGCGTCCGGCCAGCTGACCGTGACCCTGCGCCCGGACGGCTAGGTACCCGGACGGACTTGACCTCGCGCCGACTCCGGCAACCCTGCGTGGCGCGGTGCCGCGAATCCAGACCGCGCTGTGCCCCGCTGCCAGCTAGCCGCCGTGGTGCGGGGGGCGTTGCTGGCGCAGCCAGTCGTCGGAGTCCTGCGGATATTCACCCCAGGCCGCGTCGGTCTCGTCGAACGGGACAACCGGAATGTTGGGCTGCTCAGACGCCGGCCGCCGCGCCGGCTTGGGTGCGGCTCCGCGAGCCTCGCCGTCGTCGGCCACACCGTCGTCGGCCACACTCGCACCAGCCGCACCGTCGCCGGTCGCACTCGCGCCAGCCGCACCATCGCCGGCGACCCGATCCGCGGCATCCGATTGAGATTGCTCTGCATCCATGTCTACATCTCCCTTGGAGCCCCAGTATCGGTGATCATGGGGGCGTCGGGCACAACCCACTGGGCCCTATTGCCCCATGATCACGGTCCGCCGCCGGTGGATGGACGACCTGGTGCGGTCGTCGACATCGTCTGGACGGACAATGGCTGGATGGTGACTGTCCGGTACTGGGCCGCGGCGCGGTCCGCCGCGGGCTGCGTCGAGGAAACCTTCCCGGCGACCACGGTCGCGGAACTCGTCGAAACCATCTCCGCGCGGCACAACATGGCCCGGATAATGAAGGCCTGCAGTCTCCTCATCGACGGCGTCGCCGCGTCGGCGGACCAACCCAATCAGGCGATCACCGACGGGTCCGGTGTCGACGTGCTGCCACCCTTCGCCGGCGGCTGACCCAGAGCGATCGTCGCGTTTGCGTTGTGCCGGTCGGCGGCAGCACAACGCAGACCCGATCCCCGCACCCCCATCCGAACCCGTGACCCGTCACCCCTCACCCGTCACCCGCGCACCGCACCGGACGCACCGGACGCACCGGCAGAACCCAGTCCAGCCGGAGTGTCTGCCTGTCACCTACGACCGTGCTCCGCTCCTCGGAGCACTGTCGTAGGTGAGGCGAGCAACCGACTCGAGCCGGCAGCTATCCGGCGGAGCCGGCACCGGATTCCGCGGCTGGACCTCGTTACAGGCCAGCCGAGAGCTACGGGCAGTTGACCCATTCCTCGGACCCGTCGGCGAAGATCTGCAGCTTCCACACCGGTAGCCGGGCCTTGACCCGCTCCACCAGCTCCTCGATCGCGGCGAACGCCTCGGCACGGTGCGGCGAGCTCACCGCTGCCACCAGGGCGAGGTCGCCGATCCGCAGCCGGCCGACCCGGTGGCTCACCGCGACCGCCCGCACGCCGGCAAACGCTTCGATCTCCGCAGCGACCTCGCGTAGCACCGCGTCCGCGCTGGGATGCGCGACGTACTCCAACTCGAGCACCGACCGGCCATCATCGTGATCACGGACCACGCCCGCGAAGATCGAGCAGGCGCCGCTCGCCGCCCGGTCGACCGCCAACCGGTGCCGCTCGACGGACAATTTCTCGGCGCTGACCTCAACGAGGCTCACCCGGCCGGCCGCCCGCGACTCAGGTTCACGCGACTCGGGTTCACTCGGCTCGGGTTCACGCGGCTGGGGCCCAAGCGACTCACTCATGCGATCACGCTCACGACTGGTCCACCAGCGGATGGTCGCCGCCGTGCGCCTGGTCCACAAGATGCCCGACCAGCGGACGCAGCACAGCCACGCCGTCCCGGACCCCGCCCGGAGAGCCGGGCAGGTTGACCACCAGACAGCCGCTGGCGAGTCCGACCAGCCCGCGGCTCAGCACCGACGTCGGCACCCGGTCGCGGGCCGCGGCCCGCAGCGTCTCCGCGATTCCCGGGATCTGCCGGTCCAGCAGCGGATGCGTCGCCTCCGGAGTGACGTCGGTCGGCGTGACACCGGTGCCGCCGGTCGTCACGACCAGGGCCGCGCCATCGGCGATGGCAGTACGGATCGCCGCGCTGATCGCCGATACCTCGTCCGGTACGACCCGCGGCCCGGCGACGTCGCAACCCCACGAGGTCAGCTCTTCGGCGAGAATCCGGCCGGAGTCGTCCGGGCGTTCGCCGCGGGCGCTGCGGTTGGAACAGGTGATCACGGCGGCCGGTGTGCCCGCGGGCAGAACTGTGCCGGAGCCGCGCGCAGTCGGACGTCGCGCAGCGGCCCCGCCGGCGGACGCGGTCTCGCGACGATATTCACCGGACCGTCCGCCGGATTTCGTCTCGACCCGCACATCGGTGAGAACGGCCCCCTTGTCGACCGCCTTCACCATGTCGATCAGGGTGAGGCCGGCGACGGTGACGGCGGTCAGTGCCTCCATCTCTACGCCGGTGCGGTCGGCCGTCCGCACCGACACCGAGATGGCGACCCCCGCATCGACGACCTCGAGCTCGACCTCGACGCCGTGCAGCGCGATCGGATGGCACAGCGGGATCAGATCGGCGGTGCGTTTGGCACCCGCGATCGCGGCGATCCGGGCCACCGCGAGGGCATCACCCTTCGGTACGCCCGCACCGCGCAGCAACGCCACCACCGCCGGTGTGGTCAGCAGCCGTCCGCTCGCCGTCGCGGTCCGGGTCGTCACCTGTTTGTCGGCGACATCAACCATCCGCGCCACGCCCTGCGCGTCGACGTGCGTGAGGTGCTCGGCCATGTTGCGAGCCTAGTCTCGCCCGCCGGCACCACCACGCCGCACGTCGCAGAGGCCAACATCGCCAAAGAATCAGTCCACAGTGGACAACGAGTGCGTGATCCCTGAGCGGTCAGGCGATCGGCAGCCGGACCACGAACCGGCACCCGGGATGCACATTCTCCACCGATATCTCGCCATGATGCGCCTCGACCAGACCGCGTGCGATGGCCAGACCGAGGCCCGCGCCGCCGTCCCCGCGCGCCTGCGGCGACCGGGCGCTCTCACCGCGGAACGCGACATCGAACACCCGCGGCAGATCTCCCGCCGGAATGCCACCGCAGCCGTCCTGCACCGACAGCCATGCACTGTCGTGATCCGACCCGGCAGCGACGAGGACCGTGCCGTCGACCGGGGTATGCCGGATCGCATTGGCGAGCAGGTTGCGCATCACCCGGGACAACTCGGCGTCGCTGCCCTGCACGACCGGCCAGGAGCCGCCCTCGGCCCGCACCGAAACCCGTTTGGACCGCGCCCACGCGGTCGTGGAGGCGACTGAATCCGAGACGAGGTCGGCGAGGGACACCTTGTCCAGTTGCAATTGCAGCGCACCGGCGTGGATGCGGGACAATTCGAAGAGATCGTCCACCATTCCGGAGAGCCGATCGGTCTCGATCCGGATGCGGCGGTGATAATCCGCGACCTGATCCGGCGCGTCCACGACGCCGTCCTCCAGCGCCTCGGCCATTGCGCGCAGCCCGGCCAATGGCGTCCGCAGGTCGTGCGACACCCAGGCGACCAGATCCCGGCGACTGCTCTCCATGGCGCGCTCGCGGGCCAGCATTTCCTTCTCCCACACGCTTTCCGCGGCGAGGCGGCGCCCCAAGATGAGGGCCGCGACAAGGCCGACGACGCCGGCCACCGCCACCACGAGCAACACGACGCGGAAATCGTGGCCGGACAGAAACATCGCGTACCAGGTGCCGATCGTGCCGACCACGACGGACAAAACGGCGGTGAGCACGACGGCGGAAATGCTGGCCGTCACCGAACGGTCGCGTAACAGCCGCAGCGCGCCGGCGCCGAGCACCACTACCGGAATCGCGCAACACAACGCGATAAGCGCGACCTGCAGGGTATGCGGGATCACGGCGACTCCCGGGCGATCACGCCGTCGTACCGGTATCCGACCCCCCACACCGTGACGATCCGCGTCGGTTTCGCGGCATTTTCCTCGATCTTTTCCCGGAGCCGGCGGACATGGACGGTAACTGTCGCCTGATCGCCGAAAGTCCAGCCCCACACTCGTTCCAGCAGATCTCCCCGACTGAATGCCTGGCCCTGATTGGACAGCAGGAATACGAGCAGGTCGAATTCCCGGACCGTCAGCATCAGCTCAGCGCCGCCCAGCCGCGCGTCCCGGGCGCCAACATCGACGACGAGCTCGCCGTCCTCCAACAGTCGGGGTTCGCGGACCGGGGCCGGCGTGCTGCGACGCAACACCGACTGCACCCGCAACACCAGTTCCCGCGGGGAGAACGGCTTCGTGACATAGTCGTCCGCCCCGAGCTCCAGCCCGAGGACCCGGTCCGACTCCTCACCGAGCGCTGTCAGCATCACGACCGGGATCGGCAGCCTGGTGCGCAATTGGCGGCACACCTCCAGACCGGAGAGGCCCGGCAGCATGAGGTCGAGCACGACGAGGTCCGGTGGATCGGCCAGCGCCCGCTTCAGCGCGGTCTCGCCGTCCTCGACCAGTTCGACGGCGAACCCGTCCCGCTGCAGATAGCGGCGAACCACATCGGCCACTGTCGGGTCGTCGTCGACGACGAGGATCCGCCTCAGCTGGTCATCCACTCCAGGCTCACCACCGGCCGTCGTCATGGTTGGGATGGTATGCGCTGCTTCCGGTCCGTGGCCGAGCCGTTCGCGGGCCGTAACATCTGGCCCGGATCCGGCGGACTGGGCCAGCCAACGGAGGCTGGCGGCCTCCAATGTGGACAGGTCCCACCCGTCGTAACAGTCAGGCCGGTTCGGACGCGCCACCGAGCCAAGAAAGCCGCCCCGGACTAGACTCAACGCACAGCACCGGTTACACCGCGTGCCGACATCGTAAGGACGGGGTCATGGACTGGTGGGTCTGGCTCATCATCGTCGTCGTCGTGTTGGGCGCACTCATGGGAGGTTTCCTGGCGTTGCAGGCGAAGCGTCGCGGGGGCGGCATCATCACCAAGGGCGGACGCTGAATGACAGTTCTGATGCGCGCGAAAGAAATCATCAAACGTCCGGTCGTGACGCTTGCCGGCGAGGACGTGGCCCAGATCAAGGACATCGTCTACGCCGGCGACCATGGCGAGGTCGCGGGATTCACCCTGGCCGGACGAGGTCTGCTCTCCGGTCCACGGAAAGAGGCGCTGGCCTGGACGAGCATCCATTCCCTCGGTCGTGACGCGGTGATGATCACCAGCGCCGAGGTGTTCGACAAGCGCGGCGACGTCGTCAACAAGTCGGACGCCAAGGGCGGAAATGTCGTCGCCTCCCGGGTGATCACCGATTCCGGAACGGATCTGGGAAAGGTCGTCGACGCAATTCTCGAGGTCGGCGAAAAGGCCCACGTGGTCGGTTATGCGATCGATTCCAGCGACGCCCTGGCCCGGGATGGCCGCGTCGTGCTGATCCCGTTGCCCGACACGATCTCGGTGTCCGGTGAGGCGCTGATCGTTCCGTCCACCGCCACCGAATTCGTCAGCGACGACCTGTCCGGCTTCGGCGCGTCCGTCGATGCGTTCCGGGCCAGGCTACGGGGGGAGCAGCACTGATGCGCTTTTCCGAGGCAAAGAACCGCAAGGTGATGAGCACGACCGGCGCCGTCACAATCGGCAAGCTGCAGGGATTCGTCGTCGATCCGCGCGGTGCCCACGTCGTCGCGTTGACCCTGAAAAAGACTGAGGGCGACGGCGACACCCTGGTCTGGAACAACATCAAATCCTTCGGCCGCGACGCGGTCACCGTCGAGTCCGCCGACCTGATCACCAAGCCAGAGGGCGATCTGGTCGTGCTGTCGGACAAGCATCACCGGGTGCTCGGAAAGCGCGTATTGAGTGAACGTGGCGACGAACTCGGCAAGGTGAAGGACGTCGAGTTCGATCCGGACAACGGCTCGATACGGTCGCTGATCACCTCTACCGAGGAAATAGCCGGCAGCCGGATGTTGGGGCTCGGCACGTACGCGCTGGTGGTCCGACTCTAGAAAGACCGAATAAGACCGGAGCCGACGTCACCCTGAGGGTGACATCGGCTCCGTTGTCTTACCGCTACTGCCAGCCCTGCGGCGGCGGGCCGGGCGGTTGCTGTCCCGGCATGGGCTGCCCGGGCATCGGCGGTTGACCAAGTTGACCAGGTTGCCCCGGCTGACCCATGGGCGGCTGACCCATCGGCGGCCCCGGCTGAGGCGGTGCCTGGCCGGCCGGCTGCCAGCCGCCCTGCTGACCCTGCGCAGCCTGGGCCTTTGCCTCGTCGGACACCGGGACGATGGTGACGGCCGTGCCGTACGCACAGATCTCCGTCCACACGTCGCCCATCTCGGAGGTGTCGAAGCGCATCGCCACGATCCCGTTCGCGCCTCGGGCCTGGGCCTCTCCGAGCAGTCGGCCCATGACCTCGTTGCGGCTGTCGATCAGTGCCTTGGTCATGCCCTTGAGCTCACCGCCGAACATCGACTTGAGCCCCGCACCCATTTGCGAGAACGCGTTGCGGGAGCGCACTGTGAGGCCGAAGACCTCTCCATAGACATGGGTGATCTGGTAGCCGGGCACCTCATTGGAGGTGACAACCAACATGCCGTTCTCCGTTCTGTCGTCAGCGGATCTCACGGTAGCCGCGCCCGCACACCGGCCGCTGCAACTCCAAGCCTCCCACGTGGCCGCCTGAGCAAAGGTTAACCTCGCCCTGATGAGCGCCCTCGGCTTGCCGGCAGCCGCACTGGCGGCGGTCTGTTACGGCGTGGCGTCGGTGTTCCAGGCCCGGGCCGCCCGGAGCAGCGCCGGATCCGAACACGTTGATCCCCGATTGCTGATCAGGTTGGCCACCCAGATCCCTTATCTGATAGGCCTGCTATTGGATCTGTCTGGATTCGGGCTCAGCGTGCTGGCCCTGCGGTCGCTGCCGCTCTACGTCGTGCAGGTCATCGTGGCGAGCAATCTCGCGGTCACCGCGCTGGTGGTCGCCGCCGTTTACCACGCCAGACTGGCCCGGCGGGAATGGATCGCGGTGGGCACCGTCTGCGCCGGGCTGGCGCTGCTGGGAGTGTCGGCCGGCAAGGAGGGGGCGCAGGCCGGCGATATCGGCATGCGCTCGGGGCTGTTGGCCGGAACGGTTGTGCTCGGGCTGATGGCGGCGTGGCTGGGCCACAGCTCGCGGAAAGCCCCGGCCGCCTTGCTGGGCGCCGTGTCCGGGCTGGGATTCGGAGCGGTGGCGCTGGCCGCGCGCACCATCCCGTCGTTCACGCCGCTGCGGCTGGTGACCGACCCGGCCGCCTGGGCGTTGGCGATCGGGGCGGCGATCGGCATGCTGTTCTTCGCCACAGCCCTGCAACGCGGCCGGGTCACTACCGTGACCGCGACCATGACCGTTGGCGAAACCGTCGTACCGTCGGCATTGGGCCTCGCCCTGCTGGGCGACACCATCCGACACGGATCGGCGCCGGTGATTGCCATCGGATTCATCGTGTCGCTGGCCGGCACTCTCACGCTGGCCCGATTCGGCGATGTACCAGAGGAAATCAAATAACCGCGTCTATCCACTCACGACAATCAACTGCCGGCGATGTAATGCTCCAGATGAGCGGTGGTCGACACCAGGTCGTCGATCCGGCTCTTCACCAGGTCCCCGATACTGACGATGCCGGCCAATGCGCCGTCCTGCATCACGGGCACGTGTCGCAGTCTGCGGTCGGTCATCAGCCGCATGACGTCCTCGATGGCATCCCCCGGCGCACACGTCGTGACGTTCCGCGTCATGATCTGGTCGACCGATATGCCAAGCAGCTGCGCGCCCCGCTCCCGCAGCTGCCGGACAACGTCCCGCTCGGAGACGATGCCGGACACTGAGCCGTCCGGAGCCTGCACAACCATCGCGCCGACCCCGTGCTCGGCGAGACGTTCCAGCAGCACCGTGACAGTCGAGTCCGGCGACAGTGTCGCCACCGCCGACCCCTTGTTCCGCACAACATCGCTGATCTTCATTGCGCTGCCTCCACTGTCGGTGTAGAGGTTCGGCCGAGCGTTTTCCACCGGTAGCCGCCAACATAGTCCAAAGTGGACTCGTACGAAAGGAGTAATGCTAATTAACCCAAACGACCGCCGCGTGGAAAATTTTGAACCTCTGATGGTGTCCAGACACCGATGGTGCGCCGCGAATCTGCTGCGCACAATCCCCTGCGCTACGGGCCGGCCGGGTGATGGGACATAGTGGTCCGATGCAGCCCAGCCCGCCCGAGCAGGCGCCGTCGCCCGACGAGCTGCGGCGGGTGCGGGCGGCGGTCGAGCGGATCGGCCGGGCGCTCAGTTACGCGGCCCAACCGGGCTGGATCCGACTCGACCTGCAGGCCCGGGTCACGGTCGACCAGGACGAGATGACGGTCGCGGCGGTACGCCCGGACGGTTCGATCCCGAGCGGCCCCCCGTCGCCGGACGCGCGCGGCGCGGTGCTGGACCTGCGCCGGCAGATGTACGCGCCGAGCCGCGGAGCCTGGCTGTCCGTACGCGTCACCGTCGAGCCGCCGAATCAACTGCAACTGAACGTCAACTACAACGACGACCCGCTGTGGTCGCGGCCGGTGGCGGGCAGCGCCTACCGGCGCGACCTGCAGGCCTTTCCGCGCCCGCCGCACCTGGTGTCCGGCTGGTTGCGCTCGAAACTGGACGAGCCGGCATGAGGGAACACGAGCAGCAGATCGTCGAACGGCTCTTCCACCTGCTGCCGCCGGGCTGGCGCAATCTCACGCTGGAACTGCGGGCGGTCGGCCGGTACACCGAATGCAGCGCAACGGTGGCACCACTCATCGGCGAACGCATGCCGTGGGAGCCCACCCCGGACGTGCTGGACAAGCTGCTCGACGCGCGTAACGCCGACTATCGGGACGGGGCCTGGTTCGGGGTCTGGCTGAGCCTGGACTTCCCGCTGGAGTCGAGCTTCGCGTACAACTACCAGCAGGAGCCGGCGTGGACCGGGACACCGCCGCCACGGGCCTTCGCCGAGGAGCTTGAGGTGTTCCCGCGGAGCCAGGTGCCGGAATGGCTCCGGCTGGCTGCGGCTGCCGCACCCCCGCTGGACGAGACCGGGTGGCCCCTGGACGGCGAGCCGCCGCTGCCGCTCTTCACCGCCCGGCATCTGGCGATGCTGCCGGCCGGGAGCGAGCTCGACCGGTTCGGCACACCGGCCGGCAATCTCTGTTTCCGCGCCGGCACCGGGTATTCGCAGCGCTCCCTGCCGCCGGACCAACTGGCCTCGGCCTACCACCGCTATCGGGTGTCGCGCCAGATCGAGGTGCTCACCGGGACGGCCGTACCGTGGTTCGGGCAACCCGGCGGAGGGACCGGCTATTACCTGCCCGGCTCGATCGCCGGACTGACCGCGGACGGGACGTTGACCGAGGTGCGGCACGTCACCGGCGGGGCGCCCTGGCCGGAGGACTCCGACACCGGGCAGCGGGATTGGCCGCTGCTGCCGATGCCGACCGAGCCACCGTTGTCGTTGTTTACCGAGCCGACCCTCATCGACCTGCAGACCGGCACCCGGGTTGAGCATTATGGCGGTCCGGACGGCAACCTGGTCTACGTGGCAGGTACCGCGTTCAGTGCGACCTCATTGCCGCCGAGTTGGCAGAGCCGCGACCGCATGCGCCTGGAGGTGACCCGCCCGGTGCGGGTGATTGCGGGTACGGCGGTGCCGTGGTTCGGCCAGCCCGGAGGCGGCGCCGGCTATTACCTACCGATGGCGATCCTCGGTCTGTTGTCCGACGGCAGCCTCGTTGAGGTCTGACCAGTTCTACCTGGCCAGCGCTACCTGACCAGTTCTACCTGGCCAGTTGCTAGCTGGCTTGGGCAGCGGAGTCCGACAGGTCGCCAACGGCGACGATCTTCACGTTCCGCTGCCCCTGCGGGGTGCGGTAGGAGACGGTCTGGCCGGCGGTGGCGCCGAGCAGCGCCCGACCCAGCGGTGAGGTCGGGGTCACCGCATCGACGTCATCGTCAACCTCGATGAGCGCTCCCACGAGATACCGCTCCGGCGTGCCGTCGCCGAAGTCGATGAGCACGACCTCGCCTTCGCGAACGGTGCCGTCGTGGGTGGTCTCGGCGTGCGGCTTGTTGGCCGCGTCGATCCGGTCGGTGAGCCGGCGGATCCGAACGTCGACCTGCTCGACGTCGAACTCTCGCATCGTGCGCTCGGCCTGGTCGGCGGGGTCCTTACCCTCGGTGCCGGCAACCAACTCCAGCAGGCGGGCGCGCTCAGCCTCGAGCGCGGTGAGCTCTTCTTGCAGCCGACCACGGGTTTCGGGGGAAAGCACAGACATCGCAATCCTCGCTCACATCACGTTGAACAATTCGACAGTGACCTGACCAACGTGGCCGACCCCACCACTGTTCCCGGTTCCAGAATCTCTTATGGTCCTGTCAGCTTTGTCACTGCGGCACCCGGAAACCGGCCCTCGATCCCCCATGCCTGGGGCAGATCGACGGCAATTGTGCCGAATTACTTTCATTACCGGCCGGTAGAAGGTGTGTCCGTGGTGGAGCAGTGCGCAGTGATGTGGGCTAATCGTCGTTTCCAGCCACGCCGACACGTCCGATCCGCAACATCTTTTCCAGTGCCGGAAACAAAGGAGCCTTTAACCGTGCCCGCAACCGGCCACCGCGCCGACCGCCGCCGATGAGGTTCGGCCGGTCCTCGGCGCCGCCCCCGGCACCGCCGAGCAAGAAGTCCAGACCGGGGTTGCGGCGCAGCCTGGCGACCGTCGGCGCGGTGATCGTGGCCATCCTCGTCGCGTACGGGGCCATCGTCGGCGTCGCCGACCTCACCGCGAAACCGGCGCTTTTCCTGGTGGCCGGGCTGATCGTCTTCTGCCTCGCGAACGCGCTCGGGGTCTCGCTGGCGACCAAGCCGATCAACCGGACCGGGCGGATCACGATCTTCGTGTTGTCGACCGTGCTCGTGGTCGGTGCGGCGGTCGCCAGCGGCGTACATCATGCGCAGGACGACCCGGCCCGACCGGTGGCCGGAATGCGGTACTGGGATCTGCCGACCGGCTCGCGACTGGCCTACGTACATCTGGCCGCTTCGGGGACCCGCCGGTCGACGCCGGTCGTGGTGCTGCACGGCGGGCCGGGGATTTCCGACCTGGCCGGCGACGCGCGTTATTTCAAGGCGCTGACCGACGACGGCTTCGACGTGTACGTCTACGACCAGGTCGGCTCGGGCCATTCCGGCCGGCTGACCGACCCGCGGCGCTACACGCTCGACCGCAATGTCGCCGATCTGGAGGCGATCCGGCACACCATCGGGGCCAAGTCGATGTCGCTGGTCGGCTATTCGTACGGCGGTCTGCTGGCCGCGGCGTACATGGCGAAGTACGGATCGCACGTCAACCGCGCGGTATTCGCCTCGCCCGCCGATCTGGACCCGAAGAAATTCAGCGCGAGCACCCTCGGGCGGCTCTCCAACGAGCAGATTCGGAGTCTGGTCGGCCAACTGATCCGGCCCCGCGGGCTGCTCGCGTACAGCCTGTTGCAGGTCAACCCGCAGGCCGCGCACAACTTCGCCGGGGACGATGAGATGGATGCCCGCTTCGACCAGGTCTACCGGCAGTCGAGCGCCGCGCTGCACTGTAAAAAGGCCTCGCGCGGACCGATGCTGCACGGGCTGGGGTACTACGCGAACGAGTTTCCGCAGTCGGCGGCGGCTGCCGACCACGCCGACGTGCGGCCGGCGCTGCGCCGGGTCGCGACGCCGTCGCTGATCATCAAGGGGTCGTGCGACTACCTGTCCTGGTCCTCGGCGATCGGCTATGAGAAGGCGCTGCCGCACACCACGCTGGAGTACGTCCACGACGCCGGGCACGACCTGTACGCCGACCAGCCGACCACGGTGATGGGGCTGATGCGGGCGTTCCTCGGCGGGCGGGCGTTGCCGCAGCAGCCGTACGCCGGGACGAAGAAGCCGGGCGACTACCAGGGCCCGGCTTCCTGACTCTCCTGGTCAACCTTCAGGGGTCGTGTCGGCGTTGTGCCGGTCAGGGCCGGCATAACGCCGACACGATCAACCGAATTCGAGGCAACTGGTCCCTAGGACTCGCGGCCGGTGCCGAACGGGTCGTCCGGGCCGTCGTCGGTCTCCGGACCGCCCTGGCCGAACTCCGGCTCGTCCGCCGGCTCGGAGTCGGCGGAGCCGGCCGGTCCGTTCTGACCGGTCGCCATCCGACGCAGCCAGCCGCCCAGGCCGTCGGCGGCCGAACCGGCGATGTCGGTGACCTGGCGAATCGCGCCGACGAGCTGATCGCTGGAGTTGTCGAACCGCTCCTTGTATCCCTTTGCCGCGTCCTTGGCGTCGTCGGCGAAGTTGGCGCTGCCGTCCTCCGAGCGGCGCGGATAGTCCCCGCCGATAATCCGGTCGTACTCCCCCGACTCGATCCAGCGGCGGATCTCGGCGGCGCGGACCACGGTGAACGGGTGCGAGCTGCGTTCGGTGTTGAGCAGCTTGAGAATTCCGTCCCGCAGCGTGCCGGCGTTCTCGTACTCCTCGGCCTGGGAGAGGAAGGCGGTGGTGTCCATCTCGGGGAGGTGGGCGCCGCCGGCCAGCTTCATGTGCGCGCGCCGGGACGCCTCGGCATCCTGGCAGGCCAGCAGCCCGGCCCGGTCCGCGGAAAGCTCGGACTTGCGGTCCCATTCCCGCAGCGCCGCGATGACGACCCGCAGGCCGAGGCCGCCGATCGGGATCCAGCCGACGAGCGAGGCGAGGTTGAGCAGGTGCCGCAGCAGTGACCGGTAGAGCGCGTGCCCGGACATGGCGTGCCCGAGCTCGTGGCCGAGCACGAAACGCAGCTCGTCGGCGTCCATCAGCTCGACCAGTCCACTGGTGAGGTCGATGAACGGCTTGTCGACGCCGAGCGTGGTGGCCTGCGCGAAGGGGTTGGCCGAGACGTAGAGCTCGGGCCGCTCCTCGACGTCGAGCACGCCGACGACCTCGTTGAACAGGTCGTTGATGGCGGGGAACTGGCGCTCGTCGACGCGTACCGAGGACGCGAGGTAGGCCAGCCGATACTGGCGCTCGCGGAGCAGACCGGAGGCGGCCTTGATCAGCTGGTCGAATCCGGTGAGGCTGCGCAGCGCGGTCAGCGCGGTGCGGTCGGCCGGGTGCTCGAAGGCACGGGAACTGATCTGGGACAGGATGACCCGTCCGCCGGAGTCGATGATCTCGTCGGTCATAGTTTCTCCTGTCGTGGGCTGCGCTGCCGTCTCCATCGTGGCAGCCGAACGGGGTGCCCCGCCACCGCGTCAGTGGAGGGTCCAGATGCGGTCGGTGGTTGTAGGCGCGCGCGGGCCACATGCGAGGGTGGAACAGTGACTGCCCTGACCATCTCCGCTGCGCCCTTTTCCCTGCTGCGACGCTCCGCCGCGGCGACCGGCGCGGTGTTCGCGTTGTCCGGGTCGCTGCAGTCGACCTGGGTGTCCCGGCTGCCGGAGGTCAAGGGCCACATCCATGCCGCTACCGGGTCGCTGGGCATCGCCCTGCTCGGCAGCGCGATCGGGTCGATCGTCTCGACGTTCTTCACCGGCCGGCTGGTCAAGCGGTACAGCAGCCGGGTGGTCGTGGCCGCGACATGCGCGCTGTCGAATATTGCGCTGGTCGGGCTGGGCCTGGTGCATTCGGTCACCCAGTTGGGCCTGGTGCTGGTGGTGTACGGCTTCGGGTACGGGTCGTGGGACGTCGCGATGAACGTGCACGGGCACGCCGTCGAGGCGGCGGCCGGGCGGCCGTGGATGCCGCGCTATCACGCGGCCTGGAGTGTGGGCGGATTCGCATTCGCCGGCGTGGGCGCATTGGCGGCGGGCGTGCACATGCCGGTACCTGTCCACTTTGGACTGGTCGCGATCTGCGCCATGATGGGCGTTCTCGGATGTCTGACGATGTTCTTCGATGACCGGGACGTGCCGACGGAAGAGGTCGTGACGCACGTACCGCTGGGTCGGCTGTTTACCAGACAGCTGATTTTGTTGGGGATCGTGATGGCGTGTTCGACGCTGATCGAGGGGGCGGCGTCGGACTGGCTCGGCATCTATTTCGACGACGTACGGAAGGTGTCGCACGGGGCCGGCGCGGCGGCGTACGCGACGTTTGCGGTGGCAATGGCGGCCGGCCGCGGGGCCGGTACATGGACGATCGCGTGGCTGGGTCGCGGGCGGGCGGTGCGGTTCAGCGGGGTGTTGGCGCTGGGCGGAGTGGCATTACTGCTGCTGTCACCGGATGTCGCGTTCGCTTATGTCGGGGCGGCGTTCTGGGGACTGGGTACGGCATTGGTGTTCCCGGCGGTGATCAGCGCGGCCGGGGATACGCCGGGGCGGTCGGCCGAGGCGATCTCCGCGGTGACGCCGATCGGATACAGCGGGTTCCTGTTCGGGCCGCCGCTCATCGGGTTGCTGGCCCAGCAGATCGGGCTGAACCGTTCGCTCTGGGTCGTCGGTGCGCTGGCCGTGGTGATGATCGCGTTGGCCGGTGCGGCCCGGGAACGAACCGAGGTCGGTACGGCTCCGGAGCCCACCTAGCTCGGCGGCTAGGATCTTGGCTGCGCCCCCGTAGCTCAGGGGATAGAGCATCGGTTTCCTAAACCGTGTGTCGCAGGTTCGAATCCTGCCGGGGGCACCCAGGTCAGAGGCTTGATCGACATCTTGTCGACAGCGGCGTGACATCATCTGTGACGCGAGTTGTTGTAGCCTCGCGTCATGGCCACTGCCAAGCGCGCTCGTCAGCGTGGAGGTATCGACTCGCTCAAGAGCGGCGCACTTAGAGTGCGGGTGTACACCGGGCTAGATCCAGTGACCAAGCGGCGCCGGTACATCAGCGAGGTCATCCCACCCGGTCCCAATGCGGGACGCCTGGCGGAGAAGGCCCGAACTCGCCTGCTGAATCAGGTGGACGAGCAGCGAAATCCTCGTACTGGCGCGACAGTCAATCACATGCTGGATAAGCACTTTGAGCTGTTCCGCGGCGAACCAACGACGCTGGAGACCTACCGCGCGTACGCGGATAACCACATTCGCCGTCTCATCGGCAATGTGAAGGTCGGAGCCCTCGACGGAACGGTCTTCGACTCGTTCTACGCCGAGCTGCGCCGCTGCCGAGAACACTGCTCTGGACGCAAACCAGCTGGACATGAGTGCAAACCGCTTTCTGCCTCGACGATCAGGCAGATCCATTACATCCTGTCCGGCGCGCTGAAGCGGGCCGTGCGCTGGCGCTGGATCTCGGTCAGTCCGATCGACCAAGCGGAACCGCCCACGCCAGCGCGGCCGGACCCGCGGCCGCCCTCGGCCGAGGACGCCGCACGCCTCCTCAACGAGGCATGGAAGGACCCGGACTGGGGCTCATTCGTATGGCTAGCCATGACGACAGGAGCTCGCCGCGGCGAGCTCTGCGGCCTGCGGTGGCGCGAAGTCGACCTCGCCCAAGGCGTCCTCACCTATCGCACGAGCATCGCCCAGCAGGGCGGCAAGACCTGGGAAAAAGATACCAAGACCCACCAGCAGCGCCGCGTCGCACTCGACGCTCAAACCCTTGAGGTGCTAGCAGAGCATCGCGAACGGTGCGACACTCGGGCAGCGATGTTGGAGATGGCGATCGACCGCGACGCATTCGTGTTCTCGCTCGACCCGGACAGCTCCGGCTACATCAAGCCCGGCACGGTGACCCAGCGATATGACCGCATGGCTGCCCGCCTGGGAATTGAGACGCACCTGCACAGCCTGCGGCATTACTCAGCGACCGAGCTGATCCGCGCCGGTGTCGACGTCCGCACCGTCGCTGGTCGACTCGGTCATGCGGGCGGTGGCGCAACAACGTTGCGTGTGTACACCGCTTGGGTCGCCGAGTCCGACCAGCGCGCTGCCGTCGGTATCGGCGACCGCATGCCCGGCCGACCCGCTCCCCCGCTGACCGCGACCGAACGCGCGAAAGAAGATCCACAGAGCCCCTACGAGAAAATTGCCGCCGCGCTGCGCGCCTCGATCGTCGCAGGCGAACTAGGCGCCGGCGACGAGCTGCCGACCGTCAAGCAACTCGCCGAATTGCACGGGGTCGCGGTCGGCACTTCTCATCGCGCCATCGCCTTGCTGAACCAGTGGGGTCTGATTGAAGTCACACGTGGCCGCCGTGCAACCGTTCGCCGAGTTAACTAGCCTCCCGCATGGTGGCGAAGCCACCTCTCGGTTCCACTTCAGCTACAGGTTCCTGGTTCAATCCGGATAAGGGTTGATCAGCCGGTCTGTATCAAGATCTAGATCGACACATGCTTCGGGCTGCGGAGCGTCTCCCATCCATCAGCCGGGATAGAAGGATTGCGCGGCGTGTTCGTCGAATGGCCCGAAGCAGTCGATGCGCCAGCACTAAACGGAAGTTCGAAGCCTGCGTCCATTTCGGCGGGCCACCGACATGCCCGTTCTGCCGCATCACATGCTCGTACGCCAGGGCGGACCACTGGTCCCGGATCGGCTGCTCACCGCCGCCGGTCAGCCAGGTGAGCTCGGATACCGCATCGACACAACTACCCCCGGGCAAGGATCGGCGGACTAATCTTGCACGGAGGACAGCCGCCCGGTACCGCCCCGGTGGCCGGCTCGCCGTTGAAGGCACCCCAGCGCGACCCCGCTGTGGCGAGAGTTAGAGTCCGGCGGCACATTCGGGGACAGGAGAATCATGCTAGCTGCGGGACCCACGCACGTCGTCGTCGATCACATCAGCAGTGGTGGGCCATCCGGCTGGTGGCCCATCCTGCTCGAAGGCTTCCTCGGCGGCCTAGTTGGAACGGCCATCGCGGCCGGGATTGCATTGATCATCATGCATCGCACTCTGAAAGCTGACGAGGAAAGGCAGAACGTCGCCCTGCGTGTCGAGGAGAAACGTCAGGCCGACGCCCTACGCATTGAGGAGCAGCGTCAGGCCGCCGCAATAAAAGCAGCAGATGCGGCGGAAGACGAACGTCGGCGACGTCAGGTCGGAGACGCATTGTCCGATCGTGCGCTAGACATGTACGCGGTGTTAGGGCAACCGGCCAACCTTCGCACTCGCGACGCCTTCCTGGCATGGACGAAGGCTAAGAACGTCCACATCAGGATGAACGAGCAATACGGGGCCGAGTATCCAAATTCCTGCGGATATTTCAATGCTCTCTTGAATCTGGCACAGGTGCGCGAGGTCAACACGCCCGGCAAGAACGCGTTCGGGAACGTTGGCGTGTTCTTAAGCCAACGTGGTGCCGAATGGACGGCCGATCCGCACGCCTTCGAGCGCAAGTACAACGCAGACTCTGCGAGGCGCGACCTCGAGTCATCGTCGCCCAGCAAACCGCCGGTCTCTGAGCCTGATCCGACCGACATCACGGACGGCGGCGCCGAGTAGGTCGGCCGGCCTCCGGGGGTCAGGTGAAGCCGGATACAGTCCCTCGTAAGGGGGATGAAGAGATGATCATGGGTGCGCCGACGCACGTCATCGTGGACCACTTCAGGGCCGGCGGGCCGAGCCCGTGGTGGAATCTGGTCGTCGGTCCGGTCTCGGTCCTGTTGGGCGCCGTGCTCGGTTTCTACGCGAACAAATGGACTGGCCGCAGCGCCCGGAACGACGAACGGGCGCAT
>DATAVB010000084.1:0-32382 GCA_036267955.1 Mycobacteriales bacterium | reverse complement strand
CCCTCCTGCGCGACGAGATTCATGCCGTCCCGGACCGGATTGATCAGCAACACATCGGCGGCCCGCATCGCCGCCAGCGAACCCGGATAGTCGTGTGAGACCTCCAGGACCAACGGTGTCCAGTCGTCGGTGGAGAACTCGTCCTCGATTTCCCGGCCGATGCGCTGCACGGCGGCGGTGTATTCGCGATATTCGGGCAGGTCATGCCGGGACGGGTAGGTGTAGACGACGTGGCAGACCTTGCCCTGCCACTCCGGCCGGGTGCGCAGCAACTCGCGATAGGACATCAGGCCGCGGACGATGTTCTTCGACAGCTCGGTGCGGTCGACCCGGGCGATGACCTGGTTGTCCCCGACGATGTCGCGCAGGTCGGCCAGGCTCCGCTCGACATCGCGTCGGCCGGCCCGCTCCTGCAGCGCGTCGGCGTCCGTGCCCAGCGGATGGACACCGACCTGGGTGGTTCGACCGTTGTGCCGCACCTCGTTGTCGGTTACCTCCGCGTCCAGCAGCTGGGCGCAGCACTGCAGGAACGCATCGGCCCACCGCCGGCTGTGGAAGCCGAGGTGGTCGGCGCCGAGCAGGCTGGCCAGGATCTGGTCGGCGTTCGGCAGCATCGAGAAGTACTCCGGCGGCGCCCACGGCGTGTGGGTGAAGTGACCGATCCGGACGTCGTCGCGCCGTTCCCGCAGCATCGCGGGCACCAGGAACAGGTGGTAGTCCTGCACCATCACGGTCGCGCCCTTGCTGGCGTCCTGCGCCAGCGCGTCCGCGAACATCGCGTTGTAGCGCTCGTACGAGGTCCACTGCCGTCGCCAGGCCGCGTCGAAGACCGGCTTGGTCGGGATGTCGTACAGCAGGTGGTTGATGAACCAGAGCGTCGAGTTGGCGATCCCGTTGTATGCCCGGCCGAACGTGGGCGCGTCGATGGCCAGCATGCGTACGTCGAGGTCCACGTCGACGCCCGCATCGGCAAGCCGGCCGTCCGGCGCGCGACGGGCCACCGTCCGCTCCCGGTCGCCGAGCGCGCTGCACACCCACAGTCCGCCACCGTCGGCGAGGGCCGACTGCATGGCACTGACCAACCCGCCTCCGCCGCGCTGCGCGCGGGTGCCGCCGTGGTCGTCGGCCACGAGAGAGACCGGCCCTCGGTTGGAGGCGATGAGTAGCGAGCGGGTGGAAGACATGATCACGAGGCTATCTACCCGGGGTGGAGTACGTCGGGTCACTCCGATTGGCGTAACCTGCGTCGGCATCGACGATCCGGGCTTACCTCGCACCCGGGGCCGTAACCGGACGGCGTGCGGGTCGTTGACCGGCAGTAGCAGCCCTTATGCGCTATGAAATCGGGCAGCGAAATCGGGCAGCGGAATCGGGCAGCGGCCCGGATAGCGGAATCGGTAGGAGGCGTCATGGGTCGTTGGTTGGCACGCGGAGTCGCCGTAATCGGCATCGGCGGTGTCGTCGCTCTAGGTGGGGCAGCGGCCGCCTTCGCCGATGGCGCGACCGGCTCGGGTTCGCAGGATCCGCTGTCGTCGCTGACGAAGCAGCTTCCGGTCCAGCTGCCGAGCCTGCCCGGCCTGGACCCGAAGGACCTCACCAAGCAGCTGCAGGACGGCGCCAAGGACCTGCCGCTACAGCTCCCGACCGGTCTGCCGCTGACCCTGCCGACCAAGCTGCCGCTCGACCTGTCCAACCTCGTCCCGAAGGCGCCGCTGGTCTGCGGCATCGGGATCGGCATCGGCGGACCGATCAACGGCTCCTGCCCCGGCAGCGGCCAGAAGGTTGTCACCCGGAACGGGCCGAAAGAGGTCAGGACGGTCATCGTGCACCAGCCGGCCCAGCCTGTCCCGACCAAGATCGTGCCGGTGCCGGTCAACTACCAGCAGCCGGTCGCGGCCGCCCCGGGTGGCAAGCTCGCCTACACCGGTTTCGAGACGACTCCGGTGCTCGCCGCCGGGCTTGCTGCCCTCATCGGCGGCGTCGTGCTCACCAGCTGTGCCCGGCCGCGCCGGGCGGCCGTCAGCAGCTGACCTTCGGCTTCGTTTCTCCGGCCGGTCCGGCGCCTCGGCGTCCGACCGGCCGGAGTCGTTTCGCCGCCCCGGTTGGTCGCGTCGTTGCGTCACTGCGGCGCGCGGCTCAGTGCGCCGGTCATGGCGATCTCGACGAATTCCCGCACCAACGCCGAGCGGCGGGCGCTCGACCAGGCCAGCGCCACCTCGCTGGGGCCGAGGTCGGAGACCGCGGCGTAGGTGACATCCGGGCGGGTGTAGAACGCGGCCGTGGACAGCGGCAGGAACACGATCCCGGTGCCGGCAGCGACGTACTCCAGCTTCTCCTCCACGGTGCGTACCTCGGGTGGCGAGGCCGCATCGTCCGTCTCGATGGCGATGTCGCGCCATTCCGGTACGGCGTCGGGATCCTGCAGCAGCCGGTCCGCGGCGAGATCGGAGATGTCGACGGTGTCCTTGCCGGCGAGTCGGTGGCTGGCCGGCAGGGCGACGACACGCGGTTCGGTGAAGAGCGGCTGCAGTCGTAAACCCTTGCCCGGCACCGGAAGTCGCACGACGCTGACATCGACCTGTCCATCGTGGACAACCTCGATCTGATCCGTCCACGAGGTCCGCTGCACCTCGACCGACAGCCCCGGATGCCGGTCGGCCAGGGTGCGCGCATCGGCGGTGACGGTGAGGCCGGGCATGAAACCGATCGTGAACGTGGCCCGGCCGCGAGCCGCGAGCTGCACCCGGCGTCGCAACGCCGCGGCCCCGGCCAGCAGCGGGCCGGAGTCCTCAAGCAACTGCCGACCGGCCGGGGTCAGCTCGGTGGCCCGGGTGGTCCTGGTGAACAGCTGCGCGTGCAGCTCCTGTTCCAATGCGCGGATCTGCCGGGACAGCACGGGTTGCGCGATGTGCAGCCGTTCCGCGGCCCGGCCGAAATTCAATTCTTCGGCGACTGCGACGAAATAGCGCAGCTTGCGCAGATCAACATCCATTGCCGCTCTCCCGGTCATTGATACCTCGAGGGTATTACAGCCGACCGGACAGGTCTTGGACGCGCCGATCGCGGCCGGGCACCGTGGATGACGTCATTCGAATCAGGTGGAGGCGAACATCATGGCACTCACGGATCAGCGGGTACTGATTCTCGGCGGCACGTCCGGGATCGGCCGGGCGACCGCCGAACTGGCGGCACAGCAGGGGGCCGAGGTCGTCGTCGTGTCGCGTAATCCGGGAAATGTCGACCGGGCGGTGAAATCGCTGCCCGCCACCGCATCCGGGCACGCGGTGGATCTCACCGACGTGGGGGCGGTCGAGGAATTGCTGCGGCGGGTGGGAGCCGTGGATCATCTGGTGTTTACGGCCGGCGAATCGCTGGCGCTGGGATCGCTGGAATCCATGGATCTCGAGGTGGCGCGGCAGTTCTTCGCGCTGCGGTATTTCGGCGCGCTCACGGCGGTACGGAGTGCGGCGCCGTTGCTTCGGGCCGGCGGTTCGATCGTGCTGACCACCGGGGTCGCTGCCGTTCGGCCCCGTCCCGGATGGACGGTCGCGGCAAGCATCTGCGCCGCGGTGGAAGGCCTGGTACGGGCGCTGGCGGTCGAATTGGCGCCGATCCGGGTCAACGCGGTGTCGCCGGGATTGGTCCGGTCACCGCTGTGGGCGTCGATGGACGACGCGAGCCGCGAGCAGTTGTACCGCGACACCGCCGCCACGATCCCGGTCGGCCGGGCCGGCGAACCGGCCGATATCGCGCAGGCGTACCTCTTCCTGATGACCCAGGGCTTCGCGACGGGTTCGGTCGTGACGGTCGACGGTGGGGCCGTGCTGGTCTGACCCAGAGCCCGCTCCACAAGGAAATGCAGGGAGTCGGATCGTCGTTCCGGCGGACCATGGGTTTGACTGTCGTCGTGATCGAGATCAGAGAGTTGACCGTCGAGGACTGGCGTGACTGGCGTGAACTCCGGCTGCAGGCCCTGGCCGATGCCCCGTACGCCTTCGGTTCCCGGCTCGCCGACTGGCAGGGTGACAGGGACTCCGAGGAGCGCTGGCGCGGTCGCCTCGCCGGCAATTCCTATGACCTGATCGCAACGGTGGACGGCGTTCCGGCCGGAATGGCCAGCGGCATGGTGGACGGTGCCGGCCCGGTCGAGCTGATCTCGATGTGGGTGGCGCCGTTCGCCCGGGGCCAGCGGGTGGCCGACGCACTGGTGGACGAGGTGGCGAAGTGGGCCGCCGAACAGCGGCCCGGTGAGTTGGTGCTGGAGGTCGTCGAGAGCAACGCGCGGGCGGTCGCGTTCTACCGGCGCATCGGATTCGTCGATCGGGGAGTGGTCGACCCGTCGGCGGAGCGGGTCGAACGGTGGATGGCGCGGCCGGTCTGACGTTCCTTACTTGTAGCTCTGTTCCGCAGTGGGGAATCCGCCGTCGCGGACGTCTTCGGCGTACGCGGTGGCGGCGTTCCGCAGCGCGTTCCGCAGATCCGCGTACTGCTTGACGAAACGCGGCATCGTGCCGCCGCGCAGCCCGGCCATGTCCTGCCAGACCAGCACCTGCGCGTCACAGTCCGGCCCGGCGCCGATCCCCACTGTCGGGATCGACAGCTCGCCGGTAATGCGTTTCGCGACATCGGCCGAAACCATCTCCAGCACGATCGCGAAGGCGCCGGCCTCCTGCAGCGCGATCGCGTCACGCACCAGCTCGTCCCCGGAGCCGCCGCGTCCCTGGACCCGGTAGCCGCCCAGCTCGTGCTCGCTCTGCGGGGTGAAACCGATATGCGCCATCACCGGAATTCCGGCGCCGACGATCGCCTCGACCTGCGGCACGACCCGGCGTCCGCCCTCGAGCTTCACCGCCTGGGCGCCGCCGTCGCGCATGGTCGTCACCGCGGTCGACAGCGCCTGTTGCGGACCCTCCTGGTAGGTGCCGAACAGCAGGTCGGCCACCACCAGCGCCCGGTGGGTGGACCGGCTGACGGCGCGCACCAGCGGCAGGAATTCCTCCAGGTGCAGCCGCAGCGTGGTGTCGTATCCGAAGATGTTGTTGGCCGCGGAATCCCCGACGAGCAGCACCGGAATGCCTGCCTCGTCAAAGATTTCGGCCGAATACTGGTCGTACGCGGTGAGCATCGCCCAGCGTTCGCCGCGCCGTTTCGCCTCGGCGAGATGGGTGATGCGCACCCGCTTTCCGGCCGGCCCGCCGTAGAGCGGCGGCTGCTCCGGAGTCGACTCACGCGCCATTGCGTCTCCCTCTAACTCGGTCGAGGATCGCTTCCGACATCGGTCGCCGGCGCGGTGTCCCGCCACCGGTTGGTGATTGGCAGCCGACGATCGCGGCCGAAGGCCTTGTTGGAGATCTTCGGACCCGGCGGATACTGCCGCCGCTTGTATTCCGCTCGATCCACGAGCCGGAGCACATCCTCCACCACCGCCGGGTCGTGCCCGCGCTCGATCAGCTCGGCCCAGCCGAGGTCGCGGTCGACGTAATCCTCGATGATCGCGTCGAGCACGTCGTAGGGCGGCAGCGAATCGGAATCGAACTGCCCGGGCCGCAATTCGGCGCTCGGCGGCTTGCTGATCGCGTTCTCCGGGATCGGCGGCGTCTCACCGCGGCTGGCGGCATCGGCATTGCGCCAGCTGGCGAGTTTCCACACCAGCGTCTTGGGCACGTCCTTCAACGGCGCGAACCCGCCGACGGCATCTCCGTACAGGGTCGAATAGCCGGTGGCCAGCTCGCTCTTGTTTCCGCAGGCCAGCACGATCGACGGTTCGTTCTGATTGGACAGTCCCATCCAGGTGACCGCGCGCACCCGGGCCTGCAGATTCTCCTCGGCGAGACCGTCGAGTTTCACCGCCTGGAGAAATGCGTCGACCAGCGGCGCGATCGGGATGGTCGAGAAGTTCAGCCCGGTGCGGCGGGCCAACTCGGCGGCATCCGATTTCGAATGCTCGGTCGAATAGGCGCTGGGGTTGGAAATGCCGTACACATTCTCGGCGCCGATCGCGTCGCAGGCGATGGCCGCGGTCAGCGTCGAGTCGATCCCGCCGGAGAGGCCGAGATAGACGCGCTCGATGCGGTTTTTACGGAGATAACCGCGGACGCCGGTGACCAGCGCCTGATAGACCTCGGCCTCGTCCGGCAACGGGTCGGCGATCTCCAGCGGCCGCGGATCGAATTCGGCCACCGGATCGTCGGAAAGGGTCTGCCGTTCAATCGTCATCCCGCGGACCGGGCCGGCCAGATCACCGGTCGCGGTCGGCAGATCCAGATCGACGAGGAAGAGCGTCTCGGTGAACTGCGGGGCCCGGGCGATCAGGGTGCCGGTGGAGTCGACGACCAGGGAGTCGCCGTCGAAGATCAGCTCGTCCTGGCCGCCCACCGTGTTGACATAGGCGAGGGTCGCCTCTGCCTCGCGGGCCCGCCGCTGGGCCAGATCCAGCCGCACGTCGTCCTTCGCCCGCTCGTACGGCGAGCCGTTGATCGAGACGACCAATCCGACCTCGGCCTGCGCCGCGACCGCGAACGGGCCGCCGGCCTGCCAGAGGTCCTCGCAGACCGTCACTGCCACGTCCACTCCGTGCAGCCGCAGCACCGGCAGCCGGTCGCCGCGGACGAAATACCGGGCCTCGTCGAATACCCCGTAATTGGGCAGGTGATGCTTGTAGTACTGCGCCGCCACCTTGCCCTGGTAGAGCACCGCCGCGGCATTGCGCGGACCGCCCTCGGCGTCCAGATAGCCAACCACCACGGCGATATCGCCGAGTCCCTCGGCTGCGAGCCGGGGCGCGAGGCCATGCAGTGTTTCGATGCTCGAGGTGCGGAAGGACTCGCGGAGCACCAGATCCTCGGCCGGATAACCGGTCAGCATCATTTCCGGGAAAGCAACCAGATGGGCGCCCTGGTCGACCGCCTCCCGGGTGCGGGCGAGCACCGTGGCGGCGTTGCCGGCGATGTCGCCGACCGTCATATCGATCTGGGCGAGCGCGATACGCAGCATGGGCATAACCGCATTGTCCCGCCTGCGGCCGGTGCGTGGACAGTTCGGGTGCGTCCGGGCACAGGTAACGTGCGCCACACCGCCCACCGAACGACCGGCTCGCGCCACGCCGGACCGCTGCGCCGCCGGGTCGGGTGTGGCCGCTAGGATCGCCTCCGTGTCGCAATCGACCTGCGGCGCGCCGGGTGGACAGCGACGTTATCGAATCGTGTCCGCCTGCGGCGTACCCAGGTGAGGTCTCGTGCGTCCTTGAATGCGCCGCACAGTCTTTGCTCGACCAGTGGCAGGTCCACACCGGACCATCTCGTTTCTGCCAGCCCGCCTGCTCATCCCGCCGGCGGCGAACGTATGGAGGACACCTGCATGTCGCAGGCAGACCGCACGGGCCGGATCGCCCGGGGTACGACAGTTGCCACGGGTACGACAGTTGCCCGGGGTACGACAGGTGCCCGGGGTACGACGGCCGCCCTCGCCGCGATTGCTCTGGGCGCCCTCGTCCTGAGCACCAGTTGCTCGGCCAACCCGCAGCACAAGGCCGGGGCAGCGACTCCGCACCACTCGTCGGGTCAGGGCGCCGACCCGTCGCCTTCCGCATCGGCGACCAAGAGCACCCCCGCACCGCCGGCGCCGGCGGCACTCGTCGTACATCCGGTCGCCGGCACCGCAGCCGCCGACCCGACCCGGCCGATCACGGTCAGCAGCACCAATGGCACGTTGTCGCGGGTGGTGGTGACCAACCCGGTCGGGGACAAGGTCATCGGCAAGGTGTCCAGCGACCGGCGTACCTGGACCTCCGCGGAGGATCTCGGCTACGGCAAGGCGTACAAGATCTCGGCGATCGCTACCAACTCCGCCGGTAAGGCCACCCGCAAGGTCAGCTCCTTCACCACGGTGACGCCGGCGAATCAGACCGCGGCCACCATTTTCCCGGCCACCGGCACGAGCGTCGGCGTCGGCACGATCATCGACGTCAACTTCGACGAGGTGATCGGCGACAAGGCGGCGGCCGAGCAGGTCATGAAGGTGTCCGCGTCGCCGGCGACGGTCGGCTCCTGGCACTGGA
Organism: Mycobacteriales bacterium; assembly: GCA_036267955.1. GTDB lineage: Bacteria > Actinomycetota > Actinomycetes > Mycobacteriales > QHCD01 > DATAVB01. The sequence goes on along the minus strand of DATAVB010000084.1, from coordinate 24,326 downwards.
TGGGCGACAAGGAGGCCGAATGGCGGCCGGCGCACTTCTGGAAGCCGGGCACCAAGATCAGCGTGGACCTCGGTATTTACGGCGCGCAGGTGGGCGACGGACTCTACGGCCAGGCCGACGCCAAGGCCTCGTACACGGTGCACGACGACTGGCGCGCGGTCGGCAATGTCAACACCTACAACCTCACCGTCTATCACAACGGCGCCAAGGTGAAGGTGCTGCCGGTGAGCTACGGAAAGCCGGCCACGCCGACGCACAGCGGCTGGCACGTCATTTACCAGAAGTACCCGGTCTACCTGATGAACTCGGCGAGTTACGGCGTCCCCGCCGACTCGCCGGGCGGCTACGCCAACTTCAAGGCGTACTGGGCGATGCGCATTTCTGGGGACGGGGAATTCGACCACGCCAACGAGGGCACGGTCGGAAACCAGGGCTACAGCAACGTCAGCCACGGCTGCATCAACCTGTCGCTGGCGAATTCCCAGTGGCTCTACGACCACATGGGTATCGGCGACCCGGAGAACATCATCGGCGGCGACCCGCAGTTGCCGATCGACGACGGGTACGGCGGCTGGAACGTCTCCTACGCCCAATGGCAGGCCGGCAGCGCGCTACGCCACTGAAGTACGGCGCCACTGAAGTACGGCACTGAATAACCAGTACATCAAGAGATCGGGCCGACATCCTCGCGGATGCCGGCCCGATCTCCTTAGCTGTGTATCAGCGCGCGTACTTGGGGACGATCTTCTCCAGCATCCCCTTCACGATCTTCTGCAGGTGCGGGTCGTTGCTCAGCAGGCCGGTGATCAGGCCCTCGTTGTCGAGGCTCTTGGTCTCCGACACGTACCAGTACCCGTCACCGAAGTCGCCGGGCTGCATCAGGATCACGGCCGGGCGACCGCCGACGCTCGTCGTGGTCTTCTTGGCGCCGTCCTTGTACTTGAGGTCACTGGAGACCTCCTCGTTCGGCACCAGGTTGTCGAGCTCGTTGATGATGATCTGATCGCCGTCCGCGTTCTTGTACGTGCAGCCCGGGCCGGACGAACTCGGGAAGACACGCGGCGCCTGGCCCCAGATCTTCTTCAGATCCTTGGCGCTGATGAGGTCGCAGATGACGCCGTCTTCCTCGAGGTCGACGCTGCCGGAGTGCTTGGCGGTCGGGCCGGGCTCGGGTGGCGGCGCGTCGCTGGTCGCAGGCACCTCGGACGACTCAACGCTCGAGGACGGCGACGCGCTCGGCGTCGCCGGAATCGAGGACGCGGTGCCGCTCGGCAGGGTGGACGGGAGATTCGGCACGCTGGAGGGTGCATTGGGCCCGGCGAACGACGCGGTTCCCTCGGTCTTGGACGCGCAGCCGGCAAGCACCGCGCAGGCTGCGAGGCCGGCAACGGCGAAGTATCGGCGTTTGTCGTACATGATTTGATCCGTCCGTCTCGTGGGCAGCTCGTGCATTCTAGAGGTCGTGCGGGTCCGACGTCCGGCAGCCCGGATCCGTGCCATCGACCGTCGTGGCGGCGGATCGTTTACGCGCCGGAAACACACCGGCGGAATGATCCGCGATTGTCGGGGGCACACTGGTGATCGACGTCTAGTGCTGGAGTGGGTAGCGATCATGGACAAGCAGCAGGAGTTCGTACTCCGGACGTTGGAGGAGCGCGAGGTCAGCTTCGTCCGACTCTGGTTCACCGACGTGCTCGGTTCGCTGAAGTCGGTGGCGGTGGCCCCGGCCGAGCTGGAGGGCGCGTTCGCCGAGGGCATCGGCTTCGACGGCTCGGCGATCGAGGGCTTCGCCCGGGTGTACGAGAGCGACATGATCGCCCGCCCCGACCCGGCCTCGTTCCAGATCATGCCCTGGCAGCGCGGCGCGGAGTCCGGCGACGCGGCCCGGATGTTCTGCGACATCACGATGCCCGACGGCTCGCCGTCCTGGGCCGACCCCCGGCACGTGCTGCGCCGCACGCTCGCCCGCGCGGCCGATCTCGGCTTCTCCTTCTACACCCACCCGGAGATCGAGTTCTTCCTGCTCAAGGAGCAGCCGCAGTCCGGGGCCGCCCCGAAGCCGGTGGATTCCGGCGGCTACTTCGACCTCACCACGCACGACGTCGCGCACGACTTCCGCCGGGTCGCCGTCGATGCGCTGGAGGCGATGGGAATCTCGGTCGAGTTCAGCCATCACGAGTGCGCGCCGGGCCAGCAGGAGATCGACCTGCGGTACGCGGACGCGCTGACGACGGCCGACAACATCATGACGTTCCGGCACATGATGAAGGAGGTGGCGCTGCAGCAGAACGTCTACGCCACCTTCATGCCCAAGCCGTTCACCAACCAGCCCGGCTCCGGCATGCACCTGCACCTCTCGCTGTTCGAGGGCGATCGCAACGCCTTCCACGACCCGTCCGACGAGCTGAACCTCTCCAAGACCGGCCGGTCCTTCATGGCCGGGCTGCTCAAGCACGCCCGCGAGATCACCGCCGTCACCAACCAGTGGGTCAACTCCTACAAGCGGCTGTTCGGCGAGTCCATGGACGGGCTGGCCTCCGAGGCGCCGGCGTACGTCTGCTGGGGCCACCTCAACCGGTCCGCCCTGGTGCGGGTGCCGATGCACAAGCCGGGGAAGGCCAACTCGTCCCGGATCGAGGTCCGGTCGCCGGACTCCGCCTGCAACCCGTATCTGGCCCTGTCGCTGTTGCTCTCGGCCGGCCTGGCCGGAATCGAGGGGGAGTACGAGCTGCCGCCGGGCGCCGAGGAGGACGTGACGGCGCTGACCGACGGCGAACGCGCGGCGATGGCGTACGAGGACCTGCCGCACAACCTGTCCGACGCGCTGCGGGTGATGGAGACCTCCGAGCTGGTCGCCGCCACCCTGGGCGAGCACGTCTTCGACTACTTCCTGCGCAACAAGCGCGCGGAGTGGGCCGACTACCGCGCCAAGGTCACCCCGTACGAACTCGACCGCTACCTGCCGGTGCTCTGACTGTCCACGGTCCCGGCGCTGTGCGTCTGAGCCCGCGATAGTCTGGCGGGCGTGGCCGGCACCGTATTGATCGTCGAGAACAGTCCCTCCGACCCGCCCGGTCGGCTCGGCGAGTGGCTCGCCGCCGCCGGCCTCGAACCGGACGTGATCCGCCCGCACGTCGGGGATCCGCTGCCGGCCGGGGTCGATGGGCACGACGCGCTGGTGATGCTCGGCGGCGAGATGGGCGTGTACGACGACGTGCCCTGGCTGGAGCCCGCCAAGGCACTGCTGCGCGAGGCCGTCGGCACCGGACAGCCGGTGCTCGCCATCTGTCTCGGTGCCCAACTGCTCGCCGACGCGCTCGGCGGACGAGTGGAGATCGCGGCGGCTGAGGGCCCGGAGATCGGGCCGGCGCTGGTGGCGAAGCGGGACCACGCCGTGCACGACGCGCTGTTCGGCCCGATGCCGTTGGCTCCGGACGTGCTGCAGTGGCACTACGACTCCATCTCCGAGCTGCCGCCCGGTTCGATGCTGCTGGCCTCCTCGACCCGGTACACCAATCAGGCCTTCCGGGTCGGCGAGCGCGCCTGGGGTTTGCAGTTTCACATCGAGACCACTCCGGAGATGGTCCGCGGCTGGGCGCGCAGCGACGGCCTGGACGACGACAGCCCGGCGGTGCGACGGTTGCTGTCCTACAGCGATGCCGTGCACGACGACCTCGAGCAGGTGTGGCGGCCGTTCACCGAGCGGTTCGCGAAATTCGCTCTCGCCGGCTGACCGCGGTGCCCATCGGTCGAGGCGGGCGGATCCCAGCTTCGCTGGTACGGCTGGGATTCGGCAACGCCGAGCAGGCGGCGGCGCTGCTCGCCCACCCGGCGCTCGGGCTCTGGGATCCGGAGCACCAGGAGGTGACCGACCTCGGCGCCGCGGAGATCCTGGTCGATCTGGGCCAGACGGCCGACCCGGGGCTGGCGGTGCTCAACCTGTGCCGGCTGGCGGAGGCGGCCGCCGACCGCGAGACGTTGCTGGACCGGCTGCGCGACGACGTGCCGCTGCGGCACCAGTTGCTGAGCGTGCTCGGCGCCAGCTCCGCGCTGGGTGACCATCTCGCCGCCAATCCGGACGACTGGCGGCTGCTCGGCGAGTCGGCACCGCGCGAGTCGGCACCGCGCGACCCGGCGGCTGCACTGCTCGCCGCTGCTGACACCGTTCCGGAGCTGCGTACCGCCTATCGGCGTGAGCTGCTGTGCATCGCCGCGCGCGACCTGACCGGCCAGGTCGGCGTGGAACAGGTCGCGGCCGAACTGGCCGACCTCGCCTCGGCCACGCTGTCCGCCGGGCTGGCCGCGGCCGCCGGCGGAGACGCCGCCGTCGACTTCTCGCTGGCCGTCATCGGAATGGGCAAGTGCGGCGGCCGGGAACTCAACTATGTGAGCGATGTCGACGTGGTTTTCGTCGCCGAGCCGATCGGCGACGCGGACGAGTCCGCCGCGCTGGAGGCGGCGGCCCGGCAGGCCACCACGATGATGCGGATCTGCGCCGAGGTGGCGTGGCCGGTCGACGCCGCGCTGCGGCCGGAAGGCAAGAACGGCCCGCTCGTCCGTACCCTGGCCAGTCACGAGTCGTACTACCGGCGCTGGGCCCGGACCTGGGAATTCCAGGCGCTGCTCAAGGCCCGGCCGGTGGCCGGGGACCTGGACCTCGGCCGGCGCTATCTCGAGGTGATCGCCCCGCTGGTGTGGACCGCCGCCGACCGGGACCACTTCGTCGAGGACGTGCAGGCGATGCGCCGCCGGGTCGAGGACAGCCTGCCCGGCCGGATCGTCGAACGGGAACTGAAGCTCGGCCGCGGCGGTCTGCGGGACGTCGAGTTCGCCGTACAACTGCTGCAGCTGGTGCACGGGCGGTCCGATGACACCCTGCGTTCGGGCTCGACGTTGGAGGCCCTGGAAGCACTGGCGCACAACGGTTATGTCGGTCGGGACGACGCGGCCGGTCTGGCCGAGGCGTACCGGTTCCTGCGCACCGCCGAGCACCGGCTGCAGCTGCAACGGCTGCGGCGTACCCACCTGCTGCCCGACGACGAGCCGGGCCTGCGCTGGCTGGCCCGCGCGATGGGGATCACCCCCGATCCGCGGCGGGACGTGGTGGAGACGTTCCGGGCCGAGCTCGCCGGCTACACCCGGGAGGTGCGCCGGCTGCACGAAAAGCTCTTCTACCGCCCGCTGCTCGCCGCGGCCGCGCGGATCCCAACCGAGGAGCTCCGGCTGACCGCCGACGCGGCGCGGACCCGGCTCACCGCGCTGGGGTTCGCCGATCCGGACGGCGCGCTGCGGCATCTGGCCGCCCTCACCGACGGCGTCTCCCGCCGCGCGGCGATCCAGCGGGCGCTGCTGCCGGCCCTGCTCGGCTCGTTCGCCGACGCGCCCGATCCCGACGGTGGCCTGTTGGGATATCGGCAGGTGTCCGAGGCGCTGCAGGACACCCCCTGGTACCTGCGGCTGCTGCGCGACGACGCGAAGGTCGCCGACCGGCTCACCGTCCTGTTGGGATCCAGCCGGTACGTCGCCGACCTTTTCGTACGGGACCCCGAAGGCCTGCAGCTGCTGGCCGAGGACGAACGGCTGGCGCCGCGGCCGGCGGACGTGCTCCGGGCGACGATGCGTTCGGCGATCGCGCGCAACGAGGACCCGGTGCAGGCGATCGCCGCGATCCGGGCGGCCCGCCGGCGGGAGCTGCTGCGGATCGCCTGCGCCGATCTGCTCGACCTGATCGATGTCGCCGTCGCAGGCGACGCGCTGTCGTCGGTGGCCGCGACGACCCTTGACGCCGCGCTGGAGGTGGCTGCCCGGGCGGCGTACCCGGATGGATCGCCGGCCCGGCTGGCGGTCATCTCGATGGGTCGGCTGGGTGGCGGCGAGCTCGGCTACGGCTCGGACGTCGACGTCCTGTTCGTCTACGAACCGGTCGACGGCGCCGAGGACCGGGCCGCCGGCGGCGCGGCCACCGCGATCGTGGAATCGGCCCGCCGGATGCTGGCCGGTCCGGCGCCCGACCCGCCGCTGACGGTCGACGCCGACCTGCGGCCGGAGGGGCGCAGCGGTCCGCTGGTGCGCAGTCTCGCCTCGTACGCCGCCTATTACGGGCGATGGAGCTCGACCTGGGAGGCGCAGGCGTTGCTGCGGGCGTCGGCCGCTGCCGGAGATCTGGATCTCGGCTCCCGTTTTCTGGCGGTGGTCGATCCACTCCGCTACCCGGCGAACGGTCTGCCGGCGGCCGCGGTGCTGGAGATCCGGCGACTGAAGGCCCGGGTCGATGCGGAGCGGTTGCCGCGCGGGGCCGATCCGGCCACGCACACCAAACTGGGGCGCGGCGGGATCGCCGATGTCGAGTGGACCGTACAGCTGTTGCAGTTGCAGCACGGCGCGGCGCGGGCCGAACTGCGGACGCCGAGCACGTTGCAGGCGCTGCGCGGGCTGGTTGAAACCGGCGCGCTGGAGCCGGACGACGCGGCGGCGCTGGAGGCGGCGTGGCGGCTGGCCTCGCGGGCCCGCAACGCGATCATGCTGGTACGCGGCCGGGCCGAGGATCAGCTGCCGCGGTATGGGACGGCCCTGGCGTCGGTGATGCGGGTGCTCGGCTATCCGCCGGACCGAGATCCCGGGCAGTTCCTGGACGACTACCGGCGGGCCACCCGCCGGGCCCGCATGGTCATCGAGCGCGTCTTCTACGCCTGACGGTTAGCTTGCCGGAAACCTCGTTGGCTGCCTCTTCCATGATCGTGACCGCGTTATGCCGGTGATAGCCGGTCGAACGCCATCTCGATCATGGAAATAAGTCGTCAGGAAAGCGATCGCGTCGCCCCGTTCCATGATCATGAGGCTATTTGGCCGCGAATGGCCGACGAATTTGCCTCCTGATCATGGAATTTTGGGCCGGCCGCCGTCGCGGGTTTCCCGGTCATGATCGTGAGTGGATTTGATACCGGTGCAGGTACTAAATCCACTCACGATCATGGAAATCTGAGTGGCGGGAGTGGGCAGGCGGGGGTTGGCCGGGCGTCAGCAAGTACGGGTCAGACGACCGGGAGGGTGCGCCGGACGCTTCGGCAGACGCCGTCACTGGCCTCGGCCGCCGCGATCCGCTCGTCCGACACCGGGCCGTACGTCGTGCCGCGCTGCACCAGCGGCCGGCCGGTCGGAGCCACGATGGCCCGCAGGTCGCTGATCGTCTTGTACGACCCGTGCCCGGAGCCGGCCATCCGGCTGATGGTCTCCTCCATCAAGGTCCCGCCGAGGTCGTTGACCCCACCCTGCAGCACGGTCGCGCAGCCCTCGGCACCGAGTTTCACCCACGAGCACTGGATGTTGTCGATCGTGCCGTGCAGCAACAGCCGGGCGAGTGCGTGCACCGCCCGATTCTGTTGCAGGGTCGGCCCTGGCCGGGACAGCCCGGCCAGATAAATCGGCGCATTGTTGTGTACGAATGGCAGCAGTACGAATTCGGTGAAGCCGCGCAGCCCGTCCGCCTGCGCCTGACGCTGCAACCCGGCCAGCAGCATCATGTGGTCGACCCAGTGCGCCGGGGTGTCGACGTGTCCGTACATCATCGTTGACGTCGTCGGAATTCCGAGTTTATGCGCGGTGGTGATCACCTCGATCCACGAGGCGGTCGGCAGCTTGCCCTTCGTCAATACCCAACGCACTTCGTCGTCGAGGATTTCCGCCGCCGTGCCGGGAAAAGAGTCCACTCCAGCGGCCCGGGCGCGAGTCATCCAGTCCGGAATGGACAGACCGGTCCGGGAGGCGCCGTTGATGACCTCCATCGGACTGAACGCGTGAATGTGGATATCGGGGCACCGCTCCTTTACTGCGGCCGCAATCTCGAAATACGCCGTGCCGGGAAGGTCGGGATGAATTCCGCCCTGCATACAGATTTCGGTGGCCCCGGCCTCCCACGCCTCCTGCGCGCGGTCCGCAATCTGGTCCAACGACAACGTATAGGCGTCCGCGTCCGTCCGCCGTTGGGCGAAAGCGCAGAATCGGCAGCCGGTGTAACAGACATTCGTGAAATTGACATTGCGCGTCACGACGAAGGTGATGTCGTCGCCGACGGTGTCCCGGCGCACGTCGTCGGCCAGCCGGGTCAGCGCCTCCAGTTCGGGACCGTCGGCGTGCAGCAGCGCGACGGCCTCGTCCTTCGACAGCCCGGCCGGGTCGTCGGCGGCATGCTTCAGGGCGGCGAGAATGTCGCTGTCGAAATGCGCCGAACCGTCGCTGATCCGGGCGCGCAATTCGTTCCAGTCGCCGTAGACCTCGTCGAAATCGTCCCGCCGGTCGTTCGTACGGCCGCTGCTGTCGATCGTCGTGTGCAGGTCGGTGCGGCCCGAGGACGTGCCCCAACCGCCGTCCGGCTCCTGCCACGGCAGGCCCACCGGCGTCGCCTCGGGCCGGGCCAGCCCGGTCGCCGGGTCGACCAGCGCGTCGACGTGCGCCCGCAGCCGCGGGTCCAGCCACGGCTCGCCGCGCTTGATGAACTCCGGGTAGATCGTCAGCCGCTCGGCCAGCGTGAAGCCGGAATCGGCGGTGTGCCCGGCGAGCGAGTCGATCTGTGGCCAGGGCCGTTCCGGGTTGACGTGGTCGGGGGTCAGCGGCGAGACGCCGCCCCAGTCGTCGATGCCGGCCCGCAGCATCAGGTCGTACTGGCCGGCCACCAGATTGGGCGGGGCCTGGATCCGGGCGGCCGGACCGAGCACCAGCCGGGCCAACGCGATCGTCGCCGCCAACTCCTGCAGGTCCGCGTCCGGGGTGGCCATCATCCTGGTGTCCGGCTTGGCGCGGAAGTTCTGGATGATCACTTCCTGCACGCCGCCGTACTCGCGCATCACCTTGCGGATCGCGAACAGCGACTCGGACCGCTCGGCGACCGTCTCGCCGATGCCGATCAACAGACCCGTGGTGAACGGGACGTTGGAGCGGCCGGCGTCCTCCAGGACCCGCACCCGTACGTCGGGATCCTTGTCCGGACTGCCGAAGTGCGGCCCACCGCGCTCGGTGAAGAGCCGCTTCGCCGTCGTCTCCAGCATCATGCCCATGGACGGCGCGACCGGCTTGAGCCGCTGCAGGTCCTGCCAGCTCAACACGCCGGGATTGAGGTGCGGCAGCAGCCCGGTCTCCTCCAGCACCCGGATCGCCATCGCCCGGACGTACGAGAGCGTGTCGTCGTAGCCGTGTGCGTGCAACCAATCGCCGGCCTGCTTCCAGCGGTCCTCCGGCCGGTCGCCGAGGGTGAACAACGCCTCCTTGCAGCCCATCTCGGCACCCTGGCAGGCGATGTCGAGCACCTCGTCCGGGGAGAGGTACGGCGCCTCCAGCCGGCCGGGCACCGTGACGAACGTGCAGTAACCGCAGCGATCGCGACACAGCCGGGTCAACGGGATGAAGACCTTGCGGGAGTACGTGATGATGCCGGGCCGGCCAGCCGCGCTCAGCCCGGCGTCGCGGGTACGCGCCGCGTACTCCAGCAACCGGTCGAGCGCCGGGCCGCGAGCGCCCAGCAGGATGGTGGCCTCGTCGACATCCAGCGACTTGCCATCGCGGGCCCGGGCCAGGACTCTCCGCATCGCGGAGTCGAGCTGCATCTCATCTGTCATCTCATTAAGAACCTATCCCGCCCCGATAAGGTGTGCCCCGTTGGCATCCACGCGGTGGGGGGATTCCTTGGGCCGGCACGACAACAGCGGGACACGCGAGCAGCGCCGCCGCCTCATGCGCGCCGCCGTGTGGTTGCTCGCCGTGGTCGCGATCCTGTTCGGTGCGAATGCCGCAGCGGGAGCCTGGATCCGGACCAGCACCCGCCCCACGCTGGAGCCCGACCCGCATGCCTCGGCCTCGGCCGGGAAGACACCCGGCGCGACGACACCCGCGCCCACCAAGCCGGCCGGCGCGTCCCAGATCACCCTCGCCTTCACCGGCGACATGCTGGCCAGCGACGACCTGCTCGCCCAGGCCAAGAAGGACGGGGGCGGCAGCACGTACGACTTCAATCCGATGCTCACGACGGTCGCGCCGATCCTGAGCAAGGCCGACTGGGCGATCTGCCACCAGGAGACGCCGGTGTCGGACAACGACCAGGGCGTCAAGGGGTATCCGACCTTCAATGCGCCGCTGGAGTTGGCCCAGGCGGAGAAGCAGGCCGGGTACGACGCCTGCGACACCGCGTCCAACCACACCGCCGACCTGGGCGACGGTGGCATCACCGCGACGCTCGGCACGCTGGACCGCTTCGGCATCAAACACACCGGCAGCGCGCGCACCGAGGCGGAGGCCGCGCGGCCCACCATCTATGACGTGAAGGGCGTCAAGGTCGGGCACCTCGCCTACACGTACGGCCTCAACGGCCTGCACGTGTCGCAGCCGTGGATGGTCAACATCATCAACATCGGGGCCATCAAGGCCGCCGCGCACCGGCTCAAGCAGGCCGGCGCCGACATCGTCGTCGTCAGCATCCACGACGGCATCGAGCAGAACCAGACGCCCTCGGCCGACGAGGTGCGGATCGACGACGCCGTGATGCAGTCGCCGGACGTGGATCTGATCGTCGGGGCGCACGCGCACGTCGTGCAGCCGGTCAAGCGCCTGGCCGATGGCCGCTGGATCGTCTACGGAGTGGGCAATTTCCTCGCCCAGCAGAGCGACGGGGTGACCACCGCCGACCCGACGCCGCCCAACCGGGACGGGGTGATCATCGAGCCGACGTTCAGCAAGGTCGACGGGCATTACAAGATCACCCAGATGGGGTACGTGCCGACTTTCGTCGATGCGCCCAGCGACAAGGTGGAGTTGGCGCCGGACTTCTCGCGTAAGCGCACCGAGACGAGCCTGTCGGCAATGGGCGCGCCGCTGGTGGATCTCACTCCACGCTGATTCCGTCTCCGGCAGCCGATCATGGAAATTGGGGTGCTGTGCCGGCACAGGCTGCCCGGCCATGATCGTGAGTAGATTTGATACCTCCACAGGTACCAAATCCACTCACGATCATGAAAGAGGGGTCGGAGCGGGGGCAGAAAACAGGGGACGGAGCGGGCCCGAGCCCAGAAACGGGATGGGTCAGGCGCGGCCGAGGAAGATCGGGTTGGTCATCGCCGCCATGTCGGAGAACTGCAGCCCCGGTCCCATCGTGTTTCCCTTGCCCGGCGAGCCGTCCGGGAACGGGTGCCGGACCTCGGCCCGTACATAGGCCGCCAGGGACGCGGTGGTTTGCCAGGTGACAGTGCCGGATCCGCCGGCCGGCAGCGATTCCTGATGCAGCTGACCCTCGTCGGTGAGGAACCGGACCGTCCCGTTCGGCACCCCGCTGACCTCGAGCGTCACGGTCACCGGGGTATTGGTCCGCACCGGCAGTCGCTCGCCGATCCCGGCCGTGGAATTGCCGCCGGACGCGGTGAAGGTCAGATCGACCGCCGCCGATTCGGCCAGCCACACCCGCCCGCTGGCCAGCCCGGCGAGAATCGCGTCCCGGCTCAGCGAATCCGCCAGCACGACATTGTGCGGCAGCCCGACCACCTGCGGCTCGGAATGCGCGTCGCTGTCGCCCAGCGCGGGCAGCCACCGTCCGCCCGTCCGTACCGATTCGACCAACATGCCGTCCCAGGTGTCGACCGCGGAGTCGTCGTCGCCGGTCCACGGTCCGTTCCAGACCTCGACCGCATCGGCCTGCGCGTAACCGAATTTCCACTGGCACGCGATATAGGCGCAGTAGGGGTGGGCCGGCACGAATATCCCGCCGTCGCGGTGCACCTCCTCGACGAAGCGGTCGAGCACGTCGTCCCGGGCCCGGTACCGCCAGTCGATCCAATGGCCCGGCTTCAGGCCAAGCCCGAGGCAGTGCCCGTTGCGGGTGGTGATCTCCTCGCCGGTGATGATCAGCAGATCGTCGCCGGCGTAGTCACCCCAGACGCCGTGCGAGGCCGAGGTGTTGTGGTCGGTGGAGACCATGAAGTCAAGCTTCCCGGCCCGGGCGGCCGCGGCCACCTCGGACGGCAACCGCTTTCCGTCGGAATAGACGGTGTGCAGGTGGCAGTCGCCGCGATACCAGGCGCGGCCGCGGCCAGTCGCCTTCGTCGGTGGATAGTGCGGCACGAAAGGCTTTCCGTCCGCGCCGTGGGTCAGGGTCACCGTCACCTGATAATTCAGCCCCTGGGGTACGACCTGATACGGCCCGAGAGCGATGTTCCAGAGCCCGGGCCGGATCGGTCCGGGTAGATAACCGGGGGTCGCCTCGGTGGCGTTGATCGAGAAGCTGGTACGGAATCCGCCGGACCAGCCGCGGAATCCCTGGGTGCCGAGCCGGATGCCGCGCTCGTCGAATATCCCGATGTCACAGGAGTTTCCCGGTACGCCGGCGGGCACGGTCGGCTTGTCGTACGAATACTCCACATCGATCTGCCGGATCCCGCGCGGGACCTGCACCGGCAGGTAGACGAAGTCCGCGGCTCCGGTCGGCAGGTGCCCGCTGATCGTCCTGGTCGTCGTTGAGCCCGCGGCCGCCTCGGCGAACCGCATCGTCCCCAGCGTCAGCGCCCCGGCCGCGCCGGCGACCGTGGCCGTGCGCAGAAAGTTACGTCGTGAAACCGTTGTCGGCTGTTGCGCGTGGTGTTCGCACATTCCGTCACCGCACATCTGTACACCCCGATGTTTCTGTGTCGTGATCCCGTGGATCGGCCGCCGACACGGTTGCAGGTGCCGGTTACGAGCAGATGGATTCCACCTGTACCGGCGTACGACGTCAAGGGGTGAGGTGTCTGGATTCCGCCGAACCGGTCAGGCGGAACGACGACGGACAAGTTCGGTCGGCAGGATCAGCGGCCGGACCTGGCGCCCGGCGATTACTGCGGCAAGCATTGCTGCCGATTCCGCCCCGACCCGTTCGGCCGCCTGGCGCACAGTCGTCAGGGGTGGATCGGTGGACCCCGCGATACTTGAATCGTCGAATCCGCCGACCGCGATATCGTCCGGGATCCGCCGACCGCTGCGGCGCAAGGAAATCAATGCCCCCGCCGCCAGCAGGTCGGAACCGACGAACACGGCATCCAGATCGGGGTGCCGGAGGAGCAGCTCGTCCATACACCGTTCACCGCCGATGAGGCTGTAGTCGGCCGCGGTGCCGACGCGTTGCGGGAGCCTCCTGGTCCGCATGACGTCGCGGTAGCCGGCGAGCCGGTCGACCCCGCTGGACAGGTCGAGTGGACCGGTGATGATGCCGACCCGCTCCCGGCCCGAGTTCAGCAGATACCGGGTCATCAGGCGGGCGCCGCCGCGATCGTCCGACGCCACATAGGGCAGTGTGACTCCGCGGCCCGGAGGTCGGCCGCAAAACACGATCGGCAACGCGGCTTCCGGCAGTTGCCGGATGAGCGGATCGCCGGCGTGGGTGGAGACCAGGATCGCCCCGTCGACGTGACCGCCGCGGACGTAGCGCAGCACGCGGTCTCGCTCGCGGTCGTCACCGGCCATCATGACGACGAGACTCCAGTCGTCTTGAGCGAGCGCCTGCGTCGAGGATCTGAGCAGGGTCTTGAAGTTGGGGTCTTCGAAAAGTTTCTCCTGCGGCTCGGAGAGGATGAATGCCACACAGTCGGTCCGGCGCCGGGCCAGACTGCGCGCGCTGTGGTTGGCGACATATCCCATTTCCCGGATCGCCTTTTCCACCGCGGCCAACGCACCGGGACTGACGTAGCGCCCGCCGTTGAGGACCCGCGAAACGGTGCCCCGGGAAACGTCGGCCGCCGCCGCCACGTCTCGGATGGTCGGGCTGTGCCGCCGCCCGGTGTCGGTGGAAACGACCATGTGCCAGCTCCTTCGTGGCGGCAGAATAACAGCGCGATGACGGCCCGGCCAGAGTGCTCGAGCATCGAATGCGTTTGTCGAATGGGCTTCCGGTGTTGACTTAACTGCCGCCCGGGGTTAAGACTGTGACCGGTCCCATACCAGGCACATCCACGCCCGGACAGCTATTCGGCGTCAGCCGGCGCTGGCATCTGGAGGTCTTACGTGGCCCATTCTCGGCGAGCATTCATTGCGGCCTCGAGCGTGGCCGCGGTGGCCGCGCTGGGCGCGACGAAGCCCACCGCGGCGGCGGGGCCGGCCGGCCTTCGACTGCCAGATATGCCGTTGCACGATCCATTCATGCTGGCGGACCGGACCACGCGGACGTATTACCTCTACACCCGAATGTCGCGACGATGACCGGTGTGCATGGCACCGGGACCATGGTCTACCGGAGTCAGAATCTCCGTGAGTGGCGAAAACCCGAGGTTGTATTCCTCACCAGTGCGGGTATGTGGGCGACCGACGGCGGCTGGGCCCCCGAGGTCCACGAATACCGGGGCCGGTATTACCTTTTCACGACGCTACACAACGAGGCAAAGCCGCTACCGATCCCGGCACCCAACCAGTACGGAATTCCCGCCCAGCTGACGAATTACATGCGGGGCACGATTATCGCGGTGGCGGATTCGCCACTCGGCCCGTTCACGCCGTTGGACGAGACCCGGCCGGCGCCACCGGCCAACTTCATGACGCTGGATGGCACCTTCTACGTGGATCCCGACGGCCAGCCGTGGATCGTCTATGCACACGAGTGGCTCCAGAAACTCGACGGAACAATCAGATCGTGCCGTACCTGACCCACCGGCCGGAGGTGTATCGGATGCCGAACGGTGCCCTGTCGATGCTCTGGTCCACATATGAGAAGAACGTGAACGCGGCCGAAGGGGCCGTGAGCGGGACGTACGTGGAGACCTGGGCGGCGTCCCGGTCTGGGCGGATAGAAGGGCCGTGGCAGCAGCGTCGACCGTTGATCCGGCGCGACAGTAGCGATGGAATGCTGTTTCATGCATTTGCCGAACGCGGCGGGGCGCGAGCAGTTGATGATGGTACTGCACAGGCCTTTCAACAGCGCGCGCGGCAAATTGTACGATGTCGAGTTCGTCGGGTCCGAGTTGCGCATCGTCCGCCAGCGGACCGATCTCGACGGTGGTGGATAGTGGCCGCGCCGGCAGGCGATCCCGTCGGCGGAGTCGTGGCCGAGGCCGACTCCGGACACTGTTTCCGCACGATCCATTGACATGCCAGCAGGGCTGCTCAACACTGCACCACAAGTTGTGGCTCGACACAGGCGAAGGTTCGCCTACTTATGGACTCGGGCAGTGTGCTGCGCGCATCGAAGCGCCTGTGCCCGTGACTTCACCGTATTGGACAGGCAAGAGAGGGGTCGAACGTGACTAGAACAACGACCCGACGTGACTTCCTGAGCGTTCTCGGACTGGGTGCGACGGGTGTCGTGTTGGCGGGGTGTGGCGGCGGACAAAACAGTTCGAGCAAGATGACGCTGTGGTACTGGAACCGCTCGCTCGACGACGGCTTCCTCGCCCAGTCGAACAAACACTTCGCCGACCTGCACCTGGAACCGAACAAGATTGCGGTCGACTACAAGCCGAAGCTGCTCACCACGCTCGCCGGCAAGTCGTTCGTCCCCGATGTCACGAACATAAATTCGGATATCGCGACATATTTTCCCGACCAGGACCAGTTTCTCGATCTCAACGATTTCGGGGCCAACAAGGTCAAGGATCTCTACCTGCCGTGGAAGTGGGAACTCGGCATCACGGCCGGTGGCAAGATGGTCGGATTCCCCATCGACACCGGGCCGTGCGCGTTCATGTATCGCCAGGACCTGTTCAAGCAGGCCGGGCTGCCCACCGATCCGAACGAGGTCGCCAAGAAGGTCGCCACCTGGGACGGCTACTTCGAGGTCGCCGAGCAGTTCCAGGCCAAGAACCCCAAGGTGAAGTTCATAGCGAATATTTCGAACGTCTACTCGTTGGTGCTGGCGCAGAGTCCCAAGCAGTATTTCGACAAGAACAACAAGTTCATCGGCGACCAGGCGCATGTCAAGAACGCTTGGGACCGGGCGGTGGAAGCAAAGAAACGCAATCTCACCGCGCGGATCACCGTCGACTATTCCAGCGACTGGAGCGGCGGCTACAGCAGCGGCGGTATCGGAACGCTCAACGACGCGGTGTGGGCCGCGTACATCCTGGAAGAGGCCGCGCCGAGCGCCGCGGGGAAGTGGCGGGTCTGCCTCGGGCCGGGCGGCACCGGCAACAAGGGCGGCTCGTTCATGGCCATCACGAAATACTGCAAGCGGCCGGAATTGGCCTACGAGTTCATCCAGTGGCTGCAACAGCCCACGCTGCAGACCAAGACCTACACGGAGATCCAACTCTTTCCCTCCGCGGTCAGTTCGCTGGCCGACAAGGCGATCGTGGCCCCGGACAAATATTTCGGTGGGCAGAGCAGCGGTCAGGTTTTCGCGGAGTCGGCGAAGGCACTCCAGCCGTCCTACTACAGCCCGTATGAGGCCCTGGTCGGAGCGAGCTACACCAACGAACTGCTGAATGTCGAGAACCTCGGGAAGAATCCTGACAAGGCCTGGGAGGACGCGTTGAGCAATGCGCGGCGGCAGATCAAGCACAAGGGATTGAGCGCCTGATGGCCGCGACCCAGGCGCCGGTCACCACCGGCACCGATCCCATCCTGGTGCAGCCCGGCCAGACCACTAGGCCGAAGCGATTCCGGGAGTACCTGCCGCTATACCTGGCGATCTCGCCGTTCTACATCATCTTCGCGGTGTTCGGCATCTTCCCGATCGCGTTCTCGTTGTATCTGGCCTTCCACGCCTGGGATGGCATCGGGCCGATGAAGTACGTCGGGCTGGGGCAGTTCCGTTACCTGCTGTCGGACGGCGATTTCTGGCACTCGATCCTCGTCACCTTTGAGATCTGGGTGATGTCGACGGTCCCCATGCTGTTCTTCGCGATGGTGATCGCGGTTCTGCTGAATACGAACGTGCGATTCCGCAGCTTCTACCGGATTGCGTACTTCATTCCCAACATCACGTCGCTGGTTGCGATCGCCATCATCTTCGGCTCGGTGTTCGCCAACAGCTTCGGCCTGGGCAACGCCTTCCTGCAGGCGATCGGGGTCGGGCAGGTATCGTGGCTGTCCGATCCATGGGGCATCAAGGTGGCTATCGCCACAATGGTGGTGTGGCGCTGGACTGGCTACAACGCCATTATCTATCTGGCCGGCCTGCAGGCGATTTCCGGCGATGTCTACGAGGCGGCCCGGATCGACGGCGCCTCGGCGATTCAGACGTTCTTCCGGGTGACCGTGCCGATGATGCGACCGATTATTTTGTTCACCGTGATCACTTCCACCATCGGTGGCATGCAGATCTTCACCGAGGCCCAGGTCCTCGTCGGCGACACCGGAGGACCGGGTAAGGCCGGTCTGACGATGGTGCTTTACCTATACCAGCAGGCGTTTACGAACAGCGACTTCGGCTACGGCGCGGCGATCGGCTGGGGCTTGTTCGTGATTTTGATCCTGTTTTCGGCCATCAACTGGCGGTTGGTCCAGGGAAGGAGCGAGCGATGACCGCGAGCATGTGGATGAAACGCGGATTTCTCCACCTGGTGTTGCTGCTGGGCTTGGTGATATCGATCTTCCCGTTCTACTGGCTGTTCGTGATGGCCAGCAACACGACCGGCGATATCTTCAAGTACCCGCCGAAACTCACCATCGGCAGCCAGCTGCTGGTGAACATGCGCAACATGCTGAACGCGATCGATTTCTGGGGCGCGTTCATGAACTCGCTGTTCGTCGCGGTGGTGACCGCGGTGCTGGTGGTGTTCTTCGACTCGCTGGCGGCATTCGTATTCGCGAAGTTCGAGTTCCCGGGCAAGAAACCGCTGTTCGTGATCCTGCTCGCCACTTTTATGGTTCCGGCCCAGCTGTCGGTCGTGCCGCAATTCGTGGTCATGGCGCACCTGGGCTGGGTCGGCTCGTTCAAGGCGCTGATCATTCCGGCGATGGTGAATGCATACGGCATTTTCCTGGCCCGGCAATATGCGGAGGGCGCGATATCGGCCGATCTGTTGGAGGCCGCTCGAATCGATGGGGCTGGATTCTTCCGGCTGTACTGGAACGTGGCGGTTCCGGTGTTGCGGCCGATCATGTCGTTCCTCGGCATCTTCACGTTCATCGCGATGTGGAACGACTATCTGTGGCCCTTGATCGTGCTGACTAACCCGCAGAAGCTCACGCTGCAGGTGGCGCTGGCGCAGCTGAACAGCCTCAATGCCACGGACTACAGCATGGTGATGGCCGGCACGCTGTTGGCGGCCGTACCGCTGATCATCGTGTTCCTGTTCGGGGCTCGGCAGTTCATCCGTGACCTGGCGGCGGGCGCCGTCAAGGGCTGATCCCTCGACACACCTTCCCTTGGCCGCTCTTCCATGATCGACATCGGCTAAGTGTCGCTATAGCAGCACTTAACCGATGTCGATCATGAAAAGTGGCGGCCGATACTAGGAGATGGCGTCGACGAGCGGGCCGACCGAGTCGGAGTAGATCCCGTCGCAGCCGCACCGGCGCAGCCAGTCGATCTGCCAGCGGTCGTTGGCCCGCCAGCCGAAGGCGAGCAGCCCGGCATCGTGCGTCCGCTTGACCAGGGCCGGATTCCACAGCCAGAACGGTAGATTGATCCCGCAAATCCCTGCCGCCCGGGCCGATCGCAGCAGGTTGCTCAGGCCGGGGCCAAGCTGCCACCAGAGCAGGTTGGCGACGACGTGCGTCTCCGGATCGACTGACCGGGCGGATTGGATCTTCGGCCACTCGCCGACGACCCACAACCGGTCCGCGGCGTGGAACCGTCGGGCGGCCGCGACCACCGGCCGGACCGCGCGCGGGTCGAGAATGTCCAGCGACAGCTCGAAATTCATCCCGCACTGTTCGTACAACTCGGCCAGAGTGGGGATGTGGCGGGGGAGCGCGGAGCGCTGAAACTCACCGATCCGACGCTTGCCCGGCGCGACCAGGCCGTCGTGATCGAGCACCGCCTCACCGTCGGCGGTGAACCAGACATCGGACTCCAGCCCGGTGGCGCCGGCGGCGAGAGCGCTGGCGAAGGCGCGCAGCGTGTTTTGTGGCGCAACGCCGACGCCGCCCCGATGGGCGAACCCGATCGGGGCGGCGAGTGGCGCGTGGTGGTGCAGGTCTGGCACAGGCAGGAACTTACAGGTCGTAATACAGGGCGAACTCGTACGGGTGCGGGCGCAGCCGCAGCGCGTCGACCTCGTTCTCCCGCTTCCAGGAGATCCAGGTTTCGATCAGGTCCTCGGTGAAGACGCCACCCTCGAGCAGGTACTCGTGGTCGCGCTCCAGGTTGTCCAGTACCGCGTCGAGCGAGCCTGGCACCTGCGGCACCGAGACGGCCTCGTCCGGCGCAAGCTCGTAGAGGTCCTTGTCGATCGGCTCGGCCGGCTCGATCTTGTTCTTGATGCCGTCCAGGCCGGCCATCAGCATCGCGGAGAAGGCGAGGTAGGGGTTGCACGACGGGTCGGGCACCCGGAACTCGACGCGCTTTGCCTTCGGGTTGGTGCCGGTGATCGGGATCCGGCAGCAGGCCGAGCGGTTGCGCTGGGAGTAGACCAGGTTGACCGGCGCCTCGTAGCCCGGCACGAGCCGGTGGTACGAGTTGACCGTCGGGTTGGTGAAGGCCAGTAGGGACGAGGCGTGCGCGAGCAGACCACCGATGTAGTAGCGCGCGATGTCCGACAGCCCGGCATAGCCGACCTCGTCGTAGAACAGCGGTGCGCCGTCCTTCCACAGACTCTGGTGGCAGTGCATGCCCGAGCCGTTGTCGCCGAAGATGGGCTTGGGCATGAAGGTCACCGTGTGGCCGGCCTCGCGCGCCGTGCTCTTCACGATGTACTTGAACTTCATCAGGTTGTCGGCGGTCTCCAGCAGAGTGCCGAACCTGAAGTTGATCTCCGACTGGCCGGCGGTGCCCACCTCGTGGTGCTGCATCTCGACCGAGATGCCGGACTCCATCAGGTTCTTGGTCATCGTCGAGCGCAGGTCGGTGAAGTGGTCGGTCGGGGGGACCGGGAAGTAACCGCCCTTGTAGCGCGGCTTGTAGCCGAGGTTGGGGGCGCCGTCGAAGCCCGGCTTGCCGGAGTTCCACGCGCCCTCGACCGAGTCGATGGCGTAGAACGAACTGTTCGGCGTGGTGTCGTACCGGACGTCGTCGAAGATGTAGAACTCCGCCTCGGAGCCCCAGAACGAGGTGTCCGCGACGCCGGTCTGGGCGAGGTAGGCCTCGGCCTTGCGCGCGATATTGCGCGGGTCGCGGCTGTAGGCCTCACGGGTCAGCGGGTCATGGATGAAGAAGTTGATGTTGATCGTCTTGTGCTCGCGGAACGGGTCGACCACCGCGGTGGTGACGTCCGGCAGCAGCAGCATGTCGGACTCGTGGATCGCCTGGAAGCCGCGGATCGAGGATCCGTCGAACGGCATCCCCTCGGTCAACGCATCTTCGAACTTCTCCGGCGTGATCGTAAAGTGCTGCATGACGCCGGGCAGGTCGCAGAATCGCACATCCATGAATGCGATGTCGTTCTCGGCGATGTAGTGCAGGACCTCGTCGGTCGTCGTGAACATCCGTCCTCCGTCACATCTGGTCAGGTGCACAGACCGTACGGCCGGTCCATTGCCCGGCCGTGTCCCGATTGTTTCAGAGGTGTTACGTCGCCCGTCGCTCAGGCGTGGTGTCCGCCACGGCGGCACTGTCGAAGAATTCCCGAAATGTGAAGCTGAACGGTGTAGAACCCTGCTGTTGCAGGCACTTAAGCCGGTCGAGCGCCTCGGTAACCGTGGGGCGGTGGCCCTCCGGGACCCACCACAGCGCCTGGAAGCTCTCGGCCATCCGCTCGAACCATTCGCGGCGCCGGCGCATGGCCTCCAGGTGTGCGCTGCGGTAGACGAAGTCCCAGAGCGCCTGCCGGGATTCCCAGACCGAGAAGTTGATGAGCATGAGGTCGTCGTCCGGATAGGGGCGTACGGAGGTGGCGTCGTCGGCCTCGTCGCTCACGAACCGCCAGACGAAACCCGGGCTGGCGTCGGCCAGCGCATTGATCGGCTCCAGCCGCGCCATGAACCCGGCGATCGTGGGGTGATCGCGGGGGGCGCGGATCCGGCCGACGTTGATCTGGGCGAGGTGCATGCGGTGAGCAGACCACGGGGTTGAGTTCTATGTCAATCTGGATTTGTTTTAGAGCGTCGCCGGAGCGCGACGCAGCACTCGCCCGGCCGCGGATCCAGCGCCGCGTCCCAGCCGTCCAGCAGGTTGTCGAGGAGGGCGAGATTCATCGCACAGATCATCGGTGGGTGATCGGTGGCCAACTGGTGGAAGGGGCAGTTGCGCAGCCGCAGCGTCGCGCCGTCGGCGTACGGCTGATAACCGCGCGCGGTCAGAAAGGCTGCCACCGCGCGCTTTCCGTTCGGTACGTGGCGGGCGTCGGCGCGGCCGGCGGCGGCCGCGGCCGCCGCCAGGTCGTCCTCGGCGCCGACCCGGGCGACAGTGTCGGCGAGCAGCCCGGCCACCAGGTCGTACGAGCGCGGCGGCAGGCTGACGGCCCGTTCGGTCCGGGCGACCCGGTAGACCTTCGCCGGCCGTCCGGCGCCGGGTCCGCCCCGCCCCGGCGGACGCTGGTAGTCGACCTCGAGCAGGCCGGCGCCGGCGAGCTTGTCGAGATGGAACGCCGCGAGCGGCCGGGTGATGTGGACCGCCGCCGCCGCGTTGGCTCGGCCGACGGGGCCGCCCTGCTCCGCCACGTACGCATAGAGCCGGCGCCGTACTGGATCGGCCAGCAATCCCACCGCGTCGAGCGACTTGTCGTCCATGCCCCGGATTCTAAAGCCAATCGCGACTGGCGATAGATGCCTGTCTGCGAGCGGCGGTCAGCCGGTGGATTACCCTCGGAGCGTGCCCGCCGCGACGAATCTGACCAATCTGACAGCAATCAGGGTCGACCTCCCCGAGGACGGCCCCGGGTCGCTGGCGTCGTCCGGCCGCCGGGTGCTCGGCTTCCTCGCCGACAGCCTGCTCTCATTCCTGGTGGCGGGCGCGTTCACGGCGCCGTCGTTGCCGCGCAACGTGAGCCTGATTGTCTTTGGTATCGAGTACTTCGCCTTCGCGGCCCTGATCGGGCAGACCCCCGGGATGTTCCTGGCCCGGGTCCGGATCGTGCGGATCGACCGGGCGGCGGCGCTCGGGCCGGTGCGTGCGCTGATCCGGACCGTGCTGCTGATGTTGCTCATCCCGGCCCTGATCTGGGACCGCAACGGGCGCGGCCTGCACGACAAGTACTCCCAGTCGGCCGTCGTCCGGGTGTAGTCGGGTCCAGTCCGCGTCCAGTCCGGGTCCAGCATTGTCCGGCCCGGCCGCCGTTCGGCACCCCCTCATCCGACTTTTCATGATCATGATCGGTGGTTGGGGCTATACCAACCAAAAACCGATCACGATCATGGAAATCGAGGGACCGAAAATCGAGGTTAGCGGCGGCGGATCGTCCGCTCGTTGATGGAGCGCTGCGCCTTCGCCGGGAGCGGGCCCTTGGGCAGCGCCTTGCGCGGTCCGCTCAGTGCCTGCAACCGGTTTTCCAACGAGCCGACCTGCTTGCTGTCGATGTTCCGCGGCAGCTTGATCAGGTGCTGCGACAGCTTCTTCAGCGGCACCTGACCCTCCTCGTCGCCGGTGACGATGTCGTAGATCGGCGTGTCACCGGCAATCCGGGCGGTGCGCTTCTTCTCCTGGGCGAGCAGGGCGCGGACCCGATGCGGTGCGCCCTCACCGACCAGCACGATGCCGGGCTTGCCGATCAGCCGGTGCACGGTGTCGAGCTGGGCGTTGGCGGCCACCGTCAGCTCCTTGCGCCAATCACCGCGCAGTCCCTGGATGACCCAGGCGGCCGCGCCGGGCTGGCCCTCGACCTGGGTGAACGCGGCCTTCTGGGCCCGGCGCCCGAAGATGATCATCGCCGTCATCACGCCGATGAGGACGGCCGGGATGATCGCGATGAAGACGTGGCCGGAGAGCCAACCGAGCACTTCGATGACGGCGGCGCCGACCAGGAATGCGCCCGCGAGGAACAGCGGCAGCCGCGGGTCGCGCTCCTTGGTGATCTGGTACGCGGCCCCGATCTGCTTGAGCTTCTCGCCGCGGCTCGCCTTCGGCCCGGCGTTCTTGCCCGGTTTCGCGTCCTTCGATTGCTTCGCCATAGTTGCCAGAATAAGGCCTGGCCGGAATGGACGTACCGGGCATCAGCCTGTCGACGTCGCCCGAGCCTCGATCGCCTGCTGGTAAAGCCGGCCAGCCCGGTAGGACGAGCGGACGAGCGGCCCGGAGAGCGCTCCGGCGAAGCCGATCTCCTCGGCCTCGGCCTGCAATTCGACGAACTCCTCGGGCCTGACCCACCGCTCCACCGGATGGTGCCGCGGCGACGGACGCAGGTACTGGGTGATTGTCAACAGGTCGCAGCCGGCGGCGTGCAGATCGCGCATCGCCTCGCTGACCTCGGCCCGCTCCTCGCCCATGCCGAGAATCAGGTTGGATTTGGTGACCAGTCCGGCCTCGCGGGCTGAGGTGATGACGCCGAGCGAGCGGTCGTACCGGAAGCCCGGGCGGATGCGGCGGAAGATCCGCGGCACCGTCTCGATGTTGTGCGCGAAGACCTCGGGCCGGCTGGCGAAGACCTCGGCCAGCAGGTCCGGGACGGCGTTGAAGTCCGGGGCGAGCAGCTCCACGCCGGTGCCCGGGTTGAGCTCGTGGATCGCCCGCACCGTCTCGGCGTACAACCACGCGCCGCCGTCGGCCAGGTCGTCGCGGGCAACACCGGTGATGGTGGCGTACCGCAGACCCATCGCCTGGACGCTCTCGGCGACCCGGCGCGGCTCGTCCCGGTCGAGCGGCTGCGGCTTGCCGGTGTCGATCTGGCAGAAGTCGCAGCGCCGGGTGCACTGGTCACCGCCGATGAGGAAGGTGGCCTCGCGGTCCTCCCAGCACTCGTAGATGTTGGGACAGCCAGCCTCTTCGCAGACGGTGTGCAGGCCCTCGCGTTTCACCAGGCTCTTCAGCTCGGTGTACTCCGGGCCCATCCGGGCCTTCACCTTGATCCACGGCGGCTTGCGCTCGATCGGGGTCTCGGCGTTACGGACCTCCAGGCGCAGCATGCGCCTGCCCTCCGGTGCCACGGCGGTCACACGTTCACCTCTGTCACGTCTGCAGCTACCACCGTTCCAGCCTACGCGGAGCGACTTTGGAGCGGAGCCCTGTGTGGCGGCGGAGCGACTTTGGAGCGGAGCCCAGTGTGGCGGCGGAGCGACTTTGGAGCGGAGCCCTGTGTGGCGGCGGAGCGACTTTGGAGCGGAGCCCTGTGTGGCGGCGGAGCGACTTTGGAGCGGAG
>DATAVB010000083.1:0-2698 GCA_036267955.1 Mycobacteriales bacterium | reverse complement strand
GGAAGGCGGACGATGATGTCGAGTCCGCCGCGGGTGACGGCGGTGGCCTGCACGGTTCCGTTGTGAACGGTAGCGATGGACGAGACGAGGGCGAGGCCTAGCCCGAATCCGTCGTGGCGCGTGCGGTCGTCGAGCCGGGTGGCCGCGGAGCGGGTCTCGGCGATCTTCCAGGACGGTGCCGGGGATGACGCCGTTGACGATGCCGACGACCCGGTGCCGGGCCATCGACGTAACTGCCGTCAGGTTTCTCGCAGCTCCAGTGGATCCGGTGACGCATTTTATGCAGGCCAGGGTGCCGACCATGTGGAGATACCGGCGCTGCCATTCCGCATCCGGGGCGTGGACATCGGACGAGTGCGGGATCATTTTGCTGCACGGATAGCAGATGAGCCGGAAATCAGGTGCGTGCTCCATTTAGCCAGGAGCGGTGATTTGCTCTCGAAGATCACATCGTCACGGTGCGGGTTCCTTATGTGAGCCACCGGCGGGCGGTGCCGGGTAGGACTCGCCCGTAGCGCAGCTCGGGGAAATGTGCGCCTACGCCGATACTGTGCTCATCCTCGAGCTCCCGCCATAGCCGTTCGCGGGTACGGTCTGCAAGTGCGGGGTCGACGTCGCCCATCGAATGCCAGGTCGGCTCGTCCAGCTGCACCGGGCAGGTGATGGCGTCGCCGAGCAGCAGCGCCCGCTCGGTCCCAGATGACAGCACCAGGCAGAGATGTCCGGGGGTGTGGCCGGGGGCGAGCAGTGCGGTGATGCCGGGAGCCACCGTGCAGTCCTCGTCGAGGGTCTGCACAG
This sequence comes from Mycobacteriales bacterium, assembly GCA_036267955.1. Taxonomy (GTDB): domain Bacteria; phylum Actinomycetota; class Actinomycetes; order Mycobacteriales; family QHCD01; genus DATAVB01. The sequence continues at coordinate 1,900 of DATAVB010000083.1, read as the reverse complement.
GCGCCATTGTTTCCTGCAGTCCTACCCGGATGTGGTCTGCCATCTCACCCGGCCCGGTGACGAAGTGCCGCCAGTCGCCGGCGCCGAAACGGATCGTCGCGTTCGGGAATGTCGGCCGCCCATCGAGGTTGAACAGCCAGCCGACGTGGTCGGCATGCAGGTGAGTGCAGACGACGTCGGTGATGTCGCTCGGCGCCACGTCCAGAGCCCGCAGCCCGGTTGGCAGCTGCCCGCCGACGAGATGCATGCCATCCGGCAGCTGCTGCATCTCCGGGCCGAGGCCGGCGTCGAGGAGCACGACCCGCTCGCCGGTACGGATGAGGAAGCAGCCAATCGGCAGCCACACTGCGCCGTGTCGGTCGAAGAAGTCTGGGTGCGCACCAGCGGTGTCGCCGAAGTAGCTGGGACGGGCCACGAATGTGCCGTCCGAGACTGGATCGAGGCGAATATCACCGACACGCATCACGCATCACCTGCGGTCGGGACGGGCCACGCCAGCTCACACAGGACGCCCATGTGGTCAGACGGGTAGTGCCCGTTGACCGGCGCGCCGAGGAGAGCGACAGAGTCGATATCGATCCGCATGCCGGGCTGTCCGGGGCGGAGGAAGATCTGGTCGATGCGCTGGTCGATCAGCTCGGTTGCCTCACGGGTGCGTGTGGATGATCTGATGGCGGTGAGCCTACGCTGGGAGAGTTCGACGCAACCCAAGACGCCTGTAGAAGCCCCTGTTTGCCGTGTCGGATGGCGTCATTGTCCACTGGACTTCAGTCTGGGGCGTTGCCTGTCGATGAAACGAAGGTCGTCAAAATTCCTCGTTCTCCCTGAACCCGCACGATCAATTCGTACTCGCCGATGTGAGCTTCTAGGTCTCCGTGTCGACGCACTGCGTCGATCAAAAGCCTTCGCAATTGTCTAGGGTCAGCGGGGTCTGCCTCTGCGCTGAACCTTGATACGGAGCTTCGACGGTGCACGACATTGAAGTCGAGAAGTTCCATGCACTCGCGCGGTATTTCGGTCGGATCGGTTCGTGGGGGCATGGTGTCCGAGATTGATTTGGGATCAGGGCTGAGCTCGACGGTTGACTGCGATGCCATTACTGCCCGGCGCCCCCGGCTCGCTTCTATCAGGTCCCATGCCTTCAGCAGGTCGAACGTGCGGTGTGCGGTGCCGGTCGCGACATGATGATCAGCGGCCAGCTCTTTCACTGTGGGTGCTGGGTCGCCCGCAGTCAGCTCGCCGGCCATGATCCGTGCCCTAACCTGTGCTGCGATCGCTTCATAGGGGCTTCGAGGGTCGGTCTTGGCTCGCTGGATCGGATCGGCCTCGATGACTGGCCGTGCCGGCATGCGGCTGAGTAGGTCGCCGGCGGCCCGCTGGTCGGATTCGGAGATCCAGGCCGAGTAGACGCGCAGCGTCGTGGCGCCGCCGCCACCGTGCCCGAGGCAGCCGGCGACGGTTCGTACGTCGACGCCGGCGGCGATGAGTTCGGTGGCGGATTAATGCCGTAGTGCGTGCAGCGTTGTCTGGATCCCGAGCCGATCGGCGAGTCGTCCGTTGCGTTGGCTGACCGAGCTGGGTTTGGATGGCTTCGACCGTCGGGCGATGTGGAGAATACGAATCCGTCCTGGTTGATCGTGAGATCTAGGTCGGCTGCCCGCGCCTGGCAGAGTTCCCAGTGTTCGGTCAAAATGGCCACAGTCCTCGGATCGAGCACGAGATGCCGGCGCTGGTGAGTTTTCGTGTCCTTCTCGAAGGTCTCGGACCCGTCCTGGCCGATACTTCTTTCCAGAGCCAGGACACCGTTCTTGAGGTCGAGGTGACGCCACCGGACGGCGCACATCTCGCCGCGTCGCGAACCGGTCGTCATGGTGAGCCAAACAAACGTGCCCCAGTCAGG
>DATAVB010000082.1:0-66826 GCA_036267955.1 Mycobacteriales bacterium | reverse complement strand
TGACCGACCCGTTCATCGCCCTGCAGATCGGCGCGGTGTCCTTCGCCGACGAGGGAGTGGACAGCGTCCTTGACACCCTGCAGGAAAAGGGCGGTGTCAACGCGCTGTTCCTGGCCACCCCGACCTGGACCCGGGGCACCGGAGGGCGGCAGGTCCCCGGCCACCCGCTGCCGGACCACGGAAAGCAGGAGTACGACCACGACTGGATCGGCGGAAACTACGCGTCGGTGCATCCGGAGTTCTACGGAAACTCCGTTCTGGGCTCGGTCGGGCGGGCCCCCGAGCATCCGGACTGGGACTTGCTCGAGGCGGTCCTGCCCGCCGCCAGGTCCCGCGGAATGCAGTCGTACGCCTGGATGGAAGAGAGCGGCTATGCCCAGGCGCTGCGCAATTATCCGAATTTCCCGAAGGTGCTCGAGGTCGACGTCTGGGGCCGGCCCACCACGCGTCCGTGCTTCAACAATCCGGACTACCGCAACTGGCACCTGAGCATCGTCGAGGACTACGTCAAGAGCTACGACCTCGACGGGCTGGCCTGGTGCTCCGAACGGCCCGGGCCGCTCAACCTGCTCATTCAGGGACCGGTCACCGCGGGCCTGGTCAGCTGTTTCTGCCGGCACTGCAAGGAGATCGCGGTCGAGCGCGGCATCGACGTACGCCGCGCGCAGCAGGGCTACCGCGAGCTGTTGGACTGGAATCAGCGGGTCTCCGGTGGCGACAAGCCCGCCGACGGCGCCTTCGTGACGTTCTGGCGACTGCTCCTGCAGTATCCGGAAATCCTCGCCTGGCAGACACTGTGGACGGACAGCCAACGGCAGATCTACCGGGACATCTACGGCGTGGCCAAAGCCTGCCGCAACACGATCGAGGTCGGCTGGCACGTTTATCACGACATCTCGTTCAGCCCGTTCTACCGGGCCGACCAGGACTACGCCGAACTCTCGCACCTGTCGGACTTCATCAAGGTCGTCTCGTACAACAACTGCGCCGGGCCGCGCTTCCACACCTGGGTGGGCAAAATCTGCCAGACCCTCTTTGCCGACGCCGATCCGGCCGAGGCGTACCCGCTGTTGCTGAAGCTGCTGCAACTCGACGAGGGGCCGTACGACTCGCTGCCGCAGAGCGGATTCACCGCCGACTATGTGCGGCGGGAGACCGTCCGCGCCATCGCCTCGGTCAGCCCGGGCTGCAAGATCTATCCCGGCATCGACATCGACATCCCGGTCGGTCAGGTCGGCGCGGCGGTCGACGACCGGCGTAGGCGCTCGGAGGCGTCCTCGGGCATCAACGCCGACACGACGGCGGGCGCCGATCTCAGCCACTGCACGCCCGAGGGCGTGAAAGAGGCGGTGCTGGCGGCATTCGACGGCGGCGCCCAGGGCGTGGTGCTCAGCCGGAAGTATTCCGAGATGGCGCTGGACAATTTGGCTGGTGCCGGCGCCGCCGTCCGGGAGCTGCGCAAATGACGGTCCCCTGGTACCGGCGGACACTGCGCTGGGGGCAGACGAACCTCACCGAGATCGACCCCAGCCGGTACGACCTGGAATGGTGGCGCGGCTACTGGCGGCGGACCGGCGTCCAGGGCGTCATCGTCAACGCGGGCGGGATCGTCGCCTACTACCCGAGCCGGCACCGCCTGCAACACCGGGCGGAGTATCTCGGTGACCGGGATTTCTACGGCGACATCGCCGCGGCGGCCCGGGCCGAGGGCATTGTCGTGGTGGCCCGGATGGACTCCAACCGTGCCGACGAGCCCTTCTACGTCGAGCATCCCGACTGGTTCGCGGTCGACGCCGCCGGCGAGCCGTACCGGACCGGCGGCCAGTACGTCGCCTGCGTCAACAGCCCGTACTACACCGAGTACCTCCCGGCGGTGCTGGAAGAAATCATCGAACGCACCCACCCGGAGGGATTCGCGGACAACAGCTGGAGCGGCCTGGGCCGGGACAGCATCTGCTATTGCGGATACTGCCGGCGGAGTTTCCGCGACTCCACCGGGCTTCCGCTGCCATCCACAGTGGACTGGGACGACGCCACCTACCGGGCCTGGATCACCTGGAGCTACCAGTGCCGGGTCGCGGTCTGGGACCTCAACAATTCCGTCACCACTAAGGCCGGCGGTCCGGACTGCCTGTGGATCGGGATGAACGGCGGCCAGATTGCCGAGCAGGCCAAGCGGTTGCGCGATCACAAGGCCCTAATGGAACGGGCCCCGATCGTCTTCCTGGACTCGCAGTGGCGGCACCGCGAATTGGGCTTCCAGTCCAATGCCGACTCCGGCGCGCTGATCCACGGCATCACCGGCTGGGACACCCTGGTGCCGGAGAGCATGGCGATGTACAACGCCGGCGATCCAACCTTCCGGCTCGGCTCCAAACCGGCGGCCGAGGCACACATGTGGATGGTCTCCGGATTCGCCGGCGGCATCCAGCCATGGTGGCACCACATCAGCGCCTACCACGAGGATCGCCGGCAGTACCGGACGGCCGAGCCGGTGATGACCTGGCACGCCGAGCACGAGCAGCACCTGGTCGACCGCCGGCCGCTCGGCACCGTCGGGGTGGTGTGGAGTCAGGACAACACCGACTTCTACGGCCGCGACGCGGCGGACCAGCGCACCTCCGCGCCCTACCGCGGCGCCATCGACGCCCTCATCAAGGCCCGAATCCCTTACACCGTCGTACATGCCGACCACGTACGCCGGGATGCGCCGGAGCTGGCGGCGCTCGTCCTGCCGAATGTCGCGGCCCTGTCGACCGACCAGTGCGACCAGGTGCGGGAGTTCGTTGACGGTGGAGGCGGTCTGCTGGCGACCGGCGAGACGAGCCGCTTCGACGAGCAGGGCGCCGCGCGGGGCGACTTCGCGCTCGCCGATGTCTTTGGGGTGCACGCCACCGGCGCCCACCACGGGTCGGCGGAGGGCGGCTCGACGGACTGGGCCGCCTGGGGCCGGCACTCCTATCTGCGGTTGGCTCCGGAGCTCCGGGCCGGTGTCGACGGACCGATGACCGGCGCCGAGCCGGCAGTGCAGGGCGTTCGGCACGAGGTGCTCGACGGATTCGCCGAGACCGACGTGCTGCCCTTCGGCGGCCGGATCGAGGCGGTCGTCGCCGAGGCCGGAGTCACCTGCCCGGCGACGCTGGTGCCGCCCTTCCCGATCTATCCGCCGGAGAAGTCGTGGATGGCGCACCCGCGCAGCGACCTGCCTGCGCTGACCCTGCACGAGCGCGGCGGGGCGGGCCGGGTCGCCTATCTGGCCGCCGATCTGGACCGCTGCTTCGACCGGGACAAGCAGCCGGACCACGGCGTACTGCTGGCAAATCTGGTGCGCTGGGCCGCGCGGGACGACATTCCGCTGCGGGTCGACGGCCCCGGCGTGCTGGACTGCCACCTGTACGCCCAGGACGAGACCCGGGTGCTGCATCTGGTCAACCTCACCGCCACCAGCACGCACACCGGCCCGATCGACGAGCTCATCGCCACCGGCCCGTACACCGTGCGGGTCCGGCTCGCCGACGGCGCGCGATCCACCGCGGCGCGCCTCCTGGTCGCCGGCGAGAAGGTCGCGGTCGCGGTCGCGGACGGCTGGGCGAGCCTCGACATCCCGTCGATCACCGGCCACGAGGTCGTCCTCTTCGACTGACGCCCTCAGCCCTCAGCGCTCAGCCGGCCAGTTCGCGCCGTGATCGTGACCGCATTGCGCCGGTCATCGCCGGCATAACGCAGACATCATCAAAGTCCGGATGCCCCAGGATGGAAATGCTGGGCCGCTCAGCTGAGCTTCAGCGGGGGCGGCGTGGGGTGCGGTCGGCGAGCGGGCCAGGATCGGTCTCCCACCACGGTTTCTGCAACTCGCCAACCGGAGCCCGGTCAGCACCGGACGACCCGGTCGCCGTTCCATCGGCCACCCGCCGGTCAGCCCCAGCGCCCGAGCCCACCGTGCCGGCGACCCCGGTTGCGTCAACGCCGGCGGCCAGGCGCGCGTCGGCCAGCCGGGCCCCGGCCTCGTCGGCCCGCGCCCACCGGAAGAACAGCGCCACCGCGAACGGTACGGCGGTCGCCTCGGCGATCGTCAGCATCAGCCCGCCGCCGATGGTCTGATCCCAGCGCAGGCTCGGACCCCAGCCGCGGTGCAGCGACGCATAATAGGCCCCGGCGATCAGCCCGTGGCCGGTCATCACGATGATGCCGGGAATCGCGTCCAGCAACCCGTCGACGAAGCCGAAGGCCATCCGCATCGGGTAACCGCACCACTCGGGCAGCAGTTGCTCGGACAGCATCGGCCAGCAGAACAGGCAACCCAGGCCGACCAATCCGAGCCAGACCAACTGATGCACCGCGCCGTCGGTGAGCGAGATCCGGAACAGCGGAGTCAGATAGAGCACGAGGGTGGCGGCCAGGCAGAGCAGGGCGCTCACCATGGGAAATGCCAGCACGGTGACGATCCGACCGCGCGGCAGGCTCCGGGCCGGCAGGCAGCGGGTCACCAGACCGATTGGGTCACCGAGCGAGAGCAGCAGCGGGGTCAGGGTGAGCAGTACGGCGTTCTGCGTCGCTGCCGGCCAGAACAGGGTGCGGTCGTAGACGCCGAGCGCCGACATGGTGACCACGGCGATGCCGCCCAGTCCGGCGACCAGGAACAGTGCGGTCCGGCGCAACGGCCAGCTTTCGCCGCGCCGCCGCAACTGCCGGACGCCCGCGAGGTACGCCACGGCCGCCAGCACCAGCACGATCAGGACGGTGGTGTCCAGGTGCCAGCTTCCCAGCACCTGCAGGCTGGACCGCGGTGCGTTCAGGACGTCGGTGGCAACGGTCAACGGGCCGCGTGACCGGGAAGTGTGTAGCCGGGCGGCGAGGACTCCAGCCAGGACATGAATCCGGTGACAGCCTCCGAGTTCATCGCGAGCTGCACCTCATCGCCCTGGAACTGGCAGGTGATGATGACCGCGCCGGCCTGCACGAGCAGCGACTCCGGCCCCTCGGGTGGGCGCTGGCTGGAGACCTCCAGCGCGGCCCGCGGCAGGATCCGCGCCGGACGCGGCGACAGCGTGAAGACCCGGTACCACTCCAGCCGGTCGCCGCCGTACCGCGCGATGCCCAGCGCCCAGCCGCGGCCGATCCGCCGGGTGCGCAACCGCAGCGACATATCAATAGCGCCGCCTCCCCTGAGCAGGAAGCGGCGCCGGAAAACGATCGCGGCTAACAGACAAGCAAGCAGGACCAGCACGAGGACGACGATCTCGATGAGCTCCATGCGATCGGCCTCCTCGCTCGCGTCGCGGGGACCTAGACCGGCTGCCCGGTCGCGCGCAACCGGGAGATTGCGCGGGCCTCGGCGTCAGCGGCCTCTGGGTCGTCACCCGCGGAACGGGACCGCTCCAGAGCTGCCTGCGCACGGGACACATCGATGTCGCCGGCCAGCTCGGCTATCTCGGCCAGGATCGACACACCGTCCTTGGTGACCGACAGGAAACCGCCGTGCACCGCGACGACGAGCTCCTCGCCGCCCTCCTGCCGGATCCGGACGACGCCACCGGGAGCAAGCTCACCGAGCAGCGGAATATGGCCCGGCAGCACACCGAGCTCTCCCTCGGTGGTCCGGGCGAGCACCATCGTCGCCTCGCCCGACCAGAGTGGACGCTCGACCGAGACCAACTCGACATGCAGTGTGGCCACTCGCGCTCCTTCTCCGCACTACGGAAACCTAAGTGTAACGACCGCATAACCGCGCCTGTACGGCAGGTTGCCACCCGTCGGCGAGCCTGCGCTCAACCGCGATGGGACGCCCAGATCGCCAGCACGACGATGATCAGAACGGTCCCGGCAAAACCGACCAGGATGATCCAGCCCTGTCTGCGCTGACCGCTGCGTTGCGGGTCTATCGGCACAGCTCACAGACTACGGAACGCCCGACCGGCTGCTGCCGGCAGTCCCGCCTCCCGATCACTGCTCCCCGAGAATAAGCTCTCAGAGAATACCTTCCGATGAAGACAATAATGCCCCATCGACCCGACCTCGATTGGAGCAAACGTCAAGATCGGCGCCCTTTTCCCGTCCGAGTCCGCCATGGTGGCGCCCTGTCAACACCGGTGACAACACCGGCACCGAAGGTCGAGCGCCGCTAGCCGAGCCAGCGCAGCTGCCGTTTGCGGGACGCCTTCGACCAGATCCGGTCAAAGAGCCGCCGATCGCCCGCCGCGCGCCGCTCCTCCGCCGCGTACAGCAGCCCGTACGTGAAGCCGTTCTCCCCGGCCAGATGCGCCTGGACGCCGAGTGTCCGCAGCAGCTCCCGGCTCAGCACCGAGTCCTGATGGTCGCCGAGCGCCGACTGCACCTTCTTGATCCGCTTTGCGAACGTCGCGGCATCCGACCCGCCAGCCGATCCGGTCGCCACAGCGGCGTACCGGACCCGTTTGGCCGCCTTGCGGGCCTGGTGCAGCGCGACCGCCTGCTCCGGCCCGGCCAGGCCCGGCGCGTGGGCCGTGGCCACCGCGGCATCCAGCCGCCGCCAGGCTTTCCCCACTCGGGACGGAAGCACCTTGCGGGCCGGCCGGGCCGCCAGCGCGGTGAACGGCGGGTGCCGCAGCAGGTCGTCGAGCGAATCCAGCAGCTCGACGTACCGGGCACCGTTCAGCTCCTCGACGACCGCGGCCCGGGCGTCCCGGTAGGTGCCGCGCTGTACGGAGTCGATCCGGGACAGCACCGGCCCGAGCAGCAGGTCCGGCGACTGCTCGAGGGCGCGCTCGTGCAACCGGTCACCCATCACCTCGGCGTCGCGGGCCGGACCGAGCACGCCGCCCAGCCACTTCAGCTCGGCCCGGATCGGCTCGGTCACCGCATGGTCGAACAGCGGCCGGTACGCCGCCAGCAGGCTGCGCAGGGTCCGGACGGCCACCCGCATCTGATGCACCGAGTCCGGCTCGTCCTGCCGGACCAGCGGCTCGTGCCCGCGCAGCGCGTCGACGTGGCGGCCCAGCGATCGCCAGATCACCGCACCCGCCGAGTCTGGGTCCGATGGCTCGACCGGCCGCCGGGCCCGCAGCCGACCGCCGAGCACCCGCGCCAATTTCGAGGGATGCGTCGCGGGCCGGGCGCCCGCCGCCAGCAACGCCGGCCCGACCGCCTTGAGCAGCGGCAGGTCGCCGTCGATCAACTCGACCTCGAGCTCCCGCCAGCTGGACAGGGTCGCGGTCGATCCCAGCTCCTCGGCGCTGACCCGGTCGTCGCACAGCTCCGCCAGCACCGAGCCGTCGGCGTCACGCAATTCCCGGACAGTACGGACGGTGCTCAGCCGGGCGACCGGAGCCAGCGGCGCGTCCCGGCTGATGCCGCGAACGAGCCGGCGCAGTGCGATCGGAACGGTACGGGTGCTGCGGCCGGGCGGGCGGCGCACCTCGGTACGGATCCGCGGCGTGGTGGCCAGTTTGAGATGCCAGCCCTCGTCGGCGCCGCCCAACCGGCGGCGCAGCGTCACGCCGGCCGTCGCCAAGCGCAGATCGTCGGTGTCGAAGTACATCGCCTCCAGGCGGATCTCGGTCGGCTCACCGACGGAGGCCACAGCTCCGGTCCCGGCTAATTCCGGCAGCGCGAAGAACTCGTCGACGTCGTACTTGTCCTCGATCTCGCGGCTGCTCGTCGTCATGTCGCTCCGACCTGTCGGTGTCCGGCTCCGTACCGCTGCTGATCCCTACCCGTCCTTATTGCCGCATCCCGATTTTCCGGTCCCGGCGAAACGAATGTCGAGCCAGCTTGCCACAGGAATCTGGAACGGCGAAACATCCGACGAATCGGCTGTGGTACAAGCAAAATGACCGGGACGGGGATATCCGCCGTAATACGACGGATTCCCCATCCCGGTCATCGATGCGTCTGAACTGCCAGGGGTCTGAACTGCCAGCCAATTGCTACTGCTTGGCGATCCGCTCGGCGTTCTTCTTGACGTCGTCCATGCCGCCGGAGTTGAGGAACGCCTGCTCGGGCAGGTGGTCGAACTCGCCCTCGGTGAGCGCCGTGAACGAGGAAATCGTCTCATCGCGCGAGGTGAAGACACCGGGGATGCCGGTGAACTTCTCCGCCACGAAGAACGGCTGCGACAGGTAACGCTGAATCCGCCGGGCCCGGGCGACGATGATCTTGTCCTCTTCGGACAGTTCATCGATACCGAGAATGGCGATGATCTGCTGCAGCTCCTGGTTGCGCTGCAGGATCTCCTTCACCCGCTGGGCCACGTCGTAGTGCGCCTGCCCGACGTACCGGGCGTCCAGGATCCGGGACGTCGAGGCCAGCGGGTCGACCGCCGGGTAGATACCCATCGCGGTGATGGACCGCTCCAGGTTCGTCGTGGCGTCGAGGTGGGCGAACGTGGTGGCCGGCGCCGGGTCGGTGTAGTCGTCGGCCGGCACGTAGATCGCCTGCAGCGAGGTGATCGAGTGACCACGGGTGGAGGTGATCCGCTCCTGCAGCTGACCCATCTCGTCGGCCAGCGTCGGCTGGTAACCCACCGCCGACGGCATCCGGCCGAGCAGCGCGGAGACCTCGGAACCAGCCTGGGTGAACCGGAAGATGTTGTCGATGAACAGCAGCACGTCCTGGTTCTGCACATCGCGGAAGTACTCCGCCATCGTGAGTGCGGACAGCGCGACCCGCAGCCGGGTGCCCGGCTGCTCGTCCATCTGACCGAAGACCAGGGCGGTGTCGTTGATGACGCCGGCCTCGATCATCTCGACCCAGAGGTCGTTGCCCTCACGGGTGCGCTCACCGACGCCGGCGAACACCGACGTACCGGAGAAGTTGCGGGCGATACGGGTGATCATCTCCTGGATGAGCACCGTCTTGCCCACACCGGCACCACCGAACAGACCGATCTTGCCGCCCTGCACGTACGGGGTCAGCAGGTCCAGGACCTTGATGCCGGTCTCCAGCATCTCGGTCTTGCCCTCGATCAGGTCGAACGCCGGGGCCTCGCGGTGGATCGACCACATGTCGCCCTCGGGCACGAAGTCCGGGTCGTCCAGGCAGCGGCCCAGCGCGTTGAAGACGTGGCCCTTCACCTGGTCGCCGACCGGCACCTCGATGGAGTGGCCGGTGTCGGCGACCGGCGCGCCGCGGACCAGACCGTCGGTCGGCTGCAGCGCGATGGTCCGGAGCATGTTGTCGCCGATGTGCTGGGCGACCTCGAGGTCGAGGGTCATCTTCTGGCCGGCCAGCTCCAGGTCGACCAGCAGCTGGTTGTTCAGCGCGGGCATGGCGTCGCGCGGGAACTCCACGTCGACGACCGGGCCGATCACCCGGACAACGCGACCCGTCGCGGAGCCCGCGGTCGCTCCGGCAGCGGAGTGCTCTGCTGTTGCGGTCATGCTGTCCTCTTCCTTTATCTCTGCGGTATCAGTGGCTCGTTCGGTCAGTTCGATGCGGCCAGCGCGTCCGCGCCACCGACGATCTCGCTGATTTCCTGGGTGATGGCGGCCTGGCGGGCCTGGTTGAGTTCGCGCTTCAGGGTGATGACCAACTCGTCGGCGTTGTCACTGGCCGACTGCATCGCCCGCTGCCGGGCCGCGGACTCCGACGCCGCCGACTCCAGCAACGCCGAGTAGATGCGGGTGTTGATGTACTTCGGCAGCAATGCGTTGAGCAGCTCCTCCGGCTCCGGCTCGAACTCGTACTCCGGCAGCAGCCCGGACGGGGCCGCTTCCTCGGACTCCTCGACCACCAGCGGAGCGATCCGCTTGGCGACCGGGCGCTGCGTCACCATGTTGACGAACTCGGTGTAGACGATGTGCAGCTCGTCCACGCCCTCGATCTGGTCACCGCCCGGGCCCTCGGCCGTGTCGTCCGCACCGGCGTCGAACAGCCTGATCAGCGTGTCACCGGCCGCGCGGGCGTCGGTGTAACGGGGCTGCTCGGAGAAGCCGGTCCAGTCGCCCACGATCGGGCGGTCGCGGAACCGGTAGTAGCCCACACCCTTGCGGCCGATCACGAACAGCCGCGCCTCCTTGCCCTCCTCGCGCAGCAGTGCCTGCAACTCCTCGGCGGCCTTGATCGCGTTGGCGCTGTAGCCACCGGCCAGACCACGGTCGCTGGTGACCACCAGCACCGCGGCCCGCTTGGGCTCCGGCCGTTCCACCAGCAGCGGGTGGTCGACCGATGCGCTGCTGGCCAGCGCGGTCAGCACCCGGGTGATCTCCTCGGCGTACGGCCGGCTCGCATCGACTCTGGCCCGCGCCTTGGCGATCCGGGACGCGGCGATGAGCTCCATCGCCTTGGTGATCTTCTTCGTCTGCTCGACCGACCGGATGCGCTGCCGGTAGACGCGGAGGCTGGCAGGCATGGGTTACTTCTTCTCTGCCGGCTTGGGCGTGTAGCGGGTGACCTTCTCCTGGCCGACCTCGGACGCGTCCATCGCCTCGACCTGCTCGTCGGCGCCGAGCACGGTGCCGTCAGAGGTCGCGAACCCCTTCTTGAACGAAGTGATCGAGTCCTTCAGAGTCGTGACGGTGTCATCGTCCAGGACACCGGTCTCGGCGAGCGTTCCGTAGACCTGCTCCTGCTCGTGTCCGACGTAGTCCAGGAACTCGGCCTCGAACCGCAGGATGTCCTCGACCGGAACGTCGTCGAGCTGACCGGTGGCGCCGGCCCACAGCGAGACGACCTGACGCTCGACCGGCACCGGCGAGTACTGCGGCTGCTTGAGCAGCTCGGTCATCCGCTCGCCCCGGGCCAACTGGGCCTTGGAGGCCGCGTCCAGGTCCGAACCGAACGAGGCGAACGCCTCCAGATCGGCGTACTGCGCGAGGTCGATACGCAGCGTGCCGGCAACCGACTTCATCGCCTTCACCTGGGCGTCGCCGCCGACCCGGGACACCGAGTTGCCGACGTCGATGGCCGGCCGCTGACCGGCGTTGAAGAGGTCGGTCTGGAAGAAGATCTGGCCGTCGGTGATCGAGATGACGTTGGTCGGGATGTAGGCCGAGATGTCGTTGGCCTTGGTCTCGATGATCGGCAGCCCGGTCATCGAGCCACCACCCATCTCGTCGGACAGCTTGGCGCAGCGCTCGAGCAGCCGGGAGTGCAGGTAGAACACGTCGCCGGGGTAGGCCTCGCGGCCCGGCGGGCGGCGCAGCAGCAGGGACACGGCGCGGTAGGCCTCGGCCTGCTTGGAGAGGTCATCGAAGATGATCAGTACGTGCTGACCCTGGTACATCCAGTGCTGACCGATGGCCGAGCCGGTGTATGGGGCGATGTACTTGAAGCCGGCCGAGTCCGACGCCGGGGCCGCGACGATGGTGGTGTATTCCATCGCGCCGTGCTCCTCCAGCGCGTCCTTGACCGTGGCGATGGTGGAGGCCTTCTGCCCGATCGCGACGTAGATGCACTTGACCTGACGCTTCGGGTCGCCCGAGGCCCAGTGGTCCTTCTGGTTGATGATCGTGTCGACGGCGACCGCGGTCTTGCCGGTCTGCCGGTCGCCGATGATCAGCTGACGCTGGCCGCGGCCGATGGCGGTCATCGCGTCGATGGCCTTGATCCCGGTCTGCAGCGCCTCTTTCACACCCTGCCGCTGGACCACCGAGGGCGCCTGCAGCTCCAGCGCGCGGCGTTCGGTGGTCTCGATGGCGCCCTGCCCGTCCATCGGGTTGCCCAGCGGGTCGACGACCCGGCCGAGGTAGGCGTCGCCAACCGGCACCGAGAGCACCTCGCCGGTCCGCTTGACCGACTGGCCCTCCTCGATGTGGCTGCCGTCGCCCAGGATGACCGTGCCGATCTCGCGGACGTCGAGGTTCAGCGCGAGGCCGAGCACGCCGCCTTCGAACTCCAGCAGCTCGTTGGTCATCGCCGAGGGCAGGCCCTCGACGTGCGCGATGCCGTCGCCGGTGTCGGTGACGGTGCCGACCTCTTCGGTGGTCACCTCGGTCGACACCGATGAGACGTAGTTTTCCAGCGCGGTCCGGATCTCCTCGGAGGAGATCGTCAGCTCGGCCATGAGATTCCCTTACTGCTAGGCGGTACGGCACTTCGGCGTACGGCGTTTGGCTGTGGTTGGTGGCCCATGGTTAGCGGGTGAGCCGGCGGCGGGCGGCGTCCAGCCGGCTCAGGACCGATCCGTCGATGACGTCGTCGTCGATGTGCACGACCAGACCACCCAGCAGCTCGCGGTCGACCTCGGTCTGCAGCACCACGTTCCGACCGTAGATCCGGCGCAGCGAACCGGCCAGCCGGCTCTCCTGGTCCGGAGTCATCGGGACCGAGCTGCGGACCCGGGCGATCGAGCGCGACCGATAGGACGCGGCCTGATCGGACAGGGCGTCGATGACGTGGTCCAGCGACCGCTCGCGCGGTGCGGCGACGACGTGCTCGAGCAGCCGCCGCGTCTCGCTGTGCACCTTGCCGGCCAGCAGCGAATCGAGCAGCTCGATCCGGCGTGGCGCCGGCTGTGCGGCGTCGGTCAGCGCATTGCTGAGCGCCGGCTCGCGGTCGAGGATCCGGCCGAACCGGAACAGCTCGTCCTCGACCTCATCCAGCACCCCGGCCCGCTCGGCCTCGATGAACACGGTCTGCCGACCGAGCTGCTCGATCGAGTCGGTGAGGTCCGGCGGCCGCGACCAGCGGGCGGCCACCACACCGCGGAGGATTTCCAGCGTGCCCGCGGTGATCTGCTGACCCAGCAGCGATTCCAGCAGCGAGGTCCGCGCGTCGGTCTGGGTGGACGGGTCGGACAGCACCCGGCGCAGCGCGAACTCTCGGTCGAGCAGGCCCGCGACCGAGAACAGCTCGTCGCTGGTCCGGCCGAGGTCGCCGGCGCCGGACAGCTGACGGTCCAGCTGCTCGGTCACGGCGGCGAGTGACAGCCTGCTGGCGCCCTGCATCAGCGTTGTCCCACCGTCTCGGAGTCACTCCGGCTGGACATTCCATCGAGCTCGTTGAGGAACCGGTCGACGGTGCCGCGGCGGCGCGCGTCCTCCTCCAGCGACTCACCGAGGACCCGACCGGCCAGCTGGACCGACATCTGGCCGATCTCGACGCGCAGCTCGGAGATCACCTGACGGCGCTGCGCGGCCAGCTGCTCCTCGCCGCGCTGTTGGATGCGGTCGACCTCGGCCTGGGCCTTCGCCTTGGTCTCGTCGATGATCTTCTGCGACTCGCGCTTGGCGTCCTCGCGGATCTGGGTCGCCTCGGCCCGAGCCTCGGCCAGCGTCCTGCGGTGCTCTTCCTCCGCGCTGGCCAGCTGCTCCTTGGCCCGCTGACTCTCCTCGAGCTGGCGCCGGATGGTGTCCTGCCGCTCGCGCATCGCCTTCTGCAGCGGCGGTACGACGTACCTCCAGAGCACCGCGAGGATGATGACGAACGCCACCAGCTCGGCGATGAAGGTGGCATTCGGGACGATGAAGATGCTGGTGGCGTTGCTGTGCATAACGGGCCTCTGCTACTTCGCCAGGACGAAGACGAACAGGGCCATGAACGCCAGGTTGATGAAGTACATCGCCTCGACCAGACCGACGGTCAGCAGGAAGATCGAGAACAGCCGGCTCTGTGCCTCGGGCTGGCGGGCGACACCGGCGATGGTGGCGCTACCGGCGAGACCGTCACCCACGGCCGCGCCGATCGCACCGCCGCCAAGCGCGAGACCGCCACCGACGAACGCGCCGGCGAGCTGTACCGCGTGATCCGTGATTGCCATGACTCTCCTTAGTTGATACCTACATGCAAAGCCGCTGTGCCAGACGTTGGGTCAATCGATCGCCTCAGTGCTCGGCCTCCGCTGCATGGTCGGCCACATTGGCGAAACTGAAATAGAGAATGGTGAGCAGCGCGAAAATTGCGGCCTGGATCACGCCGATAAACATGTCGAAAAGTTTCCAGAGAACGTTTGGCGCCCAGCTGAGATAAGCCGGGAAGAGACCGATCAGCTCAATCATGATGCCGCCGGCGAAGATGTTGCCGAAAAGCCGCAGGGCCAGTGAAATCGGCCGGACGAGCTCCTCGATCATGTTGAACGGGCGAAGCGCGATCGGGCGATCCTTGGGGTTGAACACATGTCCCCAGTAATTGCGCTTGCCGCTGTGATGCGCGCCCCAGGCGTGCACCCACACCACAACGAAGACCGCCATCGCGAACGTCAGGTTCACGTCGCCGGTTGGCGCCGACAGGGCGCCGTGGGTGGGGATGATCTCCAGCCAATTGGCGACGAGAATAAAAGTGAAGAGGGCGACCGCGAGCGGCACCACAAAAGGCGCGACTCGCTTTCCGAGGGAGGCCTCGACCTGGTCCTGGATCGCCCCGACCACGGTCTCCCACAACAACTGCGGGCCGCTGGGGACACCGGCCGTGGCCTTCCGACTCACGATCAGGCCCGAGATCACCACGATCAGGCCAGCCACCGCCGTGGTCCAGATGGTGTCCAGGTTCAGACCCCACCGGACAAAGTGGTTGGCGATCTCAATATCGGTCGATGCGGAGTACGTCATGCTTTACGAAGCTCCTTGATCACCGGCAGCGATGCATTGCCCACCATCAACAACTGGAACGCCGCCAGGCCAGCGAGCACGCCGAGACCGTCCGGTCGGATCAACAGGACGATGGTCAGCGCGATCAACGTGATGAGAGCCAGTCGGCCGAACACGTTGCCCACGAAGCGCCGCTTTCGGTCAGCTCTTTCGCTGCCCGCAAATGCAGCCACCGAATGCTGGACCAGTCGGCTGTTGAGTGCGCCGAGCGCCAACCCGAGAAAGACGAAAACGCCGGCGAGCGGATGGCCGAGCGGAGCCAGAATGGCCAGCGCCACGGCTCCCACCGGCAACGCCATGATCATCGACCGCCGATGATTGGCGGCCGCGTGCACCGGTATGGCGGGAGTCACCGGACTTTCGTTCACCACCCGCTTCGCCTCCAGCTACTTGAGGAACCTACGCACCTGTCCGTACATGGCAATGCCTGCACCCACGAGGCCCACACCGACTCCGGCGAGCGCGCATGCGGGTGATGTGTGGGCGAAGTGGTCGATCAACAAGCCGAGCAGCAACCCGCCCACGATGCATCCGACCATGGTGGACCCCAGGGTCACCAGCTGCCAGATACTCGGTGGACTTTGCGCCACGGCGGCTCACATCTCCTACCGCGGCAGCAGCTTCGGCATGTCGCACTCCCCAGATAGTGGCTATCTGAACAAGGCCTCCATGAGGCCCTAGTTACCAGAGTGACCGGCCACACCACCCCTCAATGCGGGTGATCCAGACCGGTCCGTCCCACCTCTGCGGGACGGTGGCGACGCTATCACACGCTTAGGAGCCCTTTACTTTTCGGGTAATGCGATGCCAGTCACGCTCTGCCAGTCCGGCGCAGCGCCCGCAGCCGGGGCACGTTGGACAACACCAGCGCCACCACTGCCAGACCGGCGACCAGCGACAGCACCATCGTGATGCTGTCGGTCAGCGTCATCGCCACTCCGCCGAAGGCGATCAGCGCCGCCCACAGGTAGATGATCAGTACGGTGCGCCGCGGAGTGTGGCCCAACTTGAGCATCCGGTGCGGCAGGTGCACCTTTCGATCGGCGGATGCCCAGGGCGCCTTGCCCGACCGCAGCCGCCGCGCGATCACGACCAGCATGTCGCCGAGTGGAATCGCCAGCACGAGGGCCGGAATGACCAGCGGAAGCACCAGCGGAAGCGAGCCGGCGAGGCTGCCGAAAGTCTGCGAGTCGGCGTTCGTCGCGGTCGTGGTGGCCGAGGCGAGCAACAGACCGAGCATGTAGGCGCCCGAGTCGCCCATGAAGATCCGGGCCGGGCTGAAGTTGTGCGGCAGGAAGCCGGCGCACACGCCCGCGGTCACCGCGCAGATCAACGTCGGCGGATAGGCCACGTCGCCGTACCCGACCACACCCAGGTGATAGGAGTACGCGAAGAAGGCCACCGCCGAGATGCATGTCACGCCGGCGGCGAGTCCGTCCAGGCCGTCGATCCAGTTGACCGCGTTGACCGTCGCCACGCAGAACAGGATGGTGAGCGGCACCGCCTCATCGCGTCCTAACAGGACAGTGCCGATGCCGCCGAACGGCACGTAGAACAGGAACAGCTGCACGCCCATCAGCACCATGACACCGGCCGCCACGATCATCCCGGCGAACCGGGTCAACGCGTCCAGATCCCACTTGTCGTCGAGCGCTCCGATGAAGCACATCAACCCGGCCGCGATCAGGATCGCGGTCGTGGCCGAGGAGTTCTGGAACGTCCGCTGCAACGTGGGCATCTTGTGCGCGACCAGCAACGCCGCCGCGACCCCGGCGTACATGGCGATGCCACCGAGCTCGGGCGTCGGAATGGTGTGCACTCCGCCGGCGCTCGGCTGTTTCACCACGCCGGAGCGCATCGCCAGCCGCCGCACCACCGGTGTCAGCAGGAAGGTGACGGCGGCCGCGACGCAGAAGACGAGGGCATATTCACGCACGGCAGCGGGTCAGCTCCGGCGGCCGGCGGGCTGGTCGCTCACACCGCGCGCTTGGAGATGGGGCGCATCGAGATCCGGACCCCAGAAGGTGGCCATCTGTGCTGCTCTCCCGTTCGTGACGACGCCGTCCTGGTACGAAGCGTAGCGCCGCGGCCCCCAATGGCAGCGCCGGCTGGCACTCTTAACCAGCCGAGTTATCCGGCCGAGTTACCGGCAGCTTCCTCGGGCAGCACCAGATCGGGTACGACCTCGCGCAACTCCTCGACCGACACCGCTCCGGCCCGGCGCAGCAGCGGCTTCTCACCGGTGAGGTCGACGATGCTCGACGCCCGGCCGTCGGCGACCTCGGCCTCGAGATAGACGGTGACCAGATCACCGAGCTGCTTGCGGGCGTGCGCGGCGGTCGCCGGCGAGGGCTGCCCGTGTTTGTTGGCGCTGGAGACGGCCAGCGGACCGGTGCGGGTCAGCAGTTCGATGGCGACCGGATGCGCCGGCATCCGCACCGCGACCGTGCCGCGGGTGTCCCCCAGATCCCAGGACAGCGACGGTGCGTGCTCGACGATGACGGTCAGCCCGCCCGGCCAGAACGCCTCGATCAGCTCGCGGGCATCGCCGGAGACACTGAGCACCAGGCCGTCCAGACCGTTCCAGGAGCCGACCAGCACCGGTGACGGGACGTCCCGGCCGCGGGCCTTGGCCTCGAACAGCAGCTGCACCGCGGACGGCGAGAACGCGTCGGCGGCCAGGCCGTAGACCGTGTCGGTCGGCATCACGATCAGCTCGCCGCGCTCGATCGCGGCCGCGGCAGCGGTGAGCCCATCAGCTCGCTCCAAGGCAACGGCGCAGTCGTACGACAGGCTCATCGGGCCACTCCTTCGTCCTCAACCGCTCGGGTTGCTCTCGTGCCGGTGGCGAACCGCGGCCGCTCCGCGAGATCGCGGTGGTCGGACACCTCGTGCCAGCCTCCCACCCGGCGCAGCAGCGCCGGGACCGACTCCCCCTGCAGATCGGCGTGTTCGATGCCGACCCGGCCTCCGGACCGCAGCAGCCGCGCCGCGGTGGCGATGACCACCCGAACCGTATCGAGCCCGTCGGAACCGCCCCACAGCGCGGCCGGCGGATCGTGCTCGGCCACCTCACGTTCGATCCGGGCGCCATCCGGGATGTACGGCGGATTGGCCAGGACCAGGTCGACCGTCCCGGCCAGCTCCGGCAGCACGCCGGCGATATCGGCATGCACGATCCGCACGTCGGTGCCGGCCGCGTTGCGCAGCGCCCAGGCGTAGGCGTCGGCCTCCCGCTCCACCGCGTACACCGTCGCCCCGGGCAGTTCGTCGGCGACGCTCAGCGCGATCGCCCCACTGCCCGCGCACAGATCGACGACGACCGGCCGCTCGTGCCCGCGCAGCTGCTCCAGCCCCCACTCCACCAGCGACTCGGTCTCCGGCCGCGGCACGAAAACCCCTGGCCCGACGGCAAGTTCGAGCCGGCGAAAACCGGCGACCCCGGTGAGATGCTGCAACGGGACGCGGTCGGCGCGCTCGTCAACGAGGTGCTCGTACCGGGCCCGCTGCTCGGGCGTGAGCTCATCGACCGTGACCAGGCGGCCCCACGGGATGTCGAGCACGTGGGCCAGCAGCGCCCGGGCGTCGTGTTCCGGGCTCGCGACCCCGGCGGCCCGCAACCGCGCCACCGCCGCCTTTTGCGCCAATGTGGCATTGGGGTGACTAGATTGCCCCAACGCCACATTGGCGGGAAAGGAGTCCGGGGACCGTTCGGGCGTCATGACCGGTCAGTTCTGCTGGCCGGACAGAGCGGCCTCGGCGTCGGCGCGGGCCAGCGCGTCGAGTACGGCGTCCAGCTCGCCGTCGAGCACCTGGTCGAGGTTGTACGCCTTGAATCCGACCCGGTGATCGGAGATCCGGTTCTCCGGGTAGTTGTAGGTCCGGATCCGCTCGCTGCGGTCGACGGTACGAACCTGGCTGTGCCTGGTGTCGGCGGCCTGCTGGTCGGCCTGCTCCTGGGCCAGCGCATGCAGCCGGGCGCGCAGCACGCGCATGCCGGCCTCCCGGTTCTGCAGCTGACTCTTCTCGTTCTGCATCGCCACCACGGTGCCGGTCGGCAGGTGGGTGATGCGGACCGCCGAGTCGGTGGTGTTGACGCTCTGCCCACCCGGGCCGGAGGACCGGTAGACGTCGATACGCAGATCGTTGGCGTCGATCTGGATGTCGACCTCCTCGGCCTCGGGCAACACCAGGACGCCGGCCGCCGAGGTGTGGATCCGGCCCTGCGATTCGGTGACCGGCACCCGCTGCACCCGGTGCACACCGCCCTCGTACTTCAGCCGCCGCCACACGCCGCCGCGAGCCTTGATCGCGACGCTGATGTCGCGGTAGCCGCCCATCTCGGTCGGCTCGGCGTCCAGCACCTCGGTCTTCCAGTGCTGCCGCTCGGCGTACCGCAGGTACATCCGGAGCAGGTCGCCGGCGAACAGCGCGGACTCCTCGCCACCCTCGCCGGCCTTGATCTCCATAATGATGTCCTTCTCATCATTGGGATCCTTGGGCAGCAGCTGTTCGCGCAGCTTCAGCGACAGCTCATCGATACGCAGGTCCAGCTCGTCGGCCTCGGCGGCGAAGGCGGCGTCCTCGGCGGCCAACTCGCGGGCGGCGTCCCGGTCCGCGCGCGCGGCGTCCAGGGCCCGGACCGTCTCGACCACCGGGCCGAGCTCGGCGTAGCGGCGGCCGAGAGTGCGGGCCCGGTCCTGGTCGGTGTGCACCGCCGGGTCGGCGAGCTGCCGCTCGAGCTCGGCGTACTCCTCGACCAGCTCGGTGGCGGCACTCTTCGTGTCTGACATGGCGTTTCCTACCTGGAACGGTCCAGCGGGATGATGCAGAGACGGCAAACGGCGCCCGACCCGGAATGGGTCGGGCGCCGTTTCGGCGAGCTACTTGTCGGCGGTGCGGGCGGCGCGCTTTCCGAACCGCTTCTCGAACCGGGCGACGCGGCCGCCGGTGTCCAGGATCTTCTGCTTGCCCGTGTAGAACGGGTGGCAGGCCGAGCAGACCTCGGCGTGCAGCGAGCCGGACGTTGACGTGCTGCGGGTGACGAACGAGTTGCCGCACGAACAGGTGACCTGTGTGGCGACGTACTCGGGGTGGATATCGGTCTTCATGTGGTGCAGTCCTTCCGTCGTGGCCGCCGGGTCCTCATAACGCGTTCTCGCGTTGCGAGGTGAACCGGAAGCCCATATGTATGCCGGACCAGTGTGCCAGATCTGGCGAGCCAGTCGTGACACGACCGGTCAACGCCACCGGCCGCGGGATTAGTCCCGCGGCCGGGAAGCGGTCAGTCCTCGTTGGCGGGCGAGTTTTTCTGCACCTGCATCAGGAACTCGACGTTGGTCCGGGTCTTGCGCAACCGGTCGAGCACGAGCTCCAGCGCCTGCTGGGAATCCAGCGCCGCCAGCACCCGGCGCAGCTTCATCACCACGGCGTGCTCGTCGGCCGACAACAGGATCTCGTCCTTACGGGTGCTCGACGCGATGACGTCGACAGCCGGGAACAGCCGCTTGTTGGCCAACTTGCGGTCGAGGTAGAGCTCGGCGTTGCCGGTGCCCTTGAACTCCTCGTAGATGACCGTGTCACCGGTCGACCCGGTCTCCACCAGCGCGGTCGCGATGATGGTCAGGGAGCCGCCGTTCTCGATGTTGCGGGCCGCGCCGAGGAATCGCTTCGGCGGGTAGAGCGCGGTGGAGTCGATACCACCGGAGAGGATGCGACCGCTGGCCGGTGAGGCGTTGTTGTACGCCCGACCCAGCCGGGTGATCGAGTCCAGCAGCACGACCACGTCGTGCCCGAGCTCCACCAGTCGCTTGGCCCGCTCGATCGCGAGCTCGGAGACGGTGGTGTGGTCCGACGGCGGGCGGTCGAAGGTCGAGGCGATGACCTCGCCCTTCACCGACCGCTGCATGTCGGTGACCTCCTCCGGACGCTCGTCCACCAGGACGACCATGAGGTGGCATTCGGGGTTGTTGGTGGTGATCGCGTTGGCGATCGACTGCAGCACCATCGTCTTACCGGCCTTCGGCGGGCTGACGATCAGGGCGCGCTGGCCCTTGCCGATCGGCGCCACCAGGTCGATGAGCCGGGTGGTGAGGATGTGCGGCTCGGTCTCCAGCTGCAACCGGTCCTGCGGATAGAGCGGCGTGAGCTTGTGGAACTCCGCCCGCTTCTTCGCCTCGTCCGGCTCGACCCCGTTGACGGTGTCGAGGCGGACCAGCGCGTTGTACTTGTCGCGCCGCTCGCCCTCGCGGGGCTGGCGGACCGCACCGGTGATGGCGTCACCGCGGCGCAGTCCGTTCTTACGGACCTGCGACAGCGAGACGTACACATCGTTCGGGCCGGTGAGGTAGCCCGAGGTGCGGACGAACGCGTAATTGTCGAGCACGTCGAGGATCCCGGCGACCGGAATCAGTACGTCGTCCTCGGCGATCACCGGCTCAGCGGTCTCGCCGACCCGCTCGCGGCCACCGCGGCCACGCCGGTCACGGAAGCGGCGACCCCGGCGGCGACCATTGCTGTCGAACTCGTCGTCGCCGTCCCGGTTGTCGTTCCGGTCGCGATTGTCGTTGCGATTGTCGTTGCGGTTGTCGTTGCGATTCCGGTTGTCATCGCGATTCCGGTTGTCATCGCGATTCCGGTTGTCGTCGCGATTCCGGTTGTCGTCCCGGTTGCGGTTGTCGTTCCGGTTGCGGTTGTCGTTGCGACCGGAACCCTGGTTGTCGCTGCGGTTGCTGTCGCCGCGGTTGTTGTCGCCGCGCTGCCGGTTGTTGTCGCGCCGGCCCTCGGATCGATCGGCGGTGTTGTCGCCGGAACGGTCGTTGGTGCGCTGACCCTCGTTGCGGTCACGGCCGGTGGTGGGCTGCTCGGCGGCGGACGGCTCGGTCGAAGAGACCGACGCAGCCCCGTCCGCGACGCTGTCCAGCGTCGGCGCGTCGTCCACGGCGGGCCGACGGCCACGGGTGGTACGGCGGGTCGTGCCGCGGGCGGAGGCGGAGTCGTCGATGACCCCCCCGGCGACGGCACCAGCCGCGGCGACGCCGTTCCCGCTCGGTGCGTCGGCGACCAGCGGCTCCGCGGCGGCCGGCACATCGGCGGCAGCGACGCTCTCCGCGCTGTCGGGAGCCGGCGAGCCGGCCGGGCGGCGGGCGGTACGCCGGACGCGGGCAGGTGGCGCCTGCTCGGATGTGCCAGACGTGCTCGATGCGCCAGACGCGCCAGATGTGACAGAGGTCTCGGTCGCCACGGCCCCACCGGCCTGCTTTTCCTTGATGGCGGCGACGAGATCGCTCTTGCGCATGCGGGCCGTGCCGGCAATGCCGAGGCCGCCGGCGAGCTCCTGGAGCTCGGCGAGCACCATGCCGGAGAGTCCGGCGGCGCGACGGCGTGGGCGGGCAGCGCCCGATGCGGAATCTGTGACGCCTTCGCCAGTCACGGCGGGAGCGTCGGTGGTTTCAGTCAAAGAAGGGTCCTTCCCTTATGACGGCCGGATCACTTCTGTACGGCCGGTTACAAGCCCTGGAATGCGACTCCCTGTGGGGACGGGAGATCGGGACAGCCTGGGCAGGATCTGCTTCGGTTTCGGCCTACGCCGAAACCTGGGACTACAAACCAGATCCATGTGAGAAATGTGGGTTGTCGACGTACGTCAGGAAAAACGACCTCAACAAACCCGGTCTCAAGCACACCCAATGGCGGCTGATGGGCATCAGCGTAGATGCTCCGCCCGTTCCGGGCAACACCGCCGCGCCGATATTGCTTCCCCATCGGGCACGCTTCACCGACAAGCGGCGCCCGAACGGTCCACTTCGAGGCGTTGCACCGCCCAACCGGCGGGCGAATCTCTGACAACGGTGTCATCGCCACCCTCGTTGGTGTCGAGGCTCAACACCGTGGGCCCCGCACCGGAAATCACCGCTGCCGCCCCGGCCGCGCGGAGCCGCGTCACCAGCTCGATGGATTCGGGCATAACACTCTTTCGGTACGGCTGATGCAGGCGGTCCTCGGTTGCCGGTAGCAGCAGTTCGGGCGCACCGGTCAGCGCCCGGACCAGCAATGCCGCGCGTCCGGCGGCGTGCGCCGCGTCCGCGTGGGGCACCGAAGCCGGCAGCAACTGCCTGGACTGCACGGTCTCCGACCGGTCTCCCGGTACGAATACCCAGGCTCGCAGACCGTCCACCGGTTCCAGCCGGGTCGCCTTGAACGTGTCGTCCTGGAGCCAGGCGATGGTGGCACCGCCGAGCAGGCACGCCGCGACATTGTCCGCGTGACCTTCCAATTCGGCGCACAGCGCGAGCGTGGCGGCCGGGTCCAGCCGCTCCGTACTGTCCGGGGTGAGAGCTCGGGCGGCGAGTACGCCGGCGACGATAGCCGCCGCCGATGAGCCGAGGCCGCGCGCCTGCGGGATCCGGTTGACGCACCGCAGCCGCAGCCCCGCGGGCCGGGCGCCGAGCGCGTCGAATGCCGCATATGCGGCGCGGGCCACCAGATGGCGCTCATCGGCCGGCAGCTCACCGGCTCCGGCCCCCTCCACCGAGACCACCACGCCGTCGTCGGTGAGGCTCGCCTCGACCTCGTCGTAGAGCGCCAACGCCAGGCCCAGCGAGTCGAATCCCGGGCCCAGGTTGGCGCTGGTCGCGGGCACCCGGACCCGTACGGCACCGCTCATCCGCGAGTCATCCCGCGAGTCAGCCAAGGCCCAGCGCGCCGGCGGCGGCGTGCGCGTCGACCGGGACCGTAACCGGCGTCGGTGCGCCTGAAATCGCCCATTCAGGGTCCTTGAGACCGTTTCCGGTGACGGTACAGACGACCTTGCTGCCGCGGGGCAGGCGACCGTCCCCGGCCGTGGCCAGCAGCCCGGCGACGCTCGCCGCGGACGCCGGCTCGACGAAGACGCCCTCGCTGCGGGCCAGCAACCGGTAGGCGGCGAGGATCTGCCGATCGGTGACGGCGTCGATCAGCCCGCCGGACTCGTCCCGCGCCGCCAGCGCCTGTTTCCAGGACGCCGGATTCCCGATCCGGATCGCGGTGGCGATCGTGATCGGGTTGTCGACGCGTTCACCGGTGACGATCGGAGCGGAGCCGGCGGCCTGGAAACCGAACATCTTCGGCAGCGTCGATATCACGCCGTCCCGCTGGTATTCGATATAGCCCTTCCAATACGCCGTTATGTTGCCGGCGTTTCCTACCGGTAAACAATGGATGTCTGGCGGGCTACCGAGAACGTCGCATACCTCGAACGCGGCGGTCTTCTGTCCCTCGATGCGATCGGGGTTGACCGAATTGACCAACGTCACCGGATAGTGGTCGGCGAGATCCCGGGCCAGCGTCAGGCAGTCGTCGAAGGAACCGTCCACTTGCAACAGTCGCGCGCCGTGCACTAATGCCTGGGCGAGTTTTCCCAAAGCAATCTTTCCCTGCGGCACGAGCACGGCACTGGTCAGGCCGCCGCGGACCGCGTAGGCCGACGCGCTGGCACTGGTGTTGCCGGTGCTGGCGCAGATCACCGCCTTGCTGCCTGCCGCCACGGCCTGGGTGATCGCCACGGTCATCCCGCGGTCCTTGAACGAGCCGGTCGGGTTGAGGCCCTCGACCTTCAGGTAGACCTCGCAGTCGGTCCGCGCGGAGAGCTCCGGCGCGAAGACCAGCGGCGTGCCACCCTCCAGCAGCGTCACCGCCGATGCCCCCGGCAGCAATGAAATTCGGTCGGCATACTCCTCGATGACGCCCCGCCATGCGGTCATTGCGCGCTCCTCTGGCGACAGACAAATAGCTGGACCAATACCTGCCGAGTGCCGGACACCATCATGTCTCACCCTCGACCCGCATCACGCTGGCCACCTCACGGACGACGTCGAAGCCACGAAGGTCGTCGATGGTGGCCGACAGCGCGGCATCGGTGGCGATGTGGGTGACCAGGACCAGCGTGGCGTCGTCGCCGCGGCCGACCTGACGGACGGTGGAGATGCTCACGTCGTGCTCGGCGAAGGCCTGGGCGACCGCGGCGAGCACACCGGCGCGGTCGCGGACGTCGAGACTGACGTGGTAGCGAGTGCGGGTCTCCCCCATCGACCGGACCCGCAGGTCGGCGTACGCGGACTCACCCGCGCCCCGGCCCCCGGCCATCCGGTTGCGGGCCACCGCGACGAGGTCGCCCAGCACCGCGCTCGCAGTCGGCGCGCCACCGGCACCCTGGCCGTAGAACATCAGCTCGCCGGCCGCCTCACCCCGTACGAAAACGGCGTTGAACGCGCCACCCACGCCGGCCAACGGGTGCGTCCGCGGAATCATCGCCGGGTGCACCCGGACGCCGACGGAATCATCGGCGGACCGCTCGCAGATAGCGAGCAGCTTCACCACACAGCCCATGCTCTTCGCGCTGGCGATATCCGCGGCGGAAACCCCCGAAATTCCCTCGCGGTAAACATCGGCGGCCGTGACGCGGGTGTGAAAAGCGAGCCCAGCAAGGATTGCAGCCTTGGCCGCGGCGTCGAATCCGTCAATGTCCGAGGTCGGATCGGCTTCGGCATATCCGAGCGCGGTCGCCTCTTCCAGCGCCTCCCCAAAACTCGCGCCGGTTTCGTCCATTCTGGACAGTACGTAGTTGGTGGTGCCGTTGACGATGCCGAGCACAGCCGTGACCCGGTCGCCGACAAGGGATTCCTGCAGCGGTCGTACCAACGGAATGGCGCCCGCGACGGCGGCCTCGAAATACAGGTCGGCCCCGGTCTCCCGGGCGACCGCGTGCATCATGGCGCCGTCCTCGGCCAGCAGCGCCTTATTGGCCGTGACGACGGACTTTCCGGCCTTCATCGCGGCCAGCAGGAACGAACGGGTCGGCTCGATGCCGCCGATCACCTCGACGACGATGTCGACATCGTCGCGGGTGACCAGCGACTCCGCGTCGGTCGTCAGCAGGTGGGCCGGAATGTCGCGATGCCGCTGCGGACGCCGTACCGCCACCCCGATCAGGTCCAGCGGCGCTCCGACCCGGGCCTCCAGATCGGCCGCCTGCTCACCGAGCAGGCGGACCACCTGGCTGCCGACGGAACCGCAGCCGAGGACCGCGACACCGATCCGTTTATTCACTTCCCACCTCGAGCGCCAGCAGGTCGTCCTCGGTCTCCCGCCGCACCAGGAGCCGGGAGGCGCCGTCGCGGACCGCCACCACCGGGGGCCGCAGCGCGTGGTTGTAGTTGCTCGCCATGCTCCGGCAGTACGCGCCAGTGGCGGCCACCGCGATCAGGTCACCGGGCGAAACATCGGACGGCAGCCAGGTGTCCCGGACGACGATATCGCCTGACTCACAGTGCTTTCCGACGACGCGGGCCAGCATCGGCTCGGCGGCGGAGTCGCGGGATGCGAGCACGCAGGTGTAGCTCGCGTCGTAGAGCGCAGTCCGGATGTTGTCGCTCATCCCGCCGTCCACCGAGATGTAGGTCCGGATGCCGTCGACGTTTTTGACGGTGCCGACCTCGTAGAGCGTGACAGTGCCGGGGCCGGCGATGGCGCGGCCGGGCTCGACGGCCAGCAGCGGCAGCGGGAAGTCCGCCGCCTCGCATTCCTTGGTGACGATCTCGGTGAGCTGATCGGCGACCGTCTCGACATCGACCGGGTCGTCGTCGATCGTGTACGAGATCCCAAGACCGCCGCCGAGGTTGAGCACCGGCAGGGTGATGCCCAGCTCGGTCCGGATCGTCTCCAGCAGCCCGACCGCGCGGCGGGCGGACACCTCGAAACCGGCCGTGTCGAAGATCTGCGAACCGATGTGGCTGTGCACGCCGACCAGCTCCAACGCCGGCAGCGCGGCAATCCGCCGGACCGCCTCGAGCACGTCACCGGAGGCCAGCGAAAAACCGAATTTCTGATCCTCGTGCGCGGTGGCGATGAATTCGTGCGTATGCGCCTCGACGCCGACCGTCACCCGGACCAGCACCTGCTGACGTACCCCTCGATTCTCAGCCACAGCAGCAAGTCTGGCTATCTCCACAAAGGAATCGACGACGATCCGGCCGACCCCGGAATCGACTGCGCGTTCCAATTCGACAATCGATTTGTTGTTGCCGTGCAGCGCGATACGGTCGGCCGGGAAACCGGCCCGCAGCGCGACCGCCAGCTCGCCACCGGAGCAGACGTCCAGTCCCATCTGTTCCTCGGCGACCCAGCGCAGCACCGCCTGGCAGCAGAATGCCTTCGCCGCGTAATGCACATCGGAGCCACCGAACGCGGCCAAATAGTCGTGGCAGCGGGACCGGAAATCGGCCTCGTCGACCACGTAGGCCGGGGTGCCGTGATCGGCCGCGAGGTCCCGTACGTCGACCCCGGCGAGGGTCAGCACCCCATCGTCCCGCCGGACGGCGTTGCGCGGCCACACCGAAGGCGTCAACACCCCGAGCTTGGTCGGCACGGTATGCACACCGGACTGGGGTGAGAAGTCGGCATGCAGCGCGCCA
This sequence comes from Mycobacteriales bacterium, assembly GCA_036267955.1. Lineage (GTDB taxonomy): Bacteria > Actinomycetota > Actinomycetes > Mycobacteriales > QHCD01 > DATAVB01. The sequence continues at coordinate 39,876 of DATAVB010000082.1, read as the reverse complement.
GCCTCATGAGTGCGCACGCTGGTCTCCTTGCTGGATCGAGGAAGTCACATTCTGGTCGGGGCGCTCACACCGAGCAGCCCCAGGGCATTGGCCAGCACCGTCCGCGTCGCCTCGCACAGCCACAACCGGGCCACCGTCACCGGTGTCGAGACCTCATCGCCGCGCGGCAGCACCCGGCAGGAGTCGTAGAAGCGGTGGTAAGTGCCGGCCAGTTCCTCGGCGTAGCGGGCGACGCGGTGCGGCTCGCGCAGCTCCGCGGCGGCGGTCACCACCCGCGGGAACTCGCCGAGCGCCACCAACAGGTCGGCCTCGCGGTCGTGACTCAGCAGCGCCGGGTCGAAGTCCGTGCCGCGCTCGATGCCGAGATCGGCGGCGTTGCGCTGCAGCGAGGCGAGCCGGGCGTGCGCGTACTGCACGTAGAAAACCGGGTTGTCGCTGGTCTTGCTGGCCCACAGGTCCAGGTCCAGGTCGACCGGGGAATCCATGCTGGCCCGCACCAGGTTGTACCGCCCGGCATCCGCGCCGATCGCGGCGATCAGGTCGTCGAGCGTGACCATGTTGCCGGCCCGCTTGGACAGCCGGGCGCCCTGCACGTTCACCATCTGGCCGATGATGATTTCCAGTGTCTCGTCAGGGTTCTGGCCCATTCCGGCGACCATGCTGCGCATCCGGCCGACGTAGCCGTGGTGGTCGGCGCCGAGCAGGATGATGACCTTGTCGGCGCCCCGCTCGCGTTTGTCGATGTAGTAGGCGAGATCGGAACAGAAGTACGTCGGGCGGCCGCCGAATTTCGCCGACCGCACGATGACCCGGTCCTTGTCGTCGCCGAAGTCGGTGGTGCGCAGCCAGACCGCGCCATCGGCCTCGTAGACGTGGCCGCCGTCGCGCAGCCGCTGAACGGCGTCGTCGACCTGACCCTTCTCGTACAGATCGCGCTCGTTGAAGAAGACGTCGAATTCGACCCCGAAAGCTGCGAGCGAGCGGCGGATATCGGCGAACATCAACGCGACGCCCTCGCGCCGGAAAGTCTCCAGCGCGTCGGCCTCGGGCTGCGCCAGCGCGTCGGGATGGCCGTCCCGGACCTGGGCGCCGATCCGCTCGATGTAGTCGCCCTGGTAGCCGTCCTCGGGGATCGGCTTTCCTTGTGCGGCAGCATAGATCGAGGCGGTGAAGCGATCGATCTGGGTGCCGGCGTCGTTGAAGTAGTACTCGCGCGTCACGGTCGCGCCGCTGGCCTGCAACAGCCGACCCAGCGCATCGCCGACGGCGGCCCACCGGGCGTGCGCGATGTGCACCGGACCGGTCGGGTTGGCCGACACGTACTCAAGGTTGAGGTGCTGGCCGGCAAGCACGGCGGTCTGCCCGTACGAATCGGCCGCGGTGACGATCGTGCGGGCCAGCGCGCCGAGCGCGCCGGAGGCCACCGTGATGTTCAGGAATCCCGGGCCGGCGACGTCGACCCGCTCGATCTCCGGATTCGCGCCGAGCCGCTCGGCGATCAGCTCGGCCACCTCGCGCGGCTTGCGCCCGGCGGGCTTGGCCAGGCGCATCGCGATGTTGGTGGCGTAGTCGCCGTGCTCGCGGGTGCGCGGCCGCTCGATGACGATCTCGTCGGGGATGGGCACGGCGATGGCACCGTCGGCGACAGCGCTGTCGAGCGCGGCACGGACGGCCTCGGCGAGGTCTGCGGGAGTCACCCGCTCAGGCTACCGGCGACGCGGCCACGCCTGCAGTCGGCTCGGGCCCGGGCCAACACCGCCGATCAGACCTGCGACACCGCCCTGCCAGAGGCAGGGGCGCTGTCTGTTAATCTCAGTCGTCCCTGGCCCCCGTAGCTCAGGGGATAGAGCACTGCCCTCCGGAGGCAGGGGCGTAGGTTCGAATCCTACCGGGGGCACACGTGCCGAGATTGCCTCATCAGCCCAGCGACGCAGTCGCCGCCCGCAGTTCCTCCAGCGCCGCCAACGTGTGCTGCGCGAGTTCGTCCTCGGCATCGCGGGCGCCCTCGGACCATTGGGCGTAGCCCCGCTTGAACGCGAGGACACCCAGCTCTCCCGCGAGATGCGCCGTTGGACCGGGCACCCCGCGGGCGACAAGCGCAGTTGTCATGGCGGCCGCGAGGCCAACGCTCTTGAGGGCATCACGCCCCTGGAGCTCGGCACTGGCGGCGACCGCTGCCTTCAATCGCGGGCCGAGCTCGCGGTTCATCGGGCCCATCGCACTGGAAGCGCGCTCAAGACCGGCCGCAACCGCCTCGAGCGGGCTGGCATTCGCCGGCGCCTCAGCGATGCCCTCGGACAGCAGCCGGCTCAGCGTCTCCTGCCCGGCCACCAGCAGCTCGCGCTTATCGGGGAAGTGCCGGAAGAACGTGCTTTTCGTTACGCCGGCGCGCTCAGCGATCTGCGCGACCGTCGTCAGGTCGTACCCCTGCTCGGTGAACAGATCGACGGCAGCCACCACCAGTCGTTCCCGCGCCCCCGGCTCCCACCGACTCATGCGTCCATCATAGGTGACGAGACTCTTGTCCCATCACCCTGTTAGAGTGATGGGACAAGAGTCCCATAGCCTTCCATCAATTCGGGAGAGTTCCATGCGCATCTTCATCACCGGTGGCACCGGACTGATCGGCTCCGCCGTCATCGCTGAACTCCTCGGCAACGGCCACACCGTCCTTGCTCTCGCCCGCTCCGACACCTCCGCACGGGCCGCCCGGTCGGCCGGCGCCGAGACGATCAGGGGAGCTCTCGCCGACCTGGACATCCTTCGCGCCGGGGCCGCTCAGGCCGACGGGGTGATCCACCTGGCATTCGCCAACGACTTCAGCAGCGCCGACGCCGTGGCACAGGCGGTCGCCGAGGAGAGCGCCGCCATGGCGACCCTCGGCGAGGGGCTTGTCGGCAGCGACCGCCCCCTGGTCACGGTCTCGGGTACGCCGTATGTGCCCGGCCGCGTCTCCACCGAGGCCGATCCGGTCCCGACCGACGGGCCGGTCGGTGGCCGCGGCCGCGCGGTCACCGCGGTCCTGGGCCTGGCCTCGCGCGGGGTCCGGAGCAGCGCCGTACGCCTGCCGCGCACGGTGCACAACGACGGCACCGGCGGGTTCGCCGGCCTGCTGACCAACATCGCGCGCCAAGGCGGGGTGTCCGGTTACCCGGGCGACGGCGCGCAGCGGTGGCCGGCCGTGCACGCGCTCGACGCGGCTGTCCTATTCCGACTGGCCCTGGAGCAGGCACCGGCCGGAACCGCCTGGCACGCCGTGGCCGACGAAGGCGACGCCGTACGCGACATCGCCACGGTCATCGGCCGCCGACTCGGAGTGCCGGTCGAGCCGGTGCCAGAAGAGACCTACGGCCCGCTCGGCCCGATCTTCGCGACGGACCAGCCCTCATCCAGCACCCATACCCGGGAGGCGCTCGGCTGGAAGCCGACGCACCCGAGCCTGCTCGAGGATCTGGAGAACATCCAGCCCTGACCGGTGTTTTACGGCGAGTGCGCGCGTAGCCATCCATGCGAGCGTTCCGATCGCGTTGCTGCCAGTTGGGTCCGAACAGCTCAATTCGGCGGCCGGCCAGCGCAACTCTTGAGGAATATCCCCCGTACGGCGGCGATCGCGTACACGCTCGCTGCGTCTCGAGCCACGAGAACGGGACAGCGCCGCCCTCATCTCGCCCCGGGACAAACAATGCCTGAAATGCCGCAACCACTGAAAACGGAACATCGTGTCCTGCGGCTGGTCGTTGCCGGCCTGCTTGTCATCGCCGCGGCCGGCGTCGGGGCTGCCGCCGCGGTCTCGTCCGGCGCCCGGACCGACAACAGCGGCAATGCCGCGCCGGCCGCCAGCGCACCGTGCGGCCCGGCGACCGCGCTGTGCCCGGTTGGTCTGTCCTCGAACGACCCGGACGAACTCGACGCGCTGCCCAACGACGGCTCGACCACAGTGGACACCAGCATCGCCATGGGCACCCCGATCGGCAGCGTGATCAGCGTCAGCGGCGGTGGCGGGATGGAAGCCGAAATCACCGTCGACAGCGTGTCGTCGTACAACCGCCCCGCCGACGGTCGCGGTCAGCCGCCGGCGAACGGCCGATTCGCGGTGGTCGAGGTGACGATCAAGGTCATCAGCGGCGTCTACGACTACGGCGACTTCAGCTTCGGCTGGCGGGAGGCGAAAGGCGCCGTCTACGAATCCGGCAACGGCAACGCCGGGCCGGCCCACTACGGGCCGGGCATCGGCTCCGGGAAACTGCATTCCGGGCAGACCAAGCGGGGCAACGTCATTTTCGACGTGCCCCGCACCCCTGGGTCGCAGGTCACCGTTTCCCGCCGCGGCAGCCTGCTCGGTTCGTGGAAATAGGAAGGTGTCGCATGTGGACCGGTGACTACGACGCCTCTGATTACGACGCCTGGAGGAGTCGGGGCCCGCGAAGGTAACGGGGTCGCCAGGTGCAGCGGTAGAGCAGTCGTACGGGCGGCGGCAGCATTCCGAGCACCGTGCGTTGCGTCTCGTCCGCGGCCCCGTCCAGCACCCAGGGAATGAACGAGGAAGCCCCGCGCAGACCCAGCTGGCGACGTTGTTCGGCACCGAATGCGGTCCACTCCCCTTCGGTCAGATTATCGACCACCAAAGGCATCGCGTCGTCCTCTTCGTGATGGCAATGCCGGACGAGCGCGGTCCGGAGCAGCCGGGCTGGCACCACCAACTCGGCCGGCGCGGCGCCGAATGCGCGATCGACGGCGGCGAGCAGCAGGTCGAGTTCGCCGTGTTCGGACTCCATCTGATCCAGCACCGCGAGCTCGCCCGTCCGGCCGGCCAGCCTGGCTCGGAGCACCGGCCAGAGGTGCGTGTCCTCGGCGGTGTGGTGGATGTGCAGGTAGGTCCGGAAACGGTCCCAGCCGGCCCGGTCCGGCACCTGGCCGCGCTCGGCCAGCGCGGCGAGGCCGTCCAGGTCGCGGGTGAACGCGTCGTGGACCGCGTACATCATGGTCGTGTCGAGCTCGGCCGGTTCGGTGGTGTGACTCATCGAAATCTCCTTATGTTGTGCGGTTTCAGGGCGGTCAGAACGCTGCCGGCGCTCCGGCGTCGGCCGCGACCTCCGCGGCGGCCGGGGCCGGCTCGCCGCGCGAATTGGTGGCGCGCAGACCGATCACCGCGGCGGCGACCAGGAAGATCGCGGCCACCAGCAGGGCGCGCTGGAAGCCGTCCGTGGACGCGGTGAGCGGTGCGTGGTGGGTCGTGAGCTGGTGCTGGGTGCGGGAGGTGGCGATCGCCGTGAAGATCGCGAGCCCGAGCGCGCCGCCGAGTTGCTGCGAGGAATTCAGCAGGGCCGCCGCGAGCCCGGCCTTGTCTGCCGGCACGCCGGCATTCGCGGCCGTGGTGACGCCGACGAATATCGCGCCGAGCCCGAAGGACATGATCACCAGCCCGGGCAGCAGGTCGGTCACGTACGAGCCGCCGACCGGAATGCGGGACAACAGGAAGATCCCGGTGGCGGCGAACAGGGCGCCGGCCACGATCACCGGACGGGTGCCGACGCGGGCGAAGAGTTTGGCCGAGATTCCTGCGGCGACGCCGACACCGGCGCACACCGGGAGAAATGCCGACCCCGCCTTGATCTCGGAATAGCCGAGCACATTCTGCATGTAGAGCGTGATGAAGAAGAACATCGAGAGGAATCCCGACACTCCGATCAGCTGCGTGACATTGGCGGCCCCGAGTCCCCTGATGCGGAAGATCGACAGCGGCATGAGCGGATTCGGACTGAGTTGCTCGTTGACCACGAACGCGGCCAACAGCGCAACGGCCGCCACGATCTCGACGACGGTCCGGGTCGAGCCCCAACCCTGGTCGGGAGCCTTGATCAGCGCGTACACCAGCAGCAACATTCCACCGGTGGCGAGCACGGCTCCGACGCCGTCGAAACTGGCGCGGGCCTGGACTCGCCGGCCCGCCGGCAGCAACAGCGGAATCGCGGCGAGCACCAGCAGGCAGACCGGAATGTTGGCCAGAAAGACCCAGCGCCAGCCGGGTCCCTCGGTGAGAACGCCACCCAGGAACACGCCGGCCGCTGAGGCTAGACCGCCGGTGCCACCCCAGGCGCCCATCGCCTTATGGCGATCCGGTCCTTCGGTGAACAACGTGGTGAGCAACGACAACGCCGCGGGCAGCATCATGGCGGCGCCGATGCCCTGGGCGAGGCGGGCGCCGACCAGTACGCCGGAGTTGCCGGCCAGTCCGCCGATCAGTGAGGAGACCGCGATCAGCGTCGTCCCGGCGACGAGCACCCGGCGCCGGCCGAGCAGGTCGGCGGCCCGACCGCCCAACAGCATGAATCCCCCGTATGTCAGGAGATAGCCGCTGGGGATCCAGAGCAGATTCTGCACCGAAAGATGCAGCGCACGTTGTATCGAGGGCAGCGCGATGTTGACGATCGAGGCGTCGATAAAGTCGATGAATGCCACGGCACACAGCAGAAGCAGCGTCAGCTTGCCGCGCCGGGTCTGGAGAAAGGAGGAATCCTTGGTTTCTGTCGTCACGGGACAATTCCTTCGCTACGCGGATGGGTCGGCGGCTGCGCCTACCGGACCCCTTCGCGACCTGAGAGAGCCCACGACAGCGCGAGCGTGACATCGGGCGCCGTCCGGTGCCGTCTAGATCACAGCTGCCACCGTCGACGTCACACTTCGGGTGCGTGCGCGGCTCTCATGGGGAACCGCGAAACAGGAGGCCGGACATGCCCGACAGCACGGGAGATTTCACCGCAGGCCCAGCCGACGACACCGTCGGCGACACGGCCACGCGGGTGTTCGCCGAGCACCGCGAGCTGCTGTTCTCCGTTGTCTACAACCTGCTCGGGAGCGTCGCCGACACCGAGGACGTGCTGCAGGACACCTGGCTGTCCTGGGCCGCGCGGACCCGGACGGCGGACCCGGGAGAAATCCTGAACCCACGCGCGTACCTCGTTCGGATAGCAGTCAATGCCGCGCTCGGGCGGCGGGCCGCCATCAGCCGCCGGCGCGAGACCTACATCGGACCGTGGCTGCCGGAGCCGTTGATCACCGAAACGGCCGCCGAGCCCGACGCCGACGATCCGGCGGTGCACGCCGAGTCGGTGTCGATGGCGCTGCTGGTGGTGCTGGAAACCCTTACCCCGCTGGAACGGGCCGTATTCGTGTTGCATGAGGTGTTCGGGTACGCCCACACCGAGATCGCGGACATCCTGGACCGCACACCCGCGTCCGTACGGCAACTCGCCCACCGGGCCCGCGAGCACGTGCATTCCCGCAGGCCGCGCTATCAGGCCGATCCGCGCATCCAGCGGCAGGCGACCGAACGGTTCCTCGCCGCCGCGCTCGGCGGTGATCTGGAGAAGCTGCTGGAAATCCTGGCCCCGGACGTCACCATGTGGACCGACGGCGGTGGGAAGGCCCGCGGGGCCGCGCTGCGTCCGGTGCACGGCCGCGACAAGGTGGCCCGGATGATCGCCGGCGTCGCCACCCGCGCACCAGAGGACATTGACATCCGCTATCGGTCGGTCAATGGCGATCCCTCCGCGCTCCTGTTCGACGGCGACTCACCGTTCGCCGTCATGGTGCTCGACCTCAGCCCGGAGGATGGTCAGGTGTCCGGCATCTATGCCGTCACCAATCCGGAGAAACTCACCCACGTCTCGGATCCGCCGACCGATCATCAGTGAACTTCGGTTCGGGCCAGTGCATTGGCGGTTGACCCGGCACTACTGCGATCGGGCGATCCGTGCTGCGATTACCGGCCGCTCCGGCGTGCCTGCTGGCAGTGGGCGAATGCAGGTGCATGCTTATGCGACCCGTAACCACCCAATAGGAGTGAACCCCATGCTCAAGGGTTTCAAGAACTTCCTGCTACGTGGCGACGTCATCGTGGTGGCGGTCGGCCTTATTGTCGCATTGGCGTTCAGCACTCTCATCAAGGCATTCACTGATTTCATCATCAATCCGCTCATCTCCCGGGCCCAGGGCAATCACGCGGTCGGATTGGGTGTCCAACTCGGACAGGCTGGAAACAAGCCCACCTTCCTCGACCTTGGCTCATTTATCTCTGCGATCGTCTACTTCATCGTCTTCATGGCGGTCGTCTACTTCGCAATCGTGATGCCGTACAAGGTGATCTCAGCGCGCCGTGGTGTGACGGTCTTCGGTGAACCCACTCCGACCAAGACCTGCCCGGCCTGCCTGTCCGACGACCTTCCGCCGGCAGCGACGAAATGCAAGTACTGCGGATCCGACCAGCCCGATGTCGCCAGCGGTTCGCCTGCCTGACAGGTATTTCAGCGAGCAAGTTCAGCTCTTCCGGACAGCGGCCGGGGCACTAAGCTCCCGGCCGCTGTCGCATGTCACGACGTATTCCACCGCTCACCCCGTTCCGTCGTACGGCCGAGCCACGCACAGGCCATCTGCCTCCTGCGAAAGCGACCGAAAGCCCCGGGCCGAGTCCACGGCGGTCAGGGACACTGACATTGGGGGGTGACTGCGATGTCCGACGTGCGGCGCACCCGACCGGCAAGCACCCGACGGCTGGCGCGGTACCTGCGCTGGCGGCACAATTCCATGGCCCGGCGGACCGACCGCATCGAGAGCGCCGTCGCCGGCTACCTCCTGGTGATCTTCCTGCTGTCCCTGCCGGTCGCCGGATGGCTCGGCCGGACCACGTACGCCGGCGGCAGCGCTCGCGCGCACGCCGCCCACCTCGACAATCACCGCGGCACTGCCGTACTCCTGACCGACGCTCCCGCCGGCACGGCCGCCGGCATCGACGCGGCACCGGCCGACCCGTGGGTCAGGGCCAGTTGGGTGACACCGGACGGACGCACCCACACCGGTCAGGTGGAGGCGAGATCCGGCACGGCCGCCGGCACGACGGTGCCGATCTGGCTGGACAGCGCCGGCCGCCCGACCGCTGGCCCGGCCAGCGCTCTGACGGTCGTCGCCGACGCCGTCGCGCTCGGCGTGTGTCTGATGCTGCTCACCGCCGCTGCGCTCGAGATGATCCGCCGGCTGACCCGCCGGCTGCTGGACCGGAGCCGACTCGCGGACTGGGAGGCGGACTGGCAGCGCACCGGCCCGCGCTGGAGACGGCCGGCCCGCTAGCCGTCGAGACCGAACGAAACGGGGAAATCACCATGACAGAGGAGAACGGCAGCGTCGTCGTCTCCGTCGAGGGCTCACTTGCCGGGCTGCGCGCCCTGCGGGAGGCGATCCGGCAGGCTCGGCTGCGGGGTGCGCCGGTCGTCGCGGTCCAGACCTACCAGCAACCGCGGTCCGACGGCCCATCGTCGCGACTGTGGGCGGCCAACGATATGCGAGGCGCCGGCGGGGCCCTGTACGTCGCCGCGCGGCAGGACGAACTCGACCTGGAGCGACGTTGGATGATTCGCGAAAAGGCCACGACGACGGCGATCCAGCAGGCATTTCACGACGCGATGGGCGGTATGCCGCGTGACGTCCGGGTCCGAACGGCGGCGGTGCCGGGCCGGATCGGCCCGGTCCTCGTCGGTATCGCCTTCCGGGACGAGGATCTGCTCGTCATACCGGCGGATCGTCGCCGCCGCGGCCGACCGCGGACACTGCAGCACTACTGCACGACCCGGGCCCGGTGCGCCGTCCTGGTTGTGCCGCCGCACGAACTGGCCCGCGAGTACGACGGGAGCTGGCATCTGTGGCAGCGCCGGCTGCGTGGCCTCACCGGCAGTCTGCCGGCGCCGACGCGCCACCTGATGGGCCGTGACTGATCGCCGTGCCCGCGTTTCCCATGCAGTAGGGTGAATTCGGGTATCCGCCATGGTCGTCAACGGTGCGGCCGAAGGAGTTATCGATGCTGAGTGCTGATCTGCTCATCGACGCGTTCGGCCGGATCCGGGGGGTCGTCGAGCGGGCAGTGGCCGGCCTGACCGCCGACCAGTTGAGCTACCGGGCGGACGCGGAGGCGAACTCGATCGCCTGGCTGGTGTGGCACCTGACCCGGGTGCAGGACGACCACATCGCCGACGCCGCCGGGATCGAGCAGGTCTGGACGGCGCAGGGCTGGGCCGACCGGTTCGGTCTGCCGTTCGACGTGTCGGCCACCGGCTACGGGCACGGCACCCCGGACGTTGCGGCGGTACGGGTCTCGGCGGACCTGCTGACCGGGTATCTCGATGCCGTGCACGAGCAGACGGTCCGCTATGTGAAGGGCCTCGGCGACGCCGATTTCGACCGGGTCGTCGACACAAACTGGGATCCGCCGGTGACGCTGGGCGTGCGCCTGGTCAGCGTCATCTCCGATGATCTGCAGCATGCCGGCCAGGCCGCCTTCGTACGCGGCCTCGCCGAGCGCGCCTGACGTACTCAGCTCGCAGCCAACAGCAGGCCCAGCGCCGCGGCGCCGAGTCCGAGCACCACGGAGCCCACGACATTCCCGATTGCCTGTCGGGCTGCGCGCTCCTGGCCCAGCCGGACCGATTCGAAGGTGAACGTCGAGAAGGTCGTATAGGCACCGCAGAATCCGGTGCCGATCAGCAGTTTCGGCGTATCCGGGAATCCGTGAAACAGTGCCAGCCCGGTGACGAAACCGAGCAGCAGCGAGCCGGTCACATTGATGGCGAATGTCCCCCAGGGAAACAACCGTGCGGTCCGGCGCTGCACCCAGATGTCGACCAGATAGCGCATCGGGGCGCCGACACCACCGGCGAGCGCGACAAGTAGGTAATTCATCCGGCGCTTTTCTTTGTTGCTTTTGTTGCGGCCCGGCCGACCCGCATTCCCAGCCACACCGCGCCGAGACCGACCACCAGGCTGAGCAGCACGTACGCCGCGGCCGTACCGGAATGACCGTCCCGGACCAGCAGGTCGGCCTCGACGGCGTACGTGGAGAAGGTGGTGTACGCGCCGATCATGCCGGTGCCGAGAAAGGGACGCAGGTAGCGGTGGCCGGCGAACCGCTCGGTCAGGACGACGAGCAGCACGCCGAGGATCAGGCAGCCCGTCACGTTGGTCAGGAAGGTGCCCCACGGGAACCGCCCGGACCTGGTCGGCAGGGCCACCGACAGTGCGTACCGAGCGGTGGCGCCGGTCATTCCGCCGAACGCGACAGCGGCCAGGACGTCCCAACGGCTACGGAGGGCGGCCAGATCACGGCGCAGCCCGGTGCTCGGCTGGTCAGGATCGATCGGCAATCGGTCGGTGGTGGCTGAGTCCGGTCCCGTGGTGGAGCCGTCGGGCATAGCGGTCCTCTCGTAAGTAGGAGCCATCGGCCCGACGGTGGGCGGTTGCGGCGAGCTCCATCGCCTGCCCTCGATCTTAACGGGTCCGGTCTTGGCCCCGCCGTGCTGCCCGAGAGTGAAGGTAGGCTGACCCGCAAACGTATGCACCGACCGTCAAGAGGAGCTGCCGTGCCGAAGCCGATCGTCGTGGGGATCGCGGGCGGCTCCGCGTCCGGCAAGACCACCATCGCCACCGCGTTGCGCGGGCAGCTCGAGGCGGCCGGTGAGCGGGTCGACGTGCTGGCCACCGACCCCTATATGCATCACGACCTCGATCGCGGCCCGACGTTCCGGGCCAAGGCCACCGGCGCGCTCACCTTCGACTGCAACCAGCCGGAGTCGGTGGACTGGGCCGCGGTGCTGCGCGACCTCGACGAGCGGCTGACCGCGTCGGACGCCGTGGACGTGCTGCTGGTCGAGGGAATGATGGTCCTGCAGCTGGACGAGGTACGCGAACGCCTCGACCTGCGGCTCTTCGTCGAGCTCGACGCCGACGAGCGGGCGCTGCGCCGGCTGCTCCGCGACATGAGCAGCACCCGCGGGCTGGACGACCCGGTGGAGATCGCCGCCTATTACCTGGAAAGCGCCAAGGTCGGGCATGCCCAGTGGGTCGAGCCGTCCCGGGTGCACGCCGATCTGATCCTGCGCGGCGACGCGTCCATCGAGCGCATCGGCCCGCTGCTGCTGGCGGCCGTGGAACAGCTCCGCAGTGCCGTCCCCTCGTCCTAGCTCCTCCCCCTCTTCCTCACCCTTTTTCATGATCGTGATCGGTCTTTGGTTGCTATAGCCCCAATAGCCGATCACGATCATGGAGCTTGGCGTGGTCACTGCTTGACGGCGCCGGCGATGCCCTCCACGAAATAGCGCTGCAGGAACAGGAACACGATGATCACCGGCAGCAGGCTGATCGTGCTCGCCGCCGCCATGTCCGAGTAGTTGGTGAGATTCTCACCCTGGAACGAGTAGATGCCGACGGCCAGCGTCCGCAGGTCCGGACGGCTCAGCGTCAGCACCAACGGGATCAGGAAGTCGTTCCAGCTGGCGATGAACTGGATGATCACCACGGTCGCGATGACCGGCTTGGACAGCGGCATAAAGATCTGGAAGAACGTACGGAAGAATCCCGCACCGTCCACAGTGGCAGACTCTTCCAGCTCCTTCGGCAGTTGCCGGAAATAGCCGGCGAAGAGCAGCAGCTGGATGATGTGCGCCGAACCGCTCTCGGCCAGGATGATGCCGAAGAGGTTTCCGTCCAGGTGCAGTTTGGTGATCAGGTCGAAGATCGGGATGATCGTGTAGCCCTGCGGCAGGAAGACCAGCGCCGCCAGCAGCACCACTATCGCCTTCTTGCCAGGGAACGAGAACCGGCCCAGCACATAACCCATGGTGGCCGTCGTGATCACCACGATGGCCACCGCCGCCAGTGTCACGATGACGGTGTTGAGGAAATACCGGCCGATGTGGGCCTGCTCCCAGGCATCGACCCAGTTGCTGAAATACCAGTGCGTCGGGATCAGCCCGAGACCGGTGAACACCTTGCCGTTCGGCTTGACCGAGGCCGACATCATCCACAGGAACGGGTAGATCCAGACCAGGCAGATCGGGGTCAGGATGAGGTACGTGATCAGCCGGCGGACCGAGCCGGGACGCCGCCAGCGCGACCGCCGCTTCGGACCGGTCGCGATGTCCGACCGTTGCCCGGAAAGCACCTGGGTCGCCATCACAGTCCCGTCCGTTCCGCCGCGCTGGCGCCGGTCCGCATCTTCCGCAGGGCCAGCGCCTGAATGCCGGCCAGCAGCATGACCGCGACCCCGAACAGCACGCCGGCCGCCGATGCGTAACCCAACCGGGTCGCCGACGCCGATCCGGTGGCACCGAACGCCATCCGGTAGATGTAGAGCTCCATTACCTCAGAGGAGAAGAACGGACCGCCATTCGTCAGCGCCTGCATGAACGCGAACACCTGCAGGTTTCCGACCGCGACGATCAACGTGATGATGACAGCGAACGGCTTCAACAACGGCGCGGTGATGGAGATGGTCTGCCGCCACCACTTCGCCCCGTCGACCCGGGCCGCCTCGTACAACTCCTGCGGAATCGTCTGCAGGCCGGCCAACCAGTAAATCATCGGCTGCCCGAACCATTTCCACACGAAGATCCCGATCGCGGTCCACATCACCGTACGGTGGTCGCCGAGAAAGTCGATCGGATTCTTCACCACGCCGACACCCTGCAGGACCTGATTGATCGGCCCATTGAACGCCGCGAAGACGAAACTCATCACGATGCTGACGATCGCGGTCGTCGTGACCACCGGGATGAACAGCAGTGTCCGGTAGATCGGGGCGAGTTTGAGCGCGCGTTCGTTGAGCACGATCGCCACCAGCAGCGACAACACCAGCTCCACCGGCGTGGCCACCAACATGAACCAGGCCGAGCGCCAGAAGGCGTGCCAGAAGAACGAATCGTGGAACAGCTCGGTGAAGTTCTGCCAGCCGACGAAATACTTCGCCTTGCTGATCCCGCTCCAGTCGAAGAACGAGTAGTACCACGACGCGATCAACGGGTAGATCGAGAACATCGCGATCAGGATGAGGCCAGGCGCCATCAACAGATAGCAGAATCGCGCCTCCCACATGCGCTGCCGCAGCGGCTTCTTTGCCGCCCGTGGCGGCGCGCTAGCCGGCGAGGCTATGTGCATTCCCGTCTCTCACTTCTGATACAGCTTGGTGTACGGCTTGGCCGGGTCCCAGTCGGAGAAGACCCAGTCCGAACGCGACACCTTGGCGCCACGCTGTTTCGCCGTCGCGATCGCCTTGTCCATCGCCTTGTTGGAGCGGTCCTGCAGATCCTTCATCGCCTTCGGGACGCTCTTCTTGATCTGTCCGGTGTAGAGCCCGACCAGCGTGTCGGAGAAGTTGGGCTGGACCGGAACGGCGGCCTCGTACGCCTTACTGACGTCGGGATTGCGCACCGCCGGGTCCGGCCGGATCAGGGTGTACTTGTTCCCGAGCTCAAGGGCCTTGAGCTGCAGCTTGTCCAACGAGGCCTTCTTCAGTGCGTCGGCGAATGCCGGCGGGTCACCGGCGCCGTCGTGCTCGGCCCACTGCGTCTGACCGTCGTCGGAGGCCATGTAGGAGAAGATGTCGCCGATCACCGGACCGACCTTGGTGTTGCTGGAGATGTACCAGGTGTTGGAACCGCCCGGACCGTAGATGAGCGGCCAGATCTGCTTCTTCGGATCCTGCTGCGGCGGGATGTTGAGCCCCAGGTTGAACGAGGGGTTGTCCTGCCGCCAGGCCGGAATGTTCCACGGCCCCTGGAACATCATCGCGGCCACGCCCTGGGGCATCCGGGCCCGCGCGCCCGGCGCGTCGATGCTCGCCGACCCCGGGAAAATGCTGCCGTCGGACTTCATCGCCAGCATCAGTTCGATGGCGGCCACATTGAGGTCGTCGGTGTAATTGAACTCGCCGGTCTTCCAGTTGATGCCGCTGTTGATGCCGTTTCCGGCGTCCGAACCGCCGTGCAGCCCGGACATCTGGGCCAGGTCGCTCACCGGGCCGGACAGCTGCCCCTGCTGGGTCAGACCGAAGATGATTCCGTAATACTTGCCATTCCCCTGCTTGGTGCATTTCTTGGCGACCGCGCGCAACTCGTCCCAGCTCAGGACCTTGTTGGCCAGGTCGTAGTCCGCCTTCTTGGTGTAGTCGGCGTTGAACAGCAGCAGGTTGTTGAAGCGGGCGTTCGAGGTGAACGGAACGCCGTAGGTCTTGCCGTCGAAATCGGTGACACCGTTGGCGAATGTCCCAGCGGGAAATCGGCTCTTCACCTCGTCCCAGTGCGGCACGATGTCGTCGATCACGCCGAGCCAGCCGTTCTTCACGGCCTCAGGGACCGGAATGTTCGGCGGCACCTGGAAGACGTCCGGCGCCGATCCGTTGCGCATTCCGAGGGTGATCACCTGCTGGATGTTATTCCAGTTGCTGCCGTCGTACTGCACCTTGATATTGGCGTGCTTCTTCGAGTACGCCGGGAAGAAGTCCTTGAAGAAGTACGCTTTGGCGTCCCCACTGTCCATCCAGCGCAGCGTGACCTTGCCGGTTGGCAGTTTCGCGCCCGACGCCGGAATGTCGAACTTCCCCTTCTTGACCAGGGTCGGCCCGGTGCTGGCCGGTTCGTCGGTGTTGGTGCATGCCACAGCGGCCAGGGACGCCCCACCCACGCCGAGCAACCGGAGGATGGTGCGGCGCGAGACCGTCTCGGCGAAGAAGCCCGATTCCGGCTCTGGTCTCATCATGATTCTCCCCATACCAAATTCATTGTTGTGTTTCCCCGCAATGGAATTGCCCGCTCGCCGTCCCCAGCACCGGATGCGTCGCGGTCACCGTGACCACTCCGGTCTGCCCGGGCAACGACCGCACCCATACTGCCCCGACCCCTGGAATGTCGGCGAAGGAGAATGGGTTGTCGCCGATCAACGCGGCGGGGCCGGTAATCGACAGTGCCACCTCGCCGGTCTGAAACGGTCGTTGGTTGCCATACGCGTCCACGGCCCGGAATACCGCTCTGGTGGCATCGGATCCGTCGGAGACCAGCGCGTTGTCATCGAGATCGAGCCGCAGCCGGTCGCCGGTCGGATCCGCGGACATCGAACGGGAAATCACCAGCTCGCCGCCCAGGTAGCCGTCAAGCCGCAACTCGGGATGGCCGGACGGATCGACGGTCAGGTCGAGGAAATAGGGCGCATGCTCCAGATGCGGGAACCGCGCCGGATCGCGCCGGGCCGAGTCGACGTGCGTCCCGTCGACGTACGCCTCGACGCGGTCGCAGTTCGAGCCGATCAGCGCGCCCGGCCCCGGGCCGTGCGGCGGCGACTCCGGCCCGAAATCCCAGAAGAAGGCCGGCTCCAGCACCGGTCGGCGCCGTGGGTCGACCTGGGACCGGTAGAACGCCGCGCCCGGCTTGGGCACCCGGAAGATATCCGCGACGCCCGGCGTCTTCATGGATTTGTACGTGTAGCCGTTCTGCGAGGCGTAGTCGAACGCGCACCACGCGACCAGGCCCGAATACCGGTCGTCGGACAGCGCCGCGTCGTGCACCTGCGCATGGAGATACGCCTGCTTGGCCAGAATGTCCTGACCGTCGGTCCACCGGTAGTAGTGCGGGCCGTCCAACGCGCCGACGGCCTCCGCCACCAGATAGGGGACGTCCGGCACCGGCGGCTTCAACAGCGCATTTTCCGCGTCGTGGCTGTAGTCGTCGAAGGCGAAGACGTCCTGCACCCAGCCCTCGGTCGACTGGCTGGTCAGCGATCCGGACGTCTGCCTCGTGCCGTCCAGTTCGTAGGCGACGTTCCTGGTCCGCGTGTAGAGCTCCGGATAGATCGCCGACTCATTGGCGTGCACGCCCCAGATGACCACCGAGGGATGGTTGCGGTCCCGGACGATCATGTCGTGCACGTCCCGGACCAGCAGCTCCTGCCACTCCTCGTCGCCGACGTACTGCCAACCCGGCGGCTCCTCCCACACGAGCAGACCGAGTTCGTCGCAGGCATCCAGGAATTCCGTGGTCTGCGGGTAATGCGAGCAGCGGACCATGTTGCAGTTGAAATCCCGGGCCAGGATCTCGGCGTCCTTTCGCTGGACCCGAGCCGGCATGGCCATGCCCACATAGGGATAGATCGAATGCCGGTTCAGTCCGAAGAGCTGGAGTCGGCGGCCGTTCAGATAGAAACCGTCCCGCTCGAACCGGGCCTCGCGGAAACCGATACGGCGCTGCTGCCGGTGAATGGGGGCACCGTCGAGGGTGAGCGTCGCGACAACGTCGTAGAGCGTGGGCGAGTCGACGTCCCACAACCGCACGTCCGGGAGCCGGTCCAGTGTCGCGGCCGCGACGGTACGGCCGGATCCGACCAGCTGAATGTCCACTGTGGTATCGGCCATCGGCTGTCCGTCGAGCCGCACGGCGACGGTCAGGGCGAGGTCGCCCACCGGCGGATCGGCGCTGTCGATCGTGCAGCTCACCTCCACCCGACGATCGGCGGACAGCACGTCGAGCGGTTTGGCGAACAGGTCCGCAATGAAGGTCGCCGGCTCCAGGCGGAGCGTCACGTCGCGGTGAATGCCGGCGGGCTGCATGTAGTCCACGGCGGCCGGGCCGTCAGGTGAGCCGTCCGGCGGCACGTTGAGCCAGCTGCCGTCCACCAGCACGGCAAGCGCATTCCCCCGGTCACGCACCAGATCCGTGATCTCGTAACTCACCGGAAGGTAGCCGCCGAGCTGCTTCGGGAATTCGTGTCCGTTGAGGGTCACCGTCGCCGCGCTCATGACGCCGGCAAAATCGAGGAAGAGCCGTCCCGCTCCGGCCGGCCGATCGAACCGCCGCCGATAGATCCATTCACCCGCCCAGTCCGCCGGCTGCCACTCGTGCCAGGACAGGTCGGCCACACAATGCGGCAGCGTCACCACCGCGAATGCGTCGTCGTCGAACTCGGGAGCCGTGCTCCCCTCGACGAACCGGCCACCGAAACGCCACTCGTCCCGCAACACCGTCACCGTATTCAAGGCTGCGTCGGTATTCGGGGGTGCGTCGGCTCCGGCTGATATCAGCGCGCTGGCAGGCGGCGCGTCGCCCATCGGATCCCCTTCATCAGCGGCGTGCGCGTGGGGCGCAGAGGTCTGACCACGCACACTAGAAGCTGTCGACCGGGAGGTCAACACACCTTTCCGTGCATTCTTCCCGTTCCTCGAACGGCGACCGACGGTCGATTCAGCCGCGCTATTCCCGAGCCAACGCGGCGCGAATCACACCTGAAACGGTATGTCGGCAACCGACTTAAATCATCCGCTGCTATTGATCGTGTTTACCGTACGCGCCGCCCGTATGTGCGCTCGGACCGCATTGCCGGCAGCAGTCGGATCGTGCGCACGCAAAGCCGCGTAAATGCGCTCGTGGTCCGGCCAGGAGCGGACGACCCGGCCGGGAATGGCCAGCGACCGCTCGACCGCGGGCCGGGTCAGGTCAAGCAGCACGCCCATGACGTGGCGGAGAAACCGATTGTTCGCCGCATTCGCTACCGTCAGATGGAACCGAGCGTCCAGCCGGGTCAACTCCGACGGATCCGCATCGTGAGCCAGGGCCGTCATCTCATCCAGGGCCGAACGCAGCTCGGTCAATTGTGTCTCGGAAATCCGCTCCGCCGCCCACGCCGCTGCCGAGACCTCCAATGCCTCACGCATGTCCAAGAGCTCTCTTTCGGTCAGCTCGGTGGCCCCTGCACGCAGCGCCGTCGGGAATGCGGCCGGGTCCGGGTGGCCCTCGCCCAGAAACACCCCCCGCCCGTGCCGGACGACGAGCCGGCCGCGCGCTTCAAGAATGCGGATCGCCTCACGCAACGAGGGCCGGCTGACCCGAAGCAATGCCGCCATCTCGCGTTCTGTCGGCAATTGATCGCCCGACGCGAGCCTGCGGGCCGCGATCAGCTCTTCGATCTGGCTGACAATGCGGGCGGCGAGCTTTCCCTGGCGCCGGACCGGCTGCCCCATCGGCGTCCGCTCCTTCCGGCATCCCGCGCGGGGGCCCGATACTAACGGCTGACCACCCGCCTGCACAGGGCCTGATCGGCGCCGGGCCGGGCCTGCCCTAGCCGGCGCGGGCCGCATCAGGCACGCTAGGACCGCACCTGCAGACAGATGAGAGGCCTTGCCCACAGTGAGCGAGACAGCGACTGACACCGTGACCGACACAGCGACTGGCACAGCGACTGGCACAGCCGTCGACAAAGCCGCCCCGGCCGCGGTGGCCGCGGTGGCCGCGGCGATCCACCACAGCATCGCCGAGCAGCTCGAGGTCCGCGACTGGCAGGTCAAGGCGGCGGTGGAGCTGCTCGACGGCGGATCGACCGTCCCGTTCATCGCGCGCTACCGCAAGGAGATCACCGGCACGCTCGACGACGCCCAACTCCGTACCCTCGAGGAGCGGCTGGGCTACCTGCGGGAGCTGGAGGACCGGCGGGCCGCGATCCTCGACTCGATCCAGTCCCAGGGCAAGCTCGACGAGGCGTTGCGTGGCCAGATCATGGCCGCGGACTCCAAGGCTCGGCTCGAGGACATCTACCTGCCCTTCAAGCCCAAACGGCGTACCAAGGCCCAGATCGCCCGGGAGGCCGGCCTGCAGCCGCTGGCCGACACGCTGCACGCCGACCCGACCCAGGATCCGGCGGCCACCGCGGCCGCTTTCGTGGATGCGGAGAAGGGCGTCGCCGACGCGCAGGCCGCCCTGGACGGCGCCCGATCCATCCTGACCGAGCAGTTCGCCGAGGACGCCGACCTCATCGGCACGCTGCGGGAGCGGATGTGGTCGCGCGGCCAGTTGGTGTCCCGGGTCCGCGACGGCAAGCAGGAGGCCGGCGCGAAATTCTCCGACTATTTCGAATTCGACGAGCCATTCACCCGACTGCCATCGCACCGGATCATGGCCATGTTCCGCGGGGAGAACGAGGAGATCCTCGATCTGCGGATGGAGCCCGATCCGGAGCCGGACGCGGTCGGTCCGAGCGGGTACGAAACACAGATCGCCGAGCGATTCGGCGTGGCCGATCGGGGTCGCGCGGCCGACCGCTGGCTGCTGGACGCGGTGCGCTGGGCGTGGCGGACCCGGATCTCGGTCCACCTCGGCATCGACCTGCGGGGTCGGCTTCGGCAATCCGCGGAGGACGACGCGGCCAAGGTGTTCGCCGGCAATCTGCGGGATCTGCTGCTCGCGGCACCGGCCGGCGACCGGGCCACCCTGGGGCTGGACCCGGGTCTGCGTACCGGCACGAAGGTCGCCGTCATCGACGCCACCGGCAAGGTGGTGGCGACCGAGACGATCTATCCGCACGTGCCGCACCGGAAATGGGACGAGTCGCTCGCGGTGCTGACCCGGCTGGTGCAGGCGCACAAGGTCGAGCTGATCGCGATCGGAAACGGCACGGCGTCCCGGGAAACCGACAAACTCGCCAGCGAATTGATCGCCCGAAATGCCGGCACGTCGCTGACCAAGATCGTGGTCTCGGAGGCGGGCGCGTCGGTGTATTCGGCGTCTGCCTATGCATCCCGGGAACTGCCGCAGCTGGACGTGTCGTTGCGCGGCGCGGTGTCGATCGCCCGCCGGCTGCAGGATCCGCTCGCTGAACTGGTCAAGATCGATCCGAAATCGATCGGCGTCGGGCAGTATCAGCATGACATTTCCGAGGTGAAACTCTCCCGCTCGCTCGACGCGGTGGTCGAGGACTGTGTGAATGCGGTCGGCGTCGACGTGAACACCGCGTCGGCTCCCCTGCTCACCCGGGTTTCCGGCATCGGCGAGGGGCTCGCGGAGAATATCGTCGCGCACCGCGACAGCAACGGCCCGTTCCGGTCTCGCGGCGCACTGAAGGATGTCGCCCGGCTCGGCCCGAAGGCGTTCGAGCAGTGCGCCGGATTCCTCCGGATCCGCAACGGCGACGACCCGCTGGACTCCTCCAGCGTGCACCCGGAGTCCTATCCGGTGGTCCGTCGCATTCTCACCACCACCGGCGGCGATCTGCGTTCCCTGGTCGGCAATACCTCGACGCTGCGCCGGTTGCAGCCCACCGAATTCGTCGACGAGAAATTCGGTCTCCCTACCGTCACCGACATTCTCGCCGAATTGGAGAAGCCTGGCCGTGACCCGCGGCCGGCCTTCCGCGCCGCGACGTTCGCCGAGGGTGTCGACACCCTGCAGGATCTGCAGCCGGGGATGTTGCTGGAAGGCGTCGTCAGCAATGTCGCGGCGTTCGGCGCCTTTGTTGACATCGGTGTGCACCAGGACGGTCTGGTGCACGTGTCGGCGATGTCGAAGACGTTCGTCAAGGATCCGCGCGACATCGTGAAACCGGGCGACATCGTCCGGGTAAAGGTGCTCAGCGTCGATATCCCGCGGTCCCGGATCGCCCTGACGCTGCGGCTCGACGACGAGTCCGAGTCTCGTACCGGCGCCGGAAATGAGCGACGCGACCGCGGCCCGGCAAAGACCGCCGGCGGTGGCGGCCGTGGTGCTGGCGCTGGAGGCGGCGGACGTGGCAACGCCGGCGGGGGCGGCGCGAAATCGCGTCCGCGTCGGGACGCGCCGGCCGCGCCCGGCGGTGCCCTGGCCGACGCGCTGCGCCGGGCCGGTCTCGCTGACGGGCCCAAAAGCTAGCCCCGGCCAGGCAACCCCGACCCAGTCGATGATCGTGAGTAGATCTGGTACCTCCAGGGGTATCAAATCCACTCACGATCATGGATTGCCGGCCGGGCAACCTCGCCCATTCCATGATCATGAGGCAAAATCGTCGGCGCTTCGCGGCTAAATTGCCTCATGATCAAGGTCCTGGGTGGGCGGGTGAACGAGCGGGACAGTCACAGACCGGAGGTCGGATGACGCGGGCACCGAACATCGTGATGATCATGTCCGATCAGCACCGATTCGATTGCTGCGAGCCGTACGGAAATCAACAGGTGCGTACGCCGGCGCTCGCGGAGCTGGCGGCCGACGGTGTCGTCTACGATGCGGCCTTCTGCGCCTTTCCGGTGTGCGCGCCATCCCGCTACTCCCTGCTCACCGGCCGTACCCCGCGCCAGCACCTGTGCTGGCGGAACGACAGCACGCTGCCCGCCGGAATGGACACCTTCCCGCGCCAGCTGCGGAACGGTGGATACCGGACCGCGGCCGTAGGGAAGCTGCATCTGACCCCGGCCTACCTCGACGTCGGCTTCGACCGCATGACCCTGGCCGAGCAGGACGGCGCCGGCCGCCTGGTCGACGACTTTCATCGGGACCTGCGCCGACACGGCCTGATCGACCGCGGTGATCTCACCGACCAGGTGGCCCGATTTCGACAGCACGCATCGCCCGAATATTGGGAAAATTACGGCGCCATCGCCTCGGACCTGCCCGAGGAGAGCCACTCCACGACCTGGATCGGCGACAATGCCTGCCGCGAGATCGTGGGCTGGGATCCCGACGAGCCCAACCTGCTGTTCGCGAGTTTCATCAAACCGCACCATCCCTTCGATCCCGCCGCGCGCTGGCTCGCCGGCTACGCCGACGCCGATCTCGATCCGCTCCCCGGCTGCGGGCCGGCGCTGACCGACCGGGACGCTGAATTCGCGGACGGCTATTTCCCGCACGGCGCACTGACCGATGCGACGCTGATCCGGGTGATGCGGCACTATTACGCGGCGATCAGTCAGGTCGATCACCAGATAGGGCGCATGCTGGATCTGCTCCGGCAACGCGACCTGTACGACGACACCGTCATCGTCTACACCAGTGACCACGGCGAATACCTCGGACACCACGGCCTGTTACTCAAGGGCGGCCTCTTGTACGAGCCGCTGGCGCGGGTGCCGCTCATCATCAAATACCCGCACAGCAACCGGAGCGGCGGCCGGGACGACGGGCTCACCAGCGGCATCGATATAGCGCCGACCCTGCTGTCGCTGGCCGGCCTGGCGCCCATGGCGGCCTCCGGCCGAGATCTCACGCCGGGTCCGGCCGACCGCGAAGTGCTGGTGGTCGATGCACCGAATGCCACGCAGCTCATGGCCCGGACCCGGACCCACAAGCTGATCCTGCGACTCGCGGGCGATCCGCTGCTGTTCGATCTCAGCGCCGATCCGCACGAATTCGTGGACGTCTACGACGACCCCCGGCACCGCGACAGCCGGGAGCTCCTGATGCGGCGGCTGTTGACCGAACTCGCCTTCGGGCAGGCACCGGTGCCGCATCGGGATCCGGCTCCGGTCACGCTGCGCGGCGGCAACATTCCGAACGACCCGACAGCCACTGCCGCCGAAATGAACAGCTGGATCGACTCCATGATGCGACCCGGATAGCCGTGAGCGGACCGCTGAAATCTAGGAGCCGTGTATGCGGGCGAGCGACTCCTCCAGTTCGTGCCGCATCTGGTCTCCACCGCCATTGCGCCAGCGGGAGCGCCATTCCTTGAGCGCGCCCATCGACCGGTGCCCGCTGATGATCCCGGTCTGATAATCGTCGTTCAGCTGGCTGAGCGCGGGCGCGCGGTTGATCGAGGTCTCCGAGACCAGACCCAGGGTGGGATCCCGGATCGACTGCGCCACCGCCACCTCCAGCGCATTCTGCGCCAGCGTCGCGTCCGATAGCATTCCCGGAAAGTAGAACGCGGTCTCCTCCGTCTCGCACATGTAGTTCAGGTTCATCCAGTTCGCCCGTGACGGATTGTCGATCGCCACCGGAGTGCCTGCGTTGTTGTAGTTGAACTGTTTGCCCTCCATCCCGTACGTCATGAACACGTACTCCTCGCTGCCGAACGGAGCGGCGAAATAGTCCAGTATTCGCAGCAGCTCGCGGGTCCGTTCCCCATCCTGTCCGATCTTCGACGGAATCCCCATGTACCCGTAGTAGCCCGGACGTGTTCTTCAGTGCGATGCCAACGTCGATGTCGCTGACCAGGCGGGTGAAGTTGTGCAGTCCGACCCAGGCGCTGCCCTGGAAACCCAGGTACGGCGAGTAGTCCTGGAAGGCAGCGATATTACCCAGCAGCGGGATGTATTTGAAAACCACGAAAAAGAGCAGCCCCGGGGAGACGAACACGTACATCCAGCGTTCGCGCCAGACGCGCGCCCACAACGGCTTTCGCCCTGTTCTGGTCCGTCGTATCGCCGTACCTGCACCTGTCGCTACATGTGCCGTAGTGGCCATGGCAGCCCTCCGGGCTGATCGATTCCTACTGCCGGCGCTGGCTGGAAATAATCCGGTGTATATGGTGAATCGAGATCAGGGGGCCTGAGTCTAGGAGACCCGGTTTGGCCGTGCAAGGGTCGATCTTTCCGTAATGTTTACGTGACGTCCCGATCGCCGGAATCGGTCGTTGACAGCCCTTCCGCCCGTCAATAGCGTTGCCTAGACTGATTTCTCTGAGCCCACCGCCCAATCCCCGCGTGCGCGCGAGTATTCGATCCTCGGAGGATCACGTGACAACCACGGAAATCCAGCCGGTCCTCAGCGCGGAGGAAGTTGACCGCTTCTGGACAGACGGCTACCTGCTGGTACGCGGGGTGTTGACCAAGGCCGAGGCCAAGCATTTCGCCCGGCTCGTGCTGGATCTGTTGCCGCGCGACCTGACGATCCCGGAGCACTGGCACGCCCACAACGGCCGGATCAAGCCGATCTACACCCCGGGGAATCACACGTTCGACGGCCCGGAGTTCATCCCGCTGTGGCAGAACGAGAAGCTCTACAACGTCATGGCGCAGCTGCTGCAGTCGCCGCGGCTGCGGGTCATCGACGGCTCGATCGGCATCACGATGCGTAACGACACGGGCGAGAAGGACCTGAGCCAGACGCTCCACCTGGACGCCTCGGTGCCGGCGGACGCCGATAATTTCCTCTTCTCGCTCGAGGAGGTCCAGATCGGTGGTTGCTACTACTTCACCGACGTGGAGCCCGGTGGCGGCGGAATTCATGTCGTGCCCGGCGGGCCGCGGATCGTCGAGGAGGAGGCCCGCGCCGACCCGCGCGGCCGGCAGCTGCACAACCGCTGGAAGCGCATCGAGCACCTGGAGAGTGTCGAGGTGACCGGCGAGGCCGGCGACTTCGCCCTGCTGCACCACCTCATGCCGCACGGCGCGTCGCACAACCGGCGGCCGAGCGCGCGGCTGGCGCAGTTCTTCCGGTATGTGCGGGACGACCAGCCGCACGGCGCCGGCGCGCGGCCGGCCGACGGCCACTACAACGACAAGCAGATCGAGGCGATGGATCCGCTCGGCCGCCGACTGCTCGGCGTCGATCCCTGGTAGGAAGACAGATCCGAGTTCCAAGATCATGAGGGGATTCGGCCGCGAATCGCCGACGAATACGCCTCATGATCAAGAGGAAATGACCGCGAAACAAGTCTGGACAACAGCGGACCGGCTGGCTAAGGTCCGCCTGACAACGTTGTCCAAGACAGCGTTCGTCAGTTCGTAATCCATTTCGTTCGCGATCGGTCATTCCCCGTGAGGTGAAGCAATGGACACGTCCCGTCGTACCTTTATGAAGCTGGCGGCCGGTGCCGCGGCTGTCGTATCAGTCGGATCAACCGGGACGGCGATGGCCGCCTCCCCCGCCCGGCACTGGTCCGGACATCCTGTGCTGCCGCAATTTCCCCAACCGGTGCACCTCGACGTCGCCGATGTCACGACGGCCGACGCCGCCGACCAGGCGTTGCTGACGACACTGCAGGGCATCGTGAATCGCCACCAACCGCGGATCTGGCTGCTGTACAGCGACGACGGATCAGACCAGGCCTGGCTGGACACGACGCGCGTTCCGTACCGCAAGGTCGGCGACGCCCTCAGCCTCGTGGAGCGCTACCGGCACGAGATATCCGGCGCCATTGTCTACGACACCGACCAGCCCGATTCGGTCAACATCGCCACCACCATGGCCGGGCTGCACGGCGCCGTCATCGCGACGGCGGATCAGGCGAAAAGCCTTGGCCTGCGGGTGATCGAGGATCTGACTGGCAAGTTCTCCAGCAACATCGAGGCCTATACCTGGCAGCTGGAGAACCTCTGGCCGAAGTGCAACCACAGCATGCTCACCGGAATCTCCCCGACCCAGACCGTGCCCGTCGACGGGGTCACCTGGACGACGGTGGCCAAGGTCGACCAGCCGGTGACCGACAATTCCAACAAGGGCACGTTTACCTTCGACCTCTCCGCCGAACTCGGCGGTGATGCGGTCTATGTGCGTTTCCAGGACGCCTATCCCAACGACGGTTGGGGCCCATCGGTGCTGCAGGTGGACGTCGCCGCCGACGGCACCTCCATCGCCTCGTTCCAGCCCACCACGGACGCCGAGACGCCGTTCCTCTTCGACACCGGCGGTTCCAGCATCGCCGACGGTGGCTGGCGGTTCGCCGACGGCGGCAGCTACTTCACGTACAAATTCTCGCCGCCGGCCGGCACCAAGGCGCTCTCGATCAAGATCCTGATGTGGAACGAATACCTCATCACGGCCACCGACACGGCGCCCAGCGAGGTCGTGGCGTTCCCGTTCTTCCGTGACTACATCGTGGCCAACCGGGCGATGGTGTCCTGGCTGGAGCCCGACATCCCGGCCCAGGCCGCAGTGCTGGATCAGATCTTCGCCAAGGTCACGCCAACCACTCCGTATCTCGGCTGGTTCCCCGGCGCGGTCCCCGGCGAGTGGAGCGGCGTCGGGCTCGCCTCGCAGCACGGCATCGAGGTGATCGCCGCCGATTTCTTCAACAACGCCACCGTCCTGTCCGGGACCCGCGACCGGATCGAGTCGCGCCGCCGCCCCGTACCGCCGGCGACGCTGGAGAACAAGGTCTATCTCTCGTTCACTTTCATGGAAGGCGACAACGCGCAGTACGACCAGCACCGGCTGCGCGACATCTGGGACAACGCCGATCGCGGCAAGGTGCCGACCAACTGGACCATCAGCCCGCTGCTGGCCGATCTCGCACCGGCGATGCTCAGCTATTTCCAGCGGACGGCCAGTGCGAACGACCTGCTGATCGCCGGCCCGTCCGGTGCGGGCTACACCTATCCGGGCCTGTGGCCGACCGGCGCATTCGACCAGTTCACCGAACTGACCGGCCATTACATGAGCCGCGCCGGAATGGACGTCGTCTACGTCTTCAACATGATCGACGGCACTGGGGCCGCGCTCACCGACGCCATCGGCGCCTCGTACGTCAAGAACACCGACACGCTCGGGGCGGTCCTCACCGGCGGAATCAGCAGCCAGGTCAGCAGCCCCGGCGGTCTTCCGCTCATCACCGATTTCGGCGCCGGCCCCGCGCCGGCCGATTACCAGAAGGCGCTGCTGGCGAAGATCGCCGACTGGGACGGCACGAAGCCCCTGTTCCTGGCCTGCTCGATCTCGGCCTGGGACTGGACCCCGACCGAGGTCGCCGCGCTGGCCGCACTGCTTGACGACCCGTTCCTGATCGTCCGCGGCGACACCTTCTTCACGCTGCTCGGGAAGACGATCGGCTGACCGGCCGGCCGTGGTGGATCAGTCGAAATTCACCACGGCCCGCCGGTCGGCGGAGTCGATGGCCCCGGAGCGCAGGGCCAGGCTGCCCAGGTTGTCCAGCCCGGTGCACTGCGGCTCGCGGCCGGCGAGGACAGCGTCAGCGAATTCCGAAAGGGTGCCCCACCGGTCGGTCCATGTCAGCTGGGTGAGATCCAGCCGCTTGGTCTCGTCGCCGGTGATGACGGACACCTCGTCCGCCTCGGCGCTGTCATTCGCGCCGCGACTGGTCCAGGTGATGTCGCCCTTCTCAAACGCCATCCGCCATTCACCGGCCCACGGGGTCGCCGGCTGGTGACTGACCCAGCTGCCCCGGTAGCTGACACTGATATTGCCGCCGAACGTCATCACCGCCGATGCTGCGGGTGGGCCGGAAAAGCCGCTCCAGGAGGGATTCCAGGTCTGGCAGAACACGCTCTCGGGCGATTCCCCGGTGATGAACCGGAGCAGGTCGAAATGGTGGATCGACATATCGTCGAGCAATGGCTGCGCATAGGCGTGGTGCGGCGACGGCCGGCCGGGCCGGCGCACCGAATGCTGCCGGAATTCCAGGTCGATGTGGTGCAGCGCACCCAATTCGCCCGCGACGACCAACTCGCGCACCGCGCGCGGCGCCGGGAAGAAGCGGTAGTTCTGGCTGACCATCAGCGTGAGATTCCGCTGTTTCGCCAGCTCGACCAGAGCCTGCCCCTCCTCGACGGTCGGGGCGAACGGCTTCTCCACCAGGACGTGCTTCCCGGCCTCGAGGGCCTGCCGGACAACCGGAACGTGCGCGGCCACGGCCGCGGTCACCAGCACCGCGTCGGCCTCGACCGCGGCAACCGCGTCATCGAAGGAGGTGAACCGGGGCGCGTCACCGGTCACCAGCTCGAGCGAGGACGGATCCGGCTCGACGTAGGCGACCAGCTGCACCGCCTCGATCTGCGGCACCACCCGCTTGGCCCAATCGCGGCCCCAGCCACCCAGACCGACCTGGATCGTACGAAGTTTCGCCGAACTCACCTGCAACCGCCTCATCTCGGAGCACTGCTGTTACTCGGACCACTGCTATTACTCGGACCACTGCTATTACTCGGAGCACTGCTATGACCGGATCGCTCCACACTGAGCCCTCGGCGACGCTACCAGCCGACTTCACCGCTCACCCGCGCGAAAGCGCAGGATCCAATCTCTGACCTCAACCGGTCACGATCAACCACGACCGCGCGACGATAGGGTCGAGGGCATGGAACATGTGCGCTTGGGCCGGACCGGCCTGCAGGTGTCCTCGCTCTGTCTCGGCACCATGACCTTCGGGCTGCAGTGCGACGAACCCACCTCGGTCACCATCATGGATGCCGCCTTCGACGGCGGGATCACCTTCTTCGACGCCGCCGACGTCTACCCGCTCGGCGGCGGGCTGGAAACCGTCGGCCGGACCGAGGAGATCATCGGACGCTGGCTGCGCGGCAGACGCGACGACATCGTGCTCGCCACCAAATGCCGTGGCGCGATGGGCCCGAATCCCTGGCAGCAGGGCAATTCACGTAAGCACATCCTGGATGCCGTCGAGGGATCGCTGCGCCGGCTGCAGACCGACTACATCGACCTCTACCAGTTGCACGGCACCGATCCCGAGACTCCGATCGACGAGACGCTCGGTGCGCTGGACGACCTGGTACGGGCCGGCAAGGTCCGCTACGTCGGCTGTTCGAACTTTCTCGCCTACCAGGTGGCCCGCGCCGTCGGCCGCAGCGAGGCGCTCGGCGTCGCCCGGTTCGACTCGGTCCAGCCGCGGTACAACCTGCTGTTCCGGCAGATCGAGCGGGAATTGCTGCCGCTGTGCGGCGAGGAGAACATCGGCGTCATCCCGTACAACCCGATCGCCGGTGGAATGCTGAGCGGAAAGCACCGGGCCGGGACGCCGACCGAAGGAACCCGGTTCACGCTCGGCAGCGCCGCCGGCACATACCAGGGTCGGTACTGGAACGACGCGGCATTCGACACGGTCGAGCAACTGCGTCCGCTGGCCGCGGAGGCCGGGATGTCGCTGGTGCAGCTCGCGGTCGCCTGGGTGCTGGCCAATCCGGCCGTCACCGCGCCGATCGTCGGCGCCAGCCGGCCGGAGCAGCTCGCCGACAGCATCAGGGCGGCCGAGTCCAGCCTGCCGGCCGACCTGCTGGAGCGGTTGGACGAGCTGACCCGGAGCTACCGGTACGGCGACGCCGCCCGCTGACCCGAGCTGCTCAGGTCGGCGGGCGGCGGCCGTTTAGTCAGTCTTCTGTGCGACGGCGAGCGCCGGCATCGCGGACGCCGGCAATGCCACCGCGGTCTCGGTGTCGCCCGGGTTGACCAGCAGCGTCAGATCGCTGGACGGCCAGACACCGGCCAACTCGCTGGCATCCACCACGATCGAACTCGGGGTGTCGGGCAGTGCCTGCGCCATCAGCTCGGCGCTGGTGAAGGCCGGGACGAACGAGCCACCGTCCTGCTCGATCACCGGGAGCGTCACCTCCCGCTGTCCGGACGGGTCGGCCGGGACCTCGGTCGTCTGCGGCAGCACGAGTTCCTGCCCGGCCAGCGCCTGCACCACGCCGGTCTCGTCGTTGCCGGCAACTGCCGCGGCGAGTGCGGCGTTGACGGTGATGGCGCCATCGGGGGTTGGCGAGGTCATCAGCGGTTCCTCCTGCTGGGTTGGTCTGCTGGGTCGATCCGGCCGGCACCCGGCGGTCGGGGGCCGACTCGACGCTGCCGTACGGACAGCAGCGTTCCCCCGTCCGTACCCACGACCTGCCCACCCATACCTCGGCGGCCAGGTTGTTCTCACAGACCTCGTCCCGCGGGCGCTGCTCGCCGGATCTCGGCCTGCCTCGTCGCCGATCTCTCGCCGAGCATCTGTCCCGATCTCTCGCCGATCTTGAAGTTAAAGTCCCACAAATCGGACAACCATGGGCGATAACTTCAAGATCGGCGACATCGGCGGCGCGGTGACGTGTGCGGGCGCGGGCGTCGGGACGGGCGCCGAGGTCAGGGGCCGAGCAGGCGGGCGATGTCGGCGGCGAACCGGATCTCCGAGTCGTCCTGCGGCCGGTAGTCGATCACCTCGCGGGCATTGGTGATACTCCAGAATTTCCGCGCATTGTCCGAGACGCCGTAGAAAATGTGGAACGGCACCCCATACGCGTCCTCAATGTCCGGTGTCTCGATCGACTTGCCGAACAGCTGCTGCATATCCCGTTCGCTGATGTAGCCGGCGAGTTCGCGGACGTAGCGCTCCCGCGGCCGGTCGACGTACTGGCTGGCGTCGATCTCCCGTGGCACCACAATCCGGATGTGGATGACCTGCAGTTTCCGGCCCAGACTGCCGCAGGCGTAGAGGAAGCCGAGCGATTCGTACGCCGCCTTCGCCCAGCCGTAGAAATTGTCCGGGCGCGGGTAGTCCTCCGGATCGACCCGGTCCTTGCGGCCGGCAAAGTACGGCTGCTCGTACCATTTCGCGGCCTGGTTGGTGCTCGCCACCACGACCCGGCGCACCCCCGCGTCGACCGCCAGTTGGTACACCCGCTGAGTCATGTCGACGTTGCGCCGCTGGCCCTCGTACTCGGCCTGGACGCCCTCGCCCCGCGGCCGGGCGTACGCGGTGTGCACGACCGTGTCGATCCCGTCGAAATGCGGACGCAGACTGTCGTCGTCACCGTCGAGCAGGTCCGCCTCCAGCACGCCGTCGGCGGCCCGGTTGTCGAGCATGGTCAGGTCGTACGCCTCCTGCAGCGCGGGCCGCAGTTGCCCGGCGATGTAGCCGGTCGCTCCGGTGAGCAGGACCCGACGTCGCGGCATGTGAATTCCTATCTCGAGAAAGAGTGGGCCGTCGTCCATTACTACCGCGTTGCGACCGCTTCGGCCAACCATGGCCACTGACCTCCCGGACGGGTAGCGTCCCTCGTGTCCGTCGCTGATGGGGGTGTTGAGAGATGCGTCGCTCAATGGTGGTGTGCGCTGTCGGTACGGCATTGCTGACATTGACGGCGAGCGCGGCTGTCGCCTCCGGGCCGGGCGGGCACCCGGTCCACGGGAGCAGCGGCATCGGCGATCCGTACTTCCCGGATGCCGGCAACGGCGGATACGACGTCAGGCATTATTCGCTGGATCTGGATTACCAGACCACTTCGAAACACCTCAGTGGGCAGGCGACCATCACCGCCACCGCGACCCAGAATCTGTCCCGGTTCGATCTCGACCTGCGGCCCGATATGACGGTGTCGGCGGTCCAGGTCAACGGCTCACCGGCCCGTATCGCCCGCAGCGGCCAGGAACTCGTCCTCACCCCGAATAAGTCGCTCCACAGTGGAGCTCCGTTCGTGGTGAAGGTCTGGTACGGCGGGACGCCGGCGCCGGTGACCGACCCGGACGGCTCCCCCGACGGCTGGATCCCCACCGACGACGGTGCATTCCTGGCCGGCGAGCCGCAGGGGGCACCGAGTTGGTTTCCGGCGAACGACCATCCTCTGGACAAGGCGACCTTCGCCATCACGATGACCGTCCCCAAGGGACTGACCGTCATCGGGAACGGCCGGCTGGCCGGGACCTCCACCCGGCACGGACGTTCCACCTTCACCTGGGTGGAGAACCATCCGATGGCGACCTATCTGGCCACCGCGACGTTCGGGCATTTCCACGTGACCACCGGGCACACCACCGACGGAATTCCGACCGTCGTGGCGGTCGACCCGCGCGAGGCGGCCGAAGCGGCGCCGACCCTGGCGAAACTGCCGCAGATGGTGGCTTTCGAGGAGAGCATCTTCGGCCGGTACCCGTTCGACACCGTCGGCGCGATCGTCGACCACGCCCCGCAGGTCGGGTACGCCCTGGAGACGCAGACGAAGCCGGTGTTCGACCGGGCACCGGACGACGCGACCCTGGTGCACGAGCTGTCCCATCAGTGGTTCGGCGACAGCGTGTCGCTCACTCGCTGGCAGGACATCTGGCTGAACGAGGGTTTCGCGACCTTCGCCGAATGGCTGTGGACCGCGCACACGACCGGCGTCAGCACTCAGCAGACGTTCGACCGGCTCTATGCCAGACCCGCCAGCGACACGGAACTGTGGAACCCGCCGACCGGAAACCCCGGCAGTGGCGCGGAAATCTTCGGCGAATCCGTGTACGACCGCGGCGCGATGACGTTGCAGGCATTGCGGGCCCGGGTCGGCGACCGCGCTTTCTTCCGCATTCTGCGCGACTGGGCAGCGGGCCACCGCTACGGGCACGGCACGACGGGTCAGTTCGTCGCCTTGGCCGAACGCGACTCCGGCCGGGACCTCGGCCGGCTATTCCAGGTGTGGCTTTTCAGCAAGGGAAAGCCGACCACCTGAAACGCATCTCGGCGAGTGGTCACCGCTGGTGCATGCAGCGTGCGACGCTGGACGGCGGGTCGGCAAGAGTGGGCTAATTCGCGGCGCAGATACCGCTGCCGCTGAACTCGGCGATTGCTGGCCGATTAGGCCAAACGGCTGTTCTTTATCTATTCGTACGCTGTGGGTCGCTCAATCGACCGCAGGCAATTGGGTCGAGGCCGGAATCACCCGCGGAGCCGAGTTCGCGGGTGGCCAAACAACAGGGGTTGAGTACTACTGGGCGGACTACCGCTCGCAGTTCCAGCACCCTTACAACGAGCACTACGATGGCCAGTATCCATCGTACGGAACGTATTCCGACATACAGATCATTCATTACACCGGCACGGAGTGGGCGGTCAAGAGCGGTCCCAGCCTCATCGCGGACTCCACCGATAACTTCTGATGATGCACAAGCATAACCACCGATCGACATCGTCGCGGCGGCTGAATCGCCTGCTGCGGGCTCCTATTTCGTTGGCAACCGCAGTACTGACCATCGCTCTTGTGCTGCTGGCTTTGCAACAAACAAGCTCGGCACACGTACCCCCGCCTGTTCCCGGCTCCGCGTTCACAACGGATCAGGTGCTGCAGAAGGCGAGGTCATTCGCTACAGCGAATGGTGATGCATCGCCGGTCAAGGTCTCGTGCGTGCATTCCTCTCGACAGGCTGCTGTGAGACTGACATCGGGGGCGCGCCTGTCACAACCGCAGTACGATGCCGACAAGTCAGTCCTGCTGATTGACATGCAGGGAACATTCACTGCGCGAATGGCGCATGTGCCACCCAGTCGTGCACTTCCCACCGGGAACGACATCTACCTGATCATCAACGCTACAACCGGCCAGATCACCGACTGGGGAATCGGGACAACGCCAATTCAGCTCAGCCGACTCGGCTCGCCCTTGACATTGACTAGTTAGCCGCACTACCCGGGGTACGCAAGAGCCTTACCACGTGCCGCGGTCAGGTAACACTGTCCGGCCTACCGGCCGGACAGTGTGAAGGTGCGCACCGCGCCGTAGCGGTTCAGATCGATGGTGACGTTGCTCAGGCTGTAGCCAGGCCGGTCAGTTCGGGACGCCTGCACCGGCGTTTCGACCAGCAACACCGATGACCTCGGGACATCCGTGGCGGACGGGTGATGACAGATGAGGCACTGGAACCGCCCTTGCATCTGCAGCAAATACACCCGGCCGGTCGTAGTGGGCAGTGTCGCACCACTAATGCTGTTCCATTGGGCAGCGGAGATGATGACCCATTGAATCGGGTGGTCGAGCACTGCCTTGTTGTCCTGGACCGCCTGAGTCGCTGCATCGCGTACCAGAGCGGGCGTGGCCTCGCTTGCAGGCTCCTGATGCCGCAGCCCTGTCAACTGCACAATCCCCACCGCGATGAGCGCAACGACTACCGCGCATCCGGCGGCGAGCATTCCACGCCGTCGCCGAGCACTCCGCACCACGTCCTCGACGGTAACGCCGGGTGCAGTGGGATCGAATGCTGCCGGCGGCTGTCGTAAGGTGCGCCGCAACTCGTCTTCCACATCAATCACGACGCACCTCCACGAGTGTGTGATTCATCTGACGCTGCCAAGACCGTCTGCAATTTCGCTGGACCACGGGACGTCTGGCTCCTGACCGTGCCGATTGAGCAGTTCGATAGTTCAGCGATGGCTGCTTCAGGCAGGTCCTCGTAATAGCGCAGCACCAACGCGGCCCGCTGCCGAGGCGGAATAGCGCGTAGCGCGCGCCACAGCAGATCACGGGTCTCGAGATCGACGACCGGAGCTGCGGTATCCGGGAATCAGACGTGGGTGTTTCTCGTCGCCACACTCGATGGAACCGGTTGATATGCAGTCGGACGATAGCCTCGCGGACATACGCCTCGGGCCGATCGCGGTTGCGCACATACGGCCACCGCACGGCGGTCCGAAGGAGCGCCTCTTGCACCAGATCGTCGCCATCTGCCTGGCTGCCGGCAAGCAGGAACGCAAAGCGCCGCAACTCGGGCATCGACGCTCGAGCGAACTCCGCGAAATCTGCCACCACAACAAGATGACACCACGGCAGGGCCAAAGGTTGCACGACCAACCAAAGTGCCAGACTCGACTCACATCCCTGATCGTCCAATTAGCCGGAATGCACGTGCGACACCGACGTGTCAGGTGACCGGGATGATGCGGGCCTCGACCAGCTCGTCGCCGCTGATCTCCAGGAGGCCGATGGTGCCGTGCGGCTGGCGTCGCCGGTCGGTCGGCGAGCCCGGGTTGAAGATGCGCAACCCGCCCGCGGTCTCGTCCAGCGGGATGTGCGAGTGGCCGAACACCACCAGATCGGCGTCCGGGAAGGCCCGCCGCATCCGGGCCGCCCGACCCGCGGCCGGCCCACTGTCGTGGATCATCGCGACGACGAGCCCGTCCAACTCGAGCCGCAGCGTCTCCGGCGCATCGAGGTCCGGGCCGTCGTTGTTGCCCTTCACCACGTGCACCGGGGCGAACCCGGCCAGCTCGGTGAGCACGCCCGGCAGGCACACGTCGCCGGCGTGCAGGATCAGGTCGACGCCGGCCAGCAACTCGGCCACCCGCGGCGGGCAGGAGCGCCAACGCCGCGGCGCATGCGTATCGGAGATGACGGCAACCCGCATGAACTCATCTAACCCGGGGGGTGTCGACGTAAATCTTGCGGGCCGTAGGCTTTGAGCGTGGGAACAGACCTTATTTCTTTCGCCCGTGGGGCCCCGTCGCTCGACATCGTCAACATCGAGGGCCTCAAGACCGCCGCACAGCACGCTTTCGAGCGCGATCCGGGCGGCACAACTGCGTACGGCACGTCCGTCGGCTACCAGCCGCTGCGGGCCTGGGTCGCCGAGAAACACGTCGTGACGCCCGATCAGGTGCTGGTCACCAACGGCTCGATGCAGGCCGACGCGTTCCTGTTCGACGCGCTGGTCGAGCCGGGCACCCCGGTGATCGTGGAGAAGCCGACCTACGATCGGACGCTCCTCGGGCTGCGCAACCGCGGCGCCGACCTGCACCCGATCACGGTCGACGCCGACGGGGTGGACACCGATGAGCTGCGCACCGTGCTGGCCTCGGGGGTGCGGCCGACGCTGGCGCACATCATCCCCAACTTCCACAACCCGGCCGGTGTGACGCTCTCGCTGCCTCGGCGGCAGGCGCTGGTGGAGTTGTCCCGCGAGTACGACTTCACGATCTTCGAGGACGACCCCTACCGCGACGTCCGGTTCACCGGAACGCCGCTGCCGACGATGTTCGAGGCCGACGAGTCCGAACACGTCGTCTACGCGTCCTCGTTCTCCAAGACGGTCTGCCCGGGCATCCGGGTCGGCTACCTGGTCGGCCCGGCCGGCGTCATCGCCGGGATCGCCAAGCAGGCCACCAACACCTACATCTCGCCGAACATGGTGTCGCAGGCCATCGCGTACCAGTTCTGCGTCTCCGGCGGGTTGGACGAGTCGATCAAGACCGTCCAGGTCGCCCTGGCCGAGCGGTCCCAGCGGCTGGGTGAGGCGCTGCGTCGGGAGATCCCCGACGCCAGGTTCACCCTCCCGGAGGGCGGGTATTTCCTCTGGCTGGATCTGCCCGAGGACGTCGATGTCGCCAAGCTGCTGCCGGCCGCCGCCGAGCGCGGCGTGGCGGTAGTGGCGGGGACCGACTTCCTGCTCACCGGTGGCGACCACTCGGTCCGGCTCGCCTACTCGGCGGTCACCCCGGACCGCATCGACGAGGGCGTGGCCCGACTTGCGGCAGCGGTCGCGGCGATACGCGGTTGACCTACATCCCACAACTGAACCCGGAAGGACGAACCGCATGACGCAGCACAATGGCGGACCGGCAGTCACTCTGCGCGGCGGCCATCAGATGCCGCTGCTCGGCATCGGCACGTGGCAGTCGGAAGACCAGGACGCGTACAACTCGGTGCTGCACGCGCTGCAGACCGGATACCGGCACATCGACACCGCCACCGGCTACGGCAACGAGGCGGAGGTCGGCAAGGCGGTCGCCGACAGCGGCGTGCCGCGCGCGGACATCTTCATCACCACCAAGCTCCCGCCGGACCACGCCGGCCGCGAGCAGCAGACCATCGACGAGAGCCTGAGCAAGCTCGGCACCGAATACGTCGACCTGTGGCTCGTGCACTGGCCGCCGAACGGTGGCGCCGCTCCCGATACCTGGAAGCAGTTCCGGGCGATCCGGGACAATGGTCAGGCCCGCGAGATCGGCGTCAGCAACTACAGCACGGCGCAGCTCGACGAGCTGATCGACGCGACCGGCGAGGCGCCCGCGGTCAACCAGATCAAGTGGGGCCCCTCGCTGCACGATGCGAAGCGGCTGGCCGAGCACAACGAGCGGTCGATCGTCTTGGAGGGTTACAGCCCGTTCAAGACGACCGACCTGTCGCACCAGACGCTGGCCGAGATCGCCGCTGCGCACGGCGTCACGCCCGACCAGGTGGTGCTGCGCTGGCACCTCGAGCACGGCGTTGTGGTGATCCCGAAGTCGGTGACCCCGGCCCGGATCGAGACCAACTTCGGCATCTTCGGTTTCACGTTGACCGACGCCGAGGTCGCCTCGCTCGACGGTCTCGCCTGACCGGTCGGTCCATTCGGCGCCAATGTGGCGTTGGGGCAATCTAGTCACCCCAACGCCACATTGGCGCCGTTCTGTTTGTGGGCGGGTTACTGGCGGACGGTGCGGTCCGCTGGCCCGTCCTGGATGACCTCGGTCGCCGCGACCGGGCCCTCCTCGGCGTGCCCGGTCCGGGCCAGCCAGCCGGAGATCTCGCGCCGGATCGTGGCCAGCGTCGGCCGCTGGGCCGGGTCGTTGTCCAGCGCGGCGCTGAGCAGCCGGGCATGCACGCTGCCGGTCGGCAGCTCGGTGCAGGGCTCCTGCTGCGCGGCCGCCATCATCGAGGACATCACGTTGGTCCGCTTACCTCGCGGCGGTTTGCTCGACAGCGCGTAGCTGACGGTCGCCGCCAACTGCCAGCAGTCGGCGGCCGTGGTCGGCGGCCCGTTGCGGGCGATCTCCGGCGCCAGGTAGTCCGGCGTACCGACCATCATCCCGGTGCCGGTGAGGGTGTTGTCGCCGGTTGAGCGGGCGATCCCGAAGTCGATGAGGTGCGGCGTACCGCGTTGGTCGACGATGACGTTGGACGGCTTCACATCACGGTGCAGCACGCCCTCGGCGTGCGCCGCCTCGAGCGCGCCGGCCATGGTGAGCCACAGCCGGGCGGCCGCGACGTCGTCCATCCTGCCGTTGTGCCGTACGACATCGGCCAGCAGCGCGCCCTCGATGTACTCCATCACGAGCCCGACACCGTCCGGCTCAACGACGATGTCGTAGATCCGTACGCAGTTGGGGTGCCGGACGGCGGCCAACGCCCTGGCCTCGCGCCGGATCCGCTGCTCGGTCTCCTCGTCCGGCACGTGCGCGAACTTCACCGCCACGGTCCGGTTGAGGTGGGTGTCCATCGCCAGCCAGACTGTGCCGAAGCCGCCGGAGCCGAGCGTCCGGACCCGCTGGAAGCGCCCGTCGTTGGCGGCCGTCGGTTGCTTTGCCGCCGTCAACTGAGCGGTCGGCGCCAGCGGCTGCGGTCGTTTGACCTGCTGGCCGTTGCCGTTCGCATGTCCGTTGTTGCCCGATCTGGGGCCGTACGGCAGGGGTGCCTGGTTATAGCCGCCCTGCGGTTGGTTGTACGCCGCGTTGTACGACGGTGTCTGATTTGCGGGGACATGCAACGGCGCATGCTGCGGTGTCTGCTGCGGTTGTGCCTGGAGCGGCGGGGCCGGCGCCGGACTCGGTGGCCGGGCCCGATCGGCACCGGACCGGTTGATCACCGACCACCGGGGTTTGCCGAAGAAGAAGACGATCAGGATGCCGACCGCGCTGACCGGGGCGACGCCGAGCCACAGCTGCTCGGTCACGCCGGCCCGCAGCGGCGCGGTCGCCGCGACGAGGCCGACGACCGGCACCCACAGGAAGCGACCCGGCCACTTCTGGCCTCGCCGGAGCGCAACCCGGCCCTGCAGCATGACGAAGATGATCGTAAGAATCGGCGCCCCGACGAGCAGGGCGAGCTGCAGCCCAAAGGTCGCACTGTCGGCATGCGGGCCGGTGAGCGCCCGGTAGACGGTGCGGCCGGCGCCGAGATGGCCGCGCTGATTGTCCACGAAACAGGACCGTCGTCCGATGCTGGCCACATCGCCGAACGAGAGCCCGGGGCCATCACCACCGTTCGCCACGTCCCGGAAGACGCCGGACGCGCCGCGGAACGCGAGCCACGGCAGACCAAAGCAGCAGACCACGCCGATGGTGCCGAACACGCTGCCCGTAGCGACGTTGTAGCGGTTGCCGGTGCCCTTGCGGATGAGCGCGATGAGTACGGCGGCCAGCACGGGCAACAGGGCGACGATGCCGCCGAGCAGGCTGATCGTGGAGAGCCAGTCGTTGCGACAGACCGGCGGGCGCACCACCCCGTGCAGCGCACTGAGCAGCGATCCGATGAGCTGCTCGATGCTGCCCACGGCGCACTCCTCCGGATCCTCTATGGGGCGCCTGGCGGCACCCGGCCCTGCACAACCATAGGACGCTTCGTAGGGACGTCCCGGTTGGCGCGTCGTTCCACCCCCTGACGGCCGGTCTGATTATCACCGCTTCATCCGGTCCCGTTCGCCATACTCGGGTGATGATCACCGCGGAGGATGTGCGCCGGATAGCTCTGTCACTGCCGGCCACGACCGAGAAGGCGTCGTACGGCACGCCCGGCTTCCGGGTGCGGGACCGGCTGTTCGCACGGATCCGCGAGGAGGGCGACGTGCTCCTGGTGTGGGTCGCTGACGAGGCGGAGAAGCGTGGTCTGATCGAGTCGGAGCCGGCGAAGTTCTGCACCACGCCGCACTACGACGGGCACCCGAGCGTGCTGGTCCGGTTCGCGGGGGTGGGTGCCGATGAGTTGCGCGAGCTGTTAACCGAGTCCTGGCGGCTGCGGGCGCCGGCGCGGCTGGTCACCGAATTCGACACCGCCCGGTAGTTGGGTCGAGGGTTGTCGGACCCTTTGTTCAGGGGTCTCTGGCGTGAGTAGCTGTTTCATGTGGAGACAATTCCGTGGCGTTTTGCGGATGCGCGTTGGAGACCAGC
>DATAVB010000081.1:0-30575 GCA_036267955.1 Mycobacteriales bacterium | reverse complement strand
GCGAGGCGCGCCGTCATCGAAGGTGGCGGGGAGGCCGGCCACCCGGTTGGCTGGACTGCGACGTTCCCGCTAGCTGCAATGCCTCGGATATTTCGGTTAGCGAGGCAGCCCTGGCCTGCTGGGCTCGTCGAGCGGGAGGGTTACTTCGACGGCGGTGCCGGTTCCGAGTGCGCTACGCAGAGATAGCCGGCCGCCGAGCGCCTCGACACGGTCTTTGAGCCCAACGAGGCCTGAGCCGGCGGCAAGGTCGGCGCCACCGAGTCCGTCGTCCCTGACGCAGATGCGCACGTCGTCCCCGGCGGGCTCGACCTGGACGTGGACGACGGAAGCCTGGGCATGCTTGGCCGCGTTGGTCAACGCCTCGGCCACGACGTAATAGGTGGCGACCTCAATCTGCTCCGGCAGCCGTCCCAGCACCCGGACCTCCAGGTGGACCGGGACGGCAGAGCGGCTGGCGAGCGCGGCCATCGCTGGTCGCAGACCGCCATCGGCAAGGACGCTCGGGTGGATGCCGCGCGCCATCTCACGCAGCTCGGCAAGTACGCCGCTCAGCTCAATGGTCACGTGCTCCAATTCGTCCGCCAACTCCTCAGCGGCGGGCGGCACCGCCGTTTGCGCAGCGCGCAGCTGCAACGCCAACGTGACCAGCCGTTGCTGGGCTCCGTCGTGCAGATCGCGCTCGATGCGGCGGCGGGCCGTATCGGCAGCGGCCACGATGCGTGCCCGCGAAGCGGTCAGCGCGGCCTGGGCCTTGGCGTTGGCAAGGACGATCCCGACCAGTTCGGTGAAGCCGGCCAGCCGCGCCTCGATGTCGGCCGGCAGCGGCTCCTCATGGGTGGTGTACGCCACGATGACGACGCCCCACGGCCGGCCCTCGACACCGATCGGCGCGCCGACTATCGAGCGAAGCCCCCATGCTCGGCCAACGTCGGCGGCCGCGCCGAACGCATCGGCGTAGCTGTCGAGGCGCGCTGGCCGGCCTGTCTCGTACACCTGCGTTGTCACGTTCTGCCCGCCGAGCTTCACCCGGCCGTCGACGGGGCTCGGTACGGCAACGGCGGAGCGCGTCCAGGTGCCGAGGATCGTGGCCGCACCGTCCGGGTCGTACCGGCCCATGACCGCAAAGTCGACGGCAAGTACCTGCCCGATCTCAGCGGCGACGGTCCCGAATACGTGCTCCGGTGACGTCGCACCGGCAACGAGTGTCGCCACGCGATGCAGCGCGGCCCGCTCCTGCGCGTAGTGCCCCAACGCCACCCGTACCTGCGTAGTGGCGATCGCCGGCGCGACCAACTCGGCGAAGCCGGCCAGTTCCGACCCGGCGTCCATCGGCAGTGGCTCTTCGCACCTCGACGCCACACTGAGGACGCCCCATAGCCGCCCCTCGAGGCTGATCGGCGCACCCACGGCCGAGCGCACCCCAAGATCGCGTGCCGTGTCAGCGCCCCGGCCCGGGACACTGTCGTAGCCATCGATCCGCGCTGTCCGGCGGGTCCGGAACACGAGCGCGTGAACGCTCATCCCTCCGGGTGCCAACCGAGTGCCGTCGGGAAGAGGCGACGGGGCGCCGGTGTCTGCCCAGGCGCCGATGATCGTGGCCGTGCCGTCGGCGTCGTACCGGCTCAGGACGGCGAAGTCGACATCAAGCAGCCGTCCGGCCTCCGCGGCGACCGCGGCAAGCACCTCCTCTGATGGCGCCGCCCGGCCGACCAGCGTCGCCACCCGGCGCAGCGCGGCGCGCTCCTGAGCGATCCGCTCGCTCGCTCTGGTAGCCATGAGGGCCTCCGCCGGCCGCAGCTGCGCTGCGTTCTCACCAAATGCTCGTGGTGGCCCATCCTGCTCGCAGGGCGGAGGCTAATCAAGATCCGTCGCGCTGGGGACCGGCCCGACGACGCCACGGCCCAGCAACGTACGGAGGCGGTGACGGTGTGCCACGAGCCGCCAGCTCGGCTCGCCTTAGTTGCCGGTTCGACCAGCTGTGAGAGCGATGTTGCGTGCGTAGATCTTGATCTCGGTTCCACCAGACCCGCGAAACAGCAATTGGTAGGAGAAGGCATCACGGTCGATACTCTGGGGGCGGAGCATATCGACCAGCCCGCAATAGTTGAGCCGTTCGAGCATTCTGGGACTGATGCCGTGCAGCGAAAGGTGGCGGCCATCGGAGAGCTCCAGCGCAACGCCGTTACGGGCCGGAGAAATAACAACAACATGTCCGGCCCGACCCGCCAGATAGCGGGCAAGCTCCACCTCCAGGCGGCGACGTTCCTCCTGTGCGACCGCTTCCAGGTGCGAGTCGAGCCGACCGAACTCGCGCCCGCGGAACACCTGCTTCATCGGGTTGCGTGTCGTACGGCGGGCATTCCGACGTCTTGCTGCTTTCACGGATGTCGTCAGGGCGGCGACGACCACTATTGCGATACACAGGATGACGAGCATTTCAGACCCTCCTTCCAGATGGTGTTCGTTGCCACGGCGCACGTGCGAGCGATATGTCGTAGGCGGTGCCTTGGTGTGTCACCAAACTCGGCTGATAACGGATTCCGGTCGAGGTGGCTGGTGCGGTCACCCCGCCAAAGTTCACCGCGCCGGCCCCGACGATGACCATCAGGACGACCGCAGCGCCCAACCACATCGCCGATCGAGCCCGCCATGGCCGTCGCATCCGTGGCGTCACGCGCGTCGCGATCACGGGCCGCTTCATCGCGAACGTTCGCAGCGCCGGACCGGTCATGGCCAGCAGGAACAAGGGTGTCCCCATGATGATGCACAGGTCGGCGACGTTGTAGTAGCTGTGCCCGATCGGAATGAAATCAACCACACCGCGGACGCTGCCGGGCGCGGTCCAGTAGTGCATAGCCAGGCGATCAAGGAGGTCGCTGCTCCAGCCGCCGATTGTCAGAGATCCGGTAATTAGCATTGGGGTCGAGCGTCGCCTGCGCAGGAAGAGAAATATTGCCGAAATCAGCAAAACGGAATCGATCAGGTCGAGCAGAGCGCCGGCCACGGGATGTGCATACAACGAGCCGGCAGCGGCCGGCAACAGGTCATCGCCACCATAATTGACGTGCACCCCAGAGGTATTTCGCCAGCCCCACCACTTGGAACCCTGATCGACCAGAACGACCGTCGCAAGGGCGCCCAGCACGAAATAGCGTTGTCCTACCTGGCGCCTGAAGCGGGCTGCGAGTGGTGTACGCGGCGACATCCTCGGGCGGTTGGCAACCGCGATGTGCCGGTGCATGATTACTCCTGATCGCGATCGCAGCGTGTCAATGTCAAGCGTGACCTGGAAAGAGCCCCCAGTCGCCACTGCTAGCGGTACACCGAAGCCCCCGCTGGCCGGTAGCGACGACTTCCGGCTACCGGGGACTGGGGGCGGCGAGCGCCGTTTACGGGGTGTGGCCGAGGACCTGGCTGATGCCCCGCGCCGACAATTCGGATTTCGCCAGGAATCCCGCCGTCTGGGTTTCGGCGATTAATTCCGTGTACTCCGATTCGGAGCGCGCCGAGATCATGA
The DNA here is from genome assembly GCA_036267955.1 of Mycobacteriales bacterium. Classification (GTDB taxonomy): domain Bacteria; phylum Actinomycetota; class Actinomycetes; order Mycobacteriales; family QHCD01; genus DATAVB01. Next base: position 27,058 of record DATAVB010000081.1, on the reverse strand, counting down.
TCACCTTGGCGCTGCCGCCCGGACTCTCCCGCGCCAGTAACCGGGCAAGGTCAAAGCCGTTCTCTTCCCCGAGCCCGACGTCGACGAGGATGACGTCCGGTCGTAGCGCGTCCGCCTGCTGGAGCGCCTCGGCGGTGGTCGAGGCCACGCCCACGACCGTTGCACCCTCTCGCTGCAGAAGAACGCTCGCCGCCTTGAGGAAGGCGTCGTTGTCATCGACGAGCAGGCACCGCATTGACATTCCACCATGGTTGCAGGGATTCGGCGCTGCCGCATGGCGGCTAGCGGGAAGCCCGCGGTGGGTTAGCGGGCTTCGAGGAACCTGAGGACTGCCAGCACCCGCCGGTGATCGACTCCGCTCTCCGGCAGGTCAAGCTTGGTAAGGATACTGCGGACGTGCTTCTCAACCGTGCCCTCGGTAACGAAGATCCGGTGTGCGATGCCCGCGTTGGAAGCGCCTTCGGCCATGAGAGCGAGGACCTCGCGCTCACGCGGTGACAGGGCGTCGAGCGGATCACGCCGTCGCCGGGTCTGCACGAGTGCCTGCACCAGGGACGGGTCCACCACCGAGGCGCCCGCGTTGATCCGCCCGACCGTCTCAATGAACTCGGCCACGTCGGTCACCCGGCTCTTCAGCAGGTAGCCGGTGCGGTCCCCGTCGGCCAACAGCTCCATCGCCTCGTCCACCTCGACATGCGCGGAGAGCAGGATAATGGCGGTGTCGGGCAGTTCCACGCGGATCACCCGGGCCGCCTCGAGGCCCTCCGTGGCGTGCCCAGGTGGCATGCGGATATCGATGATCGCCAGGTCCGGCCGGGTCGAACGGACCGCAGTGAGCAGTTCGGCCCCGTTCCCCGCCTGACCCACGACATCGAACCCCGAACGCTCAAGCAGGCTGGCGAGGCCTTCGCGTAACAGGATCTCGTCGTCGGCGAGCACGACACGCGGTGCGCCCCGGCTCAGCGGCTCGGCTTCGGCTGTCCCGGACGGTGAGGGCATTGCACGATTATCGGCCTAACAGCGGCTGCGGCATAGGGGTCCGGTCGCCGGTCATCGGCTACTTGCCGGGAGCGCGCCGTGGCGGGCTGTTGAAGCGGAGCCGTCTACGGTTCCGTCGAGACTGTGCTGCTCTGGATTTCGACGGGGACCATGATCCGCAGTGTGGTGCCGTTGCCGGCGGGACTGGTGATCTCCAGGGTTCCGTCGAGGGCTTCGATACGGTCCCGGAGCCCGAGTAGTCCGGAGCCTCGGTTGACGTCGGCTCCGCCGATTCCGTCGTCGCGGATTGCCAGCTGCATGATCCCTTCCTGGATGCCGAGTTCGACGTTCACGACGGATGCCTGCGCGTGCTTGGCAGCGTTGGTCAACGCTTCGGAGACCACGTAGTACGCGGCGACCTCGACCGGCTCGGGCAGTCGTCGCACGGCGCTCAGGTCCAGCTCGACCGGCACCACCGACTCCCGGCGCAGCGCATTGAGGGCCGGCTTCAGGCCGCCCTTGGACAGGACAGCGGGGTGGATACCGTGCGCGATCTCCCGGAGTTCATCGAACACACTCGCCAGTCCGCCGGCAACGCGTGACAACGCACTGTCGAGTTCGCCGAGGTGCGGTGGCAGCCCGGCATGCGCCGTACGCAGCTCTAGCGCCAGCGTGATGAGCCGCTGCTGAATGCCGTCGTGCAGGTCGCGCTCTATCCGTCGCCGCGTCTCGTCGGCGGCCGCGACGATCCGCGCCCGCGAGGCCACCAGCTCGGCGCGGTTCTCCGCGTTCGCGATTGCCATTGCCACCAGGTCCGTGAACGACGCGAGACACGCCTCCGTGTCCGGGGGAAGCAGTTGGTCCCGGGGTGAATAGCCGGCCATCATGCCCCAGAGACACCCATCGACGATGACCGGTGTGCCGACGCCAGAACCGAACCCGCGCTCGCGGGCTGTGTCACCGAGCGGTCCGGAGGCATCCGCATAGCCGTCGATCCGGGCCGGACGGCCAGTTTCGAAGATCGCTGTGACGACGTTTTTCCCTTTGAGTGGCCACCGACTTCCCACCGGGAAGCGGTCGTCTATCTGGCCGGACGTGGCGATGACCGTCCCTGTGCCGTCCGACTCGAAGCGGCCCAGGCTGGCGAACTGGACGGGAAGCAGTCGCGCCACCTCCTCGGTGACCGCCGTGAACACCTCCTCTGGCGGAACCCCGCGCGCCACCAGTGTCGCGACCCGCCGCAACGCGGCCTGCTCGTCGGCCAGAAGGGCGAGGCTGGCGCTGCTCTCCGCATTCGCGATCGCCGTGGCCACCATCTCGGTGAAGTTGGCCAGGCGCGCCTCGGTCTCAACTGGCAGAGACTGGGCCTGGGCCGAGAAGGTCGCCATCACTCCCCAGAGCCGTCCATCGACGGTAACCGGCGTCCCGACGCCTGAGCCGAGTCCCATCCTGCGGCCAATGCCGGTGAGCTGACCGGATGTGTCGGTGTAAGTGTCGATCCGGGCGGCACGACCGGTCTCGAAGACGAGAGTGGCGACATCCCTCCCCCCGACGCTCCACCTGCGGCCAACGGGAATGTGTTGGCCGGTCCGGCCCCAGGCGGCGACCAGGGTGATCGCCCCGTCGGCGCTGTAGCGACCCAGGGCCGCGAACTCGGCGGACAGCAGCCGGCCGGCCTCCTCGGTGACCGCTGCGAATACCTGGTCCGGCGGCACCCCGCGTGCCACCAGGGTCGCGACCCGCCGCAGCGCGGCCTGCTCGGCGGCCAGGAGACGCAACTCCGCATCGCTCACCGCGCTCGCCATCCCCTCACGATCGCGGGCCGCCTGCGGCTCTGCGAAGGCAGTGTGTCCGCGTGACGGTGCGCGAGCGTCCGCTGCCCATCTTTGCGCTGATAGGTCGCTGCGCTCAAGGACCGCACACGTACTTGCGCGACCCGAGCCGTGCGGCCCCGTTCTCGAGTAGCCGCGGGGAGGGCACGGCATCCGGTGCGATGCGCGGCAGCCGGCCGCGGAACGCGCCAACTCGCGATCTGGATCGGACCTGCCGAAACGACCGGCTTGCGTCAGTGGGTCGTGGCCTTGCTGGAGATGCGTCAGATGGCGGTCCGGCCTCCGTCTACGGCGATGTTGGCGCCGGTGATGTATTCCGCTCTGGGCGAGGCGAGGAAGGCGATCGTCTCGGCGATCTCCTCGGGTTGCGCCGCGCGGTTGAGCAGAGTGGTGGTCCCGAGTGAGGCGGTGCGCTCCAGAGTCCGAGCACCGCTGGCAGCAGAGAGACCGGGACAGTCCAGCTGTCCCCACGAATCTCGCCTAGTCGGGCGACGAGCGACGTCAGCTGACGGATCGGCCCGCGGGATCGCGTTGTTCGTTGTCGAGATCGTGGAGGTGTAAGAGGGCCGGGATGGCTGCGGCTAGCGTGGCGGCCTCGTCGGGTGGCAGTTTGTGGATGAGCTGTGCGACCGCGTCGGTGCCGGCTCGCCGCCGACGTCGCAGGTAGCTTGAGCCCTGGGCGGTCAGGGCTACCAATGTGACGCGCCTGTCGGTGGGGTCGCTCTGCCGTTCAACCAGGCCACTGCGTTCCAGAGCGGTGACGAGCACCGTCATCGATGGTTGGGTGACGCGCTGGATCACGGCGAGGTCGGTGATCCGCCGCGGGCCGGTGCGCTCCAGGCTGGACAGGGTCGCGAGTGAGGTCAGGCTCAGGTCGCGCGGCAGTCCGCGCACTACCGCGGTAAGCAGGCCATACACGGCGGCGGCGGAGCCATTGCCGCGTCGGCTCGGTCGTGATGAGGTGGATTGTCGGCTCATGCACGAAGCATAGCCCAGTCTATATGGGTCCTCTATGCACTTGTATCGGCTACTGGGTACGGGATGTGATCAACGAGTCTCACGATGCATTGACAGTTTATATAGAGTCTCTATATTGTGCTCATTGGTATCCGGTGATAAGCAGCGCCGATGTTCTCGGGAGAACGACGTGAGCCATTCGTACGACGGTGATACGCGCGCGGCGCAGGCGCCGAGCCCGTTCCGTCAGCCGAAGGCGGTCTGGGCGGTCGCGTTCGCCTGTGTGATCTCGTTCATGGGCATCGGTCTGGTCGACCCGATCCTGCCCTCGCTGGCCAGCAAGCTGAGGGCGACCCCGTCCCAGGTGGAGTTGCTGTTCACCAGTTATCTCGTCGTCACTGCCGTGGCGATGCTCGTCACCGGCTGGGTGTCGAGCCGGCTCGGGGCCAAGCGCACGTTGATCACCGGTCTGGTGCTGATCGTGGTCTTCTCCGCCATCGCTGGCACCAGCGGCAGCATCGGTCAGATCGTCGGATTCCGGGCCGGCTGGGGGTTGGGTAACGCGCTGTTCATCGCGACCTCGTTGGCGGTGATCGTCGGCTCGGCCAGCGGTGGCTTCAGTGGCGCGATCGTCCTGTACGAAACTGCCCTTGGTGTCGGCATCGCCTGCGGGCCGCTGCTCGGCGGCCTGTTGGGCAATGTCAGTTGGCGCGGCCCGTTCTTCGGCGTCGCTGTCCTGATGCTGATTGCGTTGGTCGCGACCGCGATCCTTGTTCCGTCCACGCCGCCACCGGCACAGCGATCCTCGATCACCGAACCCCTGAAGGCCCTCCGGCACCGCAGCCTGGCCACCACCAGCGTCACCGGTCTGCTTTACAACTGGGGCTTTTTCACGATCCTCGGTTATGCGCCGTTCCTGATGCACCTGTCACCGATCAAGCTCGGCGCCGTGTTCTGTGCCTGGGGAGTATTGGTCGCGCTCTTCGCGGTATTTGGTGCCCCCGCATTCAAGAAACGGCTCGGGACTCCGCGCACTCTCTATGGCAGCCTGGCGCTGATGGCCCTCGTGTCGCTGGTGATCGGTATCTTCCCTGAGCACCGGTGGGTCGTCATCGGAGCGACGATTGCGTCCGGGATATTCATTGGTCTCAACAACACCCTCGTCACGACGGCCGTGATGAGCGTCGCCCCGGTGCCCCGCCCGGTGGCGTCGGCGACGTACGGGTTCGTGCGGTTCATCGGGGGCGGTCTCGCGCCTTATGTGGCCGGGAAACTGGTCGAGCATTTCAACGCCCACGTTCCGTTCGTCCTGGGCGCGGTCACCGTCGCGGCCAGCGCGGTGGTGCTGAGCACCGTGCACCGGGCCTTGACCGAGGCCGACGCCGAGGAAGCCCAACCGGGCCCGTCACATGAACGTGTTGATGCTGAGCAGGCCGTCTTCGACGTGCCCGGCCTCCCGTCGGAGGCCATCCTGGCCGAGGAGGCGCTCATCGAAGATCGCGCCCGCGACAATCCGCGATCGTACTGAGCCCATGTCAACCACCGGATTCGAGTTGGGCTGTGACGGACCGTCGACGCTGGTCGTCGGCGTGGACGGCAGTGATACGGCCTCGCGGGCGCTCTACTATGCCGTCGGGCTGGCCCGTCGCCAGCACAGCACCGTGATTGCTGTCTTCGCCGTCACCGACCCGGTCGGCTACGACGCCGCGATGGGCGCCGCTCCCTACCAGGCGAATATCGACCTGGCCGCCGAGTTGGCGCCCGAGATCCAGGCGCTGGCCGCCGAGTACGAGATCGACGTCCAGTTCCTGTCCATCGCAGGCGATCCGGTTACGGTGCTGACCAAGATCGCTGCCGCGCATCGCGCTGACGCAATCGTCCTCGGCGCAAGCAAAGCGCTCGGACACAAGTTGTTCGGATCCATTGCCGTACGCGCGGTGCGCCGCTGCCGTTGTCCGGTCACCGTCGTCCCGTGAGCCTGTTGTTGCGCCCATCGGGCGTGATCCAGGTAGGAGCCTGGATGCTGGGCGACGGTTTGTCAGTCAGACATGATCTATTGTGTGTATGACAAATAACCGGGCGGTGCTCCTACCTATCTTGCGGGGGGAGACGCAGGCTCGGTTGCTGGCCGCGCTCCTGCTGCATCCGGGCCGAGAGGCCAGCATTTCAGAGCTCGCCGGCGAGGTGGGTACCAATCCCGGCATTCTGCACGGCGAGGTCGAGCCGAGCGGCAGATCGAACGCGTGGCACCCCACCGTTGTCCGTTGGTGATCTGGCTTCGCACCTGCGGGTCTCGCGTCGTACGCACGCCCGGCGCTTCGCCGACCAGCTCGGCGCGACGCCGGGCGCGTGACTGCTGTCCCGCCGGGCCACGACGCCGGGCGCGTACCGGCGGGCATTCCGGCTCTACTGACGCACGGCGCCGGGGGGGTCAGAATCCGGGGAATACCTCGCGTAACTCGTCCAGGGTGCCCGCGCCGATGACCTGAGCCGGTGTGTGATCGGGATCGAGGCGACCGTAGACCAGCCGCAGCAGAGCCTCGGCTGGTAGCTCCACTGTGGTCTGACCGGATCCGGTGTCCGGAGCCAGAGCCACTTCCGGAGCCGCCGTGAGCAGGTATCGACGTCGCGGAGCCGATGTCTCAATGACAATCTCGCTGAGAGATCCGCTTGGCTTGCCGCTGCGCGCCGCAGTGGTGTCGAGTGTGTCGAGCAGCAACTCGACCGCATCCGGCGCGACGGTCGCGGTCGGATCGAGCGCCACCGCGACATCCCAGGTGTGTACGGCGTGTTCGCCCAGTCGGAGCCCGGCCAGCCCGGCCAGGTCCATCTGGGAACCGAATAACGACAGGCTGAATTCGGCCCGCTCGGATTCTGACAGGCCTTCCAGCCGCCGGACGAATTCCTCGTTCGTGGCAACGCTTTCGCTGACCTGCTGCTCCGGTGGCAGGGCGTTCCAGCGGTCCCAGATCGGTGGAAACACCTCGCCTCCCGGAGGCTCGTCGCCGGCCAGCCCGGCCTGCAGGAACAGGCTGAAGATCTCCGCCTGACTGCCCAGATGCGAGGCGACCTGCGCGATCGTCCAGTCGTCATCGTAGGAAGGTGCCTGCACGGCCTGTGCGTCCAACGGCCGTACGAGCAGGGCGAAGCGGTCGTGGGAGCTGCGCACGGCAGCGATCCATACCGACGGTTCAACCATTCGGATTCCTCATTTCTGGGCTCAGGTTTCGGTGTCGACTTCCGGGGCCGCAGGACTGTCGGCCTCCGGATTCGGCGGGGTGCCGGCGACTGCACGCCGGCGGCGCGCGATGACAACGCCCGCGGCGGGTACAACGGCGGAAATGGCCAGCGCACGCATCCAACCGCGATTGAGCCGATGCCGCAGCACGTGGTCGAGCGAGAGGGCGCCCGGCCCGGTCAGCGCGAGTCCGAGCGCGCCGGCACCGAGGACCGCCGGATATTCAAAGCCACCCTTGCTGACGTAGAACCCATTGGCGGTGTGCATCGAGGAGGCGACAACCATTGTCCCGGCCGCCGCCGCGCCCGCGCCCGGTGTACCGAGCCCCGCGGCCAGCAGTGCTCCGCCGCCGGCCTCGCCCAATCCCGCCGCCACAGCGTTCAATTTCCCGGGTCGGAATCCGATCTTGTGAAACATCTCGCCGGTTTCCTCGAGCCCCGCGCCGCCGAACCAGCCGAACAACTTCTGTACGCCGTGCGCAACGAGACTGCCGCCCACACTGAGCCGCAGCACCAACAGTCCGACATCACCGGACCTACTCATTCGTACTCCCTATTCACAGATTCGTTTGACATTCGCCAGGATTATTTATCGCAGGCACCGTCCTTAGTGGAGGTGGCCGTGCCGGAAGTGGGTTGGCGGCTGGCCCGGACCAGCGCGCGCAGGAGTTGACGACGTGTCGGCGGCGGTGGCAGCGGCGTGTTGCCAGCGGCGCGTAGCCCGTCGAGGGTGATGCCCAGCACCCGGCGCCAGGCATCCGGTGCGTGGCCGAAGGTGGCCGTCACGACTCCGGCATTGGCCATCAGCAGGAGTGGAATGTCGTCGACTCCCACGTCGCGCCGCAGGCTGCCCTGCTCCTGGGCCCGGACGATCACGTCGCGCAACGCGGCATGGGCGATCCGCCGCTGGCCTTCCAGCGAGCGCGCGGTCGGGAAGCTGCGGGTCAGCAGATCGGTGACGCCGCGATCCTCGGCCTGCATTCGGCAGGCTGCCGTCAGGTAGGAGACGAATCCGTTCCACGGATCGGGATCGGCCAGGGCAGCACGGGCCGCTGTGACGTAGGCCGCCATTCGATCCGCCATGCATTCCTGTACGAGATCCGCCCGCTGCGGGAAGCGCCGATACAGCGTCGCCGCGCCGACCCCGGCCTCGCGCGCGATGGTCCCCAGAGCCACATCCAGCCCCTCGACCGCGAACGCCCGCCGCGCCGAGGCGACGATCTGTCCCCGGTTGCGGGCCGCATCCGTTCGGAGCCCCGCTCGACGCGACCCCGGCGCGGGTGAGATGTCAGGCATGACGATCATCCTAACCCAGAACTGAACGGGTGCTTCCACTTCCGGTCAGCCGCCGCGTCGTCGCGGGACACGCGTCCAGATCAGTACGGCGAGGGTTGGTTGAAGATGACGGTCAGGCTGACGAGCTTCTCTGCACGGATGCTGAAATAACTGGTCATCACCAACTCGTCGGGCAGGTTTGTCTTGTCGTAGGTGCCGTCGTACCTTGCCCGCACGATGATGTCGCCGTGATGATCGATCACCTCACGGACGTCCATGGTGACGTGATCGCCGACGAATTCCTTGGCGATGAAGGCCCGGATCGCATCTGTACCCCGAATTTCCCGGCGATTGTCGTTGACGTAGGCGTCGGGAGCGAAGGTGGCCACGATGGCGTCGGTGTCGAAGGCGTTGACTGCGGCGATGTGCTCGGCGACGACGGATGGCAGTTCGGTGATCACAGTGGACATTGGCGGCGTCCTTTCAGTCGAATGGCTCGTTGGTGAACGTTGCGGTGCGGGCTGTGCTGCTCCCAGGTCCACCGTGGTTGCTCCGGTAGGGGGAGAGTCAAGGTGCTCGGCCCGGGTTGAGTCTCCCGTCACGGGAGGGCCGACACTGGTGGCATGGGTTCCACACTGCCGATCGGCGACTTCGCTCGGGCGACGCACCTGAGCGTCAAGACGTTGCGCCACTATCACCAGGTCGGACTGCTCGAACCGGTCGACGTCGACCCCGTGACCGGCTATCGCCGCTACGCGACCGGGCAGATCCCGACCGCCCAGGTCATCCGCCGCTTCCGCGCTCTGGAGATGCCCCTCAACGAGATCCACGCCGTGCTGACCGCCGCTGATCTGCCGGCCCGGAACGCATTGATCGCGGCCCACCTCGCCCGCATGGAGGCCGGCCTGGTCCGTACCCAGGGCGCGGTCGCGTCGCTGCGGGACCTGCTCGAACGTCCCGACGCTGTCGCGTCGATCCAACGCCGCCGCGTCGAGGCGGTGGCGGCGGCTGCGATCAGCGAAGTCATAGACATCGCCGATGCGCTGCTGTGGTATCAGGGTGCGCTCGGCGAGCTTCAGGCGACGCTGACCGCCCAGAGTGTGCGACCGTCCGGGCCGTCCGGTGGCGTCTTCTCCGGCAAGCTGTTCGCCGACGAACGCGGGCAGGTCACCATCTTCATTCCATGTGAGGGACGGCTGCGGCCAATGGGACGCGTCGCGCCGCTGGTCGTGCCCGCCGTCGAATTGGCCACCATTCTGCACACCGGCCCGCACACCGATATCGATCGGGCCTACGGCGCCCTCGCCACTTATGTCAACGACCACGCGCTGGCGGTCGATGGTCCGATCCGCGAGTACTACCTCGTCGGACCTACCGACACATCTGAGGAGTCGGCGTGGCGGACCGAAATCGCCTGGCCCATTGGATGACACGGCGGCCCCGACCTCGCCAGCGCCGCCGGAGCCGCCTTCATCCTCGGCTGAGGAGCCCCCAGCTCGCCATCGGGTCAGGCCGGCTCGGTGCGCACGTACGTCAGGCTGACCACGCCGGAATCGAGGGTCCGGGCATCGCTGAGCTTCAAGGTCGCGCTCACGCCGGGCTGGGTGAAGAGTTGCGCGCCATGGCCGAGGACGATGGGATGCACCGCGATCCGGTATTCATCGATAAGGTCATGTCGCATCAGCGTTTGTACGAGAGTCGCACTGCCATACACCTCAATGTTGCCGCCGGATTCCTGTTTGAGTTCCGCGATTCGGGCCGCAACGTCGCCCTTGATGACGGTCGCATTCCAGGTCAGCGGGTCGCGCAGCGTGGTCGATGCGACCAGCTTGGGGATCTCGTTCATCCGGGCGAGATAAGGCCCGTCCGCGATGCCGCCCCAGGCCTTCTGGAGCAGATCGTAGGTGACCCGACCGATGAGGAAATAGTCGGCGGCCCGCAGATGCCGCAGCGCTGACTCCTGCGCGTCGGCCGTAAAGTACGGACTCGCCCAACCGCCGTATTCGGATTCGCCGAACCCACCAGGATCCTGAATGACGCTGTCCAGCGAGACCAGCGTCGATACGCTTAATTTACGCATGTCGGTTCTCCTCGGTACGAAGGTGCGGTGCCCGCGCGGCACCATTACCAAGGCAGACTCAGGGCAGGTGGAAAAGGAATCGGTCCCGTTCCAGCGGCAGGAGGTGACGGATGGCGAGCAAGGTTGATTCCCCGTCGGCGAATGAGGAGTTCATCGCCCGCACCCAGCAGTACCGGCCGGAGCTGCTGGCGCACTGTTACCGCATGCTCGGCTCGCTGGTCGACGCCGAGGACACGGTGCAGGAGACCTACCTGCGCGCCTGGCGCTCGTTCGATTCGTTCGAGGCGCGCTCGTCGGAACGTACGTGGCTCTACCGCATCGCCACCAACACCTGTCTGACCGCTTTGCGGCACCACAGCCGCCGGGTGCTGCCGTCCGGGCTGGGCGCACCAAGCGACGACCTGTCCGCTCCGCCGGACTCGGCGGACTCCACCATTGCCTGGCTGCAACCCATGCCCGATGCGATGGTCAGCCCGGACACGCAGGATCCGGCCACCATCGTCGCCGCCCGCGACAGCACGCGTCTCGCGCTGATCGCAAGCCTGCAGTACCTGCCCCCGCGGCAGCGTGCCGTGCTCATCCTGCGTGACGTGCTGGCGTGGTCGGCGGTCGAGGTCGGCCAGCTTCTTGACATGTCGGCGGCCGCCGTCAAGAGCGCGCTGCAGCGCGCCCGCGCCCGCCTGGCCGAGGTGTCTCCGTCGGCGGACAACCCCGTTCCACTGACTGAGCCCGAGCAACGCGAACTGCTCGAGCAGTACATCACCGCCTTCCACAACGCCGACCCGGCCGCGTTGGAACGGCTGCTCCATAAGGAGGCCACGCTCGAGGCGCCGCCGCTGCGCACCTGGTACGCCGGCATCCGGGTCTGCATGCCGTACATGGCGACGCACGTCATGGGCTCGCCCGAGCATTGGCGCATGTTCCCGACCCGTGCGAACGGGCAGCCGGCGGTGGCCGCGTACTACCGCAGTGCGGACCGCGGCTACCTGCCGTACGGCATTGTCGTGCTCACCGCGACCACGGCCGGTATCACCCGAATCACCTCGTTCGGCGATCCCGATCTCGTTGCGGCGTTCGGCTTCCCGGCCGTGGCTCCGCCGCACCTGCCGGCGCCGCCGCGCCACGGGCCCAGCTCTCGCTAGCCCAGAGAGAGGGTCAATATCGAGAGATCGAGCCAGCGGTCGAACTTGCGCCCGATCTGTGGCAGCGTTCCCGCAGGTGTGAAACCCAATGAAAGATGGAGTTTTGTCGAGACCGCGTTACTGGACTCGATATCGGCGAGCATGACGTGCTTTCCGGCGGCCGTGGCCCGAGCGATGAGCTCGACCAGCAGCATCTTGCCGATCCCCTTCCCCTGGTGCTCATCGACCACGTAGACGCTGTCCGCGACCGTGTATCGGTAACCCATTCGAGGACGCCACCGGGTGTAGGCGGCATACCCGGCGAAGGTCCCGTGCGTGTCGGCGACCAAAACGGAGTCGCCGGCTGCTCGGCGTTCGGCCAGCCACCGGGAGCAATCCTGGATTGACTCGACCTCATCGGTCCAGGTGGCGGTGGAATGCAAGATCGCGTGGTTGCGGAGCTGGAGAATCTCATCCAGGTCGTTCTCGCGGGCGTCGCGGATCATCACCATGCGCACAGATTAAACGTCAGGTAGCTATCGCAGCCGGCGATATTGGCCCGCGGGAGCCGGCGGGCCGACGCGTCCAGCCGATGCTTCGGATTACCTGTCCCCAAACGCCCGACGAGTTCGTCGCATTAACGTATCGACGCCGAAATCGGTGGCTCGCACCGTGACCGCAACCTCAACAATCTCACTTCTGGCCGCCGGGCGGGCGCTATGAACGACGTAATCAACGCGGAGCGGCCGCCGCTGGGTATCCGGCTGCTGCACGCCCTGGGCAAGGAGCCGGACTGGTCGACGATGACGGCCGAGGAGTTGGCTGCTCTTGCTGACGCGCAAAACCCGCCCGGCCCGGCGGCCTGCCGATCTGGCGCGCGCGTTTGTGCTCGGCGGCCTGCGGCGTGCTGGGCCTGCTTGCCGCGGTCGCGCTGGTTATCGCCTTCGGGCTCGCGTTGTCCCTGGTGTGGGCCACGGTCGCCCTGGTCATCCACGATCCGGCCGTCGTTCTCAGCATCGCCAACGCCGTGTTGATCCCGCTCTCGTTCGCCAGCAACATCTTCGTCGAGCCCACCACCATGCCGGGCTGGCTCCGGCACTTCGTCGACGTCAACCCGCTCAGCCATGTGGCGTCTGCGGCCCGGGGCCTGATGAACGACTCCGGCAGCGCCGGCAGTTCGGTCGTCTGGTCCCTCACCGCGACCGCTGTCATTGCCCTCGTGTGCGCCCCGATCACGCTCCGCCTCTACAGCAAGCAGGCCTGAGGGCAGCGAAAGTCGTCATCTCGCTGGGCCCGCGCGATGCACAATCAGACGGTGAGCAGCCGGGGGATGCCGTCCGAGGTGGGTGTGTCGCCGCGCGAGGCCGAGGTGCTGGCCGGAATTGCCGAGCACCTGACGAATGCCGAGATCGGCGTACGACTGTTCATCTCGGTCCGCACGGTCGAGAGTCATGTCTCGTCGTTGCTGCGGAAGCTGCAAGTGGACGATCGCCGGGCATTGGCCGCCGTGGGTGCTCGCCTGGACACCGTTCAGGCGTCGCCGCCGGGTACGGCGATCACGGTGACTACGTCGCTGCCGTCGCCGTTGACATCGTTTGTCGGCCGCCGGGCCGAACGGGCCGCATTGACCGATGCGCTTGAGGCGAATCGTCTGGTGACGGCCGTCGGCCCGGGCGGCGTCGGCAAGACGCGGCTGGCGTTGAGCGTCGTTGCCGATGCGGCTGACCGGTTCGCTGATGGCGTCTGGTTCGTCGGGCTGGTGACGGTGACGGACCCCTCGATGATCGCGGCGGCGATCGCGGCCGCTCTTGGACTGGGCGAGCATCAGGGCCGTTCGGCGGAGGAGACGGTCGTGGGGTGGCTGGCCGAACGGGAAGCGTTGCTCGTGCTCGACAACTGTGAGCACCTGCTGGACGGCGTAATCGTCCTGCTGGAACGGCTTTTGGCCGGTTGTCCCCGCCTGGCCGTGCTCGCGACCAGCCGGGCCAGGCTCCTGGTGCCGTTCGAATGGGTATTTCCGGTGCCCGGTCTGTCGTTGGCTGCCGACGGCGCCGGTCCGGGGGACGCGGCGGAGCTGTTCCTCGTCCGCGCTGCGGCCGGCGGGCGCCCCCTGTCGGCAGACGACTGGGTACGTGTTCTCGCCGTCTGCCGAGGTCTCGACGGCATGGCGCTGGCGATAGAGCTGGCCGCTGCCCGCGTTCCGTCCCTCGGCTTGGACGGCGTGGAGGCGGGGCTCGCGGACCGGTTGCGGCTGCTGACCGGTGGTGCGCGGCTCGATGATCGGCATCGCTCGCTTCGCGCGACGCTGGATTGGAGTTACGCGCTGCTCGATGACGCTGAGCAGGCGGTGTTGCGTCGGGTATCGGTGTTCGCGGCACCGTTGTCCGCGGCCGCGGCGGCGGAGATTGCTGGGTGGGGCCCGGTGCCTGACAGTGCGGTCCCGACGATCCTGGCCGGGCTCGCCGACCAGAGTCTGCTGGCTGCGGATGCGGATGCGGGTGCGACTCGCTACCGGGTTGCGGAGACGATCCGGCAGTACGGCGCGGACCGGTGTGCCGAGACGGATGAGTCGGGCGAGGTTCAGCAGCGGCACCTGCGCTGGTGCTTGGACGTGGCCGGCACGCTCGAGCCGGTAGTCGATGACGGTGCCTGGCGGTCGGCGTTCGACCTGGTGGTCGACGAGTTCCGCAGCGCGCTGCGCGGTGCCGTTGCCGAGGACCGGCACCGTCAAACCGCGTACCGGTTGGCAATCAGGCTGGCAGAGCTGTCTTTCGCCCGAGGTATGCCGGCCGAGTCGCAGCTCCGGTACGAGCAGGCGGCCGACCTTGCGGGTGCCGCCGACGTCGCGGCCGCGCTGCGTGGTGCGGCGGGTGCGGCCGAGTCGCGGTATTTCGGGACGGATGCGCTGCGACTGCGTCGGGCAGCGGCCGATGCCGCACTGCGCGTGGGTGATCGCGCCGCCGCTGCAGTGGACCTTGCCCGGGCGGCCGAGTTGATCAATCGTGCGGCCGGGCTCATGGCTGTTCCGCCGCCGGTCGGCGCAGCGGATGCGCTGCTCGATGAGGCACGGCAGCTCGCGGCCGGTGATCCGGTGGCGGAGGCTCGCGTCCTTACCGCGGAGGCGTTCAACGGCCCAGATAATGATCCGGTCACCGCCGAGCTCACCGAGCGCGCCATCGCACTTGCCCGCCGGGTAGGCGATCCACTCGCAGAGAGTGCCGCGTTGGACCAGTTCACCTCCATCCAGCTTGCCCGCGGTGAGGTCCGGGCCGCGGCGGACAGCGCAGTACAGCGCATCGGGCTGTTGGCGCCCTTGCCGGTGACCGCGGTTTCCGCGCTGGAGTTCTTCGATGCTTTCGGCATGGCCGCCGACTGCACGATCGCTGCCGGTGACCTGCCGGCCGCGCGACGGCTGGCCGAAGGGTTGTGCGACCTCCCGTTCCACCGGGAGGAGGCGCACCTTGCGACCGGGCGCCTGATCGTGGTGGCCGCGCTGGCCGGTGCCCTTAACGAGGCAGTTGTCCTGTCCGAGCGATATCGGGAGGGATGGGAACGGGCCGGGCGTCCCCGCGCCGGCAATCTCGGTCGCGGCGCCTATGCTGCCGCGCTCGTGCACGGGCTGCGTGGGAACGAGGAGGCTCGCGCTGCCTGGCTGGGTATTGTCGCGGCGGTGAAATCACCGATGCGACCGCTGTCGGAAATCCACTACAACGAATTCTTCGATGCCCTGCTCCTCTTGCACCAGGGCCACCCGGGCCAGGCGCTGCAGGTGCTGGACACTCCGCCGGAGCAGTTCCGGACTTGGTACAGCGGCCAGTGGCGGCCCTGGTACGCCGCGCTCTGGGCGGAGGCGGCCGCACTGACCGGGCACAGCGACGCGGCCGACCGCATTCACCGCGCCCGCCTCATGGCCGCGGACAATCCGATCGCCGCGGCCATGGTCGAGCGCGCCGCCTCCCTGAACACCCCAGGCGGCAATAACGCCGCGATGACTAAAGCGGCCGCGGCCCTGCATGCCGCTGGATGTCGTTACCAATGGGCCCGAACCCTGGTGCTGGCCGGGGGAGCCGACCGCGTACGCGGCGAGGCGGCGCTGGCTGCGATGGGGACGTCACCCATGGCCGTACTTCCCGACTGAGCTGCGAGCCGGTCCGGCAGCGGCTCCGTGCCGGGTACGGAGGTAGTACGGAACGTCCGCAATCCGTGCTGACCACCGATGCCCGGCGGCCGCAGTCAGGCCAGGTTGGAACAGCGAGATCTTCGCGAACACCAGCCTGGAGGAATAGTCCGATGATCAATTATTACGCCGTTGCCGCTATGGCCGCCGAGCGGCAGAAAACCCTTCTCGCGGAGGCGCGTGCCGCCCGCATCGCAAACCTCGCCGGGAATTCCGTCGGACGCCGCACGCGCCACCTGAGACTCGACCGGCGACGACACGCATCCCCAAAGGCACCGTCGGCTGCTCCTTCAGAGACGAAAACCAACCTGCCACGAATTGCCTTTGCCCGCCGCGGCGTGGGCGAGACGCTGGTCCTGTTGCACGGAATCGGATCCTCGCGGCACGCCTGGGACCCGATTGTCCGCGGTCTGGCCGAGCAGTTCGACGTGATCGCCATCGATCTGCCCGGATTTGGCGATTCCCCGGCCATGCCTGCGCAGACCGAGGCACATCCGGCGGCACTTGCTGCCGCTGTCGCGGCCTTCCTCGACAAGCACGGCATCACCGCCCCGCACGTCGTCGGCAACTCCCTTGGCGGCTGGGTCGCGCTCGAGCTCGCGCACATTCGGCCGCTGAGGTCGCTGACCCTGTTATCCCCCGCTGGGTTGTGGAAGGGCGCCACCCCGCGCTATTGCCGGGCCAGCCTACGCATGTCCCGATGGGCCGGCCGGCGCCTCACCGGCCCATTGTGTCGTCTTGTGCGATTCCGGATGGCACGCCTCGTCGTCCTGGGCCAGACACACGGTCGACCGATCCGAATGGATCCGAGGTATGCGCGCATGGCTATTCGGAATGTTGGAATGTGCCCAGGCTTCGAAGCCGCTCTGAATGCCACCACCAGGCGCCACTACCAGGCCGGGCCGCCCATCACGGCTCCGGTGACGGTCGCTTTCGGTACCCGCGATCTCCTGTTGCTGCGCCGCCAATCCCGTCATCTCGGCGAGCTACCGAACGGCACTCACGTACTGGCTCTTCATCGCTGCGGCCATATTCCCATGGCGGACAACCCAGCCTCCGTCACCGAGCTCATCGCCGCATCGGCCGCCCGCGCGCGGTGGCACGCGGGACGGACAGGACAACCGTACGACCGGGTTGTTTCGGCGCGGTCGACTGGAGTTGTCCCAAAATTCCCCGAGCTACAACAGAAATAACCGACTCCGGCTGACAACGTTATCGGCATCCGCATTCGTCGATCCCGCACCGTCAGCGGCGCGCCCTGGAGGATGTGCCATGCCCGCCTGAGATCGCCGGTCGAGATCAGTCCGGGCGGCGGTCGAGTTGTCAGGCCCGCAGGGCCAGTTTGCCGACGGTTGCTCTGGCTTCCAGCTCGGCGAGGGCCTTCGCGCCGTCGGCCAGGTCGTAGACAGTGGGTCGAGCGGGCATGAGAACGCCGGCGGCGATGAGGGCGGACAGCTCACCCATGAGCTCGCCGAAGATCTGGGGTGCGGCCTGGATCAGCACGCCGATATTGAGGCCGATGAGGTGGACCTGGTGCCTGTACACCAGCTCCCAGTTGGTGATCGCGGCTTCGCCGCCTGCCACGCCATAGACGATGACCCGACCGGTGACCGGCTTGGCCGCGGCCAGGCTGGCCCTGAAGGTGGCACCACCCGCCGACTCCAGCACGACGTCGGCACCGGCACCACCCGTCAGCCGCAGCACCTCGGCGGCGAGGTCGCCGTCACGGGAGTCCAGGATGTGGTCGGCGCCCAGAGTCAGCACTGTCTCGTGCTTGCTCGGCGCGGCGGTGGCGATCACCGTCGCGCCGTAGTGCTTGGCCAGAGTCACTGCGGCCCGGCCGGTGGCGCCCGCCGCGGCCTGGATCACCACGGTCTCCCCGGTGGCGATATGGCCCAGGGGCTTCAGCGCGGCAAGTGCGGTGGGCCAGTTCACAACCAGACCCAGCGCCTGTTCGGCGGTCCAGCCAGCCGGCACCGGCATCGCCGCCGTCGCGGGCAGGACCATGTACTCGGCGAATCCTCCGTATCCGACACCGATGACGAGAGTCCCAGGTCGCGGACCGGCGACCGCCTCGCCGACCGCCACGATCTCGCCGGCGGCCTCGAAACCAGCCAGATACGGTGGCTGCGGCCCGTCCAGGAACCTGCCGTAGGCCTTCGAGATATCGGCGAAGTTGACACCGGCGGCGGCGACCCGGATCAGGACCTCGCCCTGGCCGGGCCTTGGCACCGGCGCGTCGGTGATCAAATGCATGTCCTGCGGACCGTTCAGCGAGGTCTGCTGCAGGGCGCGCATGGTCGTGGGAATGCTCACGGCAGATCAGCTCTCTCTCGGCGTGCCTCATCGCGGCGGCCTAGTCGGCGGACCGCGCCGTCGATCAGGTAGACCTCGCCCGCCACGGAAAGGAATCGGCAGCTGCCGAAAACGTTAATGCTGGGCGGGCGGTCCCTTCATGACCTGCCCAGAAGAATGTCAGCCTCCCGCAGGACCCAGTCGAGCTCGTCCGGCTGGACGAGCAGCGCGTAGCGAAGGTGAAGTGCAGTCAACTCCGCGGCGATCGGACGCCACACCTCGGGCGGGGTCGTCCGGTCGAGCTCCTCTCGGAATAGCGTCGAGCCAGGGTGCGACCAGCTTGCCATCGCCGAATACATACGAATGAGGTCGGCCCGCGAATCGCCCGGCCGGGCCGACTCCCAGTCGATCACCGCCGCAACAGCATCGCCCCGGACGAGCACGTTGCCGGGATGGAAATCACCATGTACGACGTCGTTGGTGCGGAATACTCGCGGGTCGCTGTTCCTCGCTGTCTCAAGCGCGCGATCGATGATTCCGAGAATTCTCTTGTCGCTGGTTCTGTGCCGCAATTCGTCGACCCGGTCGATCCTTGCGATGATTTCGGCACCCCATTCACTGCCGGCATTGTTGGTCAGCACGGCCTCGTGTCGGCGGCACAGCTCGAGTAGCGTGGCGGGCGCGGCCCCTGGGAGCCGCTCCGGCGCCCGCGCGGAGACGTACTCTTGCACGCTGTAGACCGTGTCCTTGACGGCGCCCACGTCGAAGAAACGCGGCGCCGGATATCCGTCCGCGATCAGCCCGTGGACGATATCGGCGGCACCCTTTACTCTGTGCAGCGCGTACTCGGGCCAATTCGGCAGCAGCTTCAACACGGCGTCGTCCCCCGTCGCCGTACAGATGTGGAATGCGCCGAACGCGCCACCGCTGAATTGCTTTAACACCCGTGCGCCCAAGGCATCGGCCACGGCTGCCACCGATGCCGTCATTTGTCTCCGCTCTACGCACGATTGGCCGGTCGCTGCGGTCCGTACGATACCGTCGTTGGGCCGTCGAATAACGGTCCAGCCGTGCAATCCGCCCTAGTTGGGGAGTTTGGCGGTGAGCACGTCGGCCGACTCGATGGTTGGCGCGGCGACGAGTAGGTCGGCGATTCCCTCGACGGCACTGAGGTTTGCGGTGAGGTGCGCATTGCGGGCTTCGTCGTCCGGGAAGGCGTCGAAGACGCCAAAATGCGTCGAGTCGAAACGCAACGCGAACCACGCGATCGTTCCCTCCTCTTTGTTCACCGTGTCGACGGCCGAAGCCAGGAGTTGGGCGACCGTCTCCTCGCTGCCGGGCTTGGCGTGCAGCCGGATCAGGAGTCCTACTGAAACCATGACCTCTTCCAATCTGTAGTGATCGTTTCAGAACACGTTAACACGGTTCTGGAACGATCGCTGTAGAATCGCGTCATGGCTATGGGCAGACCGGCAGCGTTCGACCGCGATGTCGCGCTGGAGCAGGCCATGAAGACGTTCTGGCAGTACGGCTACGACACCACGTCCATCAGCGCTCTCACCGAGGCGATGGGAATTAACGCGTCCAGTCTGTACGCCGCCTTCGGTGACAAACGGTCGCTGTTCACCGCCGCACTGGAGCGCTACCTGGCCGGGCCGGCAAGCTTTGCCCGTACCGCCATGGACGGCGCCACGACCGCTTTCGACGCTGTTCGCCAACTGCTGCACGCAGCGGCGGCGGCCTATACCCGGGCGGGATATCCTGGCGGCTGCCTGGTCATCAGCGGGACTACCAACTGCACGCCGCAGTCGGCCGATGTCCAAGCGAAGCTGCGCGCCATCCGGGCCGCCGGTCAGCGCGATCTCGCCAAGCGCTTCCGAGCGGCGGTCCGCAATCGGGAACTACCCGCCGATACACACGCCGAGACACTCGCCACCTTTTATGCCGGCACCATGCAGGGCATGTCCGCCCTGGCCCGCGACGGAGCCACCCGGGCTGACCTGGAGGCATTCGCCGACCTCGCGCTGGCAGCGTGGCCGGTGGTCAGGCGAAAGTCGGCGAGTCGCTCACGCTAGCCGGCGATGCCGAACGCCCACCAGCCGCGGCCGCCGTGGCGCCTCACTGACTGACCGGGTCTTCAAAGCTCTTGGCGGTGTGGGCGTCGAAATCCATTCCGTAGATCCGCTTCAGGTCGGTGATTGCGGCCAGGGCCCGCTGGCCGTGCGGGCTGGCGGCCATCTCGCCCTCCTGGCCGGGGACGGCCTCGAACGAGTGCAGGATGATCTTTTCCAGTAATTGACCGAGCGTCACGTTTTCGAACTCAGCCAGGCCTTTGAGCACCTTTACCAGCCGCTTTTCCATCCGCACCCCGAGCTGCACGCGCTCGACTGCGACCTTGGCTTCCTGGGAATTCTCTTGCTTTGGGACCATGGGACCATGTTACATGGGGACACGCAGGAAGAGGAGGGACCATGACCGAACTGTCGCTTGAGGACAAGTCCGCACGTTATGAGGAGATCGAAGAGACGTTCCTGGCCGAGTTGAATCAGAGCCTGGGGCCACGCGGCTCTGAGTCGCTCTACGACTTCGTCGGCGAGCTCGACTTGCCGGCCGACGCGGTCGTGCTGGACGCGGGCTGCGGCAAGGGCCGCCACACGGTCGAGCTGGCACGGCGTCTCGGTGTGCGCGTGATCGGGATCGACCCGGCGCCGGTCCATCTCGACCTGGCCGCCGCGGCGGTCGCTGCCGCGGAGTCGACAACCCCCGGCGTTTCGGCGCGGATTGAGTTCGTCCCCGGGCGGGTCGAGGGGCTGCCGCTCGATGACGGCTCGGTCGATCTGGTGTGGTGCCGGGACGTGCTGGGGGCGGTCGAGAACCTTGACGCCGCGTACCGCGAGTTCGCGCGCGTACTGCGACCGAAGGGTCGGGTAATCGTCTACCAGAGCGGCCTGGCGCCCGACCTGACCGAGCGCGAGTCAGGGCGGTTCTGGGTGCCACTGGACGGCGCGGTTACCAGCGCGGATCCCGCTCGTATCGAAGCAGCGATCACCGCCAGCGGGCTGCACCTGGACCGGTGGCTCAGCGTCGGACTCGAATGGGCCGAACACCACGCCGAGGCCACCGGGAAGGGCCCGAGTCGCCTGCTGCACCTGGCCCGCCTGCTGAGACAGCCTGAGCGCTATATCGAGCGTTTCGGTCAGTGGGAGTACGACGTCATGGTCGCCGATTGCTATTGGCATCTCTGGCGGATGATGAGGAAGCTGGATGAGAGGGTCTACCTGCTTACGAAGCCGGGCTAATCGCGGAGACTGCCGATGCCCAGGGATTGTTCGGGCCGGTCCTCCGCGGTGACGGGTGCCGGTGCGTCCGGCAGATCGTCGAGAAAGTCCTGGCTGGGTACGAAATACAGCGAGCCCGTGACCGCCGTCGAGAAATCGAGAATACGGTCCGTATTTCCGGCATCGTCGCCGAGGAACATGTTGTTGAGCATCTGTTCGATCAGTGCCGGGCTGGCCGCGTAGCCGATGAAGTAGGTGCCCCGCTCTCCGTTCTCCATCCGGCCGAACGGCATGTTGTCCCGGACGATGTCCTGCTCGTTCCCGTTGGCATCGACAATCGTGGTGCGGGCGACGTGTGAATTAGCCGGCTTCACGTCGTCGGCCAGCTCGATGTCAGAGAGCTTCGTCCGTCCTATCGCCCGCTCCTGATCCTCGACCGAAAGGGAATTCCAGGCAGCCATGTCGTGTAGGTATTTCTGCACGATGACGTAGCTGCCGCCCTGATAAGGCAGATCCTGCTTTTCGATGAGGACCGCGTTGGCCGCGGCATATCCGGTCGGATTGGCTGTGCCGTCGACGAATCCCAGCAGGTCCCGTTGGTCGAAATAGCGGAATCCGTGCACCTCGTCGACGATGGTGGCGGCGCCGGCCAGCCGGGTGGTGAGTTGATCGGCCAATTCGAAACACAGATCCATGTGCTCGGCCCGGATGTGGAACATCAGGTCGCCCGTAGTGGTGACCGCGGTATGCCGTGGACCGACGATCGCCCCGAACGGATGCAACTCCGCCGGCCGCGGGCCGACGAAGAGCCGGTCGAAGAGCTCCGACCCGATGCCCACGACGCAGCTGAGGCGACCGTCGAGGGCGCGGAAGGCGACCGAGCGGGTCAGATCGGCCAGATCGGCCAACAGCCCGCGTACCGCCTCCTCGCCGCCGTCGTCCACTGCGGCCACGAGGAAGATCGCGGCGGAGGTGAGCTCGGTCAGGATCGGCTGCGGCTGCGGCGGCCGGCTCATGGCTGGAGCCCGGTAAACGGACGATCAACGACGGACGGCACAGCAGACCTCCCTCTCCGGCGCGCGTACGCATCACATTGTGGCGCCCGCCGGCATCAGAGTCCCCAGAAGGGTCCGCGCGATCGACATTCCAGGCATGCGCGCGGGTGCAGGCGGGGCACCGGGTCGCGACCAGCACGCTGGGCACGGCGTTTCCGAGCAGGTGGGGCAGGGCGAAGGAGTCCCAGGCGCAGCCGCCCCACCGCAACATGTCGGCACTCATCGCCGAGGCCCAGCGGCACGGCCGAGAACGGATGGGCCATGACGATGGCACACGCAGGGACTCAACATCCACAACCGGACGTTATCGCGCCCGGCTGCGGGTCGTCGTGCAAAGTCGGTTGCCGAGCCCTCGGCTCGTACGCGACCGTGAGCGTCATGACCGCCGCCGTACCTAACTCGAATGCCGAATCAGCCGGCGGAGCGACATCCGCCATGAAGCTGCACGAGAATGAGGTCCCGGTCGACGAGGCGATCGTCCGGTCGCTGCTGGTGGCGCAGTGCCGACAGTGGGCCGACCTTCCGTTGTCTCCCGCTGGCGCGGGTACGGACAACACGATGTACCGGCTGGGCGACGACCTGCTCGTACGACTTCCACGAACCGCCGACAAGGCCCGGGCCGTACGGAAGGAGCAGGAATGGCTTCCGCGCCTGGCTCCGCTGCTTCCGGGTGCTGTCCCCGAGCCCGTCCACGTCGGGATGGCCACCGACACTTTTCCGCTTGTCTGGTCGGTCTACCGCTGGATTGACGGTGACGTGGCTGGCCCGGACACCGTTCGGGACTGGGCCGCCTTCGGCGCCGACCTGGCCGCGTTCGTACGGGAATTGCACAGCATCGACCTGATGGGCGCGACTCGTACGGGTGATCTGCACTGGTATCGCGGAGGCAGCCTGCGGGTCCGCGACCAGGGGATCAACAGGTCATTTGACGGTTGCCGCGCCACGGTGGGATCGCAGCTCGATGTTGACGAGTTGGAACGGCTGTGGCGGTCCGCGCTCACCCTGCCGGAGTCGACCGGCCCGCAGGTGTGGCTGCACGGCGATCTCAAGCCCACCAACCTCCTGGTCCGCGACGGCAGGCTGCACGCGGTCATTGACTTTGGCTGCCTCTCCGTCGGCTGGCCCGACGCCGAGCACTCCACCATCTGGGACCTGCCGCCCCAGGCGCGACAGGTTTACCGGAACACCCTGGATCTCGACGAATCGACCTGGACCCGGGCCCGGGCCTGGGCGATTGCTGTCGGCGCCGGGGGAATCAGGTACTACTGGAATACCTATCCCGCGTTCGTCGCGGAGTGCCAAGCACGACTGCAGGCGATTCTCGCCGACGCCGCATCGGGTTGAGGCGACTGGATGGCATATTCTGGCGACCTTTGTGACATCGCTCAGGAGGCTCGAATGTCGCGGTACCCGACTGAGATCACCGAACGCCACGTCGGTGATGACGAACACCTGGAAGCGGGGTGGGTGGGTGAAGCCAGGCCGGTCTCTCGACCGATCGTCATTGTGGACCCCGACCCGGCCTGGCCGGCCCAATTCAGGGACACGGCCGCACCTGTCGTGGAATTGCTCGGTGACGTGGTGGTCCGGATCGAACATGTCGGCTCGACGTCCGTACCGGAGTTGCCGGCGAAACCGATTATTGACATTGACCTGCAGGTGGCCGACTCCGCTGCCGAGGACGTCTACGTTCCAGCCCTGGAAGCCGCCGGCTACCGTTTGGTCCTGCGAGAGCCATGGTGGAATGGCCACCGAATGCTCGTCGCGCCGGATGACAGTGTCAATCTGCATGTCTTTCCGGTCGGCGCGCCGGAACCGTTGCGCCACCTGCTCTTCCGCGATTGGCTGCGGACACATCCGAGCGACCGTGCGCTTTACGCGTCGACCAAGAGGCGGCTCGCCGAGACCACGGCGGACAGTCCGGCCGACTACAATCTGGCCAAGAACGCCGTGATCGATGCGATCTATGAACGGATCTTCAACGTACCGCCCGAATCGCACCCGTCCTGGCCGAAGAATGGATAATCGCTGGCGGCACTAGGTGATACGCAGTCGCGCTCTCACCCTAGAAACGTCAGTGGCGGGGATTAGCGTTGCTGGCATGATTGATGAGCCCGGGCGACGGACCGGCGAGTGAGTCCGGATAAGAGATCGCGGCGACGACAAGGTACGGCTAGCCGCGCTGCGTAGCCAGCTGTACGGACGCGGCCGTCGTCCGACGATGCTCATCAGGTCGTCTACTTCAGGCGGCGAAGAGACGACGACGTCGACATGTGCATTCCTGGACGGCAATTCCTGCGATCCTGTCCACTGAAGGTTCGGGCATTGATGCAATCCATATTGACGCATGTTGCTGCCGCTCCGCCAAAACGATTCTCCGGTGGCGGTTACTGGGAGGCCATGCATGGCGAAATGACTGGCTGGTTCGAGGTTCGTGTCGATGGGCCGCAACGTCGGCACTATCGGCTGTTCTGCCTACTTAACTAAGACGCAATCGGTGTGGACAGGCCTCAACTGGTGGTCATAGACGGCCGCGTCAAGGAATTCCGGACGACGCTCAGCGACACCGACTACCGCGAGGTACGTGAGCTGGGCGAGGAGTATCGCAGTCGGAATCCTCGGTCAGTGACCTAGCGGGCGGCGGCGATGCCGGATCCGTGCCGCATCTTTTCGAGGTGGTGGGCCAGCGCCTCTGTGTCAGCGCTCTCGCCTCGTAGCAGTGGGTCGGTGACCTGTGCCCGTTCGTTGGCCGGGAGAGGTTCCAGAGTTACCCGCATGCCTAGACCGGCGGCGACCTCAGCGAGGGTCCCGAGGGTGGGGTTCGGATGGCTGTGCGACAGGAGTCGGCGGATGGTGGCGGGCTCGGTGCTGATCGCGCGCGCAAGCGCGGTCTTGGTCATCCCGGTCTGCGCCAGGGCGCCCTCAAGCGCGTTGATGATGCGATCGACTGTTGCGATCCGTACAGACTGAGTGACGTATTCCCGCAGGAACTCCGGGTCCTTGAGGTCCTCGGCGAGATCGTCCCAGAAGACGCTGTGCTCGGCACCCACGCGGCACCACCTCCGTATCATGTATGTTACACGAGCCTGTCAAGGGT
Organism: Mycobacteriales bacterium; assembly: GCA_036267955.1. GTDB lineage: Bacteria > Actinomycetota > Actinomycetes > Mycobacteriales > QHCD01 > DATAVB01. The sequence goes on along the minus strand of DATAVB010000081.1, from coordinate 1,676 downwards.
TCCTAGCCGGTTCGCTGTCCAAACGGCCGACGTCACCAAGTAGAAACCATTTGAACCGACGACCTGCCGACTGGAGCTGACTCGTTGTGGTTGACCGAATTGTTGTGCCGCCGAGTTTCATGGCGATGCGTGGGCCGGCGCGTGGGTGGTTGGCGGCTCCTCCTGAGCTGGTCGAGGCTCAGTGTCGACGATGGGACCTGACGATCGATGGGCCAGTGACCCACGGGTCGAATGCTCTGGTGGTCCCGGTGGTGCGTGCTGGGGTACTGCTCGCGCTGCGGAGGTTCCCCCGGGTTCGGGCACCTCCGGGGGAGGTCGCGGCTTGCGGTTCTGGGACGGTCGGGGCACCGTTCAATTGGTTGACCTAGCTCCCGACGTAGCGGCGATGCTACTCAAGCGCATCGTGCCAGGTACGCCGGCGAGTCTGTTGCCAGTGGATGAGTGCATGCAGGTAATGGGCCGGATGATGCGGCGGCTTGGAGCCCTGCCGCCGCGGGATGTGCCGCCTACGGCCGACCTCGCTGCTACGCGATGGATGACTTTCGAATCGGACTGGATCCGGCTGGGCAGACCGTTCCCGGTTTCGGTCCTGCGAGCGGCGGAGCGGGCCGCGATTGCTGTGAGCGTCGTCCGGGAGGACCTGGCCGTGGATGGAGACCTGCACCCCGGGCAGGTATTGCGGGCTAGCCGCGAACCATGGCTGGCTGTCGATTTGATGCTTTACCGCGGGGACATCGAGTACAACCTCGCCCGGATTCTGGTCGATCGGATAGATGACATGCCCTCCGATGCGGCGGTAGACGGCCATTTCCTCGTGCTCGTCCGGGCCGCCGACCTTGACCTGCTGCCGCCCCTGGTACATCACACGTGGCTCTGACAAGCGCACATTGCGGCGATCTAGTTGTGGCTCGGGGAAGGTGGATCCAGGAGCGGATTGATCCAGGAGGCGATTGCTGCGGCGGTGCCGCCGATATCCAGAATGCTGGTATCGAATTGTGGCTTGATTTGTGCCCGTAGCTCGATGGCGAATGCCTGCTGCGCGTGGATGAATTTCTCGGTGCTCCCACGCCACGGGGGTCGGTCTCGGAGCCGGGAGGCGATCACGTCGTGCGGCGCATCGAGCAGGCAGAAATGTATAGGACCGATCAGTCCCCGAGCGGGCAGGTCGGCCAGCTGCCCTGGCGTGAGGGTGCCGCACAGGACCGTGGAACGACCATTGAGGGCGATGGCACCGGCTATCTGCAGCCAGGTGTTACGCCACGTTTCCCAGCCGAGCGCGGCGATGTGCAGAGTCAGATCCACATCGAAGACCTCACAGGCTGGCAGGTGAGCACGGATCTCCGGTATTACTGTCGTCTTTCCGGCGCCGCTGACGCCCGCGACAACGAATAGCGGTCTATCAGATCGCAGTTCTCGCGCTCCGCACAGAGGACATCGCAGCGAGAGCGCGGACCGATCGTCGGCCACCAATGCGGTCTCTGGGCCGCACTGCATACAGAAGACCTTGTCTGGAGTTCGAGGCTGTGTCACGGACGCCACCATAATCCGGGTACCGGCATCAACGCCCACCCATTTCGGCGGCCGGGTCTGCAACCTTCGGGAGCCCACTCGTATTTCCGGAAGGTAGCCGATCTTATTAGGGTATGTCGTTCTCGACAGTGTCACGGAGTGCCCGC
>DATAVB010000080.1:0-6786 GCA_036267955.1 Mycobacteriales bacterium | reverse complement strand
GAACCGTAGAACTGCCGGGCGGCGGGAACGTCCGGAACGCCCAGCTCGATATAGGTCGGATCTCCGGCCACGGTGCACCTCACAATTCTTGACTACCCCGCAACCATGACAGGTCCCACCACGCCTGGGTGGGATATCGTCGATCTGCGGGATGGCGAAACCTCAGCGCCGCTGCCGGAGGTGCATGATCATGCCGGAGTCCGAGCGAGATCGGATCGCCCGCGCGGTTATCGAAGAAGCGCTCGGTCTGGATATTGCGGAATTACAGTCCGCCGTAGCGGCAGCACGTCGCAAGCTCGCCGACGCTGAGGAGAAACTGAAACTGGCCAGAAAGGTGCGTCCGAGAAGGCTGAAGGAATGGCGGGGGCACGACCGGCTCGATCGCGTCGTCGAAATGCGGGCACTCACGATCGCTCGGATCAAAGACCTGGCCGATACTTCCGTGCCAGCGACGAACTACGTGCAGGCCGTTCACTCGTACCTGCTCGAGCATCATCCGCCGGTCCGGCAGGACGATGGCGAGTCATCGGAGTGAGGAGACGCTCGCCCGGCGCCACAAAAGTCGCGTGCCACAGCGGGTCGGCTAACGCATACTTCCGGGCATGCGCGACTCATCGCCGTCCACCACGACGCTCACCCGGGTAGCCGAACTCGCCGGTCCACATGCGACGGTGGCAGCGGTACGGAAACTCGCCGGCGGCAGCCACGCCCGCACCCACCTGATCCGGACGGTGGCACCGGAACGTGAAGTCGTGCTGCGCGAGTTTCCGGTCGGTGACGACGCGGCAAGACGCGAGGTGCGCGTGCTCACTGCGCTGGACGGGCTCGGCGGTTTGGCGCCGCGACTGCTGGCCAGTGACCTGCACGGCGACTGGTCGGAATATCCGTCCGTCGTGATTTCCCGCCTGCCGGGGTCGGCCAATGTCCGGCCCACCGACGCGTACGCATGGGCCGCCGAACTGGGTCGGGCCCTCGCCCGCATTCAGGCCACGGATCCCGCCCGACTCACCGGTTTCCCGAGCCTGTTCGGCAGAACGGCCGGATCCCGGGAGGCCCTGGCCGGCCCGGCCGCTGAATACGTTGCCGCCAACTGGGATCGGATCACCGAGAGCCCGAGTGTCCTGACCCACTTTGACTTCTATTCGGGAAACGTCGTGTGGGATGGCGATGCGTTGACCGGCGTCGTGGACTGGTGTGGCGGTCTGGTCGGGCCGGCGGGCTTCGATGTCGGCTGGTGCCGTTTGGATCTGTACCTGCTGTATGACGATTCCGTCGCCGATGCGTTTCTGGCCGCGTACGAACTGGCGCGCGGCGCACTGCTGGACGACCGCCTGCTGTGGGATCTCTATGCCCTGTCCCGGTCGCACGAGAACGTGGAGACCTGGACGGAGAATTACGCCGGTGTCGGCCGGCCGGATCTCACCGGCGCCCGGCTGCGCGGCCGGCACGGCACCTGGACGAGGCGACTGCTCGGCCAGACCTGACGTACCCGTCTCGTACGGTGGCCGCATGCTCTCAGTGACCCACCGCCAGGCGGTGGCGTACCGGCTCCAGGTCAACCACCTGACCACCAGGCTGCCGGCCGGATCGTACGAGCGGGCGGCCCGGTTTGCACTGCAGGACAGCGGTCCGCGGTCCGCGCTGATCTCGCTGCACGCCCGGGTGGAAGCCTGCGAGTCGTCGGCCTGGGAGGATCCACGGCTCGTCCAGAGCTACAGCCCGCGGGCCGCGGTGCATGTGTTTCCGGCCGCCGACTGGAGCGTCTTCACCCTCGGCCGGTTGCCGATCGAGCCGGCGGCGCGGCGGGCTGTCGAGGAGCACGCGGACAAGGTCTGCCGGGCGTTGGCCGGTCGGTCGCTGCCGTCCCGACACCTTCCGCCGGGACTGTCAGATCGGCTTCGGCACTGCACGGCCAGCGGCCGGATCGCGGTCCGGTGGGACGCCCGATCCCTGGTGGTACGGGAGATCACCCGCCCCGAGGTCGATCTCGACGCGACCCGGGCCGAGCTCTGCCGCCGGCACGTGCACGCCTTCGGGCCGTCCACCCCGGTGGCGTTCGCCTGGTGGTCCGGCCTGTCGACCCCCGATGCCAGGCAGGTGTGGCGCGTAATCGAGCCCGAGCTGTGCGCGGTGAAGCTGGCCGGTCAGCCGGCGTGGATCCTCGCCGCGGACGAGTCGGCGCTGGCGACCGCTCCTCCGGCGCACGGCGTCCGGCTGCTGCCGGCCGAGGAGCTGCGGATCTTCGGCGGCGACCGGACCGGGCAGTTCGTGGCCCCGAGTCGGGCGGTCCGGCCGCCGCTGTATGACACGTTTCATTCCCACGGCCTGCTCGTCGACGGCGAGCTGGTCGGATCGTGGTCGCGCCGACAGGGTCGGGTGCAGGTCAGGACGGCCCGCCCGCTGCCGGCCCGGGCGCGGGCCGACCTGGAAGCCGAGGCCCTCGCTCTCCCCATCCCAGGGGCACGAATGAGCGTGCAGATCACCGAGCCGTGATCCGGCGCCAGCGTGGGGTGGCACACTGACGGAGTGACCGACGACAAGAAGACCGTGTCCCCGCGCGCCAGGCTCTGGCGAGATGCGGCTGCCTACGTCTCCGGTGTCGCTGTCTGGACGGTCATCCGGGTCTTCGCCTTCCACGACGCGTTCTGGTCCTCCGTCGCGCAGGGTGTCGTGCTGATGGCCGTGCTGCTGTACGTCATGATCCGCACCCGTCGCGGGCGGGACGAACGTAGCTGAGCGGTTATGAGTCGACCGGTTGAAGCGGAGCCAAATTCGGGCTAGCCGGAATGCGCACCGACTGCGCGACTTGCCATTGTGGGCGCATGGCTATGCGCTGTCTCATCGTCGATGACAGCGCCCGTTTCCTGCAGGCGGCCCGGGCGCTACTCGAACGCGAAGGAAGCGTCGAAGTCGTCGGCGTCGCGTCGACCAGCGCCGACGCGATAGCGCGCGCCGAGGCGCTCAGCCCGGACGTGCTGTTGCTCGACATCGATCTGGGCGGGGAGAGCGGCTTCGAGCTGGCCCGCGCAGTCGACGACCGCGTCAGAAAGGGGCATTTCAAGGAACACACGCCGAGAATGATTCTGATTTCAACGCACTCCGAGGAGGACTTCGAGGAACTCATCGAAGCGAGTCCGGCCGTCGGATTTCTCAACAAATCCGCCTTGTCGACCCGGGCCATTCGAGAGCTGCTTTCCAGCTAAAGTAGCTGCAACCACTGCAGCGGGCTCTAGCGAGCCTCAAGAAAGGTGATGACCGCCCGGACGCGGCGGTGGTCGTCATCGGTCTCGGGTAGCCGGAGCTTGGTGAGGATGTGCTGGACGTGTTTCTCGACTGTTCCTTCGGTGACCCACAGCTGACGCGCGATCCCGGCATTGGACCGGCCCTCCGCCATAAGCCCCAGCACTTCGTGTTCGCGCGAGCTGAGCGTCGCCAGTGGATCGTTCCGCCGGTGCGAGGCGACCAGTTCCTGCACCAGCGCCGGGTCGATAACCGACCCACCGTCCAGTATTCGCTGCAACGTCTCGGTGAATTCCTCCAGTTTCGTGACCCGGCTTTTCAGCAGATAACCGACCCGCTGGCCGCTGGCCAGCAGCTCCATTGCGTGCTCGACCTCGACATATCCGGAAAGCACCAGAATACCGACCTCCGGAAATCGACCACGAATTTCTCTGGCCGCGTCCAGACCCTCCGTCGTCCGGGTGGGCGGCATACGAATGTCCACAATCGCCAGATCGGGCATATGGGTACGGACGAGAGTCAGAAGCCCCGGCCCGTCCTCGGCCTGTCCCGAAACCTCGAAACCGGCGCGTTCCAGCAGGCTGGCAATCCCCTCGCGGAGCAGCACGTCGTCGTCCGCCACGACAACCCGCGCCGGGCTCACGACGGCGCCCTCAGTGATCGCTGGGAATTCGACTGCATTGGACCATCCATCCGCCACCGCCAAGATACCGGCTAGGCCGCAACAATGTGGCGGCCTCGACTGCGTCGTGTGCGAAGGCTGACCGGGCCGGTCGCTAGCGGCGCGTTGACCCATCGCATGTTTGTTGCAAGCACGTTGCTCGCTGTGCTGATCTGCGGCGCTTTCGCGGTGCTTCTCGTCGCGGTCGAGGGACAGCGTGACGCTGCGCGACTGGCCCACCAGTCCCAACTCGTACTATCAACGGCAAATCAGCTTGAACGTCTCACCGTCGACCTCGAAACGGGAGAGCGCGGATATCTGCTGACCGGCGACCAGCAATTCCTGGCGCCCTGGAAAAACGCCCGGGCCGCGTTCCCCGGAGCTGCGCGGGCGTTGGTATTGCTCTCGCAGAACTCTGCGCAACACAAACAGGCGTTGCGTATCGAGCAGGCCGGAAAGTCCTACATTCAGGATTACTCGGTCCCGATCGTCGACAGCGCTCGGCGCGGCGACCCGGCGGCCAGGAGTCCGTCCGCCGTGGCCGAGGGAAAGCGCCGGGTCGACGCCATCCGGGCCGATTTCGAGCGGCTGGACAGCGCCGAACAGGAATTGGCCGATGCCCGGGAAAACAGCTGGCACGCGGCCGCCCAACGAGCGGTCATTTCGGCAGTGGTCGGTGTGGCCGGATCGGTCATCCTCGTCGCGCTGTTCACCGGCTATCTGTCCCGCTCCATCGTCGGGCCGATCCGGCGCGCGGCCGTGATGTCGGGCCGGCTCGCCGGCGGCGATCTCACGGCCCGCATGCCGGAGACCGGCATTGGCGAGATCGGCGCGCTGGAACGGGCCTTCAACATCATGGGCGGGTCACTGCAACGCAGTCGCGCCCAGCTGGCCGCGTCGCGGCGGCGGATCGCCGAGGCGACCGACCGCACCCGACGCACCATCGAGCGCGATCTGCACGACGGCACCCAGCAGCGCCTGGTCTCGCTCTCGCTGGATCTGCGCGCGATCGAGGAGAAGGCGTCGGCCGACCTGAGGGGCGAGGTCGCCGCGGTCGCCACCGGACTCGACGACGCGCTGGAGGAGTTGCGTGAGCTGGCCCGCGGGATCCACCCGGCGATCCTCACCGAGGGAGGCCTGGTCCCCGCGTTGAGGGCGCTGGCCCGGCGATCCGCCGTTCCGGTCGAGCTGGCCGCCGTACGCGGCCCACGGCTGGCCCAACGGATCGAGGTGGCCGCGTACTACGTTGTCGCCGAAGCCCTGACCAATGCCGCAAAACACGCCCAGGCGTCGGCGATCCAGGTCACGGTGAGCGCGGACGACAGATTGCTGCGGTTGTCGGTCGCCGATGACGGGATCGGCGGCGCCGACCAGGCCCGCGGCACCGGACTCATCGGGCTGATCGACCGGGTCGAGGCGCTGGACGGCACGATCACGGTCACCAGTCCGGCCGGCGCGGGGACCGTGCTGCGGGTCGAGTTACCGGCGGAAACCGGCTGATCGCGGGATCTTTGATGCCGCCGTTGGCCCGCCCCCCAATTCGGGTTACCTGGTACCGCAAATGGACGCTGGCCCTGACGACAATCGGTGCACCGCCGGCCATGCTTTCGGTAGTGGATTCGCAACAGCGAATGACTCAGCGAACATCGGAGAGCGAGATGCGGCAGGTGCGGATCAGCAAACAGCATGTCGCCAGCCGGGTCCGTCGACGCCGGGCGGACGAGACGGATTCAGCTCTCCAGCTACGTGACCCCGATGTCGTACGGGTCAAGCAACAGCAGCGGAGGCGGCAACTGGCGGCACGATGCCCCGCCGGCAACGATCGGGACGAGGGCCTGACCTGGGGCTGAGCCGCACCCAGCGGAAGAGTTGCGAACAGAGCCCGTGGCCCGGTCGGTCGAGCCCCCCGTCCCCCGACCGGGCCACCTCCTGTGCCGGGCCGGTCAGGTGTCCGCGGGCTCTCTCTCGTGCGTGGCGCTCCAGGCGGCCCCGACCAGTGGTGCGTGCTCGAGATGTTCGGCGACGACAATGTGTTGCCGGTCGCGGCGCAGGCCGGCCCGGAAGCTCGGTTCGAACAGGTCCCAGGAGCCGGCCATCGAGCCACCGACAACGATGACATCGGGCGCGAAGCGATGCATGATCGGGCCGAGCGCCTCGCCCAGGACCTGCATTGCGACGGACAACACCTGGGCCGAAACGCGGTCGCCGTCCCGGGCCCGCAACGCGATGTCGAGCACGTCCGCCTCGGTGTCGCCGGTCGCTTCGGCGTACGCCCGGCGCATTGCCCGGCGGGAGACCAGGTCCTCCAACGGGTGGTCGCGCACCATCAGGCGGTGCGCCCGCCCGCCCGGCGCCACGTCGGGACCACTGTCCACGATGCCGCCGTCGGCCAGGAAGGCAGACCCGATGCCGGTCCCCAGGGTGATCGCCACGCAGCGCTGATATCCGGTGGCCGCGCCGTTCACCCATTCCCCGATCAGAAATGCGTCGGCGTCATTGACGAACGCGACCCCGTCCAGCGCCGGAACGCCTTCCAGAATGGCGGATCGCAGGTCCAGGCCGTACAACGACTCGAATTTCCCCACCCCCCGGAACTGGCCCACGCCGGTGGCGTAATCGAACGGGTCGGGAATGGCCACCCCCAGTACGGCCTCTCCGGTTGGCAGCTCGGCGGCCGCGCTGACGAAGGCGCCGACCAGCTCCTCCGCGCTGCCCTGCGCCTCGATATCGCGGCGTTTCGCCGATCCCGGGACGAGCAACCACGCAGTCGGATCGACGAGCGCAGCCGTGACATGGGTGCCGCCGATCTCCAGGACCGGTATCGCCGGCGGATGGCCGGATCCCACGGTCACCGGCCCAGCCGGAGCACGGCGACACCGTAGGGC
>DATAVB010000079.1:0-31465 GCA_036267955.1 Mycobacteriales bacterium | reverse complement strand
GATGCAACAGTGCTGTTACAGTTCCCTCCTGTTGCCGGGTGACCTCCTGCCCCCGGCCAAAATCCGAGGGGATGACGTGGTGGGACGACGCCTGCTCGTCGATGTGGAGCCGCTGCGGGCATCGCCGGCATTCCGCCGGCTGTGGGTCTGCGCGACCCTGTCGGGGGTTGGCAGCCAGATGACGAGTTTCGCCGTGGCGCTGCAGATCTTCCGGCGTACCCATTCCTCGGCGGCGGTTGGCGCCGTCGGTCTCGCGATCGCGATTCCGTCCATTGGGTTCGGACTGTTCGGCGGGGCCATAATCGACTCGATGGACCGGCGCCGGCTGGTGCTGATCACCAGTACCGGGCTGGCTCTCGTCTCGGGAGCCTTTGCGGCGCAGGCCTTCCTGGGTATTCGCCACGTCGGGCCGCTCTACTGCCTGATCGTCGTCCAGTCGCTACTGAGCTGCATCAATGGTCCGGCCGGTCGCACGTTTCTCCCGCGGCTGCTCACTCCGGAGTTGGTCCCGGCCGGTGCCGCGCTGAACATGCTTTCCTTCCACGCCAGCGTGACCGTGGGTCCGGCTGTCGCCGGCGTGATCGCGGGCGTTGGCGGGCTGAAGGTGTGCTATCTCGTTGACGCCGTCAGTTTCACTGCCGCGCTGTACGGGGTCTTCCGGCTGCCGGCGATGCGGCCCGAGGGCGGCGCGTCCCGGCCGGGTGTTGCCGCGGTGGTCGCGGGACTGCGGTTCATTCGTGGTAGCAAGGTCCTTCTCGGCGCGCTGCTGGCCGATTTGAACGCCACCGTCCTCGCCATGCCGATCGCGTTGTTTCCGGCGATCAACGCCGAGCATTTCGGTGGGGACGCCAAGACCCTCGGGCTTTTCAGTTCCGCGCTGGCCGTGGGAGGAATTGTCGGGTCGGCGCTGTCCGGCCCGCTCCGACACGTCGTCCGGCCCGGCCGCGCAATGCTGCTGGCGGGCGTTGTTTGGGGCCTGGCGCTCGCCGGCTTCGGCTTTTCCGGCCACCTCTGGCTCACCCTGGCGCTGATCGCGATCGCCGGCGTAGCAGACGTGACCGCAGTGGTATTCCGCACGTCGATGATCCAGATGGCCACGCCGGACCGTTATCGAGGTCGGGTCAGCGCCACGGAGTACGTGGTCGGGGCCGGTTGCCCGCAGCTCGGCAATTTCCGCGCCGGTGCGATCGGCTCCCTGACGAGTCCGGGGATCAGCGCGTTCAGCGGAGGTATCGCGGCCGCGGTCGGCTCTGTCCTCATCGGACTCGCTTTGCCGGCCTTTTCCCGCTACCGGATCGAACCGGCGCGGAAGAGCAGGCCGCTGAGTTAGCTGGGTAACGATCAGTCCGCCAATGGCGGCAGCCAATCCGGTGCCGCGACGACGTCCCGGAGGACCCGGCCGATGTTGATCATGAAGTTAGTTACTCGACACACCGCCGACACGCCGAACCTGGCGTCGATAACTTCATGATCACCGCCCGGGAGCGGGTGACTTTAGGCGGGCGACGAGGCGCCGCGACGGATTAGTCCGTCGCCAGCGCCTGGCGGAGGGTTGAAAGCCGGGCCGTGAGCAGCCAGCCGACGGCGAGCATCGTTCCGACGCACCCGATCACCAATGTCGGTACAACTCCGGTGAGCGCGACGACGCCGGCACCAGCGGCGGAGCCGACCGCGAGCGCCGCACCGGATAGAAACAGGACGCTGCCGTTGGCCCGGCCACGATACCGGTCGGACAGCAACTGTTGCTGCATGGTTTCCCGGTGTACGTCCCACAGGGTCCAGCCGAAGCTGTTGACCAGCCGGGCGAGCATCAGCATCGGAATGGCAAATGGCCCGAGAACGACGGCAAGCGGGAGGAGCGCCATCCCCGCGCTGCGCAGGATCGAGCCGAGAATGATCGACGGCCCCGGGGTGAGCCGGCGGCCGATCCGGCGGGCCACGAGGGCACCCAGAATTCCGCCCACAGTTCCCACGGTGAAGATCAATCCGATGAATCCCGGCGCCAGATCGAGATTGCGGCTGAGGAATACCAGCAGAACGGTCTGAGTGCTGGCCCAGAACAGGGTGTACGTCGCCTCGGACAAAGCAAAACTGCGGACGATCCGTTGCCGCCAGGCGTACGCCAGACCCTCCCGGAACGAGCGCAGGACCGGCTCGTGGTCGCCCCGAGCGACCCGCTGCTCGCGGGCCCGAATTCTCGAATTGAACAGGCCGCTGAGGAAATAGCACAGGCTGGTGACCGAGACCCCGATCGGCGCACCCACCAGCTGAATGGCCGCTCCGGCCAGGCTTGGAGCCGCGGTGCGGGTGACGCCGTCGCTGGCCCCGACCAGTGAATAGGCCTGGGTTAGGTGCTCTTTCGGCACCACCGTCGGGATATAGGAGCGGTACGCGGTGAGCCAGCAGACGTCGAGGGTGCCGACCAGCAGGCCGAGAACAAAAAGCTGCTGCAGCGTCAACAGCCCGGCCGCGGCGCAGAGCGGGATCGAGACCAGCAGCAGGGCCCGGCCGAGATCGGAGAGGATCAGCACGGACCGCCGGGGAAAGCGGTCGATCACCACCCCGACGAACAACCCGAACACCACCCAGGGCAGGTTGAAGCAGGTCACCATGAGCCCGACCGTCGATGCGCTTGCATGCAGCGTGAGGATTGCGACGAGCGGCAGCGACAGCACGCTGAACTGCTGGCCGACAAGGCCGGTGGCCTGTGCCGACCACAGCCTGAGGAAGTCGTGGTCGCGCCAGAGACCGGGTGAGTCGGGCATGGATCAAGCCCTACCGATCCGCGAATAGACGGGTCCAGCGGGTGAGGGACTCGGTCCCGTGGCGTACCGGAGTCATCGGACCGGTCGGCCGGCCGACCTCGAAGGCGGTGGCCACCAATTCCGTCAGCTCGTTCACGGCTTGTATTTCCGGGCGAGCGTCGACCACACCGACTCGTACCAGGCCTGCGCCTGTTCGGTGAACGGCGGTCCGCTGAGGCTGACACCGTCGTCCGCCGAAACGCCGAACAGGGTGCTGTCCCAGCCGGACGGGTAATGGAGTTCGACCGGCCCGTCCTTGACCTTCAGGCTGTATTGCGTGACCGGGTAGAAGCCGAAGAGCGCCTGCTCGTTGTTGAGCAGGTAGAGCTTGAAGGTCGGCGCGAGCTCATGCACCCGCGCCTCGACGGTGGCGGACCGGATCAGCCGACGGTCGGCGAGTTCGGTGACTGCGTCGGTGAGCCGGGTGATGGCGTGCCGGGTAATCACGGCCAACTGCTGCCGTACCGCCGGGTCGCCGGCCGTATCGGCCAGCGGGCGCGGAAAACTGACCGGTGCGGTCGGATCGACGACCATGATCCGCAGGCGCAGCGACCGCGGATGCAGTCGCCCGGCCAGGATCTCCGCCAGGGTGGGCGTCAGGGTGTTGGATAGAGCCTCCGCGTTGAATCCGGCGTAGTCGATCGAGACGTGCGACCGGTCGAAGGCCGAACGCAGCAGGGCCGGCAGGTCGAGACTCGGGCCGCGGCGGGATCGGACGAAGACGCCGCTGCCCTGCCGGCTGACCACCAGTTGTTCGCGATCCAGCAGGCGCAGCGCCGATTTCACCGTCTCCCGGGCAACACCGTATCGACGAGCCAGGTCGTGCTGGGACGGCAGTTTGTCGCCTGCGGCGAGTCGGTCGGTGAGGATGGCGGCGCGCAGCGCGTTCGCGATCTGTTGGGAGGGGGTACGTGGGTCGTCGGGGTCGAGGTCGTGAAGGTTGTCGGCGGGTAGGCTCATCTGATTATATGACTAGTCAAGTTGACCATGTGGGCATGATGTCCCGACGCTGGTCGCGCCGTCAAGTCGGACCCGGCTCGTAAGCTGCGCGCAGGCTGACAGATGGAGGAGTGCGCCAAAAGGGGAGTGCAATGGTCACCGTTGATGACGTACGTCGGATCGCGACGCCGTTGCCGCGCACCGCGGAGGCGTTGGTACGCGACCGGGTCAAGTTCCGGGTCGGCCGGATCGTTTACCTGGCGCTGTCCAGGGACGAGACACTGCTGGGCTTCGGCTTTCCGAAAGAGGAGCGGGCCGCGCTGGTCGCGTCGGATCCGGAGACCTTCCTGATGCCGATCCCGTCCGACGAGCGCTACAACTGGGTGCAGGTCCGGTTGGCGGCGATCGACGACGAGCAGTTGCGCGAGTTGATCGTCGATGCGTGGCAGATGGTCGTACCGAAACGGGTGGCTGCCGAATATCTGCGTTCGATCGGGCTCTAACTCAATAGCGGAACGTTCTCCGCCGCAATCGCCGATAGCGTGAGCTCACGGCAATGGTCGCCGGTAGCGGCAAATAGGAGGACGAACGGTTATGGAGATGAAGCTCGAACTGGTGTCGATTCCGGTATCCGACGTGGATCGCGCCAAGGCGTTCTATGTCGACAAGGTCGGGTTCAATGCCGATCACGATCACCGGGTCAACGACGAGATCCGATTTGTTCAGCTCACCCCGCCGGGGTCGGCCTGCTCGATCGCGATCGGCGAGGGCATCGTGAAGGGCGAGCCGGGGTCGGTCAAGGGACTGCAGATCGTGGTCCCGGACGCCAAGGCCGCCCACGATGAGCTGGCCGGTCGCGGTGTCGAGGTGAGCGACGTGCAGGACCTGGCCTGGGGTTCGTTCGTGTTCTTCAGCGACCCGGACGGTAACAGCTGGGCGCTGCAGCAGCTGCCGAACCGCGGCTGACCCGATTCCGCCTGCGTGCTGGATCGGCAGCCCTATCAGGACCGTCCGGTGCGTACGAATATGTGCTCACCGAGCGCGGCCAGGGAGGCGCCTAGACACCGACCGAGGTCTGCTCCCGGTCCGTCGGATATCCCAACTCGATGTCGTGCTGCTGCCGGTCGTCCGAGCCGATGCGCACCTCGGTGCTGACCGGCGGATAGCTGGCGGCGATGACCGTATAGCTGTCGCCGGGCACATTCTCGAACGAATACCGCCCGGAATCATCGCTGAAGGTCATGGCCACGAGATTGCCATCGGAGTCCACAAGGGACACCCAGGCGTCGGCGAGCGGGCGGCCGTCTCCGCCGGCGCGGGTGACTCCGTGGAGTGAGGCGCCGCCGGCCAGTTCGACGTTCTGCTCGACCAGGCCGCTGACCGGCACGGCCACCGGAATCGCCACCGGGCGGAACCGATCAGCGCTGACCACGAGGGTGTAGTCATCCGCGACCAGGTCGTCGACGGCGTACCCGCCCGCGTCGTCGGTCGTACCGGAGACGACCACCTCACCGCGGGAGTCGGTGACGGTCACGGTCGCTCGGCCGATCGGCTCGCCGGTTGTCGTACGGACGGTGCCGCTCAGGCCGCCGGAGCCGGCGAGGGTCACCTCGAGCTCGACCGGCGCACCGTTCAACTCGACCCCGACGGCGTGCGGCTGGTGCGACGGCGCGCGGACGATCAACACGTACGACCCGGTGTCCGGAGTGGACAGTTCGTAGCCGCCGTCACCACCGGTGACCTGGCGTGCGGCCTGGCGTCCGTTCGGGTCGATGAGGGTGATCGCCGCCCGCGCGACCGGCTGGCCGCCCGACTGCCGCACCCGGCCGCGGACCACATGCCCGCCGGTGAACCGTTCGGCCGGCAGTTCGGCCGCGTGTTGGGCCGGGTGCTGCTCCGTTACCGGCAAGGTCGTGGCCGACGGCGTATCCGTCGGCGCGGATTCTGTCGGCGCTGTCTCGGTCAGCGGTTCGACCTGGGCGGCGGGCGAATTGCCGCGCCGGATGAACGGCGCGAGAAATGCGCCGGCGAGGCTGATGATGACCGCGACCAGCAGGGCGACATGCAGACCCGACATGAATGCGGCGTGGCTGCCGCTGGTGATCGCCTGGGCCGCAGCGGCCGGCGTCCCCTTCGGGACCGGCGCCACCCCCTGGCTCACGAATTCCTTGGCCTGCAGCATCTGGTTGGCCGCCGTGCTCGGCACCCCGGCCGCGGTGAGGTGGTCGACCAGAACGCTGCCGACCCGACTCGCCAGCACCGACCCGAGCACGGCCGAGCCGAGCACGCCGCCGAGTTGCATGAACGTGGATTGCACGCCGCCGGCCACGCCGGCCAATTCCACCGGGGTATTGCCGACGATGGCCTCGGTCGAGGCCACCACGACCAGCCCGATACCGAGGCCGAGGCCGACCATCGGCGGCCACAGGATCGTGTACGCCGAATTCGTATCCAGTGCCATCAGCCCGATCATGGAAGCCGAGACCACCAGCAGCCCCAGTGTGATCGGCACCCGCGGGCCGAACCGGCCGGTCAGCCAGCCCGAGAGCGGGCTGCTCAGTACAAACAGGACAGTCAGCGGGAGAGTCCGGATCCCCGCCCCCACCGCCGAATAGCCGTGCACGTTCTGCAGGTAGAGGCTGATGAAGAACAGCACGCCGAAAAGCGCGAAGAAGTTGAGCAACACGGTGACCGCGCCGATGCTGACCGATCTGTCGCGGAACATCGCGAGCGGCAGCAATGGCGCCGAGACCCGGCTCTCCACGAATATGAAGATGGCGAGCACGATCAGGCCGCCGGTGATGAATCCGAGCGTTTTGGTCTCGCCCCAGCCCCAGGTCTGCGCCTTGATGACGCCGAAGATCAGCAGGAACAATCCGGCGCCGAGCAGCGCCAGGCCGGGGAGGTCGAGCCGGCTCCGTACGCTCGATTTGCTTTCCAGGAGCACGATCAGGCCGACCAGCAGGGCGATCGCGCCCACCGGGATGTTGATGTAGAAGACGCTCTGCCAGTTGATGTGCTCCGCGAGCACGCCGGCCAGGATCGGGCCGCCCGCGGTGGCGGCGGCGGTGGCCGCGCCCCAGATGCCGACGGCGGAGTTGAGTTTGTCGGCCGGGAACGCGCTGCGCAGCAACGCGAGCGTGTTGGGCATGATCAGTGCGCCGAAGACGCCCTGCAGCACCCGGAAGAAGATCACCACACTGATCGAGCCGGACAGCCCGACGGCCAGCGAGGCCAGGGCGAAACCGGTGACGCCGACGAGGAACGCCCCCCGCCGCCCGTACCGGTCACCCAGCTTGCCGGCCGGGATCAGCAGTACGGCCAGGGCCAGCAGATAGCCGTTGGTGACCCACTGCAGGTCGGCGAGTGAGGCATGCAGATCGCTTGCTATGTAAGGGTTTGCGATGGCGACGACGGTGCCGTCGAGAGCGACCATGATGACGCCGAGGGCGGTCGCCAGCAGTGTCCACCACGGCTTGCCGCGTACGCCGGTATGCGCGTTCACCGCGCCGCCGGACACCTCGCGCGTCACAATGGTGTCGGACATGGTGCTCCTCGTGATGGCTTGATGTGATGGCTTGATCACTCGCGTTGTGTCACACTATGCCACATGGCAGTCGGTGCCAGAAAGGGAGATGTACGTGTCGTCGGTCTCAGCCGGAGCGGGCCTGCGGGAGCGCAAGAAGGCGCAGACGCGGACCGCTTTCATCGATGCTGCGAGCGAGTTGTTCGCCAAACGCGGGTACGACACTGTGACCGTTGAGGACATCTGCGCGGCCGTGGATGTGTCGCCCCGTACCTTTTTCCGCTATTTCTCGGCCAAGGCCGATCTCGTGGTCGCCGCGGTCACCGACATGCTCGGGGAGCTGCTCGATGACCTGCGGGCCCGCCCGGACGGCGAGCGGGCCGGCGATTCGCTGCGCGAGGTGCTGCTGCAGGCCGGCGACCGGATCGCCAGGCAGAAGCCGCAGTATCTCTCAATGGCCCGGGTGATCCGGGCCGCTCCGGAGCTCGTCGGCGGCAATGCCGCGGCGTTCATGGACTGGGAGGGCGAGATGACCAGCGAGGTCGCCCGGCGGCTCGCGCCGGCGGCCGCCGCCCATGCCCGGCTGTTGGCCGGTGTCACGCTGACCGCGTTCCGGGTCGCCATGGACGAATGGGTCGAAGGCGACGGAAAGGGCAGCGCCCGGGAGCGCATCAAGGCGAACCTGGATTTGGTGGAGCCGGCCGCCCGTCGCCTCGAGCGGCCCTGACGCCGACTCGGCCGGTTTCGCGTCCGCCGCGTCCACGGACCGCCGCCGCACCCGACCATGATCGTGATCGGATTCTGGTTGCTATAGCCCCAAAATCCGATCACGATCATGGAAAATGAGGCCGGCAGGCGGGCGGCGGGCGGCGGACCGGAGAGGTAGTTGATGACGGAATATCGGGCGAATTTCGACGCGTCGATCACATTCGGCAATGGCGGCGGGCTGCAGGCCCAGGGCTTTCGGCTGGACGTCCCCGGCTCGAGCGTCACCGCCGAGGAGGTCGGCGCCCTGCTGGTCCGGCATCTGGGCCTGTTGATGGTCGACCGGGTCGACATTTCCGGGCTCACGATCATCGCCGAGCCGCACAAGGGCTCCCGCGGGGTGTCCGACGTCCGGCCGACCGGGCAGCGGCTCGTCGAGCTGAATCATGTGATCACGGCGGGCATGACGACCTACCCCGGCCTGCCCGGTCCGGAGATCATGCCGCATCTGACCCGCGAGGCGTCGCAGGCGGTGTATGCCCCGGGCACCGAATTCACTATCGACCGGATCAGCATGCTCGGCAACACCGGGACCTATCTCGATGCACCGTTTCACCGCTACGCCGACGGTGCGGATCTCGCCGGGCTGCCGCTGGCATCGGTCGCCGACCTGCCGATCGTCCTGGTCCGGCTGACCGGATCGACGGACCGGGGGATCGATGCCACGGCGCTGCAGTCACTCGATGTGGCAGGTCGCGCCGTCCTGCTGCACACCGGTTGGGACGAGCATTGGGGAACGCCCGGCTACGGCGACCCAGCCCCCTTCGTCACCGCTGCGGCGGCGCGGTGGCTGGTCGACTCCGGGGCCGTGCTGGTCGGCATCGACTCGGTCAACATCGACGACTCCGCTGACGGCACCCGACCGGCGCACTCGATCCTGTTGAAGGCTGGCGTACCGGTCTTGGAACACCTGACCGCGCTGGCTGACGTACCGGTCGAGGGCGCCCGGCTGCATGCCGCCGCCCCGCGAATCACCGGCTTCGGCACCTTCCCGGTCCGGGCGTACGCCGTGCTGTCCTAGCTGGCCGGCGGCCCTGACCCTGGCGGCTAGGTCCGGTAGTCGGCAAGCAGCCGGTCCCGGGCGGCCGCTTTCTCCGCGGCCCACTGGGAATCCCAGCTGACGTTGCCGAAATGCAGGACGCCGTGGGCGGACTCCCGCCACTCGAGGCCGTGGGTCCGCATCACCTGCGTGAGCAGCCCGAGCGTGTCCCACCAGCGGCCACCCCGTTCGCTCTGCACCATCGCCGGCGAGAGCCCGAGATGCTCGACCGTGGAACGGAATGCGGGACTGTTGCGGAGCAGGACGCAGAACGGATGCACCCGGTCGCTCAAGCGCAACTCCACGCTGTATTCCAGCGGCTCGGGCCACGGATCGTCCGTGGAGCCGCGGATCGACTCCCGAATGAATGAACGCGGCGGCGGGTTGACCGGTGCGGCGAGGAATTGCGAACCGTCCTCGTTGAGCCAGCGTGCCTGGATCGCGAACAGGCCGGGATCCGAGCGCAGCTCGGCCGCCATTGCACCGATGGTGTTATCCGTACGGAAACAGACGTCGCAGTCGACGAAAAGGTAGGCGTCGCAGTCGGGCCGGGCGAGGACGGCGGCGCGGAGGATTTCGCCGTGCGTGGTGAGCGTGTGACTCGTCGAATAGCCGGACTGCTGGATCTGCACCCCGGCGGCGCGGAACCGGTCGAGCCGTTCGAGCTCCGCGGATTCGTTGTCCAGCAGCACGATCTGCAGGTCGGCCCGGTCGGGGTGATGCCGCAGCAGGGAGGCCAGCAGCAACTCGGCATAAGCGGTCGTGCCGTGATTGACCGCGACGACGGTGATTCGCATGGTCGCCAACACTCCCGTACACCAACCTCGTTGTGCATCCGGATTTCGCCGGATTCGAGCGAATGGCGCTGCTCGCGGACGTGCAAGGCAATGTCGCGGCGCCGGGTGCGGTGGGTTCAGCCAGCGCCTGCGGTGGTCTGGGCCGATGCCTCCGCACTAGGGCTGCAGGACGACCCGCCCGCGAATTCCTCCGGTGGCGAGCAGTTCGTGGGCCTTCCGCGCCTCCGGAAGGCCCATTGTCTCGGCGATCTCGACCTGGAGCGCTCCGGTTGCCGCCAGTGACCCGAGGAGGGCGAGCTGCTCCCAATTGGCGGCCACGGCGACCGATACCGAGCGGATTCCGCGCAGTGGCGCCGGACGTTGCAGTACGGCGAGACTGACGTGCGCGCCACGGGGCCGTACCGAGTCCAGTGACGCGTTGTTGAGCCGCGCGCTGTCGACGGCGCCGTCCACGCCGCCGCCGACCACGCCGCGGACCGCCTCGGCGAGCCTGGGGCTGGATTCGAGGAAGGCGTCGGCGCCGAGGCTGCTCGCCCGGGTGGCGTCCCGGGCGCGGCCGGCGGCGATGACCCGCAATCCACGGAGCCGGGCGAGCTGCAGGGTGAGTGACCCCACGGCACCGCCGACGCCGGTGACCAGGATGCTCTGACCCGGGTGCAGGTCCAGCAGGTCCAGCGCCTGCAGGGCAGTCAGGCCGGCCAGCGGCAGGGTTGCCGCCACCGGGCTCTCGAGGTCACCGGACACCGCGGCCACCGCTGCCTCTTCCAGCACGACGGCATCTGCGTGGGTCTTGCCCGGCGCGGCCAACCGGTCTGACAGCCCGATCACCGGCTGACCGATGCGGAGCCGGCGTACCCCGATGCCCATCGCGTCGACTCGGCCGGCCACATCCCACCCGAAGCGCACCGGCGGGCCGTCGAGCATTCCGCTCTCGTGCATCAGCCCCTGCCGGGTGGCGAGATCGACCGGATTCACCGCAGCCGCCTCGACGGCGATGCGCACCTGTCCCGGGCCGGGCTCGGGCACGTCAATGTCCAGCAACTCCAGCACCTCCGGGCCGCCGAAGGCGTCCGCCAGCACTGCTCGCATCACATTTCTCCCTCACGTCGGTCGTTATCGAGCTCGACGCTAGAAGAGTGACTTCCCGTTGGTAAGTAGGTACCTTTGAGTGCCTGTCCAGAGAGGACGATCGTGATGACCAGACCCGCTGCTGATCCGGATGCGTTTGTCGCCGAATGCCCGGCCCGCGATCTGCTGAGTCGGCTCAGCGACAAATGGGTGAGTCTGGTGCTGGTGGCGTTGACGCCCGGCTCGCGCCGGTTTCGCGAACTGCACCGTCGCATCGACGGCGTGAGCCAGAAGATGCTCACCCAGACCCTGCGCAGCCTCGAACGGGATGGGCTGCTGACCCGGACGCTCACTCCCACCGTGCCGCCACGAACCGACTACGAGCTGACCGAGTTGGGCCGGAGCCTGCTTCCGATCGTGGCTGCCATCAAGACCTGGGCCGAGGCCCACATCGATGACGTCGCCGAAGCGCGCGAAAAGTACGAGACGTCCCACGCTGCGGCCGATCGCGGCGCGCTCGTCTAGTGGTACGCGGCCGGCGTGGCGCTCGGAGTCACCCCTGAGCTGTCGCTTGTCGGTCCCGGCGCGGAATGCGGCTGGGACGTGGTGCCGGCCGCACCGAGACCGATTCCGGCGAAGAAGACGCCGGCCGAAACGACGAGCGCAATGACCGCGACTCGGCGGGTCACCAGCCTGGCCCACGCCATCTGGCCGCGGATCAATACGAGCAGTGCGGCGATGACCGCGACAATTCCCGTCAATGACA
Source organism: Mycobacteriales bacterium (assembly GCA_036267955.1). Taxonomy (GTDB): domain Bacteria; phylum Actinomycetota; class Actinomycetes; order Mycobacteriales; family QHCD01; genus DATAVB01. The sequence continues at coordinate 19,761 of DATAVB010000079.1, read as the reverse complement.
TAGCTGCACCGGCAGCATTCATAGTTCCCCCCTGGAACCAACTGCCGGCGATTGTGTCGACGACTACCGTACGCCGTGGTCAAGTTGCGGAAAGTTACTCCGAGAAGGCGGCCAAATGGATCATTCGGCCGGGCGGGGGAGCGGCCCTGCGATTGGCCTTGGTCCGGGCTGGAAAGTGCTGCGTACAGCGATCATGTCCGGCGTTACCCAGCAGGAGGAGGGGTCAGGTCAATTTCCCGTAGGTCTTGGTCGCCGGGCCATCGGTCTTCGGGCAGATGCATCCTCGCGAGAGGGCATTGTCCTGTGTGGCCTGGCAGTACCGTTCGGCGATTCGGTCGTGGACGCCGCGGCTGTGCTCGCAGGACCCGCAGATCGCCTCATCGCCCAGCAATTCGAGGTCGGCGAACAGATTTTTCGTCCCCGACGGACTGGAACCGATGGTTGCTGTTGCTCCATGCTTGCCGTCTTGCTGGGCAGGCGCGAGCGGATCAGTGATCATGACGCGACCTGACTGCACCACCTGGTGCGTACGAAAGTGGGATCTATTCGGCCGCCGGTGCTCGACCGGGAGCCGGACGATGCCGACTGTACGCCGGTGCGGCGGTTCGATCGCATCGCGTCCGGTACCGGGCCCACCCGGAAAAAGGGGTTAAACAAGGGTCTGTGCCGACATGTGTCGCGCCGAAAATGCCGCTGATAGCGGAATGCCGGCGATGGGCGTGTTGGGCCGCGGACGGCTACGATCAACGTGCGACGTCAGGATCGACTGTCCCGCAGGGGATCGGTGGCGATCGCCGACGCGTCGAGCGTGCCCTCGATGAGATCGCGGGCCACCATTGTGAGGCGGGTATTGGTTTTCCTGGACTGGCTACGCAGCCGGCGAAAAGCCTCGTCCATGTCGATATTCGCCTGTTGCGCCAGAACACCCTTGGCCTGCTCGATGATGATCCGGCTGTTGAGCGCTCCCTGGAGCTGCTCGATGATGATCTCGCTGTGATGTATGGCCCGTTCCTGCAGAATTCCTATGGTGGCGACATCCGCCAGTGCCTGCGCGACCCGCAGGTCGTCCGCCGGAATCGATCCGGTGGTGGCACCGAACAGGTTGAGCGCGCCGATCGTCTCGGTGCGCAGCCGCAGGGGCAGCGCATGCACTGCGGCATAGCCGTTGTCGAGGGCGGCCGGCGTGAAACGGGGCCAGCGGTCCACCGCGGCCGCGAGGTCGGGGACCTCGACCGGTTTGCCGGTGCGGAAGCAGTCCAGGCACGGTCCCTCATCGGTCTGCAGCTGGAACAGTTCCAGGAGGCGGGTGGCCTCGGTCGAGGACGCCAACAGCTGCAGGTTTCCGCGGTTGTCGGTCAGGAGCAAGCCGGCCGACGACGCCTGCAGCAGGTCCACACAGTGTTCGGAGAGGCCATGCAGCAGGTCGGTCACGTCGTAGTCCGAAACGAGGGTGTCGGCCAGCTGGACGAACGCCTTGGTGAGTTGCTGTTCCCGAGCCAGCATGGTCGCGCCTCTTTTCATGATGTCGGAACCCGCACGTGTTCGTGGATTCTAAGCCGCAACGGACCATGGGCCGGCTGACGACCGCTACCCGTCGAACTCTTTCTGCAGCGCCCGGGGCGCCTGAGAGCGCCACGCGTCGGTGAGCAATTCCTTGAGCTCGTCGGTGCCGATGGCCGGCAGCCGCACCAGGACGGCGGGGTAGTTGTTGTAATGCGGCTCGGTGAAGTAGATGTCCGGGTCGGCGTCGAGCAGGGCCTGCTTCTCCTCCAGACTCGGCACCCGGGCCACGAGCACGTCGGGTCGGGCCACCCGCGGCTTTTTCGGCGTGACCCGTTCCATCCAGGACCACGCGAAGCCCTTGCGCTTCGCCCCCGCCCGTACCCCGAATCCGAAGCCGTCAGCGCCTTCGGTCACCGCGGGCAGCGCCAACGCGATCCGGCGGACATCCTCCCGATCAGCCATCGGTGTGCCCTTCCTGCCGCGGGACATCGCCGGCCAGCAGAAGCGCGCCCAGGTCCGCGGGCGTCGCGGCCACGGCGACCGCCCCGGCGTGCCGCAGTTCGCCCGCCGCGGCGTAGCCCCAGGCCACGCCGACGCACGGCAGCCCGCACTTCCGGGCGCCGATCACGTCGTGACTCCGGTCGCCGACCATCACGACTCCGGCCGGCCGCGGCGGATTCAGCTTGCCCAACGCCTCGGCGATCACCTCGGATTTGACGCTGCGCCGGCCGTCCAACTCGGCACCGCAGACGTACGTGAAGAACTCGTCCAGCTCGAACCGCGCGACGATGCGCTCGGCCATGACGGCCGGCTTCGAGGTGGCGACGACCAGGGTGCAACCGGCGTCCCGCAACTCGGCGAGGCACTCGCGGATACCGGGGTAGACGCTGTTGTCGGACATCCCGGACCGCAGGTAGTACTCGCGGTACGCGTCGATCGCCGCCTGCACCGTCGCCGCGTCCCAGCCGAGCGCGGCGAAGGAATCCCGCAGCGGCGGCCCGACGAAGCCGCGCAGGCGGGTGTCGTCGAGTGGGTCCACCCCCATTGCGGACAGGGCATGAGTCACCGACGCCATGATCCCCGGACCGGAATCGGTCAGCGTGCCGTCCAGGTCGAAGAGAACAATGTCGGGACGCACAGCGAGCAAGCCCTTCTGCCGGAAGATCTCCGTACTGTTACCTGTCGGGTCGCCCGACCGCAAGCTCCTTAGCTGGGCAACGCCGCTGCTACTTCTCCTGCACCGTCACCGGAACGGTGTGGTAGCCGGTTGCGCCGTCCGGAAATGGCATGGCCATGTCTTCGGTCTGGGTATAGCCGGACGCATCGGTCGCCCGTACCTGCAGGATGTGCATGCCCGGCGTCGCCGTCCAGACCCAGACCCACTGCCGCCACGCGTCAATGGTGCCGCGCGGGGCGAGGCGGGCACGATGCCAGACCCCTGAATCGACCCGCACCTCGACCTTCGTGATGCCGGTGTGCTGCGCCCAGGCGACGCCGGCCACCGGGACCGGCCCGGCCCGCACCAGCCCGCTCATCGTCGGCCGGTCGATCCGCGATTCGGTTTTGATATCTCCCTGCTGACCCCAACCACGCTTCACCCAGTACGAGTCGTACGCGGCGAACGTGGTGAGCTCCATGTCGACGATCCACTTGGTCCCGGAGGCGTACCCGTACAGTCCGGGCACCACCATGCGGACCGGAAACCCATGCTCGATGGGCAATGGAACGCCGTTCATGCCGATCGCCAGCATCGCGTCGCGGCCGTCGGTCGCGATCGCGGTCGGCGTCCCGCAGGTCCAGCCGTCCACCGAGCGGGTGAGGATCTGGTCCGCGCCCGGCAGCACGCCAGCTTCCCGTAGCAGTGGCTGCAGCGGCAGACCGAGGAATCGCGCGGTCCCGACGTACATGCCGCCCACGTCATTGGAGACGCAGCTCATCGTGATGGTGCGTTCGGTCAACGGCCGCGATCGCAGCTGCTCGAAGGTCAGCGTCATGGGATTTTGGACCATGCCGTGCAACCGCAGCATCCAGTTGTCGGTCGAGAGTTGCGGGACGGTCAGCGCGGTATCGACCCGGTAGAAGTCGGCATTCTCGGTGATGTAGGTCGACAGCCCGGGCACGTTCGGCAGTTTCGGTGGGTGTGGGCGCGGTGGGAACCGCGGCTGGCGGTACGGAGGTCGGTGCCGGCGTGGCCGGTCTGGGCAGCCGGACCGAGGCCCGCGATTTCGCCACGCTGAACCGGGCCCGCTGCAGAGTGCGGCCGCCGAACGCCGACCCGGTGGCCAAAAGGGCGACACCGCCGGAGGCCAGCGCGTCCCGCCAGCTGTGGCCGATGCGGTCGTCCGTACGAGGCCGGAAAAAAGCGCCGAGTGCGCCCGCCGTCACCAGCGCGGCCCCGACCGACGGCAGCCAGTCCCAGGGCCGGACTGCGGCACCGCTGAGAGCCGCGGCGACACCGACCGCACCGAAGCCGAGGACCGCCACTGCCGCCGGCACCCGCCGACGGCTGGCAAGGAGGCCGATCAGGGCGCCGCAGACAGCGATCACGGCGATCATGGTCAGGATCAGCACCAGCTTGTCGTGACTGTGGAACGTCCGGATCGCCCAGTCCTTCACCGATTCCGGGGTCGCCCGCACCACCGCGTTGCCGACTGTGATGACCGGGGACGATTCGGGTCGCACGGCGGCCGCCAGGAACTCTCCGACACCCAGTCCGAGGCCCGTGGCGAGCACGCCGGCTGCGCTCGCAGCGACCGCGCTGATCCGGGTGGGACGGGAATTGCCGGGCCGGAGGGGCACGCCTGACGTTCGGCGCACCGCCGACGCTGGTTCAGCGGCTACCGCTGAGTGCCCTTGTCGGGCCGGAGCGCGTTGGACCAGAACAGTTGTCGGTCGGCCTCGCGGATCAGGGCGACGGGGCCGGCGGGCCGGTGGCGGAAGAGGCTGTGCCCGGTCGGGATGACCGACAGTGCGTCGCCGGCGGCGAGCAGGCGTGTGTCACGGCGGGTGCGGGCTACGGCCGACAGGTTGTCGCCGTCCTCGGGATGGAGCACGACCCGGGTGCCGGATCGGACCGAACGCCCGTTGGCGAAGGTGTGCGTGGTCAGGTCGACCGTCATCGAACGGACGATGCGCCGGGACAGGACGTGCGGTGCCCGCAGCAGTCGCCAGAGCGTTCGGCAGAGCGCGGCGATGACCGCCACCAGGCCGAGGATCATCAGTGACTCCAGCGTCACCCCGAAGATCGCGCTCGGCCGACCTTCCACGTTGACCCCGACCGGGTCGTCGCGAGGGTCAGCCCGCAATGCCCAGCCGGCCACCGTGGTGCCCCGTCGGTATTTACCGGTCTCGTCGGAGCAGACGTCGAGATAGCCCGAGCGACTGTTGCCGTCCTCGGCCCAGACCAGCACCACCCGGGACAGGGTGCAGACGCGGGTGGAGCCCACGTTCGGGATCACCCCGGCCACAATGCCGCTGACGCGGTGGTCTCTTCCGAAGGCACGGCCCCATTCCGCCGTCGTGGTCGCCTGGGACATCAGGCCGGCGATGAACAGTCCGAGGAGGACCATGAACACGATCCCGATGATCTGCCGGCGCAATTGACGGCGTCGGTACCCGCCGTCGTCGAGGGACTGCCAGGCTTCGACTGGCCGCGTGAAGCCGGCACTCCAGGTCATGGCGGACATCGTATCGGTCGGTTCGACCCCGTTTTGCCCCAATGTGGCGTTGCGGCAATCTAGTCACCCCAATGCCACATTGGCGGGGAAGGTTGGGGGCTCGCCGAGCCACCGCTGACCGGCTCGGGCCGTGGACCTTGAAGGCGCCGGTCGGCCGTGTTCGAATGATTGACAACGTTGTCCCATGCGATCTGCTGATTTTCGGGGGTGTCCGGGATGCTGAGTCCCGTCGTACAGCCAGGCGAGCTCACCGACCTCGATCGGTTCATCTTCGAGTCCTGGGGATACCTGATCATCGAGAACGTGCTCTCCCCGGCGGAGGTCGAGGAATGCCTGGCGGCGTCGCAGCGGCTGCACGCCAGCGCCGACCCCATCACCTGGGGCCAGAAGGGTCGGGGCTATGAGTCGGAGAAGGCACTGGAGGAACTGATCGACCACCCGGCCGTCATGCCCAAGGTGCGCGGGCTCTACGGCGACCGGTTCATCCTGCAGTCGGGCTGGAACACGGTGCAGCCGGCGCATGGCGGGATGGGCGGTTGGCACCAGGACGGTTCCGGGGCCTTCGATTTCAAGAAGCTGGGATATCCGATTCCGTTGATCCAGCTGCGGGCGTCCTACCTGCTGACCGACCAGAGCACCCTGCGGTCAGGAAACATGGAGCTCATTCCCGGGAGTCACCGCAGCCAGGTGCCGTTGCCGGATGAACTTCGTAAAGAGCGCGGCGATGTGCCGATCGGGCACGTGATCTGCGCCGGCGCCGGATCGGTCCTGCTCTTTCACAATGCCGTCTGGCATCGGACATTCGCGCACGATGGTGACTTCGACCGCTACACGATGCATTACGTCTACAGCCCGCCGTGGCTGCGCAGCTCGGACCGGCTGGAGAATTCGACCGAATTCCTCGACCGGACGACGCCGCTGCGCCGCTCATTGATGGCCGAATTCAGCCGGCCGGACGCGCCGTACGGAGCCGGCTACGAGGCGCCGGACTTCGACGCCTGAACGACTTGAGAGGAGGGCGATGGTCATCTCCCACCGCTGGGCCCTGATGCCTCATGACCACCGCCCTCCCCGTCCAGGGGATCGGCCGCCCGCGCTGGAGCCGTCGATCGGTCGGGGGGAGGCCGCCATCGGTCCGGAGCGACCTGTCTCAAGAACTGTTTTTTCGATGCTACGCGCGTTGCGCGACGCATGTGGTCGTAATTCGCGTGATCGCGGCCGAAATAGCACACGGGTGGGGCCGCCTCACCCGCTGGCGATGAGCACGACCAGGCCGTCGAGTAGTCGTTGCAGTCCGAATTCAAACAATTCGTCGAGGTCGACCGTGTAGTCGGTTGTCTCCATCCGCTCGAACAACGGGAAATGGCCGGCGTCGAGAATCGACCGCAGCGTCGATTCCTGGGTGTCCAGCCATTCTTCGCGGTTCATTCCGGTGGTCGCCTCGGCCTCCATTTCGAGTTCGATATTCGCCGCCGTACCGCGGACGTAGTTGAACAGGGTGATGTGCGTGGTGAGCATGTCGGCCGAGGTCAGGCCGAGCCCGTCCAGGGCGGTGCGCACCCATTCGATGTAGGGCAACGCGTTCGGGACGGGTTGCGGGCGATTCACCGACAGCGCGGGTGCGAGCCAGGGGGGCCGGCGGAACGCCGTCCACAGCATGCGGGCGGCGAGCTCGAGCCGGGCCCGCCAGCCGTCGGGCGCCTGGGCCGGGAACGGCCATTCGCCCAGCGTGGTGTCCATCATCTGCAACAGCAGGTCGTCCTTGTCCGCGACATGGCGGTAGAGCGACATGGTCGAGACCCCGACCTCGGCGGCGACCCGGCGCATCGACAGCGCCGCGAGCGGGGCGACTCGCCTGCACGACGGTGCCAACCCCGGGGACGGCCCGCACCAGTCCCTCCTGGCGCAGCGCGATGAGGGCCTTGGTGGCGGTGGCCATCGCGACGCCCCACTGACGGGTGATCTCCCGAGTCGACGGGACCCGGCTGCCCGGCGCCAGCTCGCCATTCTCGATCCGGCGCCGCAGTTCGGCGGCGATCCGGGCATACGGGGGTGTGAAGGGCTTCGCACCGATGGGCAATTTCTCGATCATGCTGCGCAATCTGTCGATGCGGTCGATGACCCGCTGGCCGATGCGTCAGATCCTGGAGAAGCAGTTCGCCAAGGCCGGCGCCTTCACGCTGCCCGACTATGAATGAGCCGCCGGCTCAATTGGTCAACTGCGCGGCGAGACCGGCCGGGTCGATATCGGAGCCGGACGTGCGTGGCTCCTGAATGATGTTGACCGCCGGCCGGCTCGGATCGGTTGGGTGATCGAGAAATACGGCCGCGACCTTTAAATGGAAGAAGCGGCAGGAATTCGTACACTCGGTGTATTTCTCGGTGAAGGTAGCGACCCGCCCGGCCTTGATCGGCTCCTCTTGTAGGTCCGGCTGCCCGACCACATCGTCATGAGTGGCGAAGGCACTGAGATTGCCGTTGATGGCCGCCTTGCCGCGGCCCGGGCAACTCAGCGGCACCAGTTGCACGACTGCCACCGGCTGATCCCCCTCGAGCACATTCAGGCTGCTGGTCGCACACTCCAGGTTGGGGCTGGTGGTGACCGCGCCGAGGTGCTGGCCGGAGCGCAATTGCAGAGTGATCTTCTGCGGTCCGAGGGTTGCGGACGCCGACACCGGTACGTCGGCGGTGCCGCGCCCGGCGACGGTCCCGCTGCAACCGGCCGTCGCGAGAGCCAGCCAGAGACCGACGATCGCGCGTTTCCTCATTCGTTCACCCTCACCTGGTCGGACAGATCACGTGACGCCCGCGGTCCGGGCCCGGTTCCAGCTGATCTTGCCGCCATCGGCGTGCTGTCCCTACTGTCTGGTGTGTTGGCACCGGCGTGAACGGAGAGCATGACATGGATACCTCGCACCCGATTTGCGCGACCTGCGGTGTGCAGTACGAGCACGACGTGGACCGCGCGCACTGCAAGATCTGCGAGGACGAGCGGCAATACGTCGGCCGCGACGGCCAGCGGTGGACCTCGCTGGCCGAGCTCGGCGCCGAGGGCCGGCGCGGCGATGTCCACGAGGAAGTGCCCGGGCTGTGGGGCGTCGGCACCGAGGCGCCCTTCGCGATCGGGCAGCGGGCGCTGATCATTCCGGGTGATGGCGGCAATGTGCTGTGGGATTCGGTCAGCTATCTCGACGCCGACACGGTGGCCGCTGTGGAAAGGGTCGGCGGACTCACAGCTATCGCGCTGTCGCACCCGCACTATTACAGCTCGATGGTCGAATGGAGCAAGGCATTCGGCGATATCCCGATCTATGTGCACGCCGGCGATGAGAAATGGCTGGGCCGGCGGGACAATGTCGAGCTGTGGCACGGCGAGACGAAGGAGATCCGGCCCGGCCGGACGTTGATCAACGCCGGTTCGCATTTCGCCGGCGGCACCGTGTTGCACTGGGCGGACGGAGTCGACGGCCGGGGCGCGCTGTGTGCCAGCGATATCTTCACCGTGGTCGCCGACCGCCGCTGGGTCAGCTTCATGTACAGCTATCCCAACCTGATCCCGGAACATCCCGACACCATCAGGCACGCGTTGGAGCTGACGCAGCAATTCGATTACGCCAACCTGTACGGGGCCTGGTGGGGTCGGGTGGTCGACGGCGACGCGAAGGCGGCCGTAACCCGGTCCGCCCGCCGGTATTTCGACCACCTCGGCGTCCCCACCGAGGGTCTCACCTAGCCATTAACGGAAATCGTCGGAGTGGTCGATCGCCCAGTCGCGGAAGGTCAACGCGGGCCGGCCGAGGACGTCCTCGACCGTGCGCGTCACCGGCTCCGGATTGTCGACCAGCGACGACCAGTAGGCGATCGAGCCGGCCACGAAGTCCGGATCCCCCAGCTGCGCCAGCAGCTCCTGCCGGGCCGTCTCGGCCGACTGCTCCTCGATCCGCAGCAGCCGGCCGATCGCCGCGCCGATGGTCCGCACCTGCTCGGTCTGGGTCAGCGTCTGCGGGCCGGTCAGCACGTACTTCTGTCCGTGGTGGCCGTCCTCAAGCAGCGCCCGCACGCCGACGGCCGCGATGTCGCGTTCGTGGATCAGCGAGCGGCCGGCCTCGGGATAGGGCAGCCGGACGACGCCCTCGGTGCGGACCGATTCCGCCCACCCCAGCGTGTTGGTGGCGAAACCGCCGGCGCGCAGGAAGGTCCAGCTCGGCACGCTCGGCTCGACCAGGCGCTCGACCGCACCCCACACGCCGTTCTGCTCCGGCGGTCGGTCGTCCCGTACGGTGCTGGCCGACAGGTGGACGATCCGGCCGACGGGCCCGGCCAGCGCAGCGACGGCCTTCTCGGCCCCATCGGCGTTGAAGAACGGCCACAGCAGGAATGCCGCGTCGGCCCCGTCCGCGGCGGCGGCCACGGAATCGGGGTCGGTGAGGTCGCCGGGGACGAGGTGGACGTCGGCCGGCAGCGCGGCTCGCTCCGGGTCTCGTACCAGGGCGCGTACGGTGGCGCCGCCCTCGCGGAGCCCGGCGACGACGTGCCGGCCGACATTGCCGGTGGCGCCGGTAACCAGAATTGTGCGCTGCTCGGTCATGAGGTCATCCCGTTCCAGGTTGCTGTCTCGGACAGCATCCAGTCTTCAACTTCAACATTGGTTGAAGTCAAGTCGCACGGGATCAGTGCCGGCGGAACAGCAGCTTCCACGGCGTCAACGCCGACTCGAACTGGACCCGGAGCGTCATCTTCGACGCACCCCGGACCCGTTCCTCGAAATGGATCGGCACCTCGACGATCGGGAGTTTCCGCTGCACCGCCCGGTAGTTCATCTCGACCTGGAAGGAATAGCCGTTACTGTGGATCGACGGCAGGTCGATCGCGGTGAGGGCGGTGGCGCGCCAGGCCTTGAATCCGGCCGTGGCGTCCTTGACCCGCAGCCGCAGGATCGCGTTGACATAGAAATTGGCCCAGGACGACAACGCCTTGCGGTACAGCGGCCATTCGGCGGCTGTCGACCCGCCCGGGACGTACCGCGAGCCGATCACGACCGCCGCGTCGGTGGTCTGCAGCGTCTCGATCATCGCCGGGATCACCGACACCGGATGCGACAGGTCGGCGTCCATCTGGATCACGAATTCAGCGCCTTCTTCGAGGGCGCGCGTCATGCCGGCGATATAGGCCCGACCGAGACCGTCCTTCTCGCCGCGGTGCAGCACGCCGATGGTGCCGTCCGACTCGGCCGCGAGTTTGTCGGCGATCTCGCCGGTGCCGTCGGGCGAGTTGTCGTCCACCACGAGCAGGTGCAGGTTGGACAGCTGCAGCTCGGCGAGTTGGGCGGCCAGGACCGGCAGGCTCTCCCGTTCGTTGTACGTCGGAATGACGACGACGGTCTTGGGAGAACTCTCCTGCATGGTCCAGATCCTCCGGTTTTCCGTCGACGGCAAGCGCCGAGACTACTAGTCGAGCAGACCGAGCGTCATTGCGTATACGAGTGCCCAGTCCTGGTCGTTGGCAACCGGATCGGCGATGTGGGCCGGCCGGCCGTTGACGCAGCTGGGATAGATGAACGCGCAACTGGCCGCGCCGTCGTCGGTGAAGTCGACCAGGTTGGCCCGCAGGATCGCGGTGGCAGTGTCACGATGCTCAGGTATTGCGGCGAATACGGCGGCGTCCAGGACCGTCCAGTAGTGCGGGAACGTGTCGCCCCAGAGTCGCCGCCCGCCGAACCAGAAGCCGTCCCAGTGCCGGATCGAGACGTGCCGCAGCCGTGGATGAGGTTGGTCGCCGGCGAACGCCAGCAGCCACGGCAGCCGTTCGGCGACCGCCGCGGCATACCACTCGTCCGGGGCGAGCCGGTCGGCGGTGAGCAGCGCCATGAGCAGCGGTGCCACCATCGACTGCTCGTAGCTCACCTCGTGCTGCGGCAGCTCGCGGCCGGCCGCGAGGATGTGCCCGGCCTGCTCGACGGCGTGGGCCCGCATGCGCTCGGCGACGGTGTCGTCGGCGAGCCGGGCCAGTGCGGCGACGCATTCGCTCATGCCGATGGCGAGGAAATGCGCCCCACCGGATTCGTAATAGCGATCCACAATTCGAATTGCCAAGGCCAGGTCGGCCGGATCGGCGTAGAGCTCGTACTGCGCGATCAGAAACGCGGCCGCCCAGGAATAGTTGTAGAGCCGCTGGGAGCCGGTGCTGAAACTTCCGCCGCGGACCCTGCCGTCGGTGTCGATCAATTGGGTCCGCAGGAATTCCGCGTAGGCTTTTAGCGCGCCGTCGATGCGGTCGGGTTCGCCCCAGCCGCGACGCCGGGCCTCCTGCAGCAGCCGGGGCATTCCGAGCCGCTCGCGCCCGTCCGACCAGTCGCCCCAGCCGCCTTCGTTCAGCCGCAGCCCGGATCCGGTGTCGTACGGTAGAAACGCCGCCGCGCGATCCTGTTGACGTTCGACGGCCCGCTGATTCTCGAGGACAAAGGCGGCCCGTCTTTCGACGATGTCGCGCAGTGGCCGGTGCATCAGTACGGCGACCCGGGACCGCCGGCCGGCGCGCTCCGCGTGTACATAGTGGACACCGGTGGTGTCGGCGTGCAGCGCCACGTCGCCGTTGTCGGCTGTCGTGGCGCGCATGCCCGCGGGCAGCGTCAGCTCGGCATCGTGCACCGTCGCGCGGATCGGGCCGGGCAGCGTGGCCGCGACGGACGTCAGCTCGATCGCCCGCGTCCGTGTGAAATCGGCCCGGCTGTCGTACCAGTCGAGCTCCCACGCCAGCTCGACCGAGGCGCCCGGCTCGACCACCATCGGCGACTGCCCGCCCATCGCGTGCGGCGCCCGGGTATCGGTGAGCTGGAGGTAGAGATGCCCGCGGACGTTGGAGGAGGTCGCGATGCTGCGCGACTCGACCGAGTAGCTCCACAGCTCGCCGTCGGTGAGGCGCAGCCCGAGACCCGGTCCCTGCCCGTCCATCCGGACCGCCCACACATAGCTGTCGGCGCCGCCGGTCCAGATGTGCGCGTGGCAGGCTCCGGACAGGCTCTCGGCCGAGCCGCGGTAGACGTCGCGGAACGGTGTGCTGATCGCCAGCGTGCCGACGGTGACGGCCGCTGGGCTGGCGTTGGTCAGCCGGTAGCGCTCGGACCAGGTCGTCCCGAACCGGCGCTGTACGGCCAACTCCAGTGCACCCAGCCGATATGTGGCATCGATGCCAGCCGGGTTGACTTTCAGGTCATCCGGCTGGTCCCAGCGGTGGCTTCCGGCGTCCGTGATGAGGAAACCCTTGCCCCAGCGGAAGGGTGGCTGGTGGAAATCGCCATCAGGTGTCTCGTCCAGCAGGAATGACATGGCGCCGTGATCGGGATGGCTCACCCGGATCACGGTGCCGTCGTCAGCGCAGGAGACGGCGCCTTTCCCGAATTCGAATCTGGTCAGCTGGCCGGCGTTGTCGATCTGCATCCGTTCAGTGTGCCGTAGGCCTCGGGTGCCGCTCGCCTGGTCAGGGCCTGACGAATTCGGAGAGGTAGTCGTAGTCGTCCGCCACGACCTCGGTCGGCGTGGTGAGTACGTCGTGTTCGAAGAGTGGTACGGCGTCGGCGTGCACCGGGATCGCGGTGTTGTGGTGGTAAAACCCCGCGCTGTGCACCATGCCGATCATGTGCCGGCCCTCGATGCCGTTGTTGGGCATGCCGCGGTGCCAGAGTCGGATGTCGCGCAGGACCGCGTCGCCCTTGCTGGTGATGGTGCGTACCGGCGGAACGACCTCGCGACGGGTTTTCTCCATTGCTTCGGTCACCCGGGGCTCGTCGACCGGGTCGGCGACCCGGTGCGTCCCGGGCCAGATCTGGGTTGCGCCGTTGTTCTCGTCGACGTCGACCGGCGAGACATTGATGACGATCGAGACGGTCGGGTGCACATGGCCGGGCCACAGGTGGCCGGAATCGCGGTGCAGTGGCTGCATTTTGCTGCCCGGCATATTTGTGTTGCCGTTGTAAAAATGGTTGTGCACGCCCGGCCCGAGAATTTCCGCGGTCATTTCGATGACGAACGGGTTGGTGACGATCTCGCGCTGGATGTGCTCGGCGCCGCGCGGCATCGACTGCTGCAAATGCCCGGGAACACGGCCGGCTCCGCCCCACTCGCCGCGCTCCAGCAGGGTCGCGGTGTCCTCGTCGAGCTTGGGTTTGAGCGCGTCCAGCACGGCCGGATCGATCGCCCCGCCGAGAATGACGTAACCGTCCTCGCCGAATGCGTCGAGCGCGGCTTTCCGCGTTTCCGGGGTGAGCGTCCCGGCTTCACGTTCGGCTGGAGTGATCTGAATGCGCATCGTGTGCCTACCCTGAGCTAGCCCGGCAGTTAGTTCGATGCTGCCAGCGGATTCGGCGAGAGTCGAGACCTTGGCGGAGTAGTCCGACATCGGACGCCCGGATTCTCGTGCCAAAGCGGTCTTGTGGGCGGCTTTCGTCGATCTCAGCCTCGCGTCGATCTCAGCCTTTCGCCGATCCGTACCGGCAATCTTCCCCGATCGAAGTGCGCTTTACCCGCGGCCAGCCAAGTCGGAGCCGGTTAGAGCGCACTCCGATCGGCCCGCTCCCCCCGCCGCTTTTGCTCGGCCCGCTAGTACGCGACTGGTGCCGACCCAGTGCGCCCGCTCTTCGCCGATCTTGAAGTTGTGGCCGTCTATGTCCGAAATGTGGGGCTATAACGTCAAGATCGGCGGGGCTGAGTGAGCTTCAGCTCCCAGATTCCGTTGATCTTGACCTTGCGGCTGGACAAATAGGACAAGAGGCAGCCATAAGATCAAGATCGACGGGGAAGAACGATTTCTGATTGGGGCAGGGCCGACGAGTTCGCCCGGGACGTCGAGGGAGCGCTAGGCGCGGCGGCACTCCAGCATGACCGGCTCGCCCCGCTGGAACTGGTAGTCGACCTCGACCAGCGTCGTGCTGATCCGCTGTTCGGAGATGCCCTGGTCGGCCAGGATCGCCTCCAGCGGCGCGAGGTCCAGCAACGGCCCCGAACCCATCGGGAACACCGGATAAATCCGGACCGCCCCGGTCGAGACCCGGACCAGTTCGACGATCGCGGCCGCGTGGAAAGCCAGGTCGAAGCGGTCGGCGTACGAGAAGAGAAAATGCGAGCACAGCACCAGGTCGAAGGCACCCTCGGGAAACGGCAATACCGGCAGTGACGCCGTCACATAGCGCTCGCGATGCTCCCGGTAGTCCGCGATGAACAGGGCCGCCGACGCCCGGCGGCGGGCGTAATAGTCGTCGGGGCGGTCGAAGAAGGACCACTCGTATTCGTCCGGGTGCTGTTGTACGTAGTCTCCGGCCCGCCGCAATTCCGACTCGGCCCGCCGGGCCAGTTGGTCGGGATCGCTGTCGTACACCGGATCGCAGGCCCGCACCGTGCCCCCTGCCGCCGTCGCCTCGGCCGTGAAACCGGCTGCCCCACCGGGACAGTCCAGGATCCGGCCCGCGAAGTCCCGGTCGGTTAGCGCAAACATCCGCTGGTACTCCGCGAAGGAGCGGCTGCTGACCAGCAGGTCGCCGATGCCGCTCGGCCGGGCCGCCCCGAGTGCGGCCCGACCATCCGGCGTCGTCACCGGCAGACCGATCGCAAGGCCCGGCCCAGTGCCTGCCGGTGCGACGCGTCGAAGTGGCGAGTGATCTCGACCCGGGTCCGCAGGGCTAGCACCTCTGCCCGGCAGACGGCGGCGGTACGGATGTGTTGGGTCGCGGCCAGGCTGTCGAGCAGGCCCTCGGTGATCTGGTCGAGGACGGGCCGGATCGCGCCGAGGTCGGGGATCGTCGTCGGAGCGTCCTCCGGCACGGCACTCCAGTGAGAGAACAGGCCGTACTGCACGGCCTTGCTCGCCTCGATCTGGTCGCGGAACACGACCTTGGAGACCCCCGGGTCGATGCCGCGCTTGATTGATCCGGCGACCGCGGCGTCGAGTACGACCTGCTCGCGGGGAGGGTCGTCGATTGCGCCATGGGTGCCCCACTTGGCGGCCGCCACCGTCTCGGCGAGCTCCAGCCGCTTGTCGACGAGGCCGACCAGGCCGGCGAGCGCATGGGACTCCCCGTGCGCCGACCGCGCGCCGGACTGCTGCACGGCGGCATGCTGAACGGCCGAATGTGGTGCGGACGAGACGACCTGGGCGCCGGCCGGGGTCTGCCCAACGCCGATCGCTCCGGCCGTCGGGGCGAGGACGGTCAGGACGGACAACAGCACGGATCGGGTACGCATCTGGCCTCGTTTCGGAGTGAGTGTCTGGTATGCCGGCTCATACTCTCCGGTGCCGATCGGCGGGCGCGACAGGGTATGGCGAGAAGTCGCCATCCGACACCCACCGACAGGCGCCCCACTAACCCGGCGCGGCTACAACCAGCCGCGCCGTACCGCCTCGGCCCCAGCCTGGAAGCGGCTGTGGACACCGAGCAGCGTCATCAACTGCGCGACGTGCCGGCTGTAGGTCCGGGCCGACATTCCGGCGGCCGCCGCGGCGACGGTGTCGCTCTCCCCGGACGCCAGCATCGGCAGCAGTGGTCGCAGGTGGGCGGGTGGCCCATCGGTCAGCGCAATGTGGCCGCCGGCGGACCAGAGGCGCCGCTGCATGGTGATGATCAGGCGCACCAGGATCGGGTCGGTCACCACCAGCATCCCGTTGGCGAACACGGAGAGATCCGCCGGAATCAATGCGACCTTCCGGTCGAGCACGCCGGCCTTGAACGGCAGCCGGTCCACCACCCGGGCCTCCGCGCCGCGCGACCACAGAATGGTCCCGAGCTCCTCGTCGATGACCAGCCCGGGACGGGTGGTGATCTGCCGGACCTGTACCCCTCGGTCGATCATCGGTCGCATCGTGCTCGGCCCCATCGAGATGATCCGCTCCGGCACGCCGCACCGGACGAGATACGAGGGGTCGTCGAAACTCATGTACTCGTGCCGGGTCCGCGCGCGGAGGCTGCGCACGACCTTCCAGATCTGATCCGCCGTGCCCTGGATCAGCCGGGACGGCGGCCGGTGGCCGCGCTCGGCGTCGAATGCCAATGTGTCCAGGGCGGTCCGCAGCACCACCACTGGATCGCTCAGTTCGCTCATCACAGACCTTCTGGGAATGCGCCATCTTCGTCACACCGTAATCGGCATCCAGAGCCGGACCTCGTTGTGTCGGCGGTAGAACTCGACGAGCGGGCGGGTGCCATCGGCCGGCATCAGGGTTTTGAGCTCCTGCATTCCGGTGCCGATGAGCCCAAAAATGCCGGGCGGGTCGCCGACGATGCGACCGCGCAGATACCACCCGCCGGGCAGGATGCCGGTCTCCAGGCCGTACGCCGCCGGATCGTCGTCGTCCTTGATCGGAGTGCAGGTCGTGTACGTGTTTCTCCGTTCGTCGGCCAGGGCGTACATCTTGCGGCCGCGCAGGCCCACCAATTCCTCGAAGGTCGGCCAGAGCTTCTGGATGTGCGGCAGATCGTCGATGGTGGTCTGTTGCATGACGGTGACGTCAGGCTGCTCGGTGCGGTCGGGCGGCGTGGTGAATACCGATGTCGTCATGCCCGCAATGAAAGCAGCTCCCACTGACATTCTCCGCGTCCGGGATGCATTCCCCGGTAGGGTCGTTGGCTGTGAGTGGAGAGCCGGTCGAACGCCCTTTGTCGGGTGGATTCTCGAATGTCGTCGTGCAGGTCGGCCGGACCGTTCGACGCGACACCGGGCCGTGGACCGAGGCGGTGCACGGGTTGTTGCGTCATCTGGATCGGGTCGGCTTCCGGTATTCGCCGCGAGTGCTCGGCATTGACGAGCAGGGACGCGAGATCCTGTCGTTTATCGACGGCAAGACAGCTTGGTGGCCCTGGCCGGCGGCGCTGTGGACCGACGACGGGCTGCGGTCAGTTGCCCGGATGGTCCGGGAGTTGGGCGCGGCAGTGGCGTCGTTCAGCGCGCCAGCCGGCACGATCTGGCACGGTGGGCCAACGACTGACCCGGCACTCCGGATCCGGCATGGTGATCTGGCGCCGTGGAACACAGTCTGGGCGGACGGAGAGCTCGTCGGTCTGATCGATTGGGATACCGCTGAGCCGGCTCCGCCGTTGTGGGACGTGGCTCAGGCGGCGTGGTATTTCGTACCGCTGCGCGCGGCCGGCGGCTACCAGTCCGACGGTTTCCCAACCTTCGCCGAACAACGGCATCGCTTCGGCGAGTGGTGCGAGGAGTTGGATGTCGAACCGGCCGCTGTGTTGTCCGCGCTGCGTGCGGTCCAGGCTTTCGAACGGGACCGGATCGCCGAGCGCGGCGGCGCTGGCATCGAGCCGTACGCGAAATTCCTGGCCCGCGGCGACGTGGCGGCCATCGACGCCGAGCGCGCCTGGCTCGACGCCCACCACGGCGCCCTCCTCGCGGATTGAATCTCCGGTCAGCAGCGGGCCATCCATTTGTGGCCGTCGGGGTCGGCGAAGGTGGATACGTATCCCCAGGGCTGTTGACCCGGCTCAATGATCACGTCGGCTCCGGCGTCCCGCGCGCGGCGTACCAGCTCATCGACGCCAGCCTGGTCCTCGAAGGGCAGCGTGACAATGCATTCGCTCACACCGCGCGCCGCCACTTCGCCATTGCCGGTGACCCAGCCGAAACCGCCGGTGGGGATCAGCATCAGCCGCATTCCGTCGTTGAGGATGAATTGCAGCGGCTCCGGTACGCCGTCGTCGCCGAGCTCGCCGGTGGGTTCGAAGCCGAGACCATCGCGATAGAAGACGTACGAGATCTGGCGGTCGCTGGTCGGCAGCGCGACAACAACGGGAGAGAGTGACATCGGCGTGGCCTCCTGGGCATCGTGGGTTCGAGCTACCGACGAACGGATCGGGTCGCGAAGGACCTGGTTCGCGACTCCTATCAGCTACCTGGAGATCGGCCGGGTCCAGTAGCTCCTGGTGACGTACGCCAGCTCGATGGTCGGCTCCGATCGCAATCCGTACCGCGTCAGGACGTCGAGAGCCTCATTTCTGACAATTTGCTGCTCGTCGGTGGGTAGCGCGGCAACGACGCTGCTTGAGATAACTCGGTTGACGATGCCCTGGGCGTCGGTGATCCAGGGATTCGGATACTCGGTCTCATGCAGTGGCAGCCAGCCGTCGAGCCGGTCGAAGAACGGGCGCCAGGTGCCGCTGCTTTCACCGGGCACGTCGGCCGATCGGCGGCGGTTGGAGATATCGGCAATCTCGGCCACCCAGGGGACCGATCGGTCGTAGCCGTTCCAGATGAGCCCGAGGCCGCCGGTGCACTCGGACCGCAGCAGCCGGCGCACCTCCCGGATCGCTCGATCGGCATCGAACCAATGCCACGCCGTGGCGGCGAAAACAGCATCGGCCGTGCCATCTGGAAGTCCCGTTGATTCAGCGGTTCCGGCCGAGATCCGGGACGGGTCGAGGACCTGCTCCAATCGCCGCCGCATCGCCGGCACCGGCTCCACGGCCGTCACCTTCAAGCCGGCCTGCAGAAGCTGCCGGGTGAAGATCCCGCTGCCCGCGCCGAACTCGACGACCGGGTCGCCCGGGGACAGGCTCAGCGACGCGCGCAGGTCGGCAATCGCGGCCGGCGGATAGGACGGGCGGGCCCGCGCGTATGCGTCGGCTTCCCGGTTGTAGCCGCGGACCGCTGTCTCGTGAGGCATGGGTTCCAATCTAGGCAAATATCGGCTGCGACGCCCAATCGTGGCGGCCTATTCTTTGCAGATGCTGGATCCGGGCCTGGACATCTTTGCAAACGTTCGGTGGCAGGAGTTCGATCACCGCGCGGTGCGGGCCCGGTTGGAAGGGAACGGCTGGACGAAATGTGGTGAGGGTGACTGGGCGGTCGTGCTTCGGTCTCCGCAGGGCCGGTTGGCGGTCAGAATCAGTGCGTTCGAGCCGTCCTATTCCTGGTTCGTCGAGCTGTGCGATCGGGTCCGTGCAAATCCTTACCTGCCGCGGATCGAGCTCGTCTCGGAGCTTGAAGGGGGCGGGCATCTTGCGGTCCTGGAATATCTGACCCCGGTCAGCGAAAGTGATGCGAAGTCGTTTCTCGCCCGCTGGAATTCAAGCTCTGATCCGGATCTCGCATTACGCGCGCTCAGGGCGGCCACCGACGCGCTCGATGCCGAATGCCGCCGGAGCGTGCCGTTCTGGATGGGCGTTGATCTCGGCGACCACGTCATGCGTTCGATGGACGGTCACGTCAAGCTGATCGATCTGCTCGGTGTCGGCGGCGGCCCGATGGTTGAGCTGATCCGCACCGACATCGACGCGTTCCTACGGATCATTCCGCGCGACCGTTGCCGGTACATGTTGGACATCCCGCATTTCGGCCGCAGTTACGCCGAGCAGGACCGCCGAACGGTCGCTGCTGCGTTCGCCGCATATGACGGCCGTACGGCTAATCCAGGGACTGCAGATTTCTGATGCCCGGGCTCATGGTGAGGAGCACGGCGGTGACCGCGACCAGTCCGGCGAAAATGGCGATGGTGCCGGCACCGCCGATGAATTCGAAGGCGAGACCGGCAGTGAGCGGTGCGAGTGGGACGATCGCGGTCGCGCCGACCATGAGCGCGCTGTAGACCC
>DATAVB010000078.1:0-56024 GCA_036267955.1 Mycobacteriales bacterium | reverse complement strand
CGGCGACGCCGCACCGGGCCGGTGTCGCGGACGAGCCAGGCGGTGGCACAGACTCGTGCGAGCCTGGAGCGGCCGCGCAGCCCGACCGGCGATCCGCTTGCGCAGCGGCGGTTGTGCCGGGGTATGCCGCCCATGGGCACGTTGACGCTGCGACCGAGCATTGTGGCCCGTACGCGATTCTTCGACGACCAGGTGCTGGCGGCGCTGGCCGCCGGCGTCACCCAGGTGGTGATCTGTGGTGCCGGCTATGACGATCGGGCGCTGCGATTCCGTACGGCTGGCGTGCGGTTCTTCGAGGTCGACCACCCCGCGACGCAGGTGGACAAGGCGCGCCGGCTGAAAGCCATAGGTGCCCAAATCGACGACCTGGTGCTGGTCCCGGCCGATTTCCGCGCCGCCGACGTCGCCGAGGCACTGGCTCAGGCCGGACATGACGCGGATCGGCGGTCGCTCTTTACCTGCGAAGGCCTGCTGGTCTATCTCGATGTGCCGACCACGGCGCGGCTGCTCGGCGGGCTGCGCACCGCCGCGGCGCCCGGCAGTGTGCTCGCCGCCAGCCTCGCCGCGCATGCCGAGGGCCGGGACTCGGTGCGGGTCGTCGCCGCCGCGAATGCCCGCCGGCGGAATGCGGAGGGCGAGCCGTGGCGCACGATACTGGCGATGGGGGAGCACCGCCGGATCCTGGAGAGCGCGGGTTGGCGGGTGACCGGCAACGTCGATGCCGCCGACCTGAATTCCGACGCGCCGCCGGGACGGACCCAACTGGTGACGGCCCGACCGAGCTGATTCCACGGCGCCGTCAGTCGTCTTTCAGCCGCTCGGTGGCGTCCCGCTGTAACGGGAGGCGGCCGTTTTCGGGTGGTCCGGGTCTCCGGCTGAGCCGAAACGCGGACGCCGTAGGGTCGCCGCATGTGGTGGCGGCGGAATAAGGACAACGCGGTATTGGTCGGCGGCCCGCTCGGCGGGGAAACCCGACGGGTGCCGCCCGGCCCGGCCGAGGAGACGGTGCGGTTCGAGCTGCCGGACGGCACCCAGGAGTCTTACCGGCGCAGCACCGTCAGCCGAAAGATCGACGGCCGGATGATGACGGAATACGACTGGTTCGCCGAAGAGAAGCAGGAATAACGAGACTCAGGCGCGGACGTGCCGGACAGCGCTCGGCCGGCTCTCCGCCGACAGCCGGCTGACCGCCGAAACCGCGTAGCTGTAGGTCTTTCCGCGGATCGCGGTGGTGTCGGTGTAGGTCTGGCCGCGCCCCGCCGTCCGTACGGTGGCGATCAGCGACGTGGCATCGGCGGTGTCGCAGTCGGACAGTCGCCGGGTCCCGTCGAAGCGGTAGACCGCATAGGACGCGGCCGATCCGGGCCGATCGGTGTCCAGCCAGGACAGCCTTACCCCGCCAGGCGTGCCGTCCACCCGGGCGATCGCCGGCGGCTGCGGCGCGCGGCCGCCGAGGTGCGGCATCGCCGGGGTCAGGGCCGGATGCTGGTAGTGGTCGGCTACCAGCCGGCTCATCGAGCCGAGAACGTCGGCCCGGACATCCTTGGCCGAGAAGTAGACATTGCCGTCGACGTTGAGACCCTGATCCAGGGTCAGGTGCCTGGACAATTCCGCGGGGTCCTGCCAGGCGGCCGGTTGGGCCGGATTGCCGACCTTGTAGTTCGCCTCGCCGAGATAGAGCTGGACGTGCGTGCCCGTGACCTGATCGGACCACCAGGACGCCAGTTTCGCGTAATCGGCCACCGCGAAGCCGATGTTCCAGTAGATCTGCGGATTGATGTAGTCCAGCCACTGCTCCCTGACCCATTTCCGGGTGTCGGCGAAGTTGGCGTCGTACGACTGGGTGCCGGCCGTGTCCGAGCCGGCCGGGTCGGCCGAGGCGTTGCGCCAGATCCCGAACGGGCTCACCCCGAATTTCAGCCACGGCTTTATCTTGTGCACCCGTTCGTGCAATTCACTGATCAGCAGGTTGATGTTGTTGCGGCGCCAGTCCTCGATCGTGTCCCAACCCGCGCCATGGCTGGCGAACGTCGCCTGGTCGGGCAGGGTCTGACCGGCGATCGGATACGGATAGAAATAGTCGTCGAAATGAATTCCATCAATGTCGTAATGGATGGCGGCGTCGAGAATCGCCTGCTCCACAAACTGCCGTACCGCAGGAATCCCCGGGTTGTAGTAGAGGGTGGTGCCGTACGGGAAGACCCAGTCCGGATGCAGCCGCGCCGGATGGGTGGGCACCAGCTTCGACAGGTCGGTCTGCAGGCTCACCCGGTACGGGTTGAACCAGGCGTGCAATTCGATATCGCGTTCGTGCGCCGCGGCGACCGCGAACCGCAGCGGGTCGTAGCCGGGATCCTTCCCCTGCGTCCCGGTGAGATATTGCGACCACGGCTCGTACGGAGACGGCCAGAACGCGTCCGCGGTCGGGCGGACCTGCAGCATGACGGTGTTGAGCCGCAGGCGGTTCACCAGGTCGAACCAGGCGATCAGTTCGGCCTGCTGCTGGGCGGCTGGCAGGCCGGGTTTCGACGGCCAGTCGATGTTGGTGACGCTGGCGACCCAGACACCGCGCAGCTGCTGCTTCGGGGCATTGGGGTCGACGGTGCACCCCGCACCCGCCGCCTCGGCCCGGCCGGCGCTCAGCGTCAGGCCACCGCCCGCCGCCAAACCGGCCGCGCCGGCCAGGGTGCCCGCGGCCAGCGCGCCGAAATGGCGCCGGTCCAGTCGTGCGGCGTTGTCGGGGCTCATCTGCACTCCTGGGTCGGCCACGGGGTCGGTAGGCAGCTTGGTACCGACCGGCCCGGCGCGCAATACCCGGCGGCCGAAAGATGTGGACCCGCCGATTGCGTAGGCTGGCCGGGCCATGACGACATTCTCGGGCCGAGCGGCTGAGCCGCGATGAGCCGGCAGCTGTTGCCCGGGCCGTGGCGGCTGCGGGTCGCCGGCGAGCGGGACTGGCGGCCGGCGGCGGTTCCCGGCAGCTGGGAGAGCTCGGGCATCGCGAAGGACTTCCCAGGTCCGGTCGAATACCGGACCGCATTCGACGGTCCAGTCGGGATCGCCGATTCCCGGACGCTGTTGCGTTTCGGCGCGGTCAGCTATGCCTGTGAGATCCTGGTCAACGGCGTTGAGGTGGGGCGGCACATCGGCCTGTGGGACGCGTTCGAAGTGGACGTCACGGACGCGGTTCGACCGGGCCGCAACGAGTTGGCAGTCCTGGTGGAGAAGCCGGCCGGGCTGAGCGCCGGGCCGGACTCCGATCCGGTGCCGGGCCGGTATCCGGTCAGCGAGACGCTGGCCGGATTCCTGCCGTACGTGTGGGGCCAGGTGCACGGTGGGATCTGGCAGGACGTCGAGCTCGAGGTTCGGCCCGCGGCGGCGATCGTGGAGGTCTACGCCCGGGGCGGGAACGACGGGGTGGTCCGGGTCGCGGCCGAGCTGTCGGCGCCGGGTCAGCTCACGCTGACGGTCCGTGATCCCGACGGGCTGGTGGTCGCCGAGGAGCGGGTATTCGCCGATGGACGGGCCGATTTCGCCGTCCCGGTGGCTGAGCCGCGGGCCTGGTCGCCGCGGCATCCGGACCTCTACGCGGTGACGCTGCGACTGGATTCCGGTGCCGGGGCGACCGTCCGGACCGGGCTCCGCGACATTGTCGTGGACGGCGCATCGATCCGGTTGGGCGCCGAGCCGCTGTATCCGCGGCTGATCCTGTCCTGGGGTTGGTATCCGGACGTCCTGCACTGCAATCCGGGGCGGGAGCGGGTGCGTGCCGATCTGCTGGAGCTGCGTCGGCTCGGCTTCAACGGCGTGAAGCTGTGCCTGTGGTTTCCGCCGCAATACTATTTCGATCTCGCCGACGAATTGGGCATGCTGCTGTGGGTCGAGCTGCCGATGTGGCTGCCGGAACTCACCGAACACTTCCGCGAGCAGCTCTTCACCGAGACCGAACGGCTGGTGCGGGCGGCGCGCAACCACCCGTCCGTGGTGTTCTACACGCTCGGCTGCGAGCTGGGCTCCGCGGTCGGCGACGACATTCTGGCCCCGCTCTACGACACGGTAAAGGCACTCGTGGGTGACGCGCTCATCCGGGACAACAGCGGCTCCGGGGAGGCGTACGGCGGGCTGCTGGCCGAGCACGCCGACTTCTACGATCACCATTTCTACTGCGAACTGCAGCATTTCCGCGGCGTGCTCGACTATTTCGCGCCGCAGTGGCGGGCCGGGAAACCCTGGCTGTTCGGCGAATTCTGCGACCTGGACACCTTCCGGGACCTGCGCCGGCTCGGCGAACCGGGCGATCGACCGTGGTGGACGAGCGCCGATCCGGCGATCAGCCCGCAGGGTGCGCGCTGGCAGTACGACATCGGGTATCTCGAAGAACGCCTGCGGGCCAACGGTTTCTGGGATCGCGGCGGTGAATTGGAGGAGATCTCGGAGCGGCAGGCGGTGCTGCATCGCAAGGTGACGCTGGAGACCGTACGCAGCCGGGTGGACACCTCCGGCTATGTCATTACCGGGGAGCGGGACACCCCGATCAGCACCGCCGGAATCTGGGACGACACCGGCCGGCTCAAGGTCGACGCCGCGGAATTCGCCGGTTTCAATGCCGAGCTCGTGTTGACCCTCGGTTGGGACCGCCGGCGCGCCTGGGTGGCCGGCGGCGACCGGCCCGCCTACTGGGACATCTGGTGTCACGAGAGCGGCAGCGTCGTGCGGCCACACCTGGTGCTGGCCCACCACGGAAGGTCCGGCACCGCGGCCGTCCTGGACTGGACGATCGCCTTCGAGGGTGAGCCACCGTTCGCCGGGTCGACCGCCACGGCGGCGACCGCGCCCGGGTCGGTATCTGAGTTGTCGGTTGCCGAATTCACCGTGCCGGAGCTGGATCGGCCGCGCCGAGCCGTCCTGCGCGCGACCGCTCGGGCCGGGTCGGAGGAGACGGGCAACCAGTGGAATCTCTGGTTCTTTCCGCGCGGCGGGTGGGCCGATCTGCCGCCGGTCTCGCTGGTCGACCCGGCAGGCGTCCTCAGCGGACTGTCCGGGCTCGGTGCCCGGATCGGCGCGGGCGGCGACGCCGTGCTGATCGCCACCGCCTGGACCGATGCGGTGCGCGACCGGGTGGAATCCGGCGGCCGCGCGGTCGTACTGCTCGACGCCATCGCGGAAAGCGCGCCGGGCCCGGTCGTCCCGATGCCGTTCTGGCGTGAGGCGGTCAAGGTGCCTGAACCGCACGAGGCGTGGGGCGATTTCCCGCACGACGGCTGGATCGACCTGCAATTCGCCGGCTGCGCGGCCGACGCCGCGCTGGACGTCTCGACCCTGCCCTACGCGCATCGGCCGATCCTGCGGCGGGTCGACGCGCGGACCGGCCTGGTGCACGACTATGCAACCGACGTCGCCTGGGGCGCCGGCCGGATAATCTTCTCGACCCTGCGATTCGCCGGGTCGACCGGTGACCAGCCGGTCGGCATCGCCCGCAATACCGGCGCGGCCTACCTGCTGAGTCGCTGGGTCCGCGCTCTGACCGCTGACAATCCGAGCCACGGGAGACACGATGGTGCCTGATCCGACCGCCGCGGACTTATCGGCGCCGGCCCTGCGGCCGTTGCCGTTGGGGCAGCTGCGGCCGGCCGGCTGGCTGCGCCGGCAATTGCGCCTGCAGGCCGACGGGATGGCCGGGCACCTGGACGAAATCTGGCCGGATATCGGCGACAGCGCCTGGATCGGCGGCGCAGCCGAAGGATGGGAACGCGGTCCGTACTGGCTCGACGCCATCGTGCCGCTGAGCGCGCTGCTGGACGACGAGCGGCTGAAAGAGAAGGTCCAGCGCTGGGTCGATTACATCCTGGACCACCAGGATGTGGACGGTTGGCTCGGGCCGCAGGCGCCCGACCCTTCCGACGCCCATTCGGAACAGTTCGGCCCGTACGACGTGTGGCCGCGGATGGTGCTGCTGAAGGCGTTGCTGCAGTTTCACGACGGCACCGGGGACGACCGGATCATCCCGGCCGCATTACGGCTCTGCCGGCGGATCGATGGAATTCTGGCTGACTGGCCGCTGCACGAGTGGGGCCGGGTGCGCTGGGCCGACCTGGTGCTCTGCCTGGACACGCTCTACGACCTGACGCACGAGGCGTGGCTGCCGGAGATGGCTGACCGGGTCCGCGCGCAGGGTTATGACTGGGCCGCCTTCTCGGCTGAATTCCCGTACCGCTCGAAGGTCTCTGACGAGAGCCTGCGGCACTTTCAGGACGAGGCCGGCGGCGTCTGGATGAATGACCGGCATCTGTCCAGCCACGGGGTGAATGTCGCCATGGGACTGCGCTCGCTTCCGGTGTGGTCGCGGCACAGCGAATCGGGTGAGGAGCAGGCGGCGTTCCGGCAATTTATCGACCGGCTGGACGAATTCCACGGCCAGGCCACCGGTGCGTTCACCGCGGACGAGCACCTCGCCGGGCTCAACCCGGCCCAGGGCACGGAGACCTGCGCGGTGGTGGAATACCTCTTCTCGCTGGCGGTCGCGCTGGAGGTGTGGGGATCCGACGAGGCAGTCGTCGACCGCTGGGAACGGCTCGCCTTCAATGCGCTGCCGGCGAGCGCGCGGCCCGACGAATGGGGTCACCAGTACGACCAGCAGGCGAACCAGGTTATCTGCCACGTCACCGAGGACCGTGTCTACAGCAACAATGGGCCCGACGCGAATATCTTCGGGTTGGAGCCGCATTTCGGCTGCTGCACGGCCAATAGGCATCAGGGCTGGCCGAAATTCGCCGCCCGGCTCTGGATGATCGGGCCCGATGACGGACTGACCGCGCTGTCGTACGCGCCCTGCGACCTCGACACCCGGCTCGGCGGTCGTCGGGTGCGGATCGAGGTGTCCGGCGACTATCCCTTCGCCGACCGGGTCCAGATTGCGGTCGTCGCCGAGGACGGCGCGGAATTCGCGATCCGGCTCCGTATTCCGGCCTGGGTCGACGGCGCGAGCATCGCGGTCGACGACCAGGCGCCGATGCCGGCCGCGGCCGGCTCCATCGTGCCGGTGCGCCAGGACTGGGGCGGCCGGCACCAGATCACCCTGCTGCTGCCCGCCGGCACCCGGGTCGAGAGTCGTCCCGGTGAGGCGGTCGCGGTGTCGCGCGGGCCGGTGCTTTTCGCGCTCGCGGTCGGCGAGGACTGGCGCCAGGTCGGCGGGCAGGAGCCCCACGGTACGTGGGAAATCCATCCGACCGCACCGTGGAACTACAGCCTGGAGCTCGACCCGGCCGACCCGGACGCGGCGCTGCGGGTGGAGACGACGCCGGTGGCCGGATCGGTATTCAGCACTGACGGCGCGCCTATTCGGTTGCACGGCCGGGCCCGGATCGTGCCGCGGTGGACGCTTGAGCACGGCGCGGCCGCGGCCCCGCCGCCGAGCCCGTGCCCCGGTACGGGGCCAGCCGTGGAAGCCACGTTATTGCCCTATGGTGCAGCCCGACTGCGGGTGACCGACCTGCCCTGGCACCGGCCAACGGACACCGAATAGGGTCACGATTATATTACGGCCGGTCCTAAACGGGAAAAGGGTCTGGCGCTTTGCGGAGTGCCGTGTAGCGTCCCACATCGTCCCCGTGGTGTCGCGGCCGGCAAGGAGCCCCAGGATGGATCTGGCGTCCGGTTCAACTCGCAGAGAGTTTCTGAGGTCGGCCGGAGTGGTCGCCACGTTGGCGGCCGGCGGCGGGGCACTGGCCGGCTGTTCGAGCGGATCGAAGAAGCCGAAGATCGACACGAGGAAGATCAAGCTTCCGTCCTACCTCCCTTACACGGCGGTAAAACCGGATCTTCCGGGGACCGCGCAGGGGGTTATGCAGGCGTTCTTCGCCTATCCTGCCAGCCCGGGCCGCGCGGTGAAAGCCGTACCCGGGCAGGGCGGTCCGGTGACCGCGCTCGTTCCGGCGTTGGGTCCGCAGCTGCTCAACCCCGGTACCAACGGGCACTGGAAAGAAATCAACCAACGGCTCGGCGTCACGTTGCGGGTCAGCGGCGCGAACGGCACCGAATACACGACCAAAGTGCAGACCACGATCGCCGGCGGGGACCTGCCGGACATGATGCAACTGGCGGGCCTGCCCCAGCTGCCGCAATTGTTGAAAGCCAAATTCGCCGATCTCAGCGAATATCTCGCCGGCGACGCCATCAAGGACTATCCGATGCTGGCCGCCATCCCGACCGCGGCCTGGCGGACCACCGCGGTCAACGGCGGCATCTACGGCGTGCCAGAGACCCAGGCCCCGGTGCCGGGCAACGTGATCGTCCGCACCGACATGTTCGAAGCGGCCGGGGTCGAGCCGAAATTCGACAATGCCAAGGAATTCCTGTCGGTCTGCCAGGCGCTCTCCAGCAGCAGGCATCACACCTGGGCGTGGGGGCAGGACCCGGCGAGCAATCTCGTTCCGGTCGTGCAGCAGATGTTGGGCGTGCCGAACGGTTGGAAACTCGACGGCGGCAAGCTCACCAGCGCGCTCGAGGCTCCGGAGACGAAGAAGGCGATCGATTTCGTCGCCGGGATGTGGAAGAAGGAGCTGATCCACCCCGACTCGATCGCCAATCCCGTCGAATATCCCACCTGGTTCGACGGCAAGGTCATCGCGATGACCACCGGTGCACTGGCGAGTTGGAAGGTGCGGCTGGCGGCGATTGTCGCTGCCGGGCTCCCGCCCCTGACCTGCAACGCGATCCTGCTGCCGAAGTTCGACGGCGGTGGCGTCGCGTCGTACTGGATGGGGGCGGTGAGCCGCGGCATGACGTCGCTGAAAAAAGCTGACCCGAAGCGCATCCGGGAAATGCTGCGGATCCTCGACTGGATGGCGGCTCCTTTTGGCACCGAGGAATACCTGCTCAAGACGTACGGCGTGCCGAATCGCAACTACACGATGAAAGGGTCCGACCCGACCCCGATCCTGAATCATGAGGAGCTGATGTATTTCGTCGGCTACCTGACGAATCCGGCCGAGGTGCTCTATACCCCGGGTGCGGCAGATTTGGTGAAACGGCAGCACGAACTGCAGGAGCAGATCATTCCGGCTGCCCTGCCCAACCCGGTCGACGGTCTGCTGTCCGACACCCAGCTCACCACGGGTGCGCAGCTGTCGAAGAAGATCCAGGACGCGATGACCGACATCATCACCGGACGCAAACCGCTGTCGACCTGGGACGGCGTGGTCAAGGACTGGAAGAGCGGTGGCGGGGACGCCATCGCCCGGGAGTACGAAGCCGCGTTGGCTACCCGATAGCGAATTCATTTGCCGGACCGAGTTTCAGCGGAGGCATCGTGTTCACGAGATTGACCAGGCGTCGGATGCTCCAACTCTCCGGGTCGACGCTGGGGGCGGCGGGACTGGCCGCCGGCGTCGGCGGCGGCACGGCGAGTGCAGGGACGGCACGATCCGCGGCCGGCACCGACTTCTCCGAGCGGGCGTCGTTCGACACCGCGTACCAGGGATTCGCGTCGTCGCCGGCCGGTGCTCCCGACCTGACCAACGAGGCAGGCGGGCTGGCCTGGGGATTGTCGTATTCACTGCTCAGCCTCGTCCGCATGTACCAGGCCTACCGCGATCCGGCCTATCTCGGCCTGTTCATCGAGTCCGCGGACGCGGTGCTGTCCATGCGGGACAGTGACCGGAGGGTCACCGACTACCGCGGTCTGTTGCTGGCCGCCTGGCGGGCCGGCGATGCCTACACCTCCGGACTGGTGCGGTTGACCGACGCCGATGGCCGGCCAACGCTGGAGATCCGCACCGCCGCGGCACACGGCGGCTCGGCGACCGCGGCCGTGTCGACCGACGGCGACACCTTCTCCATAACGGTGAGGAATTCCTCCTCGGGCCTGACGCACACCTATTCCGGCCTGACGATGGACCCGACCAGTCCGCGGTACGCGGTGCAGCAGATCTACGACGCCTACGAGGGAACGTTCCGGGTGACCGCGCGGGACCTGCGGAGCACGCCCGTGGCGGCCGGCGATCCGGTGGCCGGCCCGACCTCCGGTTACTACCTGCAGGCGCCGCGCTGGATGCCGGTCGCGTCACGGGATTCGGTCGTCTATCCGCAATCGCTGTCGATCTATAACGCGCGCCAGCCCGCCATCACCTCTGGCTCGCTCGTGCTGGGCGTGGCGTACTTCAACTGGTTCGCCCAGCAGCACCGCTGAGGACAGCCGGCCTGACCCGGCCATGCCTAGCTGACGTGCGGCGCATCCTGTGCCAGGCTTTCCGATATGGATACCTGGTCGCTCGCCTGTCCCGCCTGCGAGGGCGGCTGCGAACGACCGGTCGCCGCCCTGTTCCTCACCGCGGACGGTGCGGCCCGGACGCTGGTCCGTTGGCAGGAATGCGTCGTGTGTGGCGGCGACGGCTGGATTCCGGCCCGGGCGCAGGTCTTCTCCCCGGACGAGTCCGCGCGCGATTAGCCGGCCGGTACGGTGGCACGAGGTCAACGGCGCGGGGTGCGGAGGAGCCGATGGACACCGATCAGATCGACGCCTACCTGGCCCGGATCGGCGCGGCCCGCCCGGCCCGGCCGGACGCCGACAGGCTGCGGGAGCTGCAGCGCGCGCACCTGTTCGCCGTACCGTTCGAGAATCTCAGCATTCATCTGAACGAACCGATCCAGCTCGACGAGGAATCGTTGCTGGACAAGATCGTCACCCGCCGGCGGGGCGGATTCTGCTACGAACTCAACGGCGCCTTCGCGGCGCTGCTCACCGCGCTGGGGTTTCCGGTCGCCATGCTGTCCGGCCGGGTCCACGGCCGCGGCAGGTTCGGGCCGCCGTTCGACCACCTGGGGCTGCGGGTCGAGCTGGCCGAGCCGTGGTTCGTGGACGTGGGATATGGCGCGTTCAGCCACCATCCGCTGCGGCTCGACGTCCACGCCGAACAACGCAATCCCGGTGGTGTCTTCCAGGTCGAGACCACCGGCCCCGGTGACATCGAGGTCGCCAAAGACGGCCGGGTCGAGTGTCGATTCGAATCCCGCCCGTATGAGCTGGTCGATTTCATTCCGACCTGTTGGTGGCATCAGTCCTCGCCGGAGTCGCATTTCACCAAGACCCTCACCTGCTCGCTGCCCACCGAAACCGGCCGGGTCACGCTGAGCGGCGATCGGCTGATCAAAACCGCCACTGGCGAACGATCGGAGCAAATCCTGGACGGTGATGCCGACGTACTCGCCGCCTATCGCGACCATTTCGGCGTCATCCTCGACCGGCCGCCTGCCCTACCAGCGCCGGCGGCACATTGACAACGGAGGTCCGGTAATGCGACTCGGGATATTTACCACCGTCTTCCCGCGGGACACCGTGGAGGCGGCGTTCGATGCAATCGGCTCGTACGGGCTCACGGACACCCAGTTCGATCTTGCCGCGGTCGCGGGCCGGACGCTGCCCGACGACATCCCGGACGGCGTGGCCGCGCGGGTCCGCCGGGCCGCGACCGACCGCGGCCTGAGGATTGCCGGCATCGAGGGCACCTTCAACATGGCGCACCCCGACCCGGCGCACCGGGCCGACGGGCTGCGCCGGTTCGGTGTGCTTGCCGCGGCGTGCCGGGATTTCGGCGGCGACATGCTAACGCTGTGTACCGGCACCCGGGATCCGGACAACATGTGGCGCCGGCACCCGGACAACACCACCCCGGAGGCGTGGCGGGACATGCGCGGCACGGTCGAGGCCGCGCTTGATCTGGCCGCGGAGCACGATCTCGTGCTCGGGGTCGAGCCGGAGATCAGCAATGTGGTCAGCAGCCCGACGCTGGCCCGCCGATTGCTTGATGAAATGGACTCGCCGCGGTTGAAGATAATCTTCGACGGGGCCAACCTCTTCGATGTGACGGACCCGGAACGCCGGCTCGACCGGGCCGACGACGTTTTCCGGAACGCCGCCGACCTGCTCGGCCCGGATATCGCCCTGGCCCACGCCAAGGACGTCAACGCGGACGGGACATTCGCCGCGGTGGCCGAGGGCGACCTGCCCTGGCCGGACTATGTGCGCACCCTGCGGCAGGCCGGATTCTTTGGCTCGCTGGTGATGCACGGACTCGCCGAGAATCAGGCCGGCCGGGCGACGTCCGTGTTGCGGGAGCTGCTGCCGGACTCCGGGCAATAGCGAGCGGGTCCCGGGAGACTACGGACTGGCTGGCTCCAGCCATTCGGTGACGATCTCGTCGTTCGCGTGAATGTTGACGCTCTCGAAGTAGTCCGGCCCGAGAACGCTGAACTTGTGTGGTACGTCGGCCGGCACGACCAGGATCTGACCGGCCCGACCGACCAGTTCCTGCCCACCGACCGTGAACAACGCCTGTCCGCGTCGGATGATGAATGTCTCCGGGTACGGGTGCCGGTGCAGGCGCGGCCCGGCCCCGACCGTGTCGGTGCTCTCCAGAATTACTGAGATCCCAGCCCTGTAAGGCTTTCCCTCGAAGTTGTCGTTCCAGCCGTCGCCTCCGGTGTGCCCGTCCTTACGGTCGATGACCTGCGCCGTGCCGGTGACCGCCTCGTTCTGTGACATCTGTCCTCCCGTGGCTCCGCGGTTGTCCGCACCATCATGCCGGGTGGGACGCGGTGGGACGAGCGGCATCGGGCGTGCCAACCCAACCCTGGACAAGCTGCGAGCTTAGGCTAACCTAACATTGTTCACGCGAACGACGAGGATGAGGAAGGCAGCCATGCCGCACGCCCGATCCATACAGTTCACCCGCCGCGGGGTGCTGGCCGTGAGTGGTGCTGTCGCGTTCGGCGCGCTGGCGGCCGGCTGCGGAGGGGAGTCGTCCTCGGCGTCGACAAAGGGAGGCGACGACTCCTGGTCGTTCACCGATGACCGCAAGAAGAAGATCACCGCGAAAAAACGCCCGAGTCATGTGGTCGCGTATATCGGCTCGGCCGCCGCGCTGCATGATTTCGGGGTGGTCGACCAGGTGGTCGGCGTCTTCGGTCCGAGCAAGCTGAAGAACGGAAAACCCGACCCGCAGGCCGGAAACGTCGACGTCGACAAGGTGACGATCGTCGGCAACGTGTACGGCGAATTCAATATCGAGAAATACGCCACGCTGAATCCTGATCTGCTCGTCACCAACATGTATCAGCCGCCGGCGCTCTGGTTCGTCCCCGACGACAGCAAGACGAAGATCCTCGCCCTTGCTCCCAGCGTGGGAATTTCGGTCGCCAACGTGTCGCTGCTGGAGCCGATCAAGCGGTACGAGGAGCTGGCCCGGTCGCTGGGTGCGGACCTGCAGGCCAAACCGGTCACCGACGCCAAGGCACGCTTCGACAAGGCCAGTGCGACCTTGCGCGCCGCCGCCAAGGCGCACGGCCGGCTGAAGGTGCTGGCGGCGTCCGCGAGCACCGACCTGTTCTACGTTTCGGATCCTAAGGTGTACGCCGACCTCAGCTATTTCCAGAGCCTCGGTGTCGACGTGATCCAGCCAAACAAGGTGCAGGGCGGATTCTTCGAGAATCTGAGCTGGGAGAAGGCCGACAAATACGCGGCCGACGTGATCCTGCTCGACAACCGCACGTCGGCGCTGCAGCCCAGGAACCTGACCGCCAACCCGACCTGGTCGCGGCTCCCGGCGGTGAAGGCGGGCCAGGTCACGCCCTGGCTGAGCGAACCGCGCTTCTCGTACGCCGGCACCGCTCCGCTGATCGAGCGCCTTGCCGGCGCGCTGCAGAAGGCCAAGAAGGTCACCTGACCTGGCTGCCGCCAGACATCGTCCACAGTGCTGCGCTCGGGGATCCATCGCGCGGGAAACTCACCGAAGAACCCATCTGGAGGACCGATCGTGTACTGCCTCGCGCAGCCCGCCGAGGAATCGTTGCTGTTTCCCGACAACGAAGACTGCAGGTCGCACCTGCTCAATGGCCGCAATGTCGGGCGGTATCGGCGCGACCTCACAGCCGGGATCGAGTGTGTCGCCGCCCGACTCGACCGGACGGTCCGCCCCACCACTGGCGCCACGGCCGGTGAACTCGCTCCCTCCATCTCGGCCATCGACCTCGGCCGGCCGCTCGGTGACTGCGCCACCGCGCTCGAGGAACTCGACCGGGTCTACCTCCGCGACGCGGTCTATTTCCACCACCCGCGATATCTTGGCCATCTCAATTGTCCGGTGCTGATTCCGGCGGTCCTGGGTGAGGCGATCCTCTCGGCCGTCAACTCCTCGCTGGACACCTGGGACCAGAGCGCCGGCGGCACCCTGATCGAGCGCCGCCTGATCGATTGGACCGCGCAGCGGCTCGGTCTCGGTCCGGCCGCCGACGGTGTCTTCACCAGCGGCGGCACGCAGTCCAATCTGCACGCCCTGCTGCTCGCCCGGGACGAGGCCTGCGAACGGGTGCAGCGAGCCAGCGACGAGCCGGTACGGACCGCCGAGATCATTCCCAACCTGCGTATCTTCGCCTCTTCCTGCAGCCATTTCAGCATCGTGAAAGCGGCCCGGTTGCTGGGGTTGGGCGGGGAGGCCGTCGTTTCGGTGCCCTGTGACCAGGACAAGCGGATGCAGACCGGTGCGCTGGCCCGGGAGCTGGAGAGCTGCCGCCGCGAAGGCCTGATTCCGATGGCCGTTGTGGCCACGGCCGGCACCACGGATTTCGGCAGCATCGACCCGTTGCCGGAGATCGCCGAGCTGAGCGCGGCGGCGGGAGCCTGGCTGCACGTGGACGCTGCGTACGGCTGCGGGCTGCTGGTTTCGGCGCGGCGCCGGCATCTCCTCGACGGCATCGAGAAGGCCGACTCGGTGACGGTGGACTATCACAAGTCGTTCTTCCAGCCGGTCAGCTCCAGCGCCGTTCTGGTGCGCGACCGGGCGACGTTGGGCCACGTCACTTATCACGCCGACTATCTCAATCCCGCTGACAGCGCGGCAGACCGTACCCCCAACCAGGTGGACAAGAGCCTGCAGACGACGCGGCGGTTCGACGCGCTGAAACTCTGGCTGACCCTGCGGATCATGGGGGCCGACGCCATCGGCGAACTCTTCGACGAGGTGGTGACGCGGGCCGCCGAGGCCTGGGCGCTATTGGAGGAGGACCCGCGGTTCGAGGTCGTCACGAAGCCGCAGCTGAGCACGCTGGTATTCCGGTATGTGCCGCCCGGCAATTCCGATCCGGAGCTGCGCGACCGGGTCAACCGGCATGCCCGGGAGGCGCTCTATGCCTCCGGCGAGGCGGTGGTCGCCGGCACGGTCGTCGACGGACGGCATTACCTGAAATTCACCCTGCTCAATCCGCAGACGTCACTGTTCGACATCGCGGAAGTCCTTGACCTCCTTGCCGAGCACGCCGGCCGGTTCATCGCCGAGCCGGAGCTGTGCTGCTCGCAGGCCAGCTGACCCCTCGGAGGTATTCCGTTGACCAATGTCCACGATTTCATCGCGATCGGGTTGGGGCCGTTCAATCTCGGCCTGGCCTGCCTGACCGAGCCGATCGTCGAGCTCGACGGACTGTTCCTGGAGAGCAAGCCGGATTTCGACTGGCACCCTGGAATGCTTCTGGAGAACAGCACGCTGCAGACGCCGTTCATGTCCGACCTGGTCACTCTGGCCGACCCGACGTCGCCGTACTCGTTCCTCAACTACCTCAAGCTGACCGGCCGGCTCTACCCGTTCTATATCCGGGAGAATTTCTATCCGCTGCGCGCCGAGTACAACGACTACTGCCGTTGGGCGGCCGGGCAGCTGCCCAGCATCCGGTTCGGCGTCGAGGTCACCGAGATCGAGTACGACGAGGTCGCGCAATGTTATGTCGTGTGGGCCGGCGAGCGGAATTTCCGGGGCCGGCGGCTGGTGCTCGGGACCGGCACGCCGGCGTACCTCCCGCCGGCCTGTCGCGGGCTTGGCGGCGACGTCATCCACAACTCCCGTTATCTGGGGCACCGGTCGGCGCTGCAGGAGAAGGCCAGCATCACGGTGGTCGGCAGTGGCCAGAGCGCGGCCGAGATCTATTACGACCTGCTCTCCGACATCGACCGGCACGACTACGAACTGACCTGGCTGACCCGGTCACCGCGGTTCTTCCCACTGGAATACACCAAGCTCACCCTGGAAATGACGTCCCCGGACTACGTCGACTATTTCCACGTGCTTCCAGGGGAGACTCGGGACCGGCTCGTCACGGCGCAGAAGGGTCTCTACAAGGGAATCAACTCCGCGCTCATCGACGACATCTTCGACCTGCTCTACGTGAAGAACCGGGTGCGCCCGTGCCCGACCCGGCTGCTGACCAACACCTCCGTGGTTGAGGCGTCCTATGACGAGGGGACCTATACCCTCGGCCTGCGGCAGGAGGAACAGCAGCGGGATTTCCGGCTGGCCACCGAGGGCCTGGTCCTCGCCACCGGATACCGCTATGAGGTGCCGGCCTTTCTCGACCCGATCCGGCACCGGATCGACTGGGACGAGTCGGGACGGTTCGCGGTGCGCCGCAATTACACCGTCGACTCCGCCGGGCGGGAGATCTTCGTCCAGAATGCCGAGCTGCACACCCACGGTTTCGTCGCGCCGGACCTCGGGATGGCGGCCTACCGCAATTCCTGCATCATCCGGGAGCTGCTCGGTCGCGAGCATTATCCGGTCGAGCGGTCCATCGCGGTGCAGGAGTTCGGAGCGCCGGCGATGCCGGGCGTGCCCGTGTGACCAGGATATTCTTCACCCGGGCCGACGCCCGGTTGGGCGAATTCGCCGTCCGGGCAGTGGATCCGGCGGCCGATGCGATATTGCTGCACGGCTGGCTGACCCATCCCAAGTCAGCCTTCTGGATGATGCAGGATGCCACCGTGTCCGACGTGCAGCGGCAGTTCGCCGCCGTTGTCGCCGCGGCGACGTACGACGCGTTCCTCGGTCTGCACAACGGGCGGCCGGCATTTCTGGTCGAGCGGTACGACCCGGCGCACAGCGAGATCGCCGAGGTTTACGAACGGCGGCCCGGCGACACCGGAATGCATTTCCTGGTCGCACCGACAGATCAGCCGGTGCACGGTTTCACCCGAGCTGTCATCACGACTGTGATGGAACTCCTCTTCGCCGACCCGGCCGTGCAACGGGTCGTGGTCGAGCCGGACGTGCGCAATCAGGCGATCCACGCACTGAATGCGGCAATGGGCTTTCACATCGTGGACACCGTGGCCTTAACCGGAAAGGAGGCCCACCTGAGTATTTGTTCCCGTGCGGAATTCACCGCCAGCACAATAGAGTGAACGTATGAGCACTCACCAGAGCGGTCATCGGGACAGCAATGAATCACACGCGATCAGGCATCTCACGCCGGAGCACTGGGAACGCGCCAACCGGTTGCTGGTACGCAAGGCGCTCGCCGAATTCGCACACGAGCGCCTGATCATCCCGGAAAGCCGGTCGGACGGCACGTACGTCGTGCCCAGCGACGACGGGTCAGTTGAATACACCTTCGCCGCCCGGCTGCTCTCCCTCAATCACTGGCAGATCGACCTCGACAGCATCACCCGGAGCCGGGACGAAATCGAGCTCATCCCGGATGCGGTGGACCTGATAATCGAGTTGCGCGCGTCACTGGGGATCGGTGCGGACATGTTGCCGGTCTACCTGGAGGAGATCACCAGCACGCTGTCCGGCAGCGCGTTCAAGCTGGCCGCACCTTTCGTGCGGGCGGCGGATCTCGCCGCCGCGGACTTTCAGGCCATCGAAACCGGAATGACCGAGGGGCATCCCTGTTTCGTGGCGAACAATGGCCGGCTCGGCTTCGACGCGACGGAATATCTCGCCTTCGCGCCCGAGGCGGCCAGCCCGGTGCGGCTGATCTGGCTGGCCGCCCGGCGGGACCATTCCACCTTCACCGCCGCGGGCGATCTGGATTACGAGACCCTGATCGGCGCCGAGTTGGGTGCCGCGACCCTGGACCGGTTTGCCGGCACGCTGGCGGAGCTGGGGCTGGAATTGGCCGACCACCACCTCATACCCGTCCATCCCTGGCAGTGGCGTAACCGGTTGTCGGTGACATTCGCGGCCGAGGTCGCGAACCGCAATCTGGTGTATCTCGGCTACGGTGACGACGAATATCTAGCCCAGCAGTCGATCCGTACCTTCTTCAACACCTCGGAGCCGGAGCGGCACTACGTCAAGACCGCGCTGTCGGTGCTGAACATGGGTTTTCTGCGCGGATTGTCGGCCGACTACATGAAGGCGACGCCGGCCATCAACGAGTGGCTGGCTGAGCTGATCGACAATGACGAGTTCCTGCGGCGGGCGGAATTCGGTATTCTCCGGGAGCGCGCCGCCGTCGGTTACCGGCACGAGCAGTTCTCCGCCGTCGCGCCGAAAGGCTCCCCGTACCTGAAGATGCTGGCGGCGTTGTGGCGGGAGAGTCCGATCCCGAAAATCGGGCCGGGCCAGCGGTTGGCCACGATGGCGTCGTTATTGCACGTTGACCGGGACGGCGGCTCCTTCGTGGCCGGGCTGATCGCCGAATCCGGCCTCGCGCCGGCGGTCTGGCTGCGCCGCTATCTCGACGCGTACCTGACCCCGTTGCTGCACTGCCTCTACGCGTACGACCTGGCCTTTATGCCGCACGGGGAGAACATCATTCTCGTGCTGACCGACGGTGTGCCGGGGCGGATCTTCGTCAAGGACATCGCGGAGGAGGCCGTCGTGATGAACACCGACATTCCGCTGCCGGCGGAGATCGAGCGGATCCGGGTCGACATCCCCGACGACATCAAGCCGCTGTCGATCCTCACCGACGTCTTCGACTGCTTCTTCCGGTTCCTGAGTGCGATCCTCGACGCCGAGGGGCTGCCCGAGGACGAGTTCTGGGCGACCGTGGGGGCGTGTGTCCTGGACTACCACAAGTCGGCGCCGCAGCTGGCCGATCGGTTCGCGCGGTACGACCTGTTCGCCGACCGGTTCGCTCTGTCGTGTCTCAACCGGCTGCAGCTGCGGGACAACCAGCAGATGGTCGACCTGCAGGACCCGGCCGCGGCGCTGCAGTTCGTGGGCACGCTGGACAATCCCATCGCCCGCTTCGGCTGACGGGACTGTCGCAGGGCCGCGCTAATGTCGTGGACATGGCGACTCTGGTTTCATTTCATGCTCATCCGGACGACGAGTGCATCGCGTGCGGCGGGGTGATGCGCAAGGCGTACGAGGACGGGCACCGGGTGGTGCTGGTGGTGGCGACCCGCGGCGAGCGCGGCGAGATCCCCGAGGGTCTGTTGGCCGAGGGGGAGGAGCTCTGGCAGCGCCGGGTCGTGGAGACCCACGCATCCGCCGAGATCCTCGGCGCCCACCGGACCGAGTTCCTCGGGTACGAGGACTCCGGGATGATGGGGGAGCCGACCAACGACGCCACCGGCACCTTCTGGACCGCATCGGTGGAGGAGGCCGCCGAGCGGCTCGCCGCCATCCTGCGCGAGGAGCAGGCGGACGTGCTCACCGTCTACGACGACAACGGCGGATACGGCCACCCCGACCACATCCAGGTGCACCGGGTGGGGATGCGGGCCGCCGAGCTCGCCGGCACTCCGCGGGTCTACCAGAACACGATGAATCGCGACGACGCGATCCGCGCCATCGCCGACCTGGCCGGAAAGCCCGCCGCGGCGGGGATCGAGCTGCCCGACATCGCGGGCGATGCGAACTTCGGCAAGCCGGCGGCGGAGATCACCACGAAGGTCGACGTCGGCCGGTACATCGGGTACAAGAGGAAGGCGATGCGGGCGCACGCGAGCCAGATCGCCGAGCAGTCCTTCTTCCTGGCCCTGCCCGACGCGGAGTTCAGTGAGATGTTCGGCACCGAGTGGTTCATCCGCGCCGGCCAGGGGCCGGGCATCACCGAGACGGACCTGTTCGGCAGCGACAGGCCGGTTCAAGATCGCTGAGCAACAGGCCGACCGCGACGGCGATCATGCAGAAAAGGTCCGCGACACGCCGCCGAAACGAGCCATTTCTGCATGATCACCAACACGGGGTCGCCCTAGGCGGCGCGCTGTTCGCCGTGATGGCAGAGCCACACGACGACCCCGCCCACCAGAGAAACCGCGGCGCAGACGATCGCGGCGGTGTTCCAGCCGGCGACGAGATCCCGTTGCGGGTGCGTCGAGGGGCGGACCGCGATGACGGTGACGATGGTGACCCCGATGGCCGACCCCACGTACCGGGCGGTGTTGTTGATCCCGCTGCCCATCCCGGCCCGCTCGGCCGGGACGCTGGCGACCGCCTCCCGGCCGAGCGTCGCGTTCAAGAGCCCGCTGCCGGCGCCGGCGACGAGCAGGCCGGGGACCAGCAGCCAGAGCCCCGACCCGGTCGACAGCTCGGCCAGCGCGCCCATGCCGGCCGCGATGATCACCAGGCTGACCGACAGCCGGAGGAAACCGGGTATCCGGGCGGGCAGGCGTCGGGTGAGCAGCGCCGTCACCACGCTGGTCGCCGACCAGACGACCAGGATCAGGGCGGCCGCCAGGGGCGACCGGCCCAGGCCCCGTTCCAGCATCGTGCACATGAACGACATCAGGGCGATGATCCCGGCGCCGCAGACGACCGCGGCGATGGTGG
Source organism: Mycobacteriales bacterium (assembly GCA_036267955.1). Taxonomy (GTDB): domain Bacteria; phylum Actinomycetota; class Actinomycetes; order Mycobacteriales; family QHCD01; genus DATAVB01. The sequence goes on along the minus strand of DATAVB010000078.1, from coordinate 35,478 downwards.
TCGACCGCAGGGCGGGCCGGCCGAACAGCGAGAGATCGAGCATCGCGTGCCGGGCCGTGCGCTGATGGGCAAGAAATGCCCCGAGCAGTACGACCGCCGCGACGATCAGCGCGAGCTCCGACGGCCGGGTCCAGCCCTGCCGACCCTGGGTTAGGGCGGCTACGAGCGCGGCCAGGCCGGTGCCGAGCAGCGCGCTGCCGGCGAGGTCGACCGGCCGACTGTGGCCGGAAGTGGACTCGGCCAGCCGCGACCGGCCGGCGACCGCGAGCACGGCGGTCAACCCGGCCACGACGATCGGGCCGATGCGCCAGTGCGAGACCTGCTCGGAGCCGGCGCCGAGCACCGGTCCGAGTGCGATGCCGGCGCCGAGGCTCGCGCCCCACATCCCGCTGGCCCGGGTCCGGCCCGGACCGGGCGGGTACGCATGGCTGATGAGGGCGAGGCTGCAGGAGACGACGGCCGCGGCACCCAGACCCTGGATCAGCCGGCCGACGACGAACAACACGGCACCCGGCGACACCGCGGACAGCAACGACCCGGCCGCGAGGATGGCGGCTCCGGACACGAACATCCGCCGCCGGCCGTAGTCGTCCCCGAGCGCGCCGGTCACGAGCAGTGCCGCGGCGAGTCCGAGGCTCATCGAGCTGAGCACCCAACTCTGGGCGGCCGGTCCGGCGTGCAGGCTGCGGGCCAGCGACGGAACGGTGGACAGCGGGTCGGTGAACGCGACCATGCTCAGCAGGGTGCCGGCCGACGCGATAGGCAGCGTGGCTGAGCCGGATGTCGTTGCGCTGGCCGGCTGGACCGGTGCGGACATGCGGCACTCCAAGGATTAGTTCAGTGAACGAACCAAGAACGTAGCACACGGTTGTTCGTTCACTGAACCACTGTGCAATACTGCCGGCATGGCCCTTCCACGGGATTACACCGGCCAGGCGTGTTCGCTGGCGCGCTGCCTGGAGATCGTCGGTGAGCGCTGGACGCTGCTGATCGTCCGCGACGGCTTCTGGGGTGTGCGGCGGTTCAGCGATTTCCTCGCCCACCTGGAGATCCCGCGCGCTGTCCTCACCGACCGGCTGACGACTCTCGTCGACGCCGGCATTTTCGAGCGCGTGCCCGGGCCGGGCGGATTTTCCGAATACGCGATGACGGACAAGGGCATCCAACTCTGGCCGGCGCTCCGGGCGTTGCTGAGCTGGGGTGACACCTATTACGCGCCGAACGGCTCGCGGCGGATATTCACCCACGGCAATTGCGGGGGGCGGGTCGACGCCAGAAGCGTGTGCGGGAAGTGCCGGGCCGTGGTCGAGCCGGTGAACACGGTCGTCAGGCCGGGGCCGGGCTCGACCCCCGCGGCGCCGGACGCGGATCTGGTGACCCGCGCGCTGACCAGGCCGCGGCCGCTGTTGCAACCGATGCGTCCGGACGAATCAGATCGGGTGATGTCATGAGAATTGTCATTGTTGGCGCCGGCGCGGCGGGCGGCTTCTTCGGGGCCCGACTCGCGGCCGGCGGGCGGGACGTCACCTATCTGGTCCGGCCGGCGCGGGCCGACCAGTTGCGCCGGCGCGGATTGCGGATCAGCGGGCTCGGCGCGGCAGAGAGCAGCGAACCGCAGCTCGTGACCGCCGACGCGATCACCGATCCGTACGATCTGATCCTGCTGTCTGTCAAGGCAACCGGCCTGCCGCAGGCCATCGACGACGTCGCTCCGGCGGTCGGGCCGGGATCAGTCCTCATCCCGATGTTGAACGGGATGGCGCATGTCGATGCGCTGGTGGAGCGGTTCGGTGCCGCGGTGCTCGGCGGGGTGGCGAAGGTGTCGACCATGCTGAACGACGACGGCGACATCGTGCGGCTGGCCGACCTGCAGAGCCTTGCCTACGGCGAGCTGGCCGGGCCCGAGTCCGACCGGGTGCGTCAGGTGCACGAAGTGTTGAGCGGGGTCGGCTTCGACACGGCGGTCTCCGATCACATTCTCGACGACATGTGGGACAAGTGGTCGTTCATCGCGTCGGTGGGTGCGGTGACCTGCCTGCTGCGAGGCGCCATCGGCGAGGTCGCGGCGGAGCCTGGCGGCACCGCGTTCGCCGATGCCGTGCTCGCCGAGTGTGCTGCCGTGTCGGCGGCGGCCGGCCACCCGCTGGTCGAGGAGAATAGGCGCTTCACCCGGGAATTCATCACCAGAAAAGGCTCGGCTTTCACCTCGTCGCTGTATCGAGATGTCGCGGCGGGGAACAGCATTGAGGTTGAGCAGATTTTCGGCGATCTCGTCGGCCGGGCCCGCGCCTTCGACGTACCGGTGCCGTTGTTGGAGCTCGTCACGATGCAGCTGCGCATCCATCAGGACCGGGTAACCCGGCCGGCCCGGGGTTGACAGAGCCGATTGCTGGTTGAAGACTCGCTGCAGCACTTCGTCAGTATCGACGATAACGTTGTCATCCCTGTGCTGGTGGAGTTTTCGGGTCCGCCGGCCGAGACGAAAAGGCGGAGCCGAATGAGTCCGGTCGACCGGCGGGGTTTCCTGAAGGCGGGCGGTGTGCTCCTGGGCGCCGGCGCGGTGTCGGCGATTCCGGCGACCGCGCGGGCGTCGGCACCACGTGCGGCGGCTTCGCGGCCATATTTCCCGCGCGGCGGGCGATTCCAGCATCTGTACGTCGTCGATGACAGTGATCTGACCGTCCCGGAGGGCGTGCTGGTCGGCACCTTGCAGGGTCTGGTCGCGCGCGACCGCTCGGCGGCGCCGGTGGTCTCCGCCGGCCTCCCGCACGTTTACGTCACAACTCCGAACTCGCCCACCTCGCTGTGGTTGGCGGATCTGCAGCAGCGGTATGGCGTCGGGATCACCGAGGTCGACAGCGCCTGGGACCTGCTGGCGAGATATCGGCCGCACGGCATCAGCGGTTACGTGCTGTACGACGAGGACTCGTCGATGAGCGTCGCGACCACATTGGGCGGCATCACCGGCAGCGTCGCGGTGCACGCGAGCATCGAAGACCGGGTCACGGCGCTGGGCTTAGGGAAGACGGCGGATGTGCGCGGCAAGGACGACGCGTGGCTCAAGGCAAACTACTGGGGTCGGCTGCGCCACGATTTCGCCGTCGAACAGAAGCCGAGCTTCGGTTTCCAGCTGCGCGATCTGGCCACCATGGCTGGTGCTCCGCTTTTCTACGACGGGAACACCGCGTTCCGCGACGATCTCGTACGCAGCCTGGACACCGACGCACCGGTGATCGGCTGGGGCGACGCGAGCAACGGCGAGGACAAGTTCGTCTCGCCCTCCTCGATGGCCGGCAGCTTCATGGTCGCCGCCGACTGGGGCCGCAATCTTTCGACCCTCTCCGGGGTGCCCGCCGGCCTGCTGCGGCAGCACAGTCATCCCGCCCCGCCGCGGGCCGAACGCGGCGTGCATTACGTGAGTTTCGTCGTCACCGACGGGGACAATGTGCAGTGGTTGCTGACCTCGCTGCAGAACACCGCCGGCTGGTGGGCCAGCCCGCAGCGCGGCACGGTCCCGCTGGGCTGGGGAATTCCGCCGACGCTCGTCGATCTGGCCCCGTCGGTGATGCAGTGGTATTACGACGATGCCTCGACCGGGAAGAATGCCGACGAATTCGTCGTTGGCCCGTCCGGATCCGGATACATGTATCCGAGCCAGTATCCGGCGGCCAAGCTTGCTGCGCATACCGCACGGCTGGACCGCTATATGGCCCGGGCGGACCTCGGTGTCGTGCAGATTCTCGACTTCAATGCGCTGGACAAGGTCGATGTCTGGGATGCCTATACGGCCCGGCGGTCGATCGACGGATTGATTTATCTTGAGTATTCCCGCTATGACGGCGGAAACGGCGAGATCGTCTGGTCTCACGGAAAGCCGGTGATATCGGCCCGGCACATGCTCTGGGACGGTCTGACCGGCGCTGACGAGACCTCGGTGACCGCGGCCATCAACGCGGCTCCGCGCGACCCGACCAGCGCCGACGGCTACACGCTCGTCGCCGTACACGCCTGGAGCAAGGGGATCGCGAATATCCGCGAGGTGACCGACAATCTCGGCCCGGACGTGCGCGTGGTCACCCCCGGCACCTTCACCAACCTGATCGCCCACAACGTCGACCACTGACCCGTTCCCTTTCCATGATCGTGAGTGGATCTGGATACCCGCTGAGGTACCAGATCCGCTCACGATCATGGGAACGACAGGGTCAGGGCGTGCCGATCGAGATATCGCCGGTAACACCTGCCGTGCCGTTGTCCCGGGCCGCGGTGACCGCCCCGTGCAACGCGGCGAAATGCCGGTCGACCTCGGCGACCGTCTCGGCGTCGAGCTTGTAGGTCACCGGGTCCCGCGCCGTCCGGGTCCGCAGCACGCCCTGCTTGTGCAGCAGGTACTTCTCGATGGCCACATAAGAGTCGAGTTCGTTCTGCAGGTTGAGAATGCCGATCAGTGGCGCGCTGATCGAATCGGCGGTATGGGCCTCGCCGGCCTCCAGTGCCTGCCACAGGGCGACCAGCGCCCAGCAGAGGTCGGCCGCCGGCATCGTGCCGATGATGCCCCGATGATGGCTGTCGACCAGCGCGATGCCACCGGATCCCTCGAAGATGCGGGCCCGGCCGCCGGTCTTGTCACGCAGCGTCGACAGTCTCGGTCCGATCGGCGTGGCCTCGGGTTTGAACAGCACCCGATCGCCGTACCCATCCTGCAATTGCACCAGAACACCGATCGGGATCGGCTGTCCCACATATCCGCTGGCGTCCTGGACCACAAGGGGAGCGGACGTGGCTTCCAGCAGATCGACGAAATACTGCAACATTCCCGGGATGTCCACCGCCGCGGTAAGGGGTGGGACCGCCATCAGCGCGTCGGCGCCGGCATCCTCGGCCTGCCGCGCCCGCTGCAGGGCATGATGCGTGCTCTCGGCACCGACACTGACGATGGCCTGACGGCCGTTGTCCCGGGCGTGCCGGCACACCGTGTCGGCCAGCGCGCCGCGCTCGTCATCGGCGAGCTTGAGAATCTCCGACACCATGCCGATCACGGCGCCGGAGGCTCCGTGGCCGAACATCCAGTCGAGCTCGTGTCTAACCTGGTCCAGATCGAGATTTCCATCGCGGTCGAACGGTGTCTGGATCACCGGATATACACCGTGAAAGTCCTTGGTCACAGCGCATCGCGTCCTTCCCGGACCAGCATTCGCAGTACGTCGAGACTCTCTGCGGTCAGCCGCTCAAGCGAGCCGCGCCCGAGTGGCGTCTGCCAGACCTGGTACGTGTCGGTGTCGTACACCTCGGACGGCGGCAGATAGCCGAGGTGCACTCCGCCGGCCAGATTGACCACGGCGACCGCATGGTCAGGAAATGCCTTGCGCAGCGCGGTCTGCAGCATTGAATATGCCTCGCCTGGATGCGCGACGAGTAGTGCACCACCAATCCGCCACGAGTTCACCGGAAAGGCGACCGCGGCGCCGGTGCCGGCGGCCCGGGCGATGCGGGCCGCCCGTTCGGCGCGCATCGCGGCCGCTCTGGGGTCGTCGGTCCGCCCGGCGCCGCCCGGCGGATCCTCGGTCCGGCGCGGCAATTGCAGGATTCGCCTACGCGCGGCGACCGTGGTGTCGAGTTCGGCCGGCCGGGTGCGCCATACCGCCAATGGAGCGCCGGAATCGACCACCCGCTCAAATGCGAGGGTCGTGCCGGACGGCAGCATCCCCTCCAGCGTGGACAGCACCGCGAATCCGAGTTGCCGCCCGTTGTGCCGCACCACGTCGAGATCATCGGTGTATTGCAGCCGCGGCGCCAACTCGCCGGAGGCGCCCTGCAGGAAGAGACACGCGGCACCGGTCTCGGCCCGGACGAGATCCCGCATCGGGCCGACGAAATCCGGTGAGACCAGTGAATTCTGCCACGCCAGCGTGGTCGGATGGCACGCATAGTTGACGATCACCGCTCTGGTGGCACCAGACGAGCAGACCCGGCCGACCAGGAGCGTGTCGTCGACCGCGACGTCTGGATTGAATCCGGACACCACGCGGTTTCCCGCCGGGTCGGGCAGATCCCGGTGGGCGGCCAGTGTGCAGCGCCCGTACTCCCAGTCCAGAGTGGACAGTTCCTCGGCCGCGAGCGCCTCGCGCTCCGCCGCCACGATCCGGGCCGCCACCTCGTCCAGATATTCCGGCAGCTTCGCGCCGCCGTCCTGATCCCGGTCGGCCCGGCGCAGCGACGGTCCGGCGTGCGTGTGGGTCAGCGCCAGCACGAGTTGGTCGTCGGTCAGTCCCAGCTTCGCCGCGACGCTCTCCCGGAGCGCGGCCTCGTCCTCGGGATCCATCCACCAGCCCAGATCCAGGCCGGCCAGCAGGAGGGGCGCGCCGTCGACCGGGTTGCGGATAGTCAGCACGACCGCCAGCAGTCGCTGATGGATTCCAGTGGCCTGGCGATGCGGTGCGGCGCCCCAATTGCGCAGGTGAATGTCGGCGGGCGGCGTGATATCGGCCGTGGCCACGCCGATCAGTCCCTGGAAGCTCGGCGGAGTCCAACAGGCAGCCCCGCTCATGCCGGCCGACCGTTGGCCGCGGTGTCCTGCCGCCGTTCGGTGGACTGCGCGAACAGCGGGGTCACCAGCGAGATGCCACCGTCCAATACTGCTGTGGTCCCTGTTATGTGGCGCAATTCGGGATCACAGAGCCGCACCACCTCAACCGCCACGTCGGCGGCGCTCAGCAGTGCTCCGGTGGGGATGGCCGCGCTGCTGCGGGCGCGGAGCGCGGGATCGGTCGCGAAGACCTGGCTCGAGACCCCGGCGTCGACCAGTCCCGGCGCCACCTCGTTGACCAGGATTCCCGCAGCCGCGTAACGCAGGGCGAGTGACCACATCAGACCACGCAGACCCGCTTTCGCCGCTGTGTAGGCGGGAACGTGCGGATGGGGACGGTCCGCGGCCCAGCTGCCGATGAAGACGATCCGGCCGGGCCGGTCCGCGTCCAGCAGTCGCCGAATCACCGACTGCGCCAGAAAGAAGGCGCCGTCGAGATTCGTCCGCAGCTCGTCGGTCCATCGGGTCGCCGAGATCTCGTGCGGCTCGGCCGGGGTGACCGTGGCGGCCGCCGGAATGGCGATTGTCGGCGTTCCGAATTCGTCCCGCACGGCCTGCACCCAGGCCTCGACCGCCGCCGCATCCCGTACGTCGACCCGGTCGTAGCGGGCCGCGCCGGCGGCAGTTGCGCGGGCCGTGCCCCCGTTGGGATCGACGATGTCGGCCAGCGCCACGGTGGCGCCGGCGGCGGACAGGGTGCTGGCGATCGTCCGGCCGATGTCGCCGAGTCCACCGCTGATCAGCGCCACCTGGCCGGTCAGGTCGACGGCGGTGGTCGCGGTCATCGACGGGCCCGCGTGCCGGAGTGACTACGCACGGGGAGCCTCCCGCCCCGGCTCGGTCCCGATGCCCGCGGTGAGCGTGCGTGGATCGGGGACCGGCAGCCACGCGCCGTTGGTGGCGATCGACGCCTCCGAGACGATGCCGGGCAGCGTCATGTCCAGCGCCGTGTACACGTCCAGCTCCACCTGCCGCCCCTCGACGACCGCGTCGACAAAGTCCATGACCGGCCAGGCGTCCGAGCCCCAGTGGCCGGAACCTTCCGGAGGGCGGGCATACCGCTCGGGCAGGAAACGGTCGGTGTGCACTTCCAGCGGCTCCCACTCCAGCTTCTTTCCCGGCTCGTGCAGATAGATCCGTGGACTCTCGCCCTCGGTGCGGGCCGATTCGTACGAGCCGAGGGTGCCCTGGACCGCGTAGTAGTCCAGCAGGTGCGGGCGGTTGGACAGCAGGTCGAGCCGGATGCGCAACAGCGCGCCCTTGCGGGTCCGCGCGGTGAGAGTCACGGTGTCCTGGATTTCGTGCTGCGGGGCGACGTGATGCCCGGATCCCATACAGCTGACGGCGGTGACCCGGTCGTCCATCCACTGCAGCAGCGGGCCCAGGCTGTGGGTCGGGTAGGTGTGCCCGTCGCGCCCGACCTGCCAGATGGACCGCCAGGACGGCTGGCCGTCGGGCAGCCGCTGGGCCGATTTCATCTCGTGCAGATATTCCGATTCGCCGAAATACAACTCACCGAGCAGACCGGCCCGAACGACTTCCCGGACCAGCAGATTCGGCCTGCTGTAGCAGTAGTTCTCGGACAGCATGTAGGTCGCCGAGCTGGTCCGGGTGGCTGCCAGCAGCTGATTGACCTGCTCCATGCTGACCGCGGCCGGCACCTCGGAAAGCACGTGTACGCCGCGCTCCAGCGCGAATGCGGCCTGGGCGGCGTGGTGGTGCTGCGGTGACGCGAGAATGACGGCGTCGACGGCATCGATGAGTTCGGCGAAGCTCTCGCAGCGCCGCGCCTCGGGATGGGCGGCCACGAATCGCTCGCCGGCGTCGGGATTCGGGTCGTAGACGGCGCTGAGCGCCGCCCGCGGGTGTAGGGCCTGAATTCCGACGGTATAGCCGCCGCCGCGTGCCGCGCCGGCAACACCGATACGCAATGTGGCACTCATCAGATCAGACTCCGATCGGAGGGTTTGCGCATAGGATGTCGGCGACAAACCGACATGCCCGGGATCCGCCGCCGACGGCTGTGTTGGTCTCGCCCGTGGCAACTGACCGGGAAACGGTCAGCGAAATGGGCCATATTGACCTTCATTCAATGAAGTGCTAATTTCTATGAGTGAAACAGTTGCATGGCTGACGATGCCATGTCAAGAGTGCGACGATGCCGATGCCCGTGGCCGCGCACGGAAGATGGGGGATTGTCGTGGCCGCGACGAATTTCGAGAATTATCACCTCGTGTCCGTCGCGCGGGCGGTCCAGGTCCTCGGCTCATTGGACACCGACGATGGTGCCAGCCTCAGCCGGGTGGCCCGCGAAACCGGTTTGAGCGAGGCGACGGCGCTGCGCTACCTCGCCAGCCTCACGCACGGCGATCTGGTCGAACGGGACGAGGAGACCGGCGTTTACCGCCTCGGGTTCGGCCTTTACCGGTTGGGCATGCGGGCACTCGCGCAGCGGGACATTCATCGCGTCGCCCTGCCGTATATGCGAAGGCTCCGCGACGACTTCGAGGAGACCGTCAACCTGGCTGCCCGGCAGAGACGGCAGATCGTCATTCTCGAGATGCTCGACAGCCCGCGGTCCCTACGCAAGGGCGTCGGAGCCGGGGCGAGGGACACCTGGCACTCCACTTCGGTCGGCAAGGCGATCCTTTCCCGGCTGACCGCTGAGGACGTGGCAGCAATTCTGGACCGCGAGCGGCTGGACAAGCTCACCCCCAAAACGATTACCTCCCGGACCAAGCTCGCGGCCGCGCTCGACGAGGTGCGCCGCGCCGGATATGCCGTCGACGACGAGGAATCTGACGAGGGCCTGCGTTGTGCCGGCGCCCCGATTCTCGATCACCGCGGTGCGGCCAGCTACGCGATCAGCGTCTCGGGTCCGACCAGTCGAATGACCGCCAGTCGACTTGTCGTCGTCGGAAAGGCCGTCGCCCGGGCCGCGGCACAGATTTCCGAGGAGCTCGGCCTGGTTGAAGGCGCGCCCGGCCACAAGGGCTGATCAACCCGCGCCCCCGGCACGATGCGGGCTGGGTTTTTGGTGCCGATATTCCCGGCAATGGTGCGAGCCAACCGACTCATCAGGAACTGTCCGCTTTCCGGGCCGTTGATGGCATCGGTATCACGACACTCTTGACATGACCTCATCGGCCATGCAACTGTTTCACTCATAGAAGTTTGTACTTCATTGAATGAAGGTCGCTATGGCCCACGTGCTGAACCTTTGGCTGTCAGCCTCTTCGGGCGAGTCCACGGTGCGTCACCGGCGCCCCAACCGCCAAGCCTGAGAACGCCCAGAATTCTCGACCCGTGCTACTCGGCTCACAGCGGCACCACGGTGAGTCATCCAGGCCTGTTCGTGGGCAAGAGCTGAGAAAGGAATCAAGCCATGTGGTGGTATTCGATCCGCCGGCCGGCCGCCTCTTCCAAACTCAGGATGTCCCTGGTTGCCGGCGTCGTCGCCACCCTGGCGATCGGCGGCTGCGCATCGTCCGGCAAGGCGAGCGGCGATTCCAATCAAATGACGATCATGACCAACGCGAACGTTATCAGCGGCGTTACCCCGAAGACATCGCACGGCGTCAACTCGATCAGCTCGTGGTACACCTATTATCACGCTGTGTGGGCGAAGGATCTGCCGAAACTGAAGATCAGCGAGGTGCAGGTCCCCGACATCCCCACCGCTGTGACGAAGACCCTGCTTGCGGTCAATGCCGGAAATCCGACCGATCTGATTGGCGTCTCTGACGCGTTGCCACAGCTCGTTCAACGCGGCGCGTTGACCAATCTCGACAAGTACTACAAAGCCGCCGGGATAAAGCCGAGCGACTTCGTTCCCGCTCTTGCGCAGTTCGTCCGATACAACGGCCACTGGTATGGCCTCCCCGGAGCCTCCAATCCCACCGCCGAGGACCTGCTCTTCATCCCGAAGATGCTCACCAAGGCAGGACTGAACCCGAACGCCGTGCCGCGGACCTTCGACGGACTGTGGACGGCGACGCAGAAAGTTACCGAGTTCGGCCCCAATCACGCCATCAAGCGCATCGGCATACCAGTGTCGGGGAGTAACGCGGACATGGAGAATCTCTTCTGCGGCTCCAACGCGACCTGGGACCCGAAGGGCGGCTACCACGCCGACAGTCCGTGCCTGCGGAAGTATTTCGAATATGAGAAGAAGCTGATCGACTTCTACGGCGGCCTCACGGCGTACAACAAGTTCGCCAGCACCGATCCGGGCCCGTACGGGTGCTCACCGAAATATCACATGGCCACCGGTCAACAGCTGTTCAACTTCAGCGCCTACTGGGAAGGCGGCCAGATCGACCACTGCTACAACCTCGACTGGGCCATGTCCTGGGCGCCGAGTCAGACCGGCGATATCAACCACGGCATCAGGAGCACGGCCTGGGTGATGGCGGTGCCGAAGGGCGCCGCCAACGTGCAGGCGGCCTTCGACTTCTGGAAGACCACCATGTACGACAACGGCGCGCTCGCCGGGCCCACGACCAACGGATATACCCGTCCGACGCAGGCACAGCAGTGGGACAAGCAGCTCTCCCAGGCACAGTCCAAGATCCGGGCCAAGAACGGGTACGCGGGCAACCCGATGGTCGATGCCCTGAAGATCGTCGACAAGGAGTCGACCATTGCGGCTGGTTCCTATCCGCGCGGCACCTTCACCTCGCAGTACACGACAATCATGACCGAGGCGTGGAACAACATCGCTTACAACAAGTCGAGCATCGCTGACGCCCTCAGCGGGGCGCAGAAGCAGATCGACTCGAAGGAGCGTGCTACACCGGGCGGCGTGGTTGTGGGGAACGGGTGACCACCGGGCTGAGAAGCCGTCGGCGACGTTCGGTCATTGCCCGCAGAAATCTGCGCACCGGATTGCTGTTTCTTGCGCCGTGGCTGATCGGCGTCCTGGTCCTTCAGCTTTATCCGATGATTGCGACCTTCCTGTACTCGTTCACCGACTACAACGGGCTGACCTTTCCACCGCACTGGGTGGGGCTCAAGAACTTCAGCCAGGCATTCGGCTCGGGGGACTTCTGGACCTCGGTCCGAAACACCTTGTGGTGGACGGTGGTGAGTGTGCCCATCGGGCTGGGGGTGGCGCTCGGACTGGCGGCACTGCTGAATCGGAAGCTGCGCTGGGGCGGGCTCTTCCGGACGCTGCTGTATCTGCCGAGCATGGTTCCGTTCATTGGCGCCGGCATTGTCTTCGCGTGGCTGTTCAACCCCGTCGGCGGCCCGGTGAACGTGATTCTCGGGCTCTTCCACCTGCCGCAGCCGGGCTGGTTCATCTCGCCGGGGTCGGCGAAGCCGGGGCTGTTGTTCATCAGCCTGTGGGAGGTCGGTCCGACGATGATCATCTTCCTGGCCGGCCTCCAGAGCATCCCCACCGAGTTGTACGAGGCGGCGGCGATCGACGGAGCCAGGACCTGGCGACGGTTCATCAGCATCACCGTGCCCATGTTGAGCCCGACGGTATTCTTCAACCTGATTCTCGGCATGATCGGCGCATTCTCCTTCTTCGCCCAGGTGCTCGGTGCTTCCGCGGCCGCCAACAACACCGGTTCACAGACCGGATCGATGCACCTCGGTGATCCGAACAACTCGACGCTGTTGTACGCCGTGTACGTCTACCAGCAGATGTTCCAGAACTTCTCGTTCGGCTACGGAGCCGCGCTCAGCGTCATGCTGACCGTGGTCGTGGCGGTGTTGGCCGGAATACTCTTCCGGACCGCGCGGCGCTGGGTGTTCTACTACGGAGAGGAGCACTGATGGTGGGCGTTGCGCAACGGGCGTCGACGATCGCGCCGCCCGCGCGGCGCCTCTCCGCGTTCAGGTCCGGTGTGCGGGTGGCCGTGCCGTATGTGGTGCTGGTGCTCGCGATCGCGCCCTTCGTCTTTCCGCTGTACTGGTTGGGCACCGCGGTCTTCAAGCCGTCCAGTTCACTCCTGCAGCTGCCGATCGAATGGTGGCCCCGGACCTGGACGATGAAGAACGTCGACGATCTCTTTTCGACCCAGGGGTCGAATATTCTGCGATATGCGCGAAACACGGCCTATATCTGTGTTTTCGTGACGGTGGCGACCACGATCTCGTCGTCGCTGGCGGCCTACGGGTTCTCGCAGGTGAGCTTCAGGGGGCGGGACGCGCTTTTCTGGACGGTGATCGTCACGTTGATCCTGCCGACCTGGGTGACGATCGTTCCCCAGTACGAGCTCTACCGGTGGTTGGGTTGGCTCGGGACGCTGCGCCCGCTCACCTGGCCAAGCCTGGTCGGTGATCCGTTCACGATCTTCCTGCTGCGGCAGTACATGCGGAGCATTCCGCGCGAACTCGGGGAGGCGGCGCGCATCGACGGCGCCAACGAGTTCCAGATATACCTGCGCATCATTCTGCCGTCCGCCAGAGCGGCCCTCGCGGTGGCGGCCGTGTTCGCGTTCGTACAGTCCTACAACGACTTCTTCACCCCGTTGGTCTATCTGAACAACGAGCAGAACTACACGTTGGCGCTGGGGGTCTACCAGTTCGTCCAACTGCACGGAGCGCCCGATGTGGCGCAGATCCTGACCTACACGGCGCTGGTCGTGACCCCCTTGATCGTGCTGTTCGCGGTCGCCCAACGGTGGATCGTGAGCGGCATCCGACTGACGTCCTGGAAGTAGCCCAAGCCTGATGAGGAGAGGGTGCCACGGTGGCCCAGACTGCAGACGTTGCGTTGATCGGTGGCGGCATCATAGGGATGGCCTGCGCCTATGAGATTGCCCGGCAGGACGAGACGAAGCGGGTTGTCGTATTCGACAAGCAGGGACTCGGAAACGGGACCACGGGCGGCTCGGCCGGGGTGATCTGCCCGGTCGAACTCGGCGAGATCTACGCGCTGATGAACGTGGTCGGTTACGGCCGGATCCGGGAGTTGGCCCGGGATCACGGACTCCGGTTCACCCAGTGGGGACAGCTCGACCTCATTTACGAACCTCGCACCTTTCCGCCACCGCCCAATCGCTACGCGAGTCTCTTCGACAGTCGGGACCGGGACGGTTTCTACGTCACCGAGGTGCTGGAACAGAAGGACGTCCTGCGCAGATATCCCTGGCTCCGTGCCGAGGCGATGAGCGCGGACGGGCCGCGACGACTCCTTGGCGGCGTGCTCTATCCGACCCGCGGCTTCATCAACCCGTACGAGCTCGTCGCTCTTTATCAGGAACTGGTGGCCGCGACCGGTCGCGTCGATGTGTATCCCGGAACGCCGGTACTTGAGCTGCGGCAGAGCGGTGGACGCATCCAGCGACTGGTCACCCGGCGTGGCCCGTGGGACGTGGGCCAGGTGGTGAACACGGCCGGCCCATGGGGACGGAAGGTCGCCGCGCTCGCGGGCTCGGACATGGCCCTTACACCCCAGCGCATCCAGGTCTGCGTCGCGACTGCATTCGACGACGGAGTGGATCAGTACCCGTTGGGCGGCATCGGTGAATCCGTGCAGGGTCAGGGTGTCTGGTGCCGTGGTGAGCTCGGCGGCACCCTGTTGTTCGGTCAGCACCATCACGTGACCAGACCCGGCATCGTGGATGACCCCGATCACGTCAACCGGCTCAACGACGACGACTATCCCGACGCCGTCGCGCGGACCTACCGGCGGTACCTGGACCTGCCGAAGAGCACGTTCCACAATGGCTGGTGCTGCGTCTACGGCACCACGCAGGACGGCTATCCGATCATCTGCAGGGACGTTGCGGTCGAGAACCTCTACCACGCTCTCGGGATGAACGGGCACGGAATCGTCATGCACGCCTCGGTCGGCATGTCCGTCGCCGAGCTTGTTCTTCGTGACTCACCGCGGACCGATCTGAGCGGCGCTCTGGACGCGCCGTTCACCCTCGATGTGTCCCGATTGGACATGGACCGCTTCCGACGCAACGAGCTGCTCGACTTCGATATCCACCTGGCGGATCTCGCCGAGATGACGAACGGGCAACGGGAGGTGGCCGGGACATGAGCGACCCGACACCCCAATTGCACATGACCCACAAGCTGCGCGACCTTCCTGGGCTGACGGCGCCGGCCGGCTATGACGTGCGTTCCTTGCGCGCCAGCGATCTGGACGGCTGGACATCCCTGCTGGCCCGCAACGGCGAGCTCGGTGAATGGTCGGTGGACCGGGCCGCGGCGCTCTTCGCTCCGGGATCGGTCATGCCATTGTCCGGTGCCTTCGTCGCCACCGCGGCAGACGTCCCGGTCGCCACCGCACAACTGCATCTGCATGGCGGCGACGACCCCTACGCGCCGACACCAGAGCTCGGCTGGGTCGCGGTGGTGCCGGAACACCGGGGACACCGACTCGGATATCTCGTCTGTCTCGCGGTGCTCCGACACGCGCACCAGAACGGATTCCGGTCGATCTTTCTGCGAACCGACGACTATCGGGTGCCGGCAATCCGCACCTATCTGCAGCTTGGATTCGAGCCCTGGCTGTATGACGACTCGGCGGGCGAGCGGTGGAATTCGGTGCTGAATCTGGTGTCAACCTAATGCTGCTGACTGGAGGTATTCATGGCCACCTTGACCGATGAGCAACGCCAGGGTTTCCGGGACAACGGGTTTCTGATTTACGGCCCGCTGCTGGATACGGCTGACGCGGAGACGATTGGCCAGCGGATCGACGCGCTGGCGGCTGGAGAGGGCTCCGATGCCGGGCGGGTCGGCATCAGGCTGGAGCCCAACGCGGCCGAACTGGACGGCGTCGCCCGCCGCGACAAGGCCTGGCAGCTGATGAACGTGGCGAAGGCCGACCAGGTGATCGCCGAGGTGACCCGGCGGCCGGATATTCTCGAGTTGGTCGGTGAACTGCTGCAGACCGGCGAGGTCAGCTTCCTGCAGGATCAGGTCCTGATGAAGCCGGCGTTCCACGGGTCGGAGGTGTCCTGGCATCAGGACAGCGCCTACTGGACCCAGGTGGAGCCGCGGGTCGATCCGCCGGCCATCGTCACCTGTTGGGTGGCCATCGACAATGTGACCGAGGACAACGGCTGCGTGAAAATGGTGCCGGGGTCGCACAAGAACGGCGTCCTGCCGCACGCGGTCGGCGGCAACAACCTGCTGCATGTCGAAGGTGTCGACCTCGAGTCGGCGGTGCCAGTCGTGTTGCCACCCGGTGGGGTGAGTTTCCACCACAGCTGCACGGTGCACGGAAGCGCCCCCAACCGTACGGCAGACCGGCGCCGGGGCGTCGCTCTGACCTATGTCCGGGACGACGCTCGGCCGAGCGGGTAACGGATGGCAGGGGGTGGACAATGGGGCTCAAGGTAGGTATCTGCGGCGCTGGAGTCTTCGCCCGCGCTTTTGTGCCTCTGTTCATGGTGCACCCTGGCGTGGAGTCCGTTGCCGTCGCGGACATCGTGGAGGACAAGGCTCGGAAATTCGCGGCTGATTTCGGCATCGATCGCGTCTACCGATCGCTCACCGAATTGTGTGAGTCCGATGTGGATGCAGTAGCGCTGTTCAGCCAGAACACGATGCACGGTCCGCAGTCGGTTGAGGCGCTGCGGGCCGGCAAGCACGTCTATTCGGCCGTACCGGCTGCTGTCAGTCTTGAGCAGTTGGCGACGCTGGTCGGTGCGGTCGAGGACACCAGCCTCGTCTATATGACGGGAGAGACGAGTTACTACTACCCGTCGGTGGTCTACTGCCGAAATCGGTTCCGGTCCGGCGATTTCGGCGAGATCGTCTATGGCGAGGCAGAATATTTCCACGATATGAGCGATCTGTACGAGGTCTACCAGCACAGGTTCGGCGATGAATGGCGGCGCAATGCCGGGATTCCGCCGATGTACTACCCGACCCACTCGACCAGCATGATCGTATCGGTCACCGGTGCACGGATCACGCAGGTTTCCTGTATGGGTTTCGTCGATCACAACCAGGACAAGCTGTTCGGTGCAACTGCGAATCTGTGGGGGAATCCGTTCAGCAATGAGGTTGCGCTGTGCCGCATGTCCGACGGCAGCATCGGTCGGTTCAATGAATTCCGGCGGGTCGCCGAGGGCGGTGGTCGCGGTGGCTGCCTGCGGCTCTATGGCACTGAAGGTAGCTTCGAACAGGAGGCGTCCGGACGTTGCACCTGGACGCAGCGCAGGTCAGGTGGCGGGAGCGAGATCGTCGATGTCACTGACGAATTGGTCGTCGTGGAGGGCAACAACGTTGGGACGGGGGAGGGCACCGGTGTCGATGCTGACTGGTCGCGGTCCGGAATGGCCGAGGTCCATCCGGTGGCCCGGCTGCCCGCGGAGTTTCGAGGCCTCCCGAGCGGTCACTACGGCTCGCACCACTTTCTTGTTGACGACTTCATTTCCAACTGTCTGAACAGGACTGCACCGCCGAACAGTGTCTGGGAGGCTGCCCGCTACCTGGCACCGGGTCTACGGGCCCACGATTCCGCTGCGCGGCACGGTGAACTGCTGGAGGTGCCCGATTTCGGCCATCCGCCGACGACGCTCATTCCGGACTGACTGACCTATCATTGGTGACCACGGAGGAGTGGGAATCATGGGTAAGGAGCGGCTTGCGCGTTATAGCCTGATTGGTCCTGAGGCGGAGCGTTCGGTTGCCTCTGGGCTGTCTGGTGCGTCATGGTTCCGATCAGAGGTGCCGCGCAAGCGGATGAAGGAGCTGATGCGGCGATCGGACCTGCCCGCGATCCGGGATACCTCGATCTGGTTGGCGGGCCTGCTCGTATGCGGGGGATTGGGAGCATTTCTCTGGCCGCATTGGTACGTCGTGCCGCTCTTCCTGGTCTATGGAGTGCTCTACGGCTCGGCGTCGGACTCCCGTTGGCATGAGGGCGGGCACGGCACCGCTTTCCGGACCCGGTGGATGAACGATGTGCTGTATCAGTTGGCGTCGTTCATGATCATGCGCGATCCGACGGTCTGGCGGTGGAGCCATGCGCGGCATCACACCGACACGCTCATTCTGGGCCGGGATCCTGAGATAGCCGCGATGCGGCCGGCCCGGTTGGCACGTATTCTGGCCAACTTCTTCGGCCTGGTGGATGTCCCGGTGGCGATGCGCGACATGATTCGGCACAGTTCGGGTCGATTGGGGGCGGCCGAGGCGACGTTCGTGCCGGCCAGCGAGCGGCCCAAGATCTATCGCACCGCCCGTATCTGGCTGCTCATCTATCTGGCCGTTGCGGCGACCTGTGTGGCGACGGGCTCGGTCGTTCCGGTGCTGCTTGTTGGTGGCCCGTGCATCTATGGCGCGTACATGCGTCTGGTGTACGGATTGACTCAGCACGCCGGGATGGGAGAGAACGTGCTCGACCATCGGCTCAATACTCGGACCGTACATATGAATCGAATTAACCGGTTCCTGTACTGGAACATGAACTATCACGTTGAGCATCACATGTTCCCGATGGTCCCGTACCATCGCCTGCCCGCGCTGCATGACCAGATCCGGGGAGATCTCGCGGCGGCGTACCCGTCGATCTGGGCTGCGTACAAGGAGATCATTCCTGCCGTCGTGCGCCAACTCAGAGACCAGACGTACTACATCCATCGAGAGCTGCCGCCCGGTGCCGCGCCGTACCATTCCGTATCGGACGGCCGTGCCGTCGGGTCGAGCGGAGTTTAGCCGCCATGCCACGATGGGTCGCTGTGTGCGGCACGGAGGATATCGATCCGGAAGATGTCATCCCGGTTGAGCATGACGGAATCGACTACGCCGTTTATCGCTCGCCCGGCGACAGCTACTACGCTACCGCGGGTCACTGCACGCACGAGGCTCAGTTGTTGTGCGACGGCCTGGTGCTCGGTGATGTCATCGAGTGTCCGAAACACAACGGGCGCTTCGACTATCGCACCGGTAGGGCACTGGCCGCGCCGGTGATCGTCGATCTGGCAACGTACCCGGTGAAGGTTGCCGACAACACTGTCTATCTCGAGATCCCGTGACTCGCGTAGTCGGCATGGTCGTGGTCGGCAGTGGTGAATGCGGCACCCGGGCCGCCTTCGAGCTGCGCGAGCAGGGCTGGACAGGGTCGATCACCCTCGTTGGCGCCGAAGACGAGTCGCCGTACGAGCGGCCGCAGCTCTCCAAGTCCGTGCTTAATTCCGCTGGGCCGTTTTCGCCCACTCACATCTGTAGCGCTGAGCAGCTGGAGTCGGCCGGGATTGATTTCATCAGGGGCGTTGCGGTGCACAGCGTTGACCCAAACCGCCATCAGGTGATGCTCGCCGATCGCCGCCGGATCGGCTACGAACGGCTGCTGCTCGCCACCGGTGCAATGGCCCGGCGAATATCCCAGCCGCAGCTGGGCGGGGTGCACTACCTGCGCAGTCACCAGGACGCAAAGGCATTGCGCAGCTATCTGCACCCAGCCGCACACATCTGCATTATCGGTGGCGGATTCATCGGCATGGAGGTTGCGGCGAGCGCGCGGGCACGCGGATGTGCGGTCACGGTAGTGGAGATCGGCCCGCGGCCCATGATTCGTCTCGTACCCGCTGCCATCGCCCAACTCGTCGCCGCACGTCACGAGAAGGAAGGCGTCGACCTGTGCTGTCAGACGAGCATCGTCAGTTCGTACGCGGTCGACCGGCGCACTGCTGTATGCCTGTCCAATGGCGAGACGCTGATGTGCGATGTCGTCCTCGCTGGAATCGGTGCGACGCCGAACACGGCTCTGGCCCGGCAGGCCGGCCTGACCGTCGACAACGGCATCCGGGTTGACTCTCTACTGAGGACGTCTGAGCCGGACATCTTCGCGGCCGGCGACTGCTGCTCGTTCCCGCATCCGTTGTATGACCGACGCATCCGGCTGGAATGCTGGCACAACGCCCAGGACCAGGGCCGGACCGTCGCGCAGAACATGCTTGACCAGGACCGACCGTTCGCAGCGGTGCCGCGGTTCTGGTCGGATCAGTATGACCTCACCGTGCGGATCGCCGGCCTGCCTGTCCCCGCCGCCAGCGAGATTGTCCGGCGCCGGGCAGACGGTGTCGATATCCATTTCGAGATGGCAGCCAGCGGGCGGCTGCTCGCGGCCAGCGCGGTTGGTGTGGGCAATGCCGCGGCCAGGGACATGCGCCTCGCCGAACTGCTCATCGCGGAACGTGTAGAACTCCAGCCGGCAGAATTGGCGGACGCTCGGCTGAGTCTCAAGTCGTTGCTCGGATCGAGCGTTCTGGGCTGACGATGCTCCGTCGAAGAGTTGACGGGCCGGCACCGCTTCCCCAGTTTTCATGATCGTGATCGGTTTCTGGTGGCTATAGCCCCAAAATCCGATCACGATCATGGTCCGTCCGAGGTCGGTCCGCGCGGTGGTCAGGCTGCGGTCAGGCGGTGGCGACGCTGACGGACTCGCTCAATGCGCGCCACTTCTCGTCCGAGGCGGCCCGGGCCTGTTCGACGGCTCCGGCGAACGCGACCGCATCCTTGCCGAGCAGCAGGCGTACCGGCGGGTCGTCGAGCTCGGACACCTCGACGACGGCGCGGGCCGCGGCGGCCGGCTCGGCGGCAGGGATCCCGGCGAGATCGGCAAATCTGTCCAGCAGCGTGCCTACGGTCGGCCGGTACGGCTCGCTGATCGGCGGAATCGTCATCGACGAACCGGCCCAGTCGGTACGCATCCCGCCGGGCTCGACCACGGTGACCTTGATGCCGAGCGGCCCGACCTCCTGGGCGAGTGACTCGGAGAAGCCGCCCACCGCCCACTTCGCGCTCTGGTAGGCCGAGAGACCGACCGTCGTGACCCGGCCGCCCACCGAGGAAATCTGGATGATGTGCCCGGAACCCTGCTCCCGCAGGATCGGCAGCGCCGCCCGGGTGACGTGCACCACCCCGTAGAAGTTCGTCTCGATCTGGGCCCGGAACGCCTCGATCGACGAGTCCTCGACGGAGGCCAGGTCGGCGTAGCCGGCGTTGTTGACTACGACGTCGAGCCGGCCGAACACGTCAACCGCGGCGCGTACGGCGGCTGTCGCGGCCGCGGGATCGGTCACGTCGAGCGCGACCGGATGAATCTGCGCGCCATACCGGTCGACGAGATCTGTGAGTTGCGCTGGCTTCCGCGCGGTGGCGAGCACCTGGTGCCCGGCCGCGAGCACGGTTTCGGTGAGTGCGCGGCCGAGGCCGCGGGAGGTTCCGGTGATCAACCAGACCTTCGGCATTGGGGGTTTCCTCTCAACTGACTGAACGGTTAGTTACAACAGAACACGTCCGTGCCGATGCTGTCAACTATCTGGTTAGTCGCGTACGATGGCGGCATGGTTGGAGATGCTCAGGCGACGCGGCGCCGACTGCTGGATGCGGCGGCCGAGGAATTTTCCGCGTACGGCATCGCCGGCGCCCGGGTGGACCGGATCGCGACGACGGCCCGCTCCAACAAGGCGCAGATCTACCACTACTTCGGCAGTAAGGACGGCTTGTTCGATGCGGTCTTCAACGATCTGATCGTCGCCACCGTACGGGAGGTGCCCATCGATCCGGACGACCTGTCGGGGTACGCCGGGCGGCTCTTCGACGGGTACGAGCAGAATCCGTGGCTCGGCCGGCTGGCCATCTGGTACCGGCTCGAACGGGCCGACACCGACCCGCCGCTGGCGGCGATGGTGAGTAGCAGTCAGGACAAGGTGGCCGCGATTTCCCGGGCACAGAAGGCGGGCCGGCTGTCAAAGCATTTTGCGGCGGGCGATCTCCTTGCGCTCGTCGTGACGCTGTCGGCGATGTGGACGATGATGGGACGGGAGTTCTCCGGGACCACCAATGCGCAGAGCGCGAAGCACCGCCGGCGGGTCGTCACCGACGCTGTAACGGCCCTGTTGGCGGCCTGAAACCTCGTCGACACGAGCTGTATATCCATTGTGGACACTCGTGATTGGACAGTGTGCTCGTGATCACGGGCTGGATGGAATTGATGGCCTCAAGCGGTCGTTAGACTCGACGTGTGAGGCGCCCACACCGGGCGCCGGTATTTGTCAGGAGTTAGTTTCATGTTCCCCGACCCGCAGGTCCCGAGCCAGCTTTGGCAGGAACGACTGGGACAGTACGCGGAGTTGCGTCTGGCCGCCCAGGTCCGGCACGCGTCAACAGGTCCATCCAGGACAAAGGTTGCCCGTCGTCGCATTTCTGCCCAGCTGGGGCGCGTCGCCCCGATTCTCAGCGGCGCAAAATCCTAGGAATAAATCCGGTTGTCATTGACCGGAAAGAAATGTAAGTAGTTACGGCTGGTCGAGTAGCGCTCGCCACCATGCCTGCGGATTCATGGTGACGAGCGTCTCGGCGAGCCGTTTTGCGGTGTCTGTTTGCAGGGCGCTGAGGCTGGAATTCACCCAATCACCGGTGTCGCCTTGGCCTTGTGCCGCATATTCTTTCGCCTGAACGGCGCATTCGAGTTTATCGGCGTCCCGGGCGAGTACGGCCTCCCGGCTGTGCTGTGCTTCATAGTCGGCGACCAGATTCCGGATGCCGTCGCGCAGCTGCTGGGGCAGGCCGGTGCTCTGGTGGTCGGTGATCACTTCGTGGTCCGGCCGGTTGAGATATCGCTTGCCCACATAGGAAATGTCTGTGGTGCGGGTCTCCTGGGTGTCGTGGAAGAGGGCCAGCGTCGCCGCGCGTTGCGGGTCGGCGCCCTCGAGCGAGGCCAGCACGTACGCGATGATCGCGGTCCGGAAACTGTGCTCGGCGACACTCTCGGTCTCCGCTTTCGCGACACCGGCGTACAACCAGCCGGTCCGCGGCGTGCGTTTGAGGTGGCCCACCTCATAAAGGAACCGGGCCGTTGCGTCGTCCTGACCTGCCGTTTCAGCGTTCATCGCGGCACGCTATCCCATTCCCTACCGATGCCACCGCACCTGCGGCCCGCTCCGCACGCGCGCCTCGGCTCGCCTGGGCCGCCTGATGATGTTTGCGTTGTGCCGGCTATGGCCGGCATAACGCGATCTCGATCATGGTGGCCGGGGGCTAAGGCGGGCGCCCGGGGCTGATGCAGATGGCCGAGCGAGACGGCCGGGGCTAAGGCGGGCGTCCGGGGCTAATGCAGGTGGCCGGGGTAAGGACGGGCGGCCGAGCGATGGTCGAGCGCAGCGGGTCAGTGGCCCTTGCTCTTGTCCAGGCCGCGACGCAACTCGGAGATGATCTGGCCGCCGCCGCGCCTGTGCCATTCGCCGCGGTATTTGGCGAGATCGGACATCGGCCGGCGACCGATCACGATCTGGTTGATGTAGTCCGCCTGCAGATTCGTCAACTGGGTCGACATCCGGGTCTGCGTCGGCGACTGGATATTCGCCACCGGATTGGCGACCGACGACTTCACCATCGCCTCGCAGTAGGAGACGCCCCGCTCGATTGCCGGCCGGCCGCCCGGTGACTGGTAGAAGAACGGCTCGCTGATACCGCCGAATCCGACGACGTCGTTGGCGATCTCACCCGTCGCCCGCACCAGCGGGAAATTGTTCTTCAGGTCGTACGTCACACCTTCCTTGCCCCACATGTAAGTTGCGAGTTCCCGGCTGCCGAACGGCGCGGCCAGGAAATCGATGAACTGCAGGATCTCGTGCAGCCGCTTGTCGTCCTTGCCGACCTTCGCCGGGATCACCGACCGGCCGTACCAACCAGAGGTGCGTGGGACCGCGAATCCCTTGCCGTCCGCGCCCGGTGGCACCAGCGGTCGGACGTCCGACCGCGCGAACATCTCCACGTAGGGCGGCGTCATGGCACCGGCAATACCCGTCTTGATGAGCCCGACCTGGTTGTCGGTGAACATGGTGAGGGTCTTGGCGCCCTGGTCGCCCAACGCGATCGCGTCCGGATGGAAGGCCCCGGACTTCCAGAGCTTCACCGTAAACGCCACCGCCTGCTCGTATTCGTCGGTGTCGATGGCATTGGTCAGCGATCCGTCCGATTCCAGCCGCCATTCGTTGGGAACCCGGAACATCGCGTTGATAAAGATGGAGAACGACGAGCCGTACGAACCGCCGTACCCGCCGATCCCGTAGGTCTGCTTTCCGGTCGGCTTTCCCTTGGAGATCGCGCTCATGACAGTGAGGAAATCGTCGGGGCTCTTGGGCGGGTCCGGATAGCCGAGCTTGGTCGCCCAGTCGCTCCGATAGCTCCACTGCATGTCGAAGAGTGGCAAATCGATCGGGATGCCGTAGATCCGTCCGTTGACCGCGGAGTTCTGCCACTGGTCCGGTCGGATCCGGCGGAGGTTCGGATATTTCTTGATCCCGTCGCCAACGAGAACGTCGGTCAGGTCGGCGAAAGCGCCCTGCTGGATGGCCTTGTCGCTCGTCGCGGACGGAATGAGCTCCATGACATCGGGCAGGTCGCCGCCGGCCAACGTCGTCGCGACCTTTGCATCGTAGGCGTCGAACGGTACGAAGATCCCGTTGTACGCCGTCCCGAGGGCCGCGTTGAGCTCCTGCCAGTAGGCATTCTTCGCCAGCTTGTTGGGCGGGTTGCCCCAGGCAATCGAGAGCGAGCTGACCGGTCTGCTGCCGTGGAATGGCGCGTCGGTCGTCCGGAAGAGCTTGTGTGGCAGCGAAACGTAGCCGGGCGGGACCCCGGTCACGGCGCTGACGATCGCACCCTCGACCGCAGGCGGCGCCAGGTGGGACGGCACCTTCGACAGCCGGCCACCGGTGGCCGCGGTGCGGGTTTTGTCCGAGCAGCCGCCGACCAGCACGGCCGCCGCCGCGCCGACTCCGAGGCCCAGCGCCGATCGGCGAGTCACGGCCAGCGTCGACCGGCGGGAGCTGTCTCCGAGATTGGAACGCGATTCCTTGGGGGACATGGTGATTCTCCTCGGTCGGTCGGACTGTCGGTGGAAACGGTCAGCCCTTGATGGCGCCGGTGATGACGCCCTTGGTGAAGTACTTCTGCGCGAACGGATAGATCACGAGTATCGGCACCGTGGCCAACACGACCACCGCCATCTGCAGCGCCTGCTGCGGCGGTGGGGTGGAGCCCGGGTTCTGTAGCTGGGCCAGTGGAGTCCCCTGCAGCACGTACTGGTTGAGCACCAGCTGAATCGGCCACTTCGACGAGTCGTTGATATAGAGCATGGCGCCGAAGAACGAGTTCCAGTAGCCGACGGCGTAGAAGAGCGAGATCACCGCGACGACCGCCTTGGACAGGGGCAGCACGATCCGGAGGAAGATGCCGAGCTCGCCCGCGCCGTCGATCCGGGCGGCCTCCAGGATGTCGGCCGGGATTTGCATGAAGAAGTTGCGGATCACCACCATGTTGAATGCCGAGATGAGACCCGGCAGGATCAGCGCCCAATAGGAATTCAGCAGCCCGAGGTATTTCACCAGCAGGTAATTGGGAATGATGCCCGCGCCGAACAGCATGGTGACCAGGACCAGATAGAGGATCGTCTTGCTGCCGGGGACATCTCGGGTCCGGGTCAGGCCGTAGGCCAGGGTCGTGGTGAAGATGACCGACAGCACCGTGCCGAAAATGGTGATCCCGGCCGACACCTCCAGCGCCCGGGTCACCAGGCCGCCCTGCAGGATCGCGCGGTAGGCGTCCAGGGTCCACGAACTCGGGACCAGCGATCCCTGCAGGGTTCCGTCGGCCGGCAGGAACGACGAGGTGATGACGTAGAGCAGTGGATAGAGCATGACGCAGACGATGAAGAGAATCACCGCCGTCTTGAGGAGCTGCACCGGCCACGGCGCTTTCCGGCGCCACGGCGACCGGCCGGTCGGACGATTCTTCCGGCGTACGCCGCCGGGCCGAATCGGCGTTGCCACAAGGGATTCCGTCGCCATCAGAACAACCCCTCCGACCCGGTGCGTTTCGCCAGCCGGTTGGCGCCGAGCACCATCAGGGTGCCGATGACGCCCTTGAACAGACCGGCCGCAGTGGACAGTCCCCAATCCCCGCCGAGCACGCCCTGGTAATAGACGAAGGTGTCGATCACCCCGGCCGCGCCCGAGCCGACCGCGGGCTGCTGCAACAGGAGCTGCTCGAAGCCGACGCTCAACACCGAGCCGAGCCGCAGGATCAACAGCAGCATGATGACCGGCAGCAGGCCCGGCAGCGTGACGTGCCAGGCGCGGCGGAAGGAGTTCGCGCCGTCGCAGGCCGCGGATTCATAGAGCTCGGCGGAGATGGCGGTGATGGCGGCGAAGAAGATGATCGTCCCCCAGCCCGTCTCCTTCCAGATCACCTGGGAGGTGACGAGGAGCTTGAACGTGTGCGGGTCGGACATGATGTTGACCGACTTCATCCCCAGCTTGGACAGCAGCTCGGCGACTCCGCCGGCGCCGCCGAGCACCTCCTGCCAGATCGACACGACGATCACCCAGGAGATGAAATGCGGCAGGTAGACGATCGACTGCACGATGCGCTTCACCCGGTCGGAGATCAGCGAATTGAGCAGCAGCGCCAGCAGGATCGGGGCCGGAAAGGCGAAGACGATCTGCAGCACCGAAATGACCAGCGTGTTGCGCAGCGCGGTGAGGAAGTCCGGGTCGTTGAACAGCGCCTGGAAATTCGCCAGGCCGACCCACGGCGAGCCGCCGAATCCCAGAAACGGGGAGTAGTTCTGGAATGCGATGACGTTCCCGAGCAGCGGCACGTAGGAGAAGACGACGAAGAAAACGAAGCCCGGCAGGATGAACGCGTACATCCACCGTTCGCGCCGGATCCGCCGCCACATCGAAGGGGTGTTCCGCCGGGCGGCCGGGCACCGGAGAGCTGCGCCGGCATCGGCTCGTTCCCGTACGGTGGTGGACAATCCAGTGCCCTTCGGTCCTGACGATCGGAATGGATGGAATGCGGCCCGCAGCGGCCGGATTTCCGATATCAGTACAGTCACCGGTTCCGGCAGCTGCAATAGCTCGTCCGGACTGCACTAGACCAATCGGGCGCCGATCCGCGCCGTATGCAGGTCAGTGGTCTAGTCGCCTGCGGTCAGGCGGACTGCACCAACGACATCGAGCCGATTTCCCGGATGAGCCGTTCGGTGATCGCGGCCGGGTTGGTAATGGCGGTGCCCACCACGACGGCCGTCGCGCCGGCGTCGAAGGCGGCCCGGACCGCTTCGGCCGTCCAGTAGCGACCTTCGGCAACCACCGGAAGCTCGACCTGCTGCGCAAGGGCGACCACGAGGGCGAGGTCGGGCTCGTCCGGGGTTGGCGCGCCCGCGGTATAGCCGGACAGCGTCGTCGCGATCGCGTCCGCACCGGCGTCCCGGGCCCGCAACCCGGCCTCGGCGCTGTCCACATCGGCCATCACCGGCACCCCGAGCTGGTCGTGGATCGCCAGGATGTGGTCGGCCAGGGTGCGGCCGTCGGGGCGCGGTCGCGACGTGCCGTCGATCGCCACCAGATCGGCGCCGGCTCGTACGACCTCCGCGGCGGCCGCGGCCGTCGGGGTGATGAACACCCGACCCGGATCGCCCTGCTTGTTGATCCCGATGATCGGTTGGGAGATCGCCGCGCGGATGGCCGCGACGTCGGCCGGGCCGTTGGCTCGGATGCCTCCGGCGCCGCCGCCGACCGCGGCGCGGGCCATGAGAGCCATCGGCCCCGGCCCGTGCAGCGGACTGCTGCGGAGGGCCTGACACGACACCACCAGGGTCCCGGCCAGAAACGGGAATTCGCTCATCGTCGTGGCGGCTCAGGCGCTCCGGTGTCGCTCGCCGCGGGTCCGGGCCGGTGGTCGCAGCTCGACGGTGAGGGAGTACCGGTCACCCCGATAGAGCCCGTCGACGGCCTCCAGCACCCGGCCGTGGCAGTCCAGCGAGGTGCCGTGCACCGCCAGACAGGGCTGCGTCACCGGAATGTCCAACCACTCCGCCTGTTTCGGCTCCGGCATGGCCGGCTCCAGCACGGTCATCCCGCAGACCAACTCCACCCCGTACCGGTTGGCGAGCAGTTCGTACCAGGAGCCGCTGAGGTCCTCGACCGTCAGCCCGGGCACGTAGTGCTCGGAAATGGAGATCCGCTCGATCGCCATCGGTACGTCGTCGGCCAGCCGCAGCCGGATCAGCGTCACCACCGGATCGCCGGCCGGGATCCGCAGCTTGCGGCTCAGCGCGGTGCTGGCCCGGTGTCGCCGCAGCCGTAGCGTCCGGCTGGACGGCTCCATCCCGCGGCGGCGCATCTCCTCGGAGAACGAGGCCATCGTCAGCCGGCGGACCACCTTGGGGCGGCAGGTGAAGGTGCCGGTGCCCTGCCTTTTGATTAACAGTCCCTCGTCGACCAGCTCGTCCATCGCCCGGCGCAGCGTCATCCGGGCAACCGACCACCGCTGCGCCAACTCGCGCTCGGCCGGCAACATCCCGCCCTCGGGGAGGCTGTCGACCAGATCGAGCAACTGCGTCCGGAGCTCACCGACCCTGCCGTGCAGTGCACCCTGCATGCTGGAGACTCCTCAGGCCGACCTTCGTGGGTTTCGTGTCCAGTTTTGCCAGCTGCCGGCCACTGCGCCAGACCTGTCTGACTTTCCGCTAGACCACTGGTCAGGGCGGGCCAGCGCCGCGACCTGCCCGGCGCTCAGCGCCCGGCGGTAGATCGCGGTGTCGTCCAGCGCCCCGGTCGTCTGGTCGAGCACCCGCCCCGCCGCGGGATATTGTTGCCTCGGCCCGGCTTGTGGTGCGGGAAAGCCGTGATGATCCGACGTCGAGGAGCTGGACATATCCATGACCCGAGCGATCGTCCTGACCGGAACCGGCCGCTACGACGACCCGTGGCACGATTTTGCGGCCACTTCCCATCAGATTGCCGCGACGCTCGAAACCGGCGGGATCCGGTGTGAAATCCGGGGGACGAAGCGGCGCAATTTCGCCGACCTCGCTGATGCGGATTTGCTGATCGTCAACTGCGGCGTCGGCTGGGGCTCCAGCCATCCCGAGGACGACAGCGACTGGGCGCAGGCGCACCAGGCGCTGGCGGAATTCATTGCCTCGCCGCGGCCGATCATCGGGATTCATACCGCCAGCAACACCTTTCACGGCGTTCCGGGCTGGTACGAGCGACTCGGTGTGGTCTGGGAGGCGGGCCGGTCGATGCACCCGCCGATCGGTCCGGCGAAGGTCGAGATCGGGTCGGACGAGCATCCGATCGTGGCCGGCCTGGAGCCGTTCGAGCTTTTCGACGAGCGATACAGCCATATGCACGTTGCCGACGGGAGCAGCGTGCTGGCGACCCACGACCTCGACGGCGCGGCGCAGCCACTGGTGGTGGCGCGCGAGTCCGCCGGCCGGCGGACCGTGTACGACGCGCTGGGGCACGGCGCGGAGTCGTACCGGTCGGCCGAGCGACGCCGACTGCTGCTGCGCGAGGCGTTCTGGGCGCTCGGCGCGGAGAAGGCGCTCAGCACGCTGTAGATCCGCCGCCCGGCGGAGGCTGGCTGTTCCGTGTCGTTGGCGCCGGGCGATGTCAGGTGTGGTGCGTGGGTCGGGTGGTCGGCGGATCCGCCCCGGGATTGCGGAAAACGGCCTCGCGCAGCCGGGACACCGCGACGTGTTTCGCCCCGGCCAGGACGGGGTCGATGTTCATCCGGCCGAGTTTGGCCGGCGTGGCCTGCATGGCCAGCGATCCGATTTCGCGCTCGATCCGGGCCCGCAGGTCCTCGCCGCCGGCCTGCAACACCGGGCCGGACAGGATCACCAGCTCGGGGTCGATGACGGTGATCATCGCGGCCAGCCCGGTCGCGTACCGGGTGGCCAGTTCGTCAAGAAACGCCTCGCCGCCGGTCGCGGACAGTGCGGACCGCACCATGTTGACCGGATTCACGCCGTGCAGGCCCAGGCTCCGGCCGAGTTGGAGGATGGCCGGCCCGCCGGCCGCCCGCTGGAAGCCGCCAGTGGTGTTCCGAGCCGCATTGCGGACCAGCGGCTGACCGGCTATCGGCAGGTAGGCGACCTCGCCGGCGCTGCCGGTGCTGCCGCGGTGCAGCCGGCCGTCGATGACGACGGCGGCGCCGAGCCCATCGGCCGACCACAGCAGGATCGAGGTGTCCACCGCGGCCGCGGCGCCGGTGTCGTGTTCGGCCAGGGCGACCAGGTTGACGTCGTTCTCCAACTCGACGGTGACACCCAGCAGCTTGGCGATGTGCTGGTGCAAATCGGGCTGGTGCCAACCGGGCAGATGCCTGGCGTGCCGGAGCGTTCCGGCGTTCAGGTCGTACGCGCCGGGCACGCCCACCACGGCGTGGCTGATGTCCGCGCGGGTCAGCCCGGCCTCGGTCAGCACCTGCGCGTACGCCTCGGACAGGTGGTCCAGGGCATCGCGTTCACGCCGCGGCCGGCTGCTGTGGATTTCGGCGACCGCGCGGCCGCCGAGGTCGACCACGACGGCCCGAATCGTGCCGGGGGTAACGTCGAACGCCGCCACGTGGCCGGCCGCCGGATTGACCTCGTACAGCTGGGCCGCCCGCCCCGGTCCGTTCGAGACGGCGCCACCGACGGAGATCACCAGCCCGGCGGCCTCGAGTCGGGACAGCAGTTGGGACGCGGTCGGCTTGGACAGGCCGGTGAGCGAGCCGAGCTCGGTCCGGGAGAGCCGGCCGTGCTCCAACAGCAGTTGCAGGGCCGATCGGTCGTTGATCGCCCGCAGCAGCCGGGGCGTGCCCGGTATCCGGTCCGGTTGCTTCACCGCGGCCCCTCAGCTGGTTAGGAAGGTTTCACATCCTCGGGCTCACGGTAGTGGGCCGGCGGCCTCATCGGTTGGCAATCGGGTCGGAAAGGCCGAGTGACCACAGTGCCATTCCGTGCAGGTGATAACGGCGCGCCAGCGATTCGCGCAGTGGCCAGGACCGTGCGTCCGACCACCACATGACCGTGCCGTTGTGCAGGGTCGCGGTCCATTCGCCCTGGGTCGCGTCCCAGCGGGCGACGCTGTGGTCCGCACTGACCAATTGCCGGGCCTGTGCGTCACTGACCTGATCTCCGGTCCCGGTCACCGGCCAGGTGTAGCCGTAACCGGCGACGCCCAGATCGAGTTTGTCGGCCGGGATCTTCGCCAGCACAAGGCGCAGAGCCGCCTTCTGCCAAGGCAATCCGCCGATCGGCCCGACACCGTTCCAGGTGGGGCCGTGCTCGTCGTAGGCCATGAGGGTGACCTGGTCCAGGATCCGGCCGAGCCCGGCGAGGTCGTACCCGTTGTCCGCATATTCCTGTGCGTCGGTGAATGCGGTGACCGCCATGCTGAGCGTCTTGTGTTTCGGCAGCGCCTTTTTCAATTCGGTGAGAAAGACCAGCAAATTGGTCCGGTCGCTGCCCTTGATGGCTTCCAGATCGATCTGCACGCCGTCCCAGCCCTGGGTCCGGACCGCCTTGACCACCGTGGCGATCACCGCCGCGCGGTTGGCGGGAGAGCTGACCAGTTTCGTCGTGGCGTCGGGGTCGAAGTCGCCAATGGCGTCGGAGTAATTGCCCAGCAGGAATTCGGCCCGCAGGTGCTTCCGCCGGGCCTGGCGCAGCAGGGCCAGCGAGTCGCTGTCCGGGAGCGGGACGCTGTCGCCCGCCGCATTGATGTTCACCCCGTCGACCCCGAGGGTGGCGAGCGCCGGCGCGCTGGCATTGACCTGGGCGGGAGCCGTTCCGTTCTCAGCGTATCCGGTCACCGGCAATGCCGGCGCACACGCCGATGCGGGCGTCGCACCGACGATCATCAGCATGGTGAGACCGGCGACGATCGGCGCGCTCGGGCGGAGCCATTTCACGAGGTCGGTGCGCATCGGCTACCTCCGTTCGACGGAGCCGGCCGAGGAGGCGTGATGGTGCGCAATAGCCGGTCCGGCCGCACTTTCAGGCGACCGTACCATTGATTAGGATAGTTTCCTACCCTTTGATGTCGTGGAAGGTCAGCGCAGTGATCGGGCGATCGCCTGCACCGCGTCGGCCGGGGTCGTGAAGGACGCCAACAGCGAGCCGTCCTTCCGCAATGCCTGGTAGGCCGCCGCGTCGAGCGGAATCGAGATGTGCTTCGTGCCGGCACTCGTGACTGAGATGACCTGGTCTTTGATCAGGTAGCCACCCATGTTGGTGCCCCACGGCGTCGCGACCCCGTCGGTGGCGGCACACGGCGTGAATCCGGTTTCCTTCGGATCTGAGGCACAACTGGACGTCCACACCGGAATGTAGGTGTGATCACCGGACCAGAGAAAGACGTGCGCGGTGCCCTTTCCGGTGGCCTTGACGGTCAGGTCGAGCTGTGACTTCCCGAGTTTGCTGCCGGTGACGGAGATCCGGTCATTTGCCGGCGCCGGCGCGAGACCGGCGATCGGCACCCCATTGTGCGCGGACTGGTAGATCGTCTGCGGGGAGTCGACGCCGTTGAGCGCACTGGCCGGAATGATCGGGGTCGTCGGCGTGGTGGAGCGGCCAGCCGGCGGCGTGTAGCCGGCCAGGTAGGCGTGGCCCCAGTTGT
This sequence comes from Mycobacteriales bacterium, assembly GCA_036267955.1. GTDB lineage: Bacteria > Actinomycetota > Actinomycetes > Mycobacteriales > QHCD01 > DATAVB01. Next base: position 3,498 of record DATAVB010000078.1, on the reverse strand, counting down.
ACGGGTCGGACTGCACGCTGTTGTACGCCGACCAGCCGAGCCGGGTGCTCTGGTCGATGTGCAGCTGGTTGTCCTCGTCGTACGGGGTGATGTTGAAACCCATATGGCTGGGGTCGATCGCATTGGTGGCGGCATTCCCGGTCGGCGCGGTGCCGGTCGGGCCGACCGCGGCCGGCAGGTCGGCCATCGGGATCTTGACCTCGAGGTTGTAATAGCCGTCGGCGTAGGCATGCGGCTGGGCCGGGTCGTTGTTGCCGACCCAGTGCGCGGTCGAGACGACCTGCATTCCGGCCGCGTTCGGCGCCTGCGGGACGGTCGCGGCGAGCGGGCCGTTGGAATAGCCCTGGTGGTTGTCGGCGTCGCGTTCCCAGCATGGACCGTTGGCCGACAGGTTGCCCAGCGTGTTGTCCGGGTCATTGGTGAACGGGAAGATGCCGGTCTTGAAGGTGGTCGAGGTGTCCGGCACCGAGGCGAGATCGGCGGAATTAGTGGTCTGCGAGGAATTGCCACGCGGATCGATCTGGATCTCCACCGAGTCGGTCAGCCAGTGCGCCACGCACTGTTGCGGGCTGGCCGCGTAACTCTGGGTGTCGTCCCGGACGTGGACGAAGAAATACAGGTCATCCCCGGACCAGGTCACCTTTGCGTACGAGCTGTCGGCGTCCCCAGGCTTGGCGCCGGCGGCCGTGCCGCAGTCGACTCCCGCCGGGCTGCAGGCGGTGCCCTGCCAGATCGTGGAGAGGTCGAGGGCTGGCCCGGTGTATTCACCGGCGCTCTCGGTGCCGTCGAGTTTCGGCGCGGTGGTGGCCTGCGGGATCACCGTGGCAGGCACCAGGTCGAGGGTCAGGGTCTCCCCGGCGGTTCCGGCCGGGGCGCTGGAGGTGGTGTTGACCGCGATCGGATACGTCTTGCTGGTGGCCAGTGACGTGTCGGTGTTGGTGACCTGGAAGGTCACCGTGGTGTCAGCGCCGGGCGCCAGGTTGGCGTACGGCTTGGTGGTGGCGTCGGCGGAGAAACCGGCTGGCAGGGTGAGCGAGACGTTGCCCTGCTGTGTCGCGGTGGACCAGTTATGCACGGTCACCGGCACCGAGGTGGTCTCGCCACTGGCGAGCGAGGTCACCGCGGCCGAGCGACCGAGCCGGAGTGCCTGCGGTGCGGTCTGGGTGGCCCATTGATCGTATTCGGCGTATTTGCCGGGCCGCTGGAATCGGCCCTCCGCCGGCGGAACGATCTGCATGGTGTTGTCGGTGTAGCCGGTCATCGAGCCGGCCTTCAGCAGCGCGGAGATCTTGTCCTGCCCGGCGATCGTGCCGGTCGGGGGAGTGACAGTGAAAGTGGCTGTCGATTCCTTCGAACTGGATATCCGGCCGAGTTTCTGCGGCGCGCTCACCATCCAGCCGGCGGGCGCGGTCAACGCCACGGAGGAATTGGGCAGCTTCCCGGAGCCGGACTTGGCGTGGACGGTGACCTGGAACGGATCGCCCGCAACGTTGAAGAACCGGGAGAACGTCAGGTAGAGCAGCGTTCCCTTCGGCAGGCCGCCCGGATCACGGGTGGAGGCACCGTAGAAGATCGATTTGTCGAGCCCGGCCTTCGGATTGGGTGATCCGTCCGGGTTGAGGTTGGGTTGGAACGGGACGAATGACTCCGTCATGGCGAACTTGGAACAGGCCGGTGCCGCGACGGTTTTGAACATGGAGCGGCTCTGGGTCGCGTACGCGGCGGTGCCTTCGCTGGCCACCTGGGCCCAGATCTTGGCGCTGCCGGCCGGCTGGCCCTGCAGGTTTCCGGCCGGCCATTTGTACGGCGAGTTGTATCCGGTCCACACGCCCGAGACGGTGTCCATGTTGCCCGCGGCCGGGACGTATCCCGTGGCGCAGTTGGCCGCGGTCGTCGTTCCGCCGGTGACGGTCGTGTTGCCGCCGGAGTAGACCTTTTTGACCTGCCAGGGGACCAGCGCATCCGGACCCTTGAGCTGGTCGGGGAACATGTTCGGGTCGGCGGCGGCCTGCACACCTTCCCAGATCAGCCGGCCGGCGTCCTGGTGGTTGCCGTGCCCGGCGGCGAGGGTCGGCGTGAAGCCGATGTAGATGTCGGGCTCGGTTTCCCGGATGATCCTGGTGACCTGGGCCAGGGTCTGGTCGTGTCCCCAGAAGTAATTGGTGAGTGGGGCGCTTTGGTTGTAATAGAAATCGACCCGGTCGAGATAGAAGAGGTCGGTCGTGCCGGAACGGTAATGGGCGGCGCGGTCCTCGTTCTCCCGACGCAGGCCGAGAGAAGGCCCGGTCTCCGGACCGGTGGCGTTGCCGCCACCCTCGCCGCGGGTGACCTGGATGATGCCGCACTTTGTGCCGTATAGCTGGTGCCAGACGCCGCACGGCCCGACGATGCTGGTGTCGTCGTCGGGGTGCGCCCACTCACCCAGTACGTCGAGCTTGTGCACTTTGAAATGGCTCGTATGACTGGTCGAGGCGCTGGATGAGGCAACACCGCCGAAGACGGCGCTACCCAACGCAAGAATCCCGACTGCCGCCGTGACAATGCCCGCACGTACCGTCTTAGTCCACATGGCCAATCCCGAATCTCGACAGGATCGGAGCGAAATGCCTCGCGCCGATTCCTCGACCGAACCGAGCGAAGTTATCTTCGATCTTGGGCGGCTCAGCGTCAAGGTTATCCATTGCAACCGGGCAATTCGGCCAATTCGCTGAGGCGTCCCATGATTCGGGCGCGGTGGTGGGCCCCGTGCCCGGCCAGATGTGGTCAGCATCGTTGACGCCACTATCGGGCACGCGTAATGGACGAGCGATCTGATGCCTGGTATTTCGTCGCGGTTTCTGTAAAGGATCGAGAATTGGCGGCGGGACGATATGTGGAATTCCGGCCAGGAAGGTGATGCGCCATTGGTCGTGGTGGATGGTCCAGTGGTGTCGTGGGCAGAGGAGTACGAGGTTGTTGAGGGCGGTTGGGCCGCCGTTGGCCCAGTGTCGGACGTGGTGGACCTCGCAGCGTGGGGCTGGTTGGTCGCAGTCCAGGTGGACGCAGCCGATATCCCGGGCCACCACCGCGCGGCGGATGCCTGCTGGGATGGTGCGGCTGGCTCGGCCGACATCCAGCGGCTCGCCGTCGCTACCCAACACAATCGGAATCACGGAGGCGTCGCAGGCGATGCGGCGGGCGGTTTGGGCGCTGATCGGAGCGCCGGTATTCAAGGTGGCGTGACCGGTGCCCGCTTGCAGATCGTCCAGCGTCATCGTGACCGTCACATGCGGCCGTTCGCCGGCGACCGTCGGCAGGTCCCCACGCCCCAGGGCCTGCTCGCTCAACGCCACCAACGCGTCGGCGCAGCGTCGGGCCGGGATCGTGGATCGCGGACACCGTCCTCGGCAGGTCGTGGCTGCATCAAGGGTGCCAGCGCCGCTTGCACGGTGGCCGCGCCTTCCGCGTCGAGACGACCCCGAACAATGTCCATCCCGTCGGCGCCGCGGCGGAAGGTGA
>DATAVB010000077.1:0-59923 GCA_036267955.1 Mycobacteriales bacterium | reverse complement strand
CTGAGGAGAGAAACTGGCCGGCGAAGATCGCCTGGTCGAACAGCATCGAAATTCGTCGCCGGCCGCGAGGAGTGACTGGGTAACCTCCCGGCTCGGGCCAACTCACCAGGCAACAGGTCCGAGGCGGTCGATGAAGATCCCGGTCGGTCCGTCGGCGCCGATCATCGCGAGTTTGACGAATGAGTCGGTGCCCTCGGTGACGGTGAGCTGGCCGGTGTGGTTGTTCATGTCGGTGGCGGCGCTGCCCGCTGGCGTGACACCTCGTGTGAGCCACTACGGCTTGCGAAGGTGCCATTGATGTGCCAAAGTGGCACCCATGGATCTGACCTCGTATGTGAGCAACCTCGGACGTGAATTCGCCACCCTCGCCGAAGCCGGCGGTGACGAGACGCGTGCGTTGGTCGAGCGCCTGACCGGGCCGCTCGAGTCGGCGATCCGGATGACGCTGCTGGACGCGCTGTCCGCTGCTGCCGACGAGATCACCCGCGACCTGGCTCCGGGTTCGGTGGAGCTGCGGCTACGTGGACGCGACCCGAACTTCGTCGTGACCGCACTGCCGGCCGAGCCGAGTCAGGACTCGGACCAGGATGAGCCGGTAACGGCGGACGGCGGCGGGTTGATCGCCGAGGACGGCCCCGTCGCGCGGATCAACGTACGCCTGCCGGAGCAACTCAAGTCCGCGGTCGAGGAGGCCGCGGTCAAGGAGGGACGCTCGGTCAACGCCTGGCTGGTCCGCGCGGCCGCCACCGCCCTGCAGCGTTCCGACCGCGATCAGCGTGCCGAGCAGCGCGGCAGCGGGAAACGGACCAGGCAGGGTTTCACCGGCTGGGTGCGCTAGCCGCACCGCTCTCCACCACACCATCCCCGAGCTGCGGGGACACGTCACCCACCCATGAAGAGGGAACAACCATGCCCAATTTCCCGACCCCCGAACCGATTTCCGTCACGCTCGAATTCGCCGTCGGCGACGTGCGGATCGCCGCGAGCGACCGGACCGACACCACCGTGGATGTCCGCCCAAGCGACGAAGCCGACGAGTCGGACGTGCAGGCTGCAGAGCAAATCCGGGTCGACTACACCAACGGAATACTTCGGGTCACCGGCCCGAAGCGCGTTTTCGACTTCTCCAAAAAGACCAGGTCGGTCGACGTATCCATCGAGCTGCCCACCGATTCCCAGGTTTCCGCTCACCTGGTGGCGGGCGAGATCCGCTGTACCGGCCGGCTCGGGGAATGCCGGCTCAAGACCACCGGCAACGTACGGCTCGACCGAACCGGACCGCTGCGCCTACACACAGGAATCGGTCACGTCATCGCCGACAGCATCACCGGCACCGCCGAAATCTCCACCGGCACCGGGAAGATCCAGCTCGGCGAGGTCGAGGGTGCCGTGGAGGTCAAGAACTCCAACGGCGACACCACGATCGCCGCGGTCACCGACGACGTACGGGTGCGCAATGCCAACGGCGCCATCGACATCGAGCGGGCCGGCGGCGGCGTCGACGTGAAGACCTCCAACGGCAGCATCCGCCTCGGCGAGGTTAGCCGCGGCGCCGTCACCCTCGAGACCGCCACCGGTGATCTGGAGATCGGCATCGCCGAGGGCACCGCCGCCAGGCTCGCGGTGAATACCGGATTCGGGCACCTGCACAACCTGCTGGAGAACGCCAGCCGGCCCGAAGCGACTGACGAGACCGTCGAAGTGCGCGGCCGCACCTCCTACGGCGACATCACCATCCGCCGTTCCTGATCCATTTCTGGCTCTGAAGAAAGGGAAATCATGACCAGCAAGCAATCCCGACCGGCGATCGAGGTGACCGGGTTGCGTAAATCCTATGGCGAGAAGGTCGTGCTCGACGGAATCGATCTCGAGGTCCCCGCGGGGACGGTCTTCTCATTGTTGGGGCCCAACGGGGCGGGGAAGACCACGGTGGTGCAGATCCTGTCCACGTTGATTCCCGCTGATGCGGTGGTGATGAGCGTCGGCGGGCATGACGTGGGTGCCGATCCGGGTGGGGTGCGGTCCGCGATCGGGGTGACCGGGCAGTTTTCGGCGGTGGACAATCTGTTGACCGGTGCGGAGAACCTGCAGTTGATCGCCGATCTGCTGCATTTGGGCCGCGCCGCGGGGCGTCGTCGGGTGGCCGAGTTGCTGGATCGGTTCGATCTGACCGAGGCGGCAGGTAAGGCGGTGTCGACGTATTCCGGTGGTATGCGTCGACGGCTGGATTTGGCCATGACGTTGGTGGGCACGCCGGGGTTGATCTTTCTGGATGAGCCGACCACGGGTCTGGATCCGCGCAGCCGCCGCACGATGTGGGACAGCATCCGGGACCTGGTGCGTGAGGGGGTCACGATCTTTTTGACCACTCAGTATCTGGATGAGGCGGACGAACTCGCCGATCAGATCGCGGTGCTCGATCAGGGCCGGATCGTCGCCGTAGGCACGCCGGCGGAGCTCAAACGTCGTATCCCCGGTGGTCACATCGAATTGCAGTTTCCGACGATGCCGACCCTGGACTCAGCCGCCCGCCTGCTGCAGGCAGGGGTGCGGGACGAGGACAACCTGACCTTGCAGGTGCCGGGGGACGGCAGTGTCGCCGGATTGCGTCACCTGCTCGGCCGGCTGGAGGACGCGGCGATCGACGTCGAGCAGTTAGCTATCCATATGCCGGATCTTGATGACGTGTTCTTCGCCGTCACCGGCCACCCCAGCACCCGTGATATGCAGAAAGCTGATGCGTCATGAGCACTCTCGGCTACACATTGACCGATTCGGCGACGATGTTGCGCCGTAACCTCAAACACCAGATCCGCTACGCGTCGGTGACGATCATGTTGATCGGTATGCCGTTGATCTTTCTGCTGCTGTTCGTCTACGTGTTCGGCGGTCAGCTCGGCACCGGTCTCGGCGGCGCCCACGGTGGCCGTAGCGCCTATCTTGCCTATGTCACTCCCGGAATTCTGATCATGACCGTGGCCTCGGCCGCGTTGGGGACCGCGATCTCGGTCGCGTCCGATATGACCGAAGGGATCGTGGCGCGTTTCCGGACGATGTCGATTTCCCGCGGTGCGGTGTTGACCGGCCACGTGCTGGGCACTCTGATTCAGACCGTGCTCGGTCTGCTGGTCGTCGGTGGTGTGGCTGCCGCAATCGGGTTCCGTTCCCACGCCGGAGTGCTGAAATGGCTGGCCGCGTTCGGCATCCTGCTGCTCTTCGGTCTTGCCCTCACCTGGCTGTCCACCGCGCTGGGGCTCGCCGCGAAAAGCGTGGAGACCGCCAGCAACACGCCTCTTTTTCTCACTATCCTGCCGTTCCTCGGTAGCGGCTTCGTCCCCACCGACTCCATGCCGGGCGGCCTGCGGCAATTCGCCGAATACCAACCCTTCACCCCGGTCACCGAAACCGTCCGCAAACTCCTAACCGGCGGCCCCGTCGGCCACAGTGCCATCGCCGCGATCGCCTGGAGCCTCGGCGTCACCATCGCCGCCTACCTCTGGTCCATCCACCTCTACAACAACCGCCCCATCCGATAATGAGGGGGCCCCAGCCCCTCGCGCCGATCGTGTGGCTGGCGATCACCGGCCCGAGGATCTGCCAAACGGACTCAGCGTGATCACAGGTAGTCGGCCCTAACGTCTGCTCCCGATACTGTGTCCGAGCTCGGGAGCTGAAATGCGCAGATGCATGGGGGTCGGTATTGTCACCGTCGCTTTGACGGCGACAATATCGGTTACGACGTCGGCGGGCGCGAGTTCGGCGCACGGATCGGTCCAGATCTACCAGCCGAAACCCACTGGTGGGCACTCGGTCGGTACGACGCGGTTGCATCTCGTCGACCGGCTGCGCCAGGATCCCTTGGCCCCCAAGGGCGGCCCGCGCGAACTGATGGTGCAGTTCTGGTATCCCGCCTTGGACGGGCCGGGCTTCGCCCGCGCGCATTACATGCCCCACGGCGAGGCGGCGGCGTTGGAAGGCGACCACCAACTGCCGGCGGGTTCGATCGTCGATGCTCCCACCCAGGCTCACGTGTCACCGCCGGCCGAGCCCGGTCGCCATCCGGTCGTGCTGTTTTATCCCGGACTGTGCGGGGATCGCACGGACACAACATTCCTGGACGAGCAGCTCGCCAGCCAGGGAATGATTGTGGTGGCGATGAGCAGCGCCCACGAGTCGGCCGACCTGGAATTTCCCGGCGGCCGCATGGTCCCCAGCGATCCAACGATCTGCGGCGCCGGACAGGATCCCTTCAGCCCGACCGATCAACGGATCCTGAATCGACTCCAGACGGTACATGTGGCAGACACCCGATTCGTGCTCGACGAGTTGACCCGAATATCTCGCGGTATCGATCCCGACGTGGACCGCAAGCCACTGCCGCTCGGCATCTCCCAGGCGATGGACCTGACGCGGATAGGGATGTTTGGCCATTCCACCGGCGGCTCAACGACCGCCGAGGTCATGCGGGAGGACTCGCGGGTCCGGGCCGGCATCGATCTGGACGGGCTGATCCTTGGCCCAGTGCTGAAGACCGGTCTCAAGAAGCCGTTCCTGATGTTCGGCAGCGACTATCACAACGTCACCGAGCCGGACCCGAGCTGGCAGAGCTTCATTCCGAAGCTGAGCGGATGGCATCGGTGGCTGCGGTTGCGGGATGCCGGGCACTATCGCTTCACCGATCTCGCCGGCAGCTCCCGCCGCTGGGGTCTGGACAAGACGCTCAAGCAGGCCAGTCCGGAAACCTGGAATCTTGACTTCGGCGATATCGGCGACCGCCGGGCGATGACCATCGTCGCCACCTATGTGACCGCGTTCTTCCAGCGATTCCTACGCGCCAGACATGAGCCGCTGCTCGATCGACCATCAAAGGAATTCCCTGAGGTTCAGTTCCGCTGAGAGGGTTGCCTCGTCGGTCAGTTGCACATCGACGCGGTCAAGCCGCTGCCGCGGCCGGAATATCGACGTTCATGATCGAGCGAAGCATTCGGAGCCCGTAGAAAACGCGGCTCTTGACGGTGCCGACCGGAACATCCAGTTGGCGGGCGGCCTGGGCGGCGGTCTGGTCCTTGAGATAGGTGGCCTCGAGCGCACGGCGATGCAGGTCAGGCAGGAGCTGCAGGGCTTCCTGCACGACCTGCGCAGACAGGATCTGGTCGATCGACTCGGTCAACGGCACGTCGTCGATCTCGTCGAGCGGCGCCTCGCCGTGGCGCATGCGCGCCGACCGGTATCCATCCATGACCAGGTTGTGTGCGACGCGAATCAGCCATCCGCGAACCGATCCGTGCTCCGGGGTCAGGTGTTCCCAGTGTCGCCAGGCCCGTATGAAGGTTTCTTGCACGACGTCTTCGGCCCAGCCGGTGTCGCCGCGAGTCAGGCGCAGCGTCAACGCCAACACGGCATCGCGGTGCTCGCTGACGACGGCCGCGACCCGGGCTTCGGCGGCTGCGATCTGGCTGCGGGCTCGAACATGTCGGTCGGCACAGGGTGAGAACATGAGCATGCGCTCCGTTCATGCGGCCGTCGAGGGCGGCGACAGTCGGGTGAAGAAATAGGTGTTACCAAGTGAGCCGGTCAGGATGACAGCGACGCCAAGACCGATCGCGACGACGAGCGACGGGTTACGGATCGAGTGCCGGAGGCTCTCTTCGACCAGGGCGGCTATTGCCACCAGGACGGCCTTGGTCGCAATCAGCGGGATCAGGTGGACATCCACGGATTGAGCCTTGAGTTTGGCTTTCAAGAGCGTCATGAGGACGGCGAAGACGGCAATGGTGCGCAGCGCCTCCTCCGCTGGCGGCCGGCTACGGTTGAGGTACCAGAATCCGCCGATCAGCAGACCCCCGAGCACATAACGCATGACTTTCGAGTTGTGCATCATTTCTTCTCTTTCGCGAGTCTGTTCATGCCGGTGAAGAGCCAGCGGATCGTCGTGCCGTAGAGCGCCTCCGGGACCAACTCCGGGTCCGTGCGGCGAAGCTGGACGAGACCTTGGAACAACGCCAGCAGTACGGTGGCGACCTCGTCGAACGGAACGTTGTCGGGCTGATTTCGGGCCGCGGCCCGATCGGTGAGCACCGAGGCCAACGAGTCTCGATTGGTGCGGAACTGCGCCGCGAGGTGCTCTCGAAACTCCGGTCGGCGGATAGCGTAGAGCCAGAACTCCGCCTGCAACGGGGCGAGATCCACGTCCTTGTCCGCGACCTCGATCAGCAACTGATTCATTGCTGATCGAGCGTCCTCGATGCTGCTGCTCTGGTCGGACACGATGGCGGCGGAGTCGGCGAGGCGGTCGCGGTTGCGGTTGGAGAGAAGCTCGATGAACAACTCGTCTTTGCTCGCAAAATTCGAATACAGCGCGCCCTTGGAGAACCCGGCGGTCTCCGCGATGTCGTCGACCGATGCTCCGGCGAAGCCCTTCTGGGCGAAGACCTGCGCGGCCGCGTCCAGCAGTACTTCCCGGGTGTGGGCCTTGGTTTCGGCCCGGGTTCGACGTCGCGGGCGTGACTCATCAGTGTTCATATACCGAACGGTACTCAGATACCGATCGGTATGTCAACTCAAATTCGGATTGAACCGAACGCGTCGCGAGAGACGTGCCAAAAGCGCAGGATCAGGCCGCGAGAGCAGGAAGTAGGAATCCATGACGAGCACTCCGATCGTGCTGGTGCACGGTTCGTATCATCAGCCCGCCCACTACGACGAACTGGCCGGCCGTCTCGCGGACCTCACCGACAGCGTGACCGTCCCCGACATCGGGATGCTGCCCCTGCCGGAGAGCATCACGCTCGTGCAGGACATCGTCGACCAGGCCGCGTCGCCGCCGGTCGTTGTCGGGCATTCATTCGGGGGCGCGGTCGCCGGTGCGCTGCATGGCGTGCGCCATATGGTCTTCCTGTCGGGGTGGGTGCTCGACGTCGATGAGACGGCCGGCGGGCTGCTGGCGCCGGCCAGCGGAGCGGATTCCACAGCCGGCTCCGAATTCTCCCGGGCGCTGCGCTTCTCCGCCGACGGGCTGCGCGCGTGGATCGACCCTGAGGCGGCGACGAGCCTCTTCTATGCCGACTGCCCACCCCATGAGGCGGCCCGCGCCGTCGACCTGCTGCGCCCCGACACAACGCTGAATTTCACCCTGAGCCCGGTCGCGGCAGAATGGAAACATGTGCCGTCGCTGTATATCGCGACGCGACGCGACCGCACCTGGCCGCCGTCGCTGGCTACGGAATTCGCCCGGCGCTGCGGAGATGTCACGTCCATCGACACCGGCCATTCGCCGTTCATCAGCGCACCCTCCGTCGTGGCCGGCATCATCCAGCGTTGTCTGTGACAGCTGACCGCGTGCCTTCGAATGGTCAGCCTTCCGGTATCCAGTTTCCGTGGAATCCGTACGGCACCCGCGCCGGCAGCTGCACAGTGGCGACGGGCTTCCCGGCGAGGTCGGCAGTGTCGAGAATGGACAGATCGCTGGAATTCCCGGCTGCGTCGTAGACATAGGTCAGCAGCCAGCCGTCGCCGCCCGGTTGATCGGAGGCCGGGACGAACACGGCCTCGCCCGGCGTCCGCCCGGGCGCGAACGGGTGGGCTTGCGTGGCAGCCGAATGCAGGTCATAACGCACGATGGCGCTCGGTCGTCCATTGTCGCGATCGGCGGCCGCAGTGATGTGGCCGAATCGAGCGTCGAGGCCGGCGAGTCGGTCGTCGATGCGGGGAAACTCACCCGGCCGGTCGTCGCACTGCTCCTCGATAACCGATCCGGTGGACAGGTCGATGGTCCAGCGCCACAGCGTCGCCACACTCTCATCGGTGCCGCGCCACAGGTGGGGATAACGCAGCACGTGCGACACGATCCGATCGCCGTCGTCGCTGGCGTTGAGTGCGTGAAAGACGTAGCAGGGGTCGATGCTGAACCACCGCACCGCGCCGTAGGGGTCGTCGCGACGCAACACACCGAGCCTGGCTCCATAGCTGTCGTCCCAACGGAACGGCATTGCGCCCTCGGTTGCCAGACTTCTGTCGAAGACCACCGGCAGATCCATGAAGACGACGAAATTGGCGGTCAACTGGAAGTCGTGCATCATCGTGTGGCCGGGGACATCGATCGGCCGATTGACCGTCAACACGCCGCTACGATCCGCCCGGTGATAGTTCACATAGGGCGCGGTCAGGCTGCCGTATCCGAAGAAATGCAATTCCCCGGTGGTGGGGCAGATCTTCGGGTGCGCGGTCATCGAGTCGACCAGCCGGCCACCGAAATCGTACGGGCCGAGCGTACGCAGATCACGGTCGATCTCGTACGGCAGCGAACTCTCGACCAGCGCCAGCGTCCGGCCGGCGTGGCTGATCACATGCGTATTGGCGTGCGACACGGTCAGGTCGCGGCTGCCATCGGGCCGATACAACTCGCCGCCCTCGATGAAACTCTTCGTACGAACCCACCGGTTGCGGTACCACGCGGCCCGACCCTGCTCGAGTCGGACGCCGTGGATCATCCCCTCGCCACTGAACCAATGGCCGGATGCGCCCCGCGGATTCGGCCCGTTGCGCAGATACCAGCCGGTGAGCTCGGGTGGGATCACGCCGGTGACGGGCAGGTCGTAGGCGGTCAATTCGTCGTGCACCGGTAGGTAATTGTCATGTAGATAGAACGGGGTCTGCATCATGGTCGGCTCCTGGTGGCGGGGTGCCCGATACACGTTCTGCACGTTTTTCGCTGCCATGACGGTTCACCCACCACGCAGGCAGACGCGCGGGTTGGCGGTGAACCCTCGAGCGCCACTCCGACGTGTCACATTCGGTCGGCCAGCGAGCGCACCCGCCGCCCCTGCGGATCCGCAATTCGCAGACAGTCGCTATCACCCTTCAGTCAGGATCGTGATGAATTCTCTTCTCGCCTCCCGCGCCGGAGCGGCTCTCGCCGTGGCGTTGTCCTCGATCGCCGGGGCTGCTCCTGGCGTGGCGAATGCCGCGAGCGCGCCAACGACCGCCGTCATTGCCCGCGGACTGGACGCCCCCAAATACCTCACGTTCGGTCCGGGTGGGTTGTATGTCGCCGAATCCGGCCGCGGCGGACCTCATTGTGTCGTCGGGGTCGCCAACGTCAGCGTGACGCACGTCTGTGCCGGTGCGACCGGATCGGTCGTGCGGGTCGCCGGCGGCCGCGTGGACACGCTCGACCGTGGGCTGGCCTCTGCGTCGGTCGCTTCGACGCACGGCGTGAGCGGTGTTACCGATATCGGATTCACCGGCGGCCGGATGGTCGTGCTCTTCGACGACGGAGGCGTCGGGCCCACCGGCGTCTCGGGCATCGCCAGCCCGTACGGCCCGCGGTTCGGCAAGCTCGACCTGGCCACCGGCGGGAAACTGAGCCCGGTCGCGGATATCGCCGCGTTCCAGGCGACCCATCCGCAGTCGCCGCTGGCCCTTGGCGGTCTGCCGGGGGAGACGCTCTATGACGCCGATCCGCACGCGATGACGGCCTACCGGGGCGGCTTCGCGGTCGCTGACGCCGCCGCCAACGACGTGGTGTGGGTGCACCGTTCGGGCCAGGTGACGCTGCTGGGGCGGCTGCCGACCCGTCCGGAGACCGCGTCCGCGGGCATGCTGGGCCCTGGTACGCCAGCGATGACGATCAATGCCCAGGCGGTGCCGTCCTCTGTGGCGGTCGGCCCCGATGGCGCGCTGTACGTCGGATTGCTGCGCGGCGCGCCGGCCCTGCCCGGCACGGCCGAGGTCGATCGGATCGTGCCGGGACAGGCGCCCGAGCCGGTGGTTACCGGGCTGACCCGGGTGAGCGACCTGGCCTTCGACCCACGCGGCCGGCTGGACATCCTGCAGTCCAGCACCGCCGGGGGCGGGGACGGATCGACGTCGGCCGGCGCCCTGTTGCGGGCCACCCTGCACGGCTCGACGCCGACGACAGCGACCAATCTCGGCGTGCCGGGCCTGACGGCTCCCGTCGGCCTGGCGATCAGCCAGAGGGGCACCGCGTACATCACCAACAACACCGCCGCGCCCGGCAAGGCCGAGATCGTCGCCGTCACGGGCCTGGGCTAGCCCGCTGGCAGGGCTCAGGTGGTACCCCGTTCAGGCCCACAAGCGGGTCGGCGTGATGAGCACGGCACTGGAGAACATCGCGGCGAACCGGTCCGCGGTGCCGAAGATCGCACCGATGCGCTCGGTGTACTTGGCGACGTACTGCGGGTTCTGATCGGCTGGCGGGATGTCCCGGACGTGCAGCGCGGTGCCGTCCAGACGGATGATGTCGCGGCCCAGGTCTGTCACGTCAAGCCCCAACGTCACTCGCGGGTTCTGTTGGACGTTGCGCAGTTTCGCCTTGTTGGGTTGGCTGTAGACGAGAACGGTCTCGTCCTCGCTCAACAGATACCAGACAGGCACGCTGACCGGCTGCCCGTCGGGCCTGACGGTCGTCAACCATGCCATGAGGTTGCCGTGCAGCCGCGCCTCGACGTGACTGCGCCGGTCAGCGGGCAGATGTTCGGTGAGCTTCATTCGGTCGATTCTCCGCTGCCCTTACGGGTCCTACCGGCCGGCCTCACCTTGGACCGATCGTTCAGGTGAGCTCAACCAGACGTTCGAAGACGAATTCGTACGGCAGGTAGGCGACGTCGTACTCATGGCCCGGAGAATGCGCCTGCAACTGGGAGAGCTGGATCAGCCGCCAGCCATCCTGCAGGGCGTCGACTCCGGTGCGGTACGGCGGGTCGTCGCTGTCACCCATGGTGGGCCGGGAACGGCCGGTGCCGTCGTATCGCGACCAACCGATGACGTTGGAATCGAGCGCCGACGTACCCAGATAAAGGATCAGCACCTGCTGGCGAATCAGCGGCTGCACCGGTTTCTGGACGAAGGACTCCTCAACGGTGGTGGTCACTGGCGCACCTTTCTATGACGAGCATTGTGGGAAGAAAAAGGAGTGGGAATGCTGTGCAGTCAGAAGTTCCAGCCGGCCGGGCGGTCGCTCGAGCCGAGCCGGACATCGGTGGCATCCGGTGCCACGAATTGTGGCCGCAGCTGCTCGCGGGTCAGGTAGTAGTCGATGTCGAAAAGCTGATCACCGGTGAGCACCCGCCACAGCTTGGCCCGGTTGACCAACTCCAGCCGGCCCTCATTGGCGCTGGTCCAGCCGAAGCTGGTGGTCAGCTCCCTGCCCACGGCCGGATCGTCGATGTCGTCGGTGTTCCAGAGGCGCAACTGTCGCACGGCCGGATTGAACCGGATCTTGAACATGTAGCGCGGGTGGTCGGAGTCGTTGCGCCGCCCGCCGTGCCAGATGCCATGGTGGAGCAGGACAACGGTGCCGGCAGGGCAGACCAGCCGGGTCTGGCCGGCCAGATTCTGATAGCGGCCGATACCGGTCTGGTTGATCTTGCGGAAATGGCTGCCGGGCACGCTGAGGGTGCCGCCCTGCTCGAGCGTGACCGCGCGCGGGTAATACATGAGCTGCATGTCAAAAGCGTCGGTACGCGTGTCCAGGATGGCGTCGCCGTGCATGTTCTGCGCGTCGCCGCCATGCGGTGGCCGGATGTGGACGGCGTGGTGGTCAATCCTCGGCCCCGGGCCAACCAGACTCTGCACGGCGCCAGCCACCACGGGCAGGTCGAGCAGCTCGCGGACGAAGCTTCCCGGCGGAAAAGCCACGTCCAGTGGCGTGCCGTACGGATAGCCCTGGATCCCGGCGTCGAATACGCCGATGGCCCGCTCGTTGAGCTCGGCTGGCACGACGTTTTCCAGGATGACGCTGCCGTGGGCCACAAAGTGGGCCATCTCTGCCGAACTCAACAAATGCTTCCGGTCGACCAGTGCGGCCATTGTGTCGATCCCCTCTACGGGTAGAGATGCGGGGAAGCTGGAGTCCCCGCGATAGCTGCTGGCCCAAGCGTAGGCAGATCCGAGCGTCGCTGTCGTGGTGCAGAATCCGCATCAGCTGGTTAAAATCCAGCATGACCAGTTCCGATGTGCCCGCGGTAGAGCTGGATCTGTCGCAGCCGCCGGTGGTGCACGCACAGGGCCGCGGCACTCATGGCGTGCGGCGACCGGTTGACGACTTCCAGCTGCCGGAATTGTGGTCGCTGCATCTGTACGGCTATCACGCCGAGCTGGAGGTCGACGGCGAGACGTTCGCGATCGCGCCCGGGCTGGTCTCGCTGGTGCCGCCCGCGGCTCGGATCCAATATCGCTATCGCGGTCCGTCGACGCATCTGTTCGCTCATCTGCGCATCGAGGGGCGGCGGTCGACACCGGGCAATCTGCGCATGGTGATGGCGCCGGGCCCGGACCTGCCGGCCATCACCGACCTCATGGAGTCGGCGGTCACCGCCGCGGCGACCCGTCCGGAGCGGACCCGGGCCGATATTTGGTCGGTCCTGCTCCGCCTGGCCGGCATGCCGCCGGTGGCCAGACCTGGGCGCGACGCCCCACGTGACCACGTCGCCGCCGCGATGTCCTATGTGGAATTCCGGTTGCCCGAGCCGCTCTCGGTGCCGCAGATCGCCGCCGCGATAGGGCTTTCGCCTGGTCACCTCACCCGTATCTTCGTCGCGGCGACCGGTGAGACCGTCGTGGGTTATGTCCGCCGGCGCCGGATCGACCACGCCCGCCGGTTATTGACCAGCAGCACGATGTCTATCAGCGCGATCGCCGCCAGCGTCGGGATCCCGGACCTGCAGGCATTCAACAAGACCTGCCGGGCGGTGACGGGCCTTTCGCCGCGTCAGCTGCGCACCCGCGGCTGAGAGCTGTTCCCATTTCGGTGTCCAGACCCGGCGGCGGGAGCGCCTGGAGTCGAGGTAATCGCGAAGTCTGCCGAGCGCGGGGTGCGGGTTGTCCTCGCGCCAGCTGAGTGACATCCCCGATCGCCTACCTGACCACGCGAAACCCGATGTGGGTGGCGGCCGGGGTAGCCAACTCCTGAGTGCGTTCGAGGGTGATCGACGAGTCGAGCGCGCCGAAAAGCGGTGTGCCGCCGCCCAGCAGGACCGGCATCACGTGTACCCGGACCTCGTCGACCAGACCGAGTGGGAGTGCCTGCTGCATGACGGTCGCGCCGTGCAGGCCGACGACGTTGTCGCCCGCGGTGCGCTTGGCCTGCTCGATCGCGCTGGCCACGCCGTCGGTCACGAATGTGAACACCGACGGGTAGGTCGCCGTGGGCTTGTCGTGGGTGACCACGAAGCACGGGGTGTCACCAGCCGGTCCGCCGTCGCCCCAACCGCCGTCGCCTTCGGTGTGGTCGAACGACCTGCGGCCCATCACGACCGCGCCGACGCTGTCGATCGCCTGCTGCAGGAGAGCCCGGTCATCGTCGGTGGCGGCGTCGAAGATCCAGTCGTGCAGACCCCCAGCACCGTCACCGAACGGGTTTTCGCGGCTGTCATTGGGGCCGGTGACGTATCCGTCGAGGGAGATGGACATGTCGCAGATCACGAGTGCCATGAGCAGCGTCCTCTCTGGGCGGCCATGGGGCCGTGGATGTGTTTGCTTAACGCGTCGAACGTACGGACGGGATTTCGACAGGCCATCCGGAGAAAGTTGAACTGCCATGACAACGACGTTGATGCTGGAAACCGCCGGGGCAATCTCGCCTACGACGTCCACGGCCCGCTGCCTACCGCCGACGGGCAACCACCGCCTTTCATGATCGGCCAGCCGATGGACGCCAGCGGCTTCGCGACGTTGGCGTCTCATTTCCCCGACCGCACCGTCATCACCTATGACCCGCGCGGTCACCATAGATTCAGGGCCGCGTAGCTCGGCTGCCACTGGTCGAGGTAGGCCTGCCGCACCGGCGGAGGCAGCATGCCGAGCGCCGACGCGGTGACTTCCGGCGTCGCGCCTTCAAGCATCCACGGTACGAACCGCGAGATGTCGCCGGCGATCTGCTTGGTGCTTTCGCTGCCGAACGCCGTCCACTGCTCTGTGGTGATCGTTGCGTCGATGAGGGGCAGGCCCTCTTTCTCCTCGTGATCGAGGTGCGCGCGCAACGCGGTCGAAAGAGCGTCGGTCAGTTCGCCCAGGCGTCCCGGGCCGGTATGGCGGTCGGCCAGCGCGGCATCGACGGCGGCGAGCAGCGGGTCAATTCCGTCGTGCTCCGCTTCCATGGCGTCGAGTAATGCTGCCCCGTACGAATCTCCGGCAAGGGACGGGCGAAGCTGCGGCGCAGAAACCGCATCCGTTGATCTGGCTGGCGCGAAGTTTGACCAGCTCCTGCGTCGTAGTGGGCAGGATCGCGTCGGTGATCACGTGGCCGGCGGAGGTGATGTATTTGGCCGCCTTGAGCGCGACCGGGTTTTCGAAGATATTGAGGCGGGCGTCCATGGTGCTGTCCTTTCGGGATTTGCTCAGGGAATTCTGTTAAACGGGGATTGCGCCGAGCTGCCGCAACTGGGAGAGCAGGTCGACGACGCCCCAGGTTTCGGCGATGCGGCCGTCGGCGAAGCGGACGATGAACATCTCGTTGTAGGTGACGGACCTGCCGGTGGGCGGAATCCCCAGGTATTCGCCCTGGTGGGTTCCGGTCACCGTGTTCCGGGCCACGACCCGGTCGCCTTCGCCGAAGAGGTCCTCGACCGTAACGTGCAGATCGGGATACGCGCGAAGCAGCGTCGACCACACCTGCTTGAGAGCCTGCGCGCCGGTCGCCTCGATCGGCAGGGGGGTGCCGATGCGTACGTCCGGGTCGAAAATGTCGTCGATCGTGGTGGCAATGAGCTCTTCATCGCCACTGTTGAGGGCGTCGTGCAGGCGGTTGAGCGTCGCCTTGTTGGTGAATACCTCAGCAGACATGGGATTGCTCCTTCATTGGAGGTTCACTGGGTGGCCTGGATGTCGAGTCGGATCGGGACCTTGTCGCTGACCACCAGGCCGCCACCGGTCCATCCGTCGATGCCGAACTCGCTGCGAACGACGTTCGCGGTGGCGGCGAAAATGGCCCGCCGACCGGGCCCGAACTCGGCCGCCGTCACAGCGAGCGGCACGCTCCGGGTGATGCCGCGGAATGTCAGGTCGCCGTCGACGGTCCAGCCTTCGCCGGTCCGCCGGACGCCGGTTGAGTGGTAACTGGCGGTCGGGTGTTTGGCGACGTCGAAGAAGGCGTCGGAACGGATGTGCTCGTCACGTTTCTCGTTGCCTGTGTCCAGGGATGCCAGCTCGATGGTCGCGTCAACCGACGAGACGACCGGGTCCTGGCCGGTGGTGATGGTGACGTCGTAGCGGGTGAATCGGCCGCGGACATTGGTGATCAGCAGCTGGCGTACGGAGAAGGCGATGCCGGAATGGGCCGGATCGACCTTCCACGTACCGGTGGTGAAGCCGGGAATCGCGGCAGTTGCGTTACTGGATTCGTTGCTCATATTCAAGAGACGAAGGAGCAGGCGCTCAGGGGACAGCGGGTCAGAACTGTTCGAGCCGCCGGCTCAGGAATCGCCGTTCGGGCGTCGTGCCGGCCAGGTCGAGCGCACGGCGGTACGCCGCGCGGGCCTCGTCGGCGCGGCCGAGACGGCGCAGCAATTCGCCGCGGGTGGAGTGGAAGTAGAGGTAGTCCGCCAGCTCGAGGCGGTCGACGGCGCGCAGGGCCGCGCCGGGGTGGCCGGCCTGGGCCAGTGCCACCGCGCGATTGAGCTCGACCACCGGGGAGCCGGTGAGTTCGACCAGCCGTCGGTACATCTCCGCGACCTGCGGCCAGTCGATCCGCTCGCGTGTCTGCAGCGCCGCGATCGCGGCCTGGATGACGTACGCACCCCGCCCGGCCAGCGCAATCGCCTGGTCGAGCACCGCCCGGCCCGCCGCGATCTGGCCGGTGTCCCACAGCGACCGATCCTGCTCGTCGAGCAACACGAGATCCTCGCCGGAGAACCGGGCCTGCCGTCGGGCGTGATGGATCATCATCAGCGCGAGCAGCCCCTGAGCCTCCGGCTCGTCCGGCATCAGCGCGACGAGCACCCGACCGAGCTGGATCGCTTCGGCGCCGAGGTCGATCCGGCCGCTGTAGCCCTCGTTGTAGATGAGGTAAATGACGGCCAGCACCGCATCGATGCGGTCTGGAAGCAGCTGCGCGTCGGGGACCGCGAACGGGATCCCGGTCGCCTTGATCTTGGTCTTGGCCCGGGTCAGGCGGCGCTTCATAGTCTCTTCCGAGACCAGGAATGCCCGGGCAATTTCGGCGGTCTCAAGGCCGCCGAGGGCACGCAGGGTGAGCGCCACCTGCGCCTCCATCGCCAGCGCGGGATGGCAACAGGTGAAGATCAGCTCGAGCCGCTCGTCCTTGATTGCGGCATTGATTACGGCGTCATCGAACTCGTCCACAGTGGCCTCCGGCGCCGGCAGCAGATGGATCTTGGCGGCCAGGGTGCGTTCCCGGCGGATCCGGTCGATCGCCCGGTTGCGGGCCGTCGTCACCAGCCACGCGCCCGGGTTGGCCGGCACGCCCGATGTGGCCCAGCGCTCGGCCGCGATCGTGAACGCCTCCTGGGCCGCTTCCTCGGCCCTGTCGAAGTCGCGGAGAAACCCGATCAGCGAAGCCAGCACCCGGCCCCACTCATCCCGGAAGACCTGCTCAAGCCTGCTCAGGGCGCCACCGGCCGGATCTCGACGGCGCCGCCGAGCCGGGCGGCCGGGATGCGCGCCGCGAGGTCGATCGCCCCGTCGAGGTCGGCCGCCTCGACCAGACAGAAGCCGCCCAGCACCTCTTTGGTGTCGGCGAACGGGCCGTCGGTCATCAAGGTCCGCCCACCGACCACTCGTACGGTGGTTGCCGTCTCGACCGGCGCCAGTCGTGCGGCCTGAACGCACCGGGGGTCGGCCAGCAGCGCCAGGTACTCGGCGGCCACTGTTTCCTGTTCCGGTTCGGACAGCAGATCGTCGAATCCGGGCTCGGTGTAGATCATCACGGCGAATTGCATGGCCACCTCCTGGGCAGTGGATTCTCAGTTACCTGACGAACGGGGGACAGTGTGCGGGACACGACCGCATTTATTATTCGTCGGTCAGCGCGCGGCCGGGTGCAGCTCGGCGGGGGACTGCGGCTGGCTCAATTGCTCACCGCTCTCCGACGCGATGATGTCCCGCGTCCGGATCAGGGTGAGCGCGCAGACTGCGCCGACCAATGCGACGGTGCCGGTGACAACGAGCAGGTCGTTGATGCTGGCGGCGAAGCTGTTCCGGATCGCAGTGCCCAGTACGGCGCGTTGCTGCGGGCGGACGCTCGCCAGCACCGTGCCGGTGTCGCCCTGCCGGATGCTCGCCGCAATCTGAGCGCTGCGCCCGTGCAGGCTGGGGATTGCGGTGAGTGCGTGGTCAAGATTGCGGCGCAGGGACGAGGACAGGACAGAGGCCAGTACGGCGACGCTGGTGGCGATGCCGACCTGCCGGAAGGTCGAGTTCACCCCGGAAGCCATGCCTGAGCGTTCGGGGGTGACGACCCCGATGGCGGTTGCCGCCAGCGGTGGGTTGACGAGGCCGGCGCCGATGCCGGCGACGATGAAGCCGGGGACGAGGTGGGTCCAGGAGCTGTCGCCATGCAGGCCGGACATGAGGAACAGGCCTATGCCGACCAGCGCGAGACCCGGTCCGATCAGCAACCGGATCGGGAGATGTTCGCTGAGCCGTCCGGAGACGGCGGCCGTCACCAGCAGGGCGCCGGTGATGATCAGCAGCCGCAGGCCGGCGCCGAGCGAGCTGTAGCCGAGGTCGTTCTGGAGGTAGATCACGAGGTACAGGAACATCGCGAAAAGCGAGGCGTTCATGGTGAACGCGGCGATGGAGCCGCCGACGAACGTCGGCGTCCGGAACAGCGACAGGTCGAACATCGGGTGCGTGACGCGCGCCTCGACGATCACGAAGGAGGTCAGCAGTACGGCTCCGGCGGCGAGGCAGGCCAGGACGCGATGATCGGTCCAGGTGGTCTCGCTGGCGCGGATGAGCCCGTACACGAGCCCGACGAGCCCGCCGGTGAGCAGCACGAAGCCGGTCCAGTCCGGCCGCGACACCGCGGGGGCACGGGATTCCTGGATTTTGCGCAGCGTGACGGCGAGCGCGAGGACGCCGACCGGAATGTTCGCCAGAAAGATCCACCGCCAGCCAATGCCGTTGGTGATGGCGCCGCCCAGAATCGGTCCCAGTGCGACGGCCGCACCGGTGGTCGCGCCCCAGGCGCTGAAGGCCACCGCGCGGTCGGAGCCGTGGAAGGTGCGGGCCAGCAATGCCAGCGAGGTCGCGAACATGAGCGCTCCGCCGACGCCCTGCCCGCAGCGGGACGCGATGAGCATCGCCGGTGACTGCGCAAGGCCGCACAGCAGCGAGCCGACGGTGAAGATGCTCAGCCCGACCGCGAAGAGCCGTCGGCGTCCGTAGCGGTCGGCCAGGGCGCCGGAGGTGAGCAGGAGCGCGGCCAGCGTGAGTGCGTACGCGTCGACGACCCACTGGACCCCGGCGAAGCTGGCATGCAGCGAGCGTTGGATCTCGGGCAGGGCGATCACGACGATCGTGACGTCGAGCAGCAACATGAAGGTGCCGGCACATACGGCCAGCAGGGTCCACCACTTCTTGTCCATCGAAAACGCTTCCTCTGATCAGCGGGGCACCGCTCGGTGCAGGTCTGCCGCAATACTTGGCCCGGCTCGTCGGTGCGTCCACGAGTGAGGGCTGTCCTGCCGGATCTCGACAGCCGTACGCTGCTCAGCGTGGAAAACGTTGCGATCGACCGCGTCGATCGACAGATCCTTCATGCGTTGGTGGTCGCGCCGCGGATTCCGTTCCGGCGGTTGGCCGAGCTCGTCGGTGTCTCCGATCAGACCGCGGCGCGGCGCTACCGGCGGCTGCGCGAGTCGGCTGGCCTGCGCGTTCTGGGCCGGGTCGACGGCGAGCGGGTCGGTTGGGTCGACTGGTACGTCCGGCTGCGGTGCACTCCGGGGTCGGCCGGGGCCATCGCTGCCGCATTGACCCGTCGGGTGGACACCCGCTGGGTCCAGCTGGCTTCGGGTGGCACCGAGGTCGTGTGCGTGGTCCAGGCTCGCACTCCCGAAGAGCGCGACACCCTGTTCCTCGAGGGGATCCCGAACAGCCGACGCGTGGTGCACATATCGGCCCACTCCCTGCTGTGCACGTTCGGCCCATCCACCTGGTCGGTTCTCACCGCGGCCCTGACAGCTGACCAACTGGCCCGGCTGCGCCCAATGCCTGACCGCGAGCCGAGCGAGGCACTGGTGCGCCTCGATGCCGACGACGAGGAACTGCTGTCCCACCTCGCCCACGACGGGCGGACCAGCACCGCCCGCCTCGCCACGGCGACCGGCTGGCACGAGTCATCCGTACGTCGCCGCATTGCCGAACTGCGCGAAGCCGGCGTGCTCTACTTCGACCTCGATGTGGACGAACGCGCCTTCGGCATGACCAGCAATTCGCTGCTGTGGATTTCAGCCAGACCCGAGCAGCTCGACGAGACCGGCCGCGCCATCGCCCAGCATCCCGAGGCACCGTTTGTCGCGGCCATCACCGGCACCAGCAATCTGCTGGTCAGTGTCGTCTGCCGGAACGGACGCCACTTCTACGATTACCTCAGCACCACGCTCGGCCAGTTGCCTGGCATCCGTGATATCGAGACCGCGCCGCTGATCCGCACGGTCAAGCGAGCCGGTTCGGTGCTCCGTCCCACCGGCTCCTGATCGACCGAAATGGGCTCGGGCATCAGTCGAGCATCCACTGTGGTGCATCGTCGGGAGCCGGTTCGTAGTAGCAACGGTGTCCAGTGTGGATAGTCGTCCGGAGATAGTGGCCGGTGGGTTGATGGACAGTGGTGATGCGGTCGATCGCGGTGTTGATCGCCTTGGTCGCGGCCACCCGGGCCCGTTCGTTGCTCGAGCCGCTGCTCGTCCGCTGTCGCCCGCTGAGGCCGGTGGCGCCGGCGAGCTCATGCGCGAGCGCGTCCCGTTCCGCGGTCAGCCGTTCCAGCCGGCCGAGATCCGCCCACTCCTGCGCTTCGGCGAGATCACACTCGATATCCCGCAGGCGTTGCCGGTAGGCGCGCAGGGCCTGCCGATCGAGTAATTCGCCAATTCCGGATTGCACGATCCCGTGGCCGCCGGTGACCAGATCCAGGGCAGTTTCCGGCTCTCCGGGCCGGCGCAGCAATTCCCGCAGATAACTGAATCCGCGCAGCGCGCGTACCGGTACGGCGGCATCCGCCGGGCCGACCAGCC
This sequence comes from Mycobacteriales bacterium, assembly GCA_036267955.1. Classification (GTDB taxonomy): domain Bacteria; phylum Actinomycetota; class Actinomycetes; order Mycobacteriales; family QHCD01; genus DATAVB01. Next base: position 39,713 of record DATAVB010000077.1, on the reverse strand, counting down.
AGAGTCCGTCCGTGGTTGCGTGCAGGCGTATCCGAGGTGGAGCGCCGCTCGGGACCGGTGGCGGCCAACTGGCCAGCCGACGCTGCCACCAGCTGGCGCCGAGGTGTTCGTACGTGGCGAGGGCCCGGTCGCGGAGTCGTGCCGCCGTGGCCGGATCACCGCGGGCCGCGGCGGCGCGGGCCAGAGTGTCGTCGGTGACGCCGTGGAACATCACCGCGCCCGCGTTGAATACCGCCCGGCCAGCGTACGGCGTGAGCAGTTGGGCGGCCTTGTCCGTGAGCTCACGGTCCCCGGTGGCGAGGGCGGTTTCGAGCACGCATTGCAGGGTCAGCAGCCAGTTCACGTCCCGGGGCAGCTCATCGAGGGCTCGCCCGCGAAAGGTGTGCAACAGGTCGCGGACCCGGTCGGGCCGCCCGGCGCCCAACCACAGGACGGCGGCCTCGGCGCACACCGCCGCCGCCCCCTCGTCCAGCGCGAAGGCCTCGCACTCGGTGGCCACGGCCGCGCTCGTCGCGGTGTCGCCCGACAGCACCGCCGTGTATCCCTTCATGGCCTCGACCACCATCCAGGCATCCGCAAGAGCGGCCTCTTCCGAGGCCCGGGTCGCGGTGCTGATCAGGCGTGCCGCAGTGTCCGTGCGCCCGTGCAGCAGGTCGAGCATCAGCCTGCGTGATGCGGCGAAGAACAGCGCGCGCGGGGACTCGTCGCCGAGGTGCTCAAGAGCCCGCAGATGCCGGCGGATGCCCTGGACGTCCAGGATGTCGCACCCCACCTGCAGACCCCACAGGTGCGCCTGCAGCCGTGCCTCGGGATCCAGCACGTGGGCAGCGACGTCGTCGAGTTGGCCGGCCAAGCCGACGCGCACGTCGAGATCGTCCGGACCCCAGTGTGCGGCGAGCGCCGCGTCGAGGCAGTCTGCAAGGAGCTCCGGCGCGGCCGTGCGACGGGCCCGTTGCACCGCCTCCTCGGCGAAACCCACGGCCCGGGCGGACTGCCCGGCGTACGCCCAGCAACGGGCGAGTGCGGCCGCGAGTCGCGCCCGATTCGCGTCGTCGGTGGTACGGGCCAGCACGTCGTACAGCTGGGCGGGCAGTTTGCCCGGCTCGACGCCGAACACATGTACCGACGCCGCGCCGAGAACGGCGCGCGTCCGGTCCGCGAGATCGCCATCGGATCGGCACAGTGTGATCGCCTGGTCATACAGGCGGGCCGCCGCCGACCCTCGACCGGCGACGCGCGCGGCGTCGGCACGGTCGAGGAGATCGTCGATGTGCGGCGGCCGGCTCGGCACGCCTCATTCTAGGTTTCCCGGTGGACGGTCAGGAGCGGATCAGCCGCACCTCGTCGGCGTGCTGGCGCTGCCGCGCCTCATCCCAGTCACCGGTGCAGTAGACCGACATTTCCACGATGCTGTCGTCGATCACGTCAGCCCGGATCATCTCCCGGCAGTACCACCGCTGACCCTCGTGGTCCCAGCGCTCCTCGAACTCGATCGTGAACCCCAGACCGGTCTGCTCGACCCGCTCCACCCGTACCCGACCCGGGAAAGGGTGACTCTGCGCGCGGACGGCCAGGATCTCCTCGGCGGTCGCGGCCTGGACCCGCCAATGCGGCAGGGTGAGGTCGGTGAAGACATCGGGCGCGAACAGTCCTTGCGGCGCCGTTCCCGTCTCCAGGAAGTCGATCAGCTGGGCAACCGCACCGCTCGTCTCCGGTGGCGTCGGGCTTCCGGCTGCCCGGTTCATGTCCGCGCTCCCTGCAGATTCTTCGCAACGACGGTCATGGTCGCCTCGAGATCCACGGTTGGGCTGAATTCCACCACCGCGGTGCCGGCGGTCACCAGCGGCAGATGTCCGGGTGGCGCGTAATAGGCGTCTCCGGCGACGTAGGTTTCCTCGTGATCGGGCCAGCGGAGAGTCAACTGGCCGGCGGTGACCACGCCCCAATGGGCACACTGGCAGCGGTTGTCGGGCAGTCCGAGGAAGTATGGGGCCGGGTCGACGTCCTTGCGGAATGTCTCGAAGCCGACGGTGTAGGCATCGAGCTGCGCATAGTGGCCCTCGATCTCATCGACATCGACCGCGGTCGTGGTCGTCATCCGATTGACACTGGGCATGGAGTCCTCCTTGGAAGAAACTGATGCCCGTACTGCGTGACGACCGGCGGAACATCGTGACGCCGACCGTCACGGTCCGTCCGACGCCGGACCCTTGGCTAACAGAGAGGCCGAAATGCTGAACGCGGAACCGGTGGTCCCGGCGGGGCAGGAGACGTTGACCGCCTCGTGGCAGGCCCTGGCGACGTTGTCGTCAGGTGCTCGGCTCGAGCGTCGCGCCGGCGCGATCGCGGCGGTGTTTCCGAACTGGGCGCCGCTGAACAATGCCATCCTGCTCGATGCTCCCAGCAGTCGCGCCGCCGCGGCGGCGGTCGCGGATCTGCGCGGGTTGTATCGCGACGCGTCGGTCGATTCCTGGGCGTTGTGGCTGCCGAGTCGCAGGACCGACTTTGCCGGTCCCGATACGGTGCACGCCATTGACGGCATGGTGCGCGACACGACCACCTTGGTGATGACGGTCGCCCTGGGCCACCCGGTGCGTAGCGATGATCGCGTCGTGCGCACGTCTGTTGCCGCGGCCACTCGTGCCACCGACGAGCCGGTACCGGCGGGCGACCTACCCGGCCCGGATGCCGGCGCCGCAATCGACGCGTGGGCCTTGGTCGACGACGGGATCGCTGTCGCAGCGGCGTGGAGTCACCTGCGAGGCACCGACTGCGGCCTGTACGCCGTCGGGACCGTCCCGCAGTGGCGCCGACGTGGCCTGGCCCGCGCATTGACGCAGCACGTGCTTTCCGATGCATGGAATCGCGGTGCGCGGACCGCGACACTTCAATCGACGCCGATGGGCGAGCCGCTCTACCGGTCGCTCGGGTTCAGCGCGGTGGGCCGCTACGAGGAATGGGTAGCGGGCGAGTAGCTGGACAACAGCACCTCAGGAGAGCTGACCACAGAGGACATTCGCCGACCTGCACGGGCCGGGCCGGTGGTGAGCCGGGAGGCAGTGGCCGGTCGCGGACGCCGCCGCGGAAGGAGCTGATCGGTACCGCTCCCCGCGTGGTAGACAGGCGGTGGGCCGGACGTTGGTCGCGGCACGCTAGACCGATCGGAGGCGTCACGGTGGAGCACACAGTCAGCGACGCGGAGCGTGAATTTTACGCCGACAACGGCTACCTGGTGCTGGAGAACCTACTGAGCGACGACGAGCTGCAACAGTGGCGCTCGGCGGTCGACGAAGCGGTCTCGCAGCGGGGCGAACAACGATTCTCGTTCAAGAACGACGCGGCGCTCAGTGTTGCCGCCGGGACCGAGGCGGCCGACGAGCGGCAATATTACGACCGGGTATTCACCCAACGGGTCAACCTGTGGCAGACCAACGACGCGGTGCGGCAGCTCATCGTGGATCCGCGGTTGGGCCGGATCGTGGCTGATGTGGCCGCGATCGAGGGCGTACGGATCTGGCACGACCAGGCCCTGATCAAGGAGCCGTACGCCAACCCCACCGCATTCCATCTGGACGTTCCGTTCTGGTCGTTCAGCTCGGCCGACGCGATTACCATCTGGGTCGCGTTGGACGACGCAACGGTGGCGAATGGTTGTCTTTATTACGTGCCGAAGAGTCACAAGGCGCAGAAATTCGACAATGTCACGATCGGGAATGAAATCGGCGCGCTGTTCGACGTATATCCGGAGTGGGCGGCTCAGGCGCCCGTGCCGTGTCCGGTGCCGGCAGGTGGCGCGCTGTTCCACAACGGCCTGACCTTCCACGGCGCGGGCGCGAACATGACGCCGGGTCGGCGGCGGGCGATGACCTGCGCGTACATGCCTGACGGTTCCACTTTCAACGGCACTCCGAATGTGTTGCCTCCGGATTACCTGAATACGTTGCAGGTGGGGGATCGGCTGACCAACGACGCGCAGAATCCGCTTATCTTCCATCGCTAGGTCGAGGCCTTGCAGCGTGCTCGGATAGCGCCACATGCGACGATCGGCCGGCTCGCCGATCCGGGGCGCCCCTGCTTCCCGCCCAGCTGTTGCGCCAGCCGACCCTTCGCCAGGGTGCCACGGCCAGTTGGCTGAACACTGCCACGACCAGCTCGACGGCAACCCTGGTCACTCTGTACCTGCAGAACACGCTCGGTCGCAGCCCGCTGACGGCCGCGGCGACGTTGCTGCCCTTCAGCCTGGCCGTCATTATCGGCGCGGCGCTGGCCGCGCTAGGGGCTACGCCGCCTCCGGCGTGAACGTGTGGTCGTCCTGGGATTGTCGATCGTCGCGGTCTCCATCGCCTGCATTGTTGCGGCGGCGGACACCAGTACGGCCATCGGAACAGTTGCCTTCCTCGTCGTGGGACGCCAGGACTGACGCATCCAGTTGCTGGCTTGCCGCGCTATTCATGCGCGCTTCAACCACTCGGCAGGTGGTGCATGGTGTTGCGCCGCGGTTTCTGTAAGGGGTCGAGAATTGGCGGCGGGATGACGTACGGAATGCCTTGTACGAAGGTGATCTGCCAGTCTTCGTGGTGGATGGTCCAATGATGGCGAGGGCAGAGCAGGACCAGATTGCTGACCGTGGTTGGGCCACCGTTGGCCCAGTGTCTTACGTGATGCACTTCGCACCGTTGAGATGGTTGGTCGCAGTCGAGGTGGATGCAGCCGATGTCTCTGGCGACTACTGCTCGGCGGATGCCGAGGGGGATGGTGCGGCTGGCCCGGCCGACGTCGAGTGGTTCACCTTCGCTGCCGAGCAGGATCGGGATGACGGAGGCGTCGCAGGCGATGCGGCGGGCGGTTTCGGGGCTGATCGGGGTGCCGGTGTTGAGGGTGGCGTGGCCGGCGCCCGCTTGCAGATCGGCGAGTGTCATCGTGACCGTCACATGCGGTCGCTCCCCGGCGCCGGTTGGCAGGTCTCCACGGTTGAGTGCCTGCTCACTCAATGCCACCAATGCGTCGGCGCAGCGCCGGGCCGGGGATCGCGGATCCCGGACACCATCCTCGGCCGGTCGTTGCTGCATCAACGGTGCGAGCGCGGCCTGCACGGTGGCTGATCCTTCCGCGTCGAGGCGTCCGCGAATGAGGTCCATGCCGTCCACCCCACGCCGGAAGGTCAGCTCTCTGCGGGCGGGTTTGTCATCGGGCAGATTCCCATCCGGGTTCAGGTGCAGGTGCAGTCGCTGGGCCGCGGTCCGCAGATCGGCGGGATCCAGCATGCGGGCGTGCTCGGCGAGGGTTTCCTCGGCCTCGGCGACGACCTCTCGGTCCAGGCTGGTGGGTAGGTGGCGGATAGCGCTGCTGATGATCTGCGCGTGCTCACCCGATATGTCACCGGACGCCACAGCGGCCGCGGTCGCCGGTAGTTCCGGCTCGGCCGTCTCCCCGGACGGCAACACGGCCGGCACCAATTCGCGTATGGCGTGCAGCCGGCGTACCGCCTCGGCCGAGGAGAGGTGCAGCCGGGCCTTCAAGAACTGCCGGGTCGACAACCCTGCCTGCGCGCCCGCGATATCCCGGCGATGAAAATCGCCGAGCAACCGCAACTTCCCGTAATCCAGCCTCCGCGTAACCCGTTCCGCCGCAGCCAACGCATCCACCTGCACCTGACCCGGCATTTGCCACACATCCGCGTTGACTAACAACTCCGTCGCGGCATCAATCAACGCCAACGCAGCCGAAACCACATCCGGAGGAGCCGCCGTCGTCGAACTCATGCCACAACCCTAAAACAAGGGTACGACAATCCCGCGCTGCCAACGGCACCTCGCGAAAAGAAATCGCCGCACACCGGAACGCACCCACAAGCACCACGAAACCCTCTCCGCGTAAGGCTTGCAGCGCTGCTCATGCCACAACCCTAAAACAGGGGTACGACAATCCCGGGCCGCCAACGACGCCGGTAGAAATGAAATCCCAGTACGCCAACGCTGGCGCGCTCGATCTCAAGATCGTGAGTAGATTTGATACCTCAGCAGGTACCAAATCTACTCACGATCATGAAACGCGGGCCGGGAATAGAGACGGAACACAGCCCGACCGGCAGCCGGCAAATAGCGCTCAGCGCAGTGTTTTCTCGTACCGGCTGAGCAGCGCACGCGGTCCGCCGGCCTCCCGGACGTCACCACGGTGCCGGAACCCGGCCGACTCGTAATAGGCGCGCAACCGCGCATTCGTCGCCACACAGTCCAGGCGGAGCACCGAGCGACCCTCGTCGCGGATCGCGCCGGCGGCCCATTCCAGCAGTCGCGCACCAAGACCCGCAGCGGTACGCCGTACCGCCAGGCGATGCACGTATCCGGCCAACCCGTCGTCCGGTGGCCACAGTGGATCGGCCCAGGTGAGGGTGATCGTCGCGGCCGCGACACCGTCGAGGTAGCCGAGCCAGGTGTGTCCGGCCTCGACTCCCGGCCGCACCAGCCGGGCCGGAAACCGCAGCGGCCATTGCTGCACGTCGCGCGCCGAAAGCCATCCGGCCGCCTCATCAAGCACGCCGAGGACCCGATCGACTCCACCGGAGCGCGGCGCATCTCGACCGGCGGCCCCGGCCGTCATTCCTGCCATGTTTGGCAATTCTGCCAGGGCAGGCGATCACGCCGGCCAGAGCAGGCGATCACAGAGTCACCAGTGGTGCGCGATATCCAGCACGATGCGGTTGTGCGCCCCCGGACCGGTCAGCCGGTAAACATGGAAGGGAAGTCGGGCGCGGACTCCGACGGCGAACAACGTCTGTCCCTCGAAACTGCCGCCATACACGACATCCCGGAGGGTCGAGTAGCCAGCGACATTCGCGGCGTGATATCCGGTGGTGTGGCGGAACACGGAGTTGCCGGCACTGTCGTAGGCGGGATTTCGCAGGACGACGCTCAGCAGGGCGCCGCCTGCGGTATAAGGCGATAGCGCGATGCCGCGGCCCTCTGAGTAGACCTCGGAAGCGTAACCAACGCGATAGCCGGACGCCGTCCCGCGGAATTCGAAGACAATGCGGTCGAAGCACGTATGCCGGCCCGTCCTCGCAGTCAGCAGCGGTGGCGTATGCGCCAAGCCGCCGGCTTTGGTCTGACTGCCCCAGGTGACCGCACACGACGCCGCCGCCGTGCGGGTCGCTCCATCCGCTGTGGACGAAACGACCAATGATGCCAGAGTGCTGATTGCGAGCGCCACGGCGCCCAGTCTCCACAGCTTCATGATTCCCCCGATTGAATGCGGTCGAGCCGCGATTCTCACTATCCGCCGGGCCTCAGGCCGAATCAAGGCCGCTTGGTGGCTGCGTTACGTCCGCATTGCCAGGGCGGCTGAAGAGTTATGGCGGCATTCCGGACACGGGTTTGGTGACAGTTTGGTTACGGTAGGCAGGCGCGGCTCAGCGGGTGCCCGGGTTGACGGCCGGGTCGGATTGATGCGAGCTGAGCAATCGATGCCGATCCGACAGAATGGCGGACCAGTAGCAAGGGGAACCATCCGGGGTGGGAAATCTGGTACGGATCCCAGTTGTGCCCGGGCAGATCGTGTCGAAGGGGGCCGTTCGACGGTGAGAGACGACTTATCACACCGGATCTCGGGGCGAATGTTGGTGGCCGGAGGCGGCATGGCCGGAGCCGGCAGGTGCGGTGAACGTCCGGGAGCGGCCGCGACACGCCCGAACCAAAGATAGATTTTGGGCGCCGTCGAGGCCTTACGGGTCCGGCTACCGAAAGGTTTTCGGTGCCAGATCGAGAGGAACGCAGCAGAGTCGGCCGGGACGCCAAGGTCCGACGGCACTGTTCTACTCAGACAGGGCGCTCAGACGGAGTCATCAAGGCAGCAGCCGACGATTCCCCGGAGTCCACAGGGGTGGCGCTCCTTCCTGCCCGGATCGGCGACAGTCGCCGTAACTCGTACGGGGTTACTGATCCTAGGCAGATCCTTCTGGAGACCGGGCCGCTTTCAGGAAATCCTTGCGATACTGCCGTGCGAAGGCCAGCGGTCGCAGTGCCTACCTCGGCATTTCGGACGTCCAGATGGGGCGAAACTCGCCCATCCGGCCCGGAGCTATGGTCCAGTAGCGGTCAACCTGGTACGTCTCTCATTACGAATCGGGACGGGCTGTCCTGACAAGGTTGTCAGCACAGCGTAATCGCCTTACGATCCCGAATCACACCGCTGACACATTGCAGACATGAATACTTGACGGGAGCGGGAAGCATCCCCATATCCAGCATCGGCACCACCGGTTACGCCGCGCGTGCTTTGAGCTAAGTAGAGAAAGGGCCGAAGCGATCGTGGACGACGAGACATCGAACGGCAACGTCAGCCGTCGCAAGTTCCTCTACGGGTCGGCGTTGGTCGCCGGGTCCGCCATGTTGGCTTCCTGCAGCAGCGGGGGAGGTGGCGGCGGCAAGGGCAGCGGCTCCGGCGGAAGTGGCGGCGGCACCAGCTCGGCCAAGGGTTCGGCCAAGAAGCCGCTGGCTGCGCCGAAGAGCATCAAGGAGTCGCCCGTCCTGGCCGCCCAGGTCAAGGCCGGAAAGCTGCCGGCGGTGGCCAAGCGGTTGCCGGATAGCCCCTACGTGATCCCGCACAACTGGGTCCAAAAGGGCAACTACGGCGGCAAGATGAACATGATCAGTTTCTCCAGCCAGGGCACGACCAAGGCCGACTCTAACCGTGAGTTCTTCTACGGTCACTCACTGTTGCGGTATATCAATGACGCGCTGGACATCGGGCCGGGCCTCGTGGAGACCTGGTCCTCCAACGCCGACACCTCCGAGTGGACGCTGAACTTCCGCAAGGGCCTGAAGTGGTCCGACGGCGTGCCGTTCACCACCGACGACATCATGTTCTGGTGGGAGGACATCATCCTGCCGGGGCACTTTGCGCAGGTGCCGCCGGATGAGTGTCGGTCGGGCAAGAACACCCTGGTCAAGATGACCGCGGTGGACGCCAGCACGCTGAAGATGACATTCGACGCGCCGACCCCGCTGACCGCGGACCGGCTGGCGATGTGGGTCAACGGCGCGATCGGCACCAACGGACCGATCTGGATCATTCCCAAGCACTACGCGAAGCAGTTCCACCCGAAGTACAACCCGAAGGTCCCGAAGAATTGGGACACGGTCGGCGGTCTGTGGGAAAACAAGACCGACTGGATGCGCAACCCGGCCTGCCCGACGATGATCGGCTACAAGACGAAGTCCTTCAACAACAACAAGGGCGTCGTCCTGGAGCGCAACCCGTACTACTGGGTCGTCACGAAGGACGGCGACCAGCTGCCCTACATCGACGAGATCAGCATTACGACGGTGCAGGACGCCCAGGTCGGCAAGCTGCAGGTGACCCAGGGCAAGACCGACTTCATGATGGGTTACTTCAACCAGATCGACCTGTCCGACGTGTCGACGCTGCAGCAGTCGAAGGCGAAGGCCGGCACCGAGGTCATCCTGTGGGACGGCGGCTCGGGCTCCGGCTCGATCTTCTTCCTCAACCAGGACTACCCGGACGCGACGCTGCGGAAGCTCTTCCGTGAGCCGAAGTTCCGGCAGGCCATCTCGCACTGCTTCAACCGGGCGAACATCCAGAAGAGCCTGTACTTCCAGACCGGTTACCAGACCACCGGGACGCTGAGCCCCAAGGCGATCGAGTACTCGACCGGCGACGAGGGCAAGCAGACCTTCAAGGACTGGCGCGATTCGTACGTCAAGTACGACCCGGCCAAGGCGAAGGCGCTGCTGGCCGAGCTCGGCCTGAAGGACACCAACGGCGACGGGTACGTCGAGCTGCCGAACGGCAAGAAGCTGACCGTCCGGATCGACTACTCCGCCGACATCAGCAAGACCGAGGCGGCGAAGGACGACCAGCTGGTCAACGACGCCAAGGCGGTCGGGCTGCACATGGTCCGTAACCCGATCTCCCCGGTCACCTACGCCACCCAGTGGGAGACCGGCACGCTGATGGGCCACACCAACTGGGAAGCCGGGGACGGGCCGAACAACCTGGTCTATCCACAGTGGCTCGTGCCGATCGAGTTCGACCGGTGGGCGCCGCTGGAGGGTGAGATGTACTCCCTCCGCGGGACCGCGAAGGAAGCCACGCAGAAGAACGTCGACCCGTGGAAGCGGAACCCACCGCGCCTGGACCCCGACCCGAAGGGGCCGATCCAGCAGATGTGGGACCTGTACGACAAGACCAAGATCGAGCCGGACTTCATGAAGCGCACCCAGTTGGTGTGGGAGATCGTCAAGGTCCACATCAAGTACGGACCGTTCTTCATGGGATCGGTGGCAAACTACCCACAGGTCTCCGTCGTCAAGACCGGGCTGAAGAACGTTCCGCGCAAGGAAAATCTTGCGCAGGGCGGATTCGTGAACCCGTGGATCCACCCGACGCCGGCTGTCTATGACCCGGAGACCTGGTTCTGGGACAAGCCGGAACAGCACAACGTCTGAGTTAGCGTGACCGAACTGCAGTCTGTCTAGGGGAGAAGTCCACGTGCTGATCTTTGTGGTACGCCGGATCGCCTACATGGTCCTGACGCTGTTCCTGGTGTCGATCTTCAGCTTCATGCTGATGAACGCGGCGCCAGGATCGGCGTTGGACCAGGAGATCAGTCGGCTGCGTTCTGTGGGTGGCGATGTCTCGTCAGGGCAGATCGAAGCCCTGAAGAAGCAGTACGGGGTCGACGACCCCTGGTACACGAAGTACGAGAAATGGGTCAAGGGCGTGGCCCACGGCGACTTCGGTCAGTCGTTCAGCCAGCACGAGCCGGTCGGATCGCTGATCTGGAGTCGACTCGGGCTGTCGGTCGCGCTGAGTGTCGGGTCGCTGATAATCGCCTGGGCGATAGCAATACCTATAGGTGTCTATTCAGCGACACATCGATATACATTACCCGACAACGTCATCACCCTCATTCAGTTCGTCGGTATCGCTATACCGGAGTTCCTGTTTGCCCTGGTGTTGATGACGTTGGCGGCGAAGTATCTCGGTACGGACGTTGGCGGCCTGTTCTCGAACGCCTATCAAAATGCGGGCTGGAGCTGGGGCAGATTCGTCGACCTGCTGAAACACCTGTGGATTCCACTGATCGTCATCTCGGCGGGAAGCACGGCCTGGCTGACCCGTGTCATGCGGGCCAACCTGCTGGACGTGCTCAACCATCAGTATGTGCAGACGGCCCGGGCAAAGGGGGCCAGCGAGCGCACCGTCGTCTGGAAGCACGCGGCCCGCAACGCCCTGCACCCGCTGGTGATGACACTCGGTTCGACACTCACGGTGTTGATCTCGGGCGAGGCGATCGTGTCGATCGTCCTCAACCTGCCGACCACCGGCCCGCTGTTCCTGCAGGCACTGATATCCAAGGACATGTACTTAGCCGGCGCGTTGCTGATGATGCTGTCTCTGCTGCTCATCATCGGCAACCTGATAGCGGACATCCTGCTGGCGTGGATCGACCCGCGCATCCGAGCGGCGTGAGGGAGGCGACATGGCCAGCATTCAGGAAGTAGCCGCTCCCGACACCGGGATCCAGGTCGACGTCACCGAAAGCAACGTCGGCGAAATTCCACAGTGGCGGTTGATGGTCCGCCGGTTCCGCAAGAGCAAGCTCGCCATCGGCGGCATCATCATTCTGATCCTCATGTATCTGGGCGCCCTTTTCGCGACGTTCCTCTCGCCCAACGAGTACGACGCGCAGGACGCCAACCGGAAGAACGCCGCGCCCAGTTCGTGGACCTTCTCCGGCGGCGGTCCGGCCGTCTGCGGTGTCACCCAGACACTGGACACCACCAACCTCGCCTACAAGTACAAGTCGGACTGCAAGAAGAAGGTGACGGTGCACTTCTTCGGCGAGGGCTTCAAGTACAAGCTGTTCCACCTGATCCCGACCCGCCGCCACCTGTTCACCGTGAGCTCCGGCAACAAGGTGCTGTTGTGGGGCGCGGACACGCAGGGACGGGATGTTTTCGCCCGGACCTTGCAGGGCGCCAGGGTGTCGTTGACGATCGGTCTGCTGGGAGTGGCCATCTCGACCGCTCTCGCGGCGGCCATCGGCACCATCTCGGGCTATTTCCGGGGTGCGGTCGACACGATCATCCAGCGCATCATCGAGGTCATTCTCTCGGTGCCGACGCTGCCGCTGTGGGCGACCATGGCGGCGGTCCTGCCACGAGATATGTCCGTTACAAAGCGGTATTTCCTGATCACCCTCGTGTTGTCGCTCGTCGGCTGGGCCGGCCTGGCCCGGCAGGTGCGCGGCAAGGTGATGGCGTACTCCCAGGCGGACTATGTCGCCGCGGCACGAGCCGCCGGCAGCTCACACCGCCGGATCATCCTCACCCACCTGTTACCCAACGCGATGAGTCACATCGTGGCCGTCGCCATGCTCGCCATCCCGGCCACGATCATCGCCGAGACGTCACTGTCATTCCTCGGCATCGGCATGTTGCCGCCCGCAGTAAGTTGGGGTGTCCTCCTGTCGGACGCCCAGCAGATCTCGGTGGTGCTGCAGTATCCGTGGATGCTGATCCCGGCCGGAGCGGTGATCGTCGCGGTCACCTGCTTCCAGTTGATCGGTGACGGCGTGCGCGACGCGGTTGACCCGTACGGCTGATCCGCGCGATCGCGGGTAGGGCCGTACCAGGATCCGTTGGAGAACAGGAGAATCGATGAGTGCACTGCCCACTGGCGACGACGTCGCCGGCGAGCCGACCGACGCATCGGTCGATGCCGATGCCGTGCTGTCCGTGCGGGACCTCGAGGTGGAATTCGAGACCCCCATCGGCAAGGTCCAGGCGCTCAACGGCGTGACGTTCGACGTCGAGCGCGGCCGGATCCTGGGCATCGTGGGGGAGAGCGGCTGCGGCAAGAGCGTCACGGCGCGCGCCATCATGCAGATCATCGAGCCGCCGGGCAAGATCACGGCGGGCTCGATCCTGTTCCACCGTCCGTCCGGCACGGAGACCGCGGCCGAGCACGCGTCGCAGATCCTCAGTGGGGACGCGGAGGATTCCGCGGCCGCGCAGGGGATCCGGTCAGGCAGCGCCGACATCACGAAGCTGGACCCGCGCAGCCCGGAGATGAGGTCGCTGCGGGGCGCCGAGATCGCGATGATCTTCCAGGAGCCGATGACCTCGCTCAACCCGGTCTACACGGTCGGCGCGCAGATCGAAGAGGCGATCCTGCTGCACCAGACGCAGGACAAGGTCGAGGCCGCCCGCCGGGCCGTCGACATGCTGCGCCAGGTCGGCATGCCCAACCCGGAGGGTGCGGCGAATTCCTATCCGCACCAGCTCTCCGGCGGTATGCGCCAGCGGGCCATGATCGCCATGGCGCTGTCCTGCGCTCCGACCGTGCTGATCGCGGACGAGCCCACCACGGCGCTGGATGTGACGACCGAGGCCCAGATCCTGCAGCTGATGCGTCAGCTGCGGGACGAGATCGGCATGTCCATCATGTTCATCACGCACAGCATGGGCGTGGTGGCGCAGCTCTGCGACGAGGTCATCGTCATGTACCTCGGCCGCGTCGTGGAGCGGGCGAGCGTGGATGACATTTTCTATAACCCGAAGCATCCCTACACCCGGTCACTGCTGCGGTCGATCCCGCGGATCGGCACCACCCGCAAGACGCCGCTGGAAGTGATCAAGGGTTCGGTCCCGGACCCGTACGCACAGGTCCCGGGTTGCCCGTTCCACCCGCGCTGTCCCGACTTCATGCCGGGCACCTGCGACGTGCTGGTGCCGATGGAGACGTCGGTCGGATCGCAGCACGGCGTCCGCTGCCATCTCTATCCCGGTTCGACTCCAGCGACCGTCGGAGAGGAGTCCTGATGGACACTCCATTGCTGGAGGTCAAGGGCCTGAAGAAGCACTTCCCGATCCGGGGTGGGCTGTGGCGTCGGCAGGTGGGCGCGGTGAAGGCCGTCGACGGTGTCGACCTCACCGTCGCCCGCGGCGAGACGATGGCGATCGTGGGCGAGTCCGGTTGCGGGAAGAGCACCACCGGACGGGCGATCATGCGGCTGGAGCCGCCGACCGCCGGTGAGGTGATCTTCCACGACACGCAGCTCGGCCCCGTCAACGTGGAGCACGCCGACCACCGGACGATGAAGCAGATCCGGCCGCACATGCAGATCATGTTCCAGGACCCGTTCTCCTCCCTGGACTCCCGGATGACGGTCGGCCGGGTGATCGGCGAGCCACTGGTGATCAACAAGGTGGTGTCCGGTCGCCAGCTCAAGGACCGGGTCGCCGAACTGCTCACCCTGGTCGGCATGCGGCCCGAGCACGCCAGCCGCTACCCGCACGCGTTCTCCGGCGGCCAGCGCCAGCGCATCGGCATCGCCCGGGCCATCGCGCTCAACCCGGATCTGATCGTCTGCGACGAGCCGGTCTCGGCGCTGGACGTCTCGGTGCAGGCGCAGGTGCTCAACCTGATGGAGGACCTGCAGCGCAAGCTGGATCTGACGTACCTGTTCATCTCGCATGACCTGTCCGTCGTGGAACACATCGCCGACCGGGTCGCCGTGATGTACGTCGGCCGGGTCGTCGAGGTCGGCACGACACAGGATCTTTTCTACTCGCCGAAGCACCCCTACACCGAGGCGCTGCTGTCGGCCGTGCCGCAGGCCGACCCGCGCACCCGGACCCGTCCCACGGCGTTGACGGGCGACGTGCCGAGCCCGGCGAACCCGCCCTCGGGCTGCTACTTCCACCCGCGTTGTCCTTATGCGCAGGCGAAGTGCGCCGAGGAGACGCCGCTGCTGCGTGACATCGGCGGTGGTCAGATGGCTGCCTGTCACTTCGCCGAGACGCTCTCGCTGAAGGGTGCCGTGGTCGGCGCGGTACCGTCCTACGGGCCGGTCACCACCGAGACGGCCACCGTGCCAGACGTATCGTCGCAGGAGGACAGCTGATGCGTTCCGGGTTGCCGCTGTTCAGCGGGATCACGACCTTTCGTGACGCCCAGGGTCGATTCGCCTTCCGTTATCCGTCGGACTGGTTCCGGGACGAGCTGGCCGACGACCGGGAAGGGGCGATCGTCTCGCCCGAGGACGGCAGGGACCCGGCCACGTACTTCGCGGTCTGGGTCGCTCCGCTCGAGGTCGGTGTCGTCGCCGATGATCTGCCCGAGTTGCGCCGCGGGTTCGACGACGGCCTGGCGGCCCTGCCCGACCTGGTGATCGAGTCCGGCACCGAGGACACGTACGGCAACATCGTGAAGGTCGAGCGGGTGCTGACCTACACCGAGGACGGCGCCACCCGCCGGCGCCGGGTGTGGGGCATGTACGTCGACACCTGGCAGATCCTGGCCACCTTCCAGGGTTCCACCATCGAGGAGTACGACTACTGGCTCCCGATGGGCAACTACTGTTACGCCACCTTCGAGCTGCCCGAGGCGTTGTGGTTCGCCACCGACCCGGAGTTGCGGCCGAAGCTGCCCGCGCAGCAGCCGAGCGAATAGCAGCGGGCTGGCCGGATCGGTTCCGGCCAGCCCAGACCGGCTAGCCGGCCGGCTTGATGTTGACTCCCCGGTGGAAGACGTTGTCCGGGTCGTAGGTCGCCTTGATCGCGGCCAGCCGGTCGTACTTCGGGCCGAACGCGGCGCGTACCCGATCCTCGTCGTACTCGGCCATGAAGTTGATGTAGGACCCGGCGTTCGCATGCGGCCGCAGTGCCTCCCAGAAGCCGCGCACCCACGCCCGGTCTGCCTCCAGGAGTTCCGGTGTGGGGCAGACGGCCGCGGCGTTGAACACAATCCCGGCCGACCTGCTGCCGCCGAAGGCCGAGGCGTTCTCGTCCGCGTCCCGGTAGGCGCCGCCGAGCGGGAAGGCCGGGCAGAACGACATCGGCGAGCTCTTGCGTGGCATCTGCTCGACGATGACGTCGATGGCGCCGTCGGACAGCTCGTCGAGGTAATGCGCCTTCTCGTAGGCGTTGATGCCCCACGGCGCGGTGTCGTCAAGCATCTGTTGCAGGCCGGTGTACGGCATCGGTGTAACGAAGTCGAACGACGGCGGCAGCGCGGCCCGCACCTCGTTCAGGAACGCGGTGTGCGGATCGGGTCCGTCGAAGCCGGCGACGAGCAGGGCGTACCCGGGTTGGAGTTGGTGCTCGGCCGGGACCCAGGGCGCGGGTGGCGCATTCAGGCAGGCGAGCAACGTACCCATGGTCGGGGGGAGGGTCGGCAAAACCTGCGCGATCAATCGCAACGCCTCGGCGCCGCGGTCCTGGGCCCAGAACAGCAATCCGAGCTCGACCACCGGCCCGACCTCGTGCAGCTGGAATTCGAACGAGGTCACCACACCGAAATTGCCACCGCCACCGCGGATCGCCCAGAATAAATCGGGATTCTCCGCGGCCGACGCGTGCAGGATCCGGCCGTCCGCGGTGACCACCTCGGCGGCGACGACGTTCTCACAGGACAGGCCCGCTTTGCCGGTGAGCCAACCGAATCCACCGCCGAGGGTGAGGCCGCCGACGCCGGTGTGGCTGATCGTCCCGCCTGGCGTGGCCAGACCGTGCTCCTGCGTGGCGGCGTCGAGAGCGGCCCAGGTCGTGCCACCTCCGCATCGGGCCCGCCGGGCGGCCGGGTCCACCGATACGCCGTTCATCCGGCTCAGGTCGATCATCAGGCCGGCGTCGCAGACGGACGCACCACTGAAACTGTGCCCGCCGCCGCGCACCGACACCTCCAACCCCCGGTCGCGGGCGAACCGGAGCGCCTCGACAACATCGGCGGCCCGCAAGCAGCCCGCCACGACGGCGGGCCGGTGGTCGATCGCGCCGTTCCAGAGCGAACGCGCCGTGTCGTAATCCCGGTGCCCGGGGCTCATGACGACGCCACCGAATGTCTCCCGGAAGGAACCGATGTCGGGCTCGAGAAGCTGCGTCATGTCAGCTCACGACCAGAATCTGTCTTGTTCGGGCTGATCCATGACGTATTCCCAGAACTCGGTCACTCGGCCGTTCACTATCCGCATGGTGTGGACCGCGTCACCGGAGAAGCTCTGACCATTCCTGGTCGCGCTGGCGGTCACTATTGCCACACCGTGCTGGTCATTGGCCAACAGGTCGTGGACCGCGAGAGTCGCGGTGCCGCCACTCATTTCCTGGAGCTTCCCGAAGAACGAGAATACCTGTGCTTTTCCTTTGTAGTCCCCAGAAAGTGGGTTCTGTCCGCCGACGTGCCAGATGACATCCTCGTCGAATAGTTCGTCGAGAGTGTCGGTGTCTCCGCTGGCATACGCGGCATATCCACGCTTGATGAGGTCGAGATTTGGGTGATCTGACATTCTGCTGCCCTCCCCGAGATATATGCAGGCAGATCGCTGATCAGCCCACCATAACTCGACAGTCAAGAAACTTTTGCATCAAGCAAGTTTGTTCTGGTCCCGCACAGCCTGCCCGCCCATCCCTGCACGTCGAAGCGGATATTGCGACAGGAACGGCATTGTGTCCGATAGACCGGCTATCGCGGCGTTTAACGCCGGGATCGTTTCGGGCGGATGAGCCAGGGCATGGGTTGTTGTCGAGGGAGTGATCATGAGACACGGACTGAAAGTCACCGGAAGCGGAATCGCACTTGCCGCCGCGCTCGCGGGTTGCTCGAGCGGGAACAGTAGCTCCAACGCCGGCTCGGGTGGAAGCTCCGACGGCGTCCATGCCGTACAGGCCGCGTATGCGACCACGACCGCGGCCAGGACAGCGAAAACCACGATGAAGATCCAGGTCAAACAGGGCGGCGCGGCGGCGGGTCAGCAACTGGCCGTGGCAGCGACCGGCGGGTTGAATCTCACGGCGCGCAGCGGGGCACTGAAGATCTCGCTGCCGCAGGGCGTTCAGGAGCAGGTGGTCTTCGCGCACAAGGTCGCGTACGAGAAGTTGCCCGCGCAGGCCCTTTCCCAGCTCGGCGTACGTACGCCGTGGATCTCGATCGATCTCGACCGGCTGGCCAAGGCGGAGACCGGGAGCAGCCTGTCCCAGCTGCAACAGCAGGCGCCGAACAACCCGATGGACGAACTCGGCTATTTGAAGTCCGCCTCGAGCAAGATCACGAAGGTGGGCACCGCGAAGCTCGACGGAGCCGAGACGACGCATTATCGCGTGGCGCTGGACTTGGACAAGCAGAAGAATCTGCCGGCGATCAAGAATCTGGAAAAGGCGACCGGCTCGCATAATCTGCCGGCCCAGGTCTGGATCGATTCGGCGGGCCGTTTGCGCAAGCTGCTTCTCACCGAGAAATTGAGCAAGGTCGGCGGCACCACTGCGCCGAATGCCGCACCCGTCACCGTGTCGATCAACCTTGGCCTGTCGGACTTCGGCGCGCCGGTCGCGATCGATCCGCCGCCGAGTGGGCAGACTACCGATGTCACCGCGAAACTCACTGCCGGCCACTAGATGCCCACCAAGCGACACAACCGATCAACGGACAGTCACATTTTTCGGCAATTCCGGGGTCGGAGGAAGATCATCTTGAGAAGCTGCGACGGCACGCGGTAATTGGCGCCATAAATAGCTGGCGTTAATCGTCCGGGCGCGTAGTATCTCGGAATCTACCTGGGCGATCGAGGATCGAAATGGTATCTCTCACTGCCATCTCGGCTGCTGATCAATCGAGATCGGCAACCGGGGTGGGTGCGGTGGCAATCGTCGCCCTAGTGCTCATTGTCGGCTACCTGATATCGCTGCGCATTCATCCTTGGACGGCATGCCGATCCTGCAAGGGCAAAGGTAAGCGCGGACGCGTCTTCAGTTATGCGTTCGGTGACTGTGGACGGTGCGGCGGCAAGGGGCGAAAGTTGCGGTTGGGTGTCCGCGCCTTCGGTGACTCCTCGCGCAGATAACGGAATCCTCAGCCGGCGAGGAAAGAGAATCGAACGTCGCGGACCGGGTTGTCGACATTGAGGTCGACCAGGCAGACCCGCTGCCAGGTGCCGAGCGCGAGCTGTCCACCGAGCACCGGGATCGAGGCGTAGGGCGGCACGAGGGCCGGCATGACGTGTGAACGGCCGTGCCCGGGCGAGCCGTGCCGGTGCCGCCACCGGTCGTCGGCCGGCAGCAGGTCGCCCAGTGCGGCGATCAGGTCGTCGTCACTGCCTGCGCCGGTCTCGATGATCGCGATCCCGGCCGTGGCGTGCGGCACGAAGACGTGCAGCAGGCCGTCGCCCTCGGTCGCGACGAAATCCGCGCAGTCGCTGGTCAGATCGTGCACCGCATCCCGTGCTCCGGTCCGTACGGTGATCGTGTCGCTTCGCATCCACCCATCATGTCGCATCGGACCGACCGACCGAATTACGCTACGATGCGTAGCGTATCGTTTAAACGCACCAGCCACGGAATGCCGAGGACGACGATGACCGACGCACCGAACGACGCACCGAACGACGCACCGAACGAGACCGACCATCCGGCCGGAGACACGGCAGCGGGCGACCGCGAAGCACCGGCCGCACGAAGCCTGCTGGGGGAGGTGCGCGATGGCGTCACCCGGCGGGCCGCGCTGCTCGTCATCGGCGTGCTGGCGATCCAGCTCGGTTTCATCGGCAGCTATATCGCCGCCTTCCACCATCCCGCACCGCACAAGATCCCGGTCGCCGTCGTGGCGCCGCAGGGGGCGCCGGCCGGCACTGCGCAGCAGACCACAGCGAAGCTCAACGGTTTGCCCGGCACCCCGCTGGATGCCCGCCCGGCCGAGAGCGAGGCCGCGGCCCGGAAGCAGATCACCGAACGCACGGTGTCCGGAGCGTTGATCCTGTCCGGCGCCGGCAGCACCGACCGCCTGCTGGTAGCGAGCGGCGGCGGGAGTGCCGTCTCCGACGCGCTGACCACGCTTTTGACCCAGGCCGAGCGCAGCCAACACCGCACGATCACCGTCACCGACGTCCGACCGGCGACCGCCAACGACGGGCGCGGACTCTCCTCGTTCTACCTGGTGGTCGGCTGGGTCGTCGGTGGCTATCTGGTCGCGTCGCTGCTCGGCATCAGCTCGGGATCCCGACCGGCCAACCGCCGCCGCGCGGTGGTGCGGCTCGGCGCGTTGGCGGTCTACGCCGTGGCCAGTGGTCTCGGTGGCGCGATCCTCGTCGGCAGCGTTTTCAGCGCCCTGGACGGCAGTTTCGCGGCCCTCTGGTGGTTCGGCGCGCTGCTCGTCTTCGCAGTTGGCGCCTTCACCATGGCGCTGCAGGTCCTCGCTGGCACCCTCGGCATCGGGCTGACCATCATTCTGTTCGTGGTGCTCGGCAATCCCAGCGCGGGCGGCCCGTACCCGGCGCCGCTCGAGCCCGCCTTCTTCCGCGCCATCGGACGGTGGCTGCCACCCGGCGCCGGCACCTCCGCGGTCCGCGGCATCGCCTACTTCGCCGGCAACGGCACCCTCGTACCGTGCCTGACCCTGCTGGGGTACGCGGTCGTCGGCACGGCCGTCACGATGGTGGCGAGCGGGCGCCGCGCGGTCGCATGACCGGCCGGGCCCGCGATCCGGGGATCGACGCCGCGGTGCTCGCCGCGACGCTCGCCGAGCTGCGCGAGGTGCCCTACCAGCAGTTGTCCATCGAACGGGTGGCCGCTGCCGCCGGCGTCGCCAAGACGAGTGTCTACCGGCGCTGGCCGAGCAAGGTGGCGCTGGTCGGAAACGCCATTCTCACCGCGGTGGCCGAGCGAATCGAGCCGACCCGCGACGGCGGCGGATCGGCCGGCGCGCCGCCGGCCAAGCAGTTGCCGGCCGAGCAGTTACTCGCCGCCTCGCGCCAACTGCGCGACCTGCTGGCCGAGCCGCACCTGCGGCGGGCCGTCGCCGGCCTGCTGGCCGACGCCGAGGACAGCGACCTGGACCCACTGCGCGAACGGCTCCTGGGGTTGCGTACCGACGTGCCCGGCAACTTAGCCGGTGACCTGGCCAGCGACGCGGTGACGGGCGCGATTCTCTACCGGTCGCTGGTGATGCGGCTCCCGGTCGAGGACGCCTATCTGGTCGAGCTGGTGGAGCTGGTCACCGGACGGCCGGCTAGTGATCGACGGCAGCAAGGGCGGAAATGAACACCGTCCCGATCGAGCGCGGGTCCTTGGCCGAGAAGGACGCCCCGCCGGTCGCCGCGGCGATCTGCCGGAGTACCGGGTCGTTGGCGTCCGCGCCGTAGGCGATCGTCACGACGTGCACCGGCTGGGCCGCATTCTGCCGCTTTTTCAACTCCGACAGCAGCGTCGCCAGGCTGATACTGCTGTTCGCGTCGTCGCCGTCGGTCAGCACGACCACGACGTTCACCGCGCCGAGCAGATAGTGCGCCTGCGCGTCGGCGTATGCCGAGAGCACCGCGTCGTACAGCGCCGTCCCGTGCTGCGGCTGCAGATGCTGGTAGGCCGTGGTCAGCGCGGCCCGCCGGTCGCCGGTCGAGCCGGACTTGCCCACGGCGGCCAACGGTACGAGGGACTTGTAGGAATCCGGGGTGCCGTCCAGCGTCGTGGAGAACTCCGACAGCCCGATCTGGTCGTCGTCGGTGAAGTACTGCAAGGCGTCGCTGGCCGTGTTGCGGGCCAGCTCCAGCTTGCTCTGGGTGGTGCCGGGCACCACGCTGCTCATCGACGCCGAGACATCGATGAGAGACAGCACCGAGCGGTGCGTGGTCAGCAGAGTCCAGGCCGAGTGCGCCGCCACCACCGGCTCGGCGGGGGGCGCCGGGTCAAGTCGCCCGTGCGCGCCGTCGATGCCCGGTCCGGAGAGGCTGCCGGCCGATCCGTCGGCCTGCCGCAGGCCGAACTCGGTCAGCGAGTTCTGCGTCGCGGAACTGGTGAGCCACGAGCCGAAATCGGCCGACGCGGCGCGGATCCGGTCGCTCACCCAGGAGCCGTTGATCGGCACGTACGGGTAATCCTCCGCCGGTGCCGCGCCGAATGCGTTGAACGAATCCAGCGGGTGGGCGCGGTGCGTCTTGTTGTACTGCCAGACGTCGTGCTCGGCGACGGCGACCAGGTGATCGGCCGAGGCGCTCGCGCCGACCTTCGACAACAGCGACGGGCCGTCGTTGGCGACGGTCGTGGTCCGCGAGCCGAGGCGGATCAGACCCAGCCGGGCGGCCGCTGTGCTGAAGGTGCTGGCGTCGACCGCGGCGTGCGTCGTCTTTGCGGTGGCGGCGAGAACCGCGGCGATTCCGGTGCCGGTGCTGGCCGGATCGGGGACGGAGAGCCGGGAGCTGTCGCCGCCGTCGAGGTCCAGGAGCGCGCCCAGATCGCCGTCGGCGCCGTCATGCTGCCATTGGGTCACGGTCTGTTCCGGAGCGGCCAGTACCAGCGGTGAGGTGGCGATCGGCTTGGTTGTCATCGGCAGGACCTGCGCGGCGTCGGTCTGGGTGCGGAAGAGATCCAGGATGCTGGTGGAGTCCGGAACCCAGACATCCGGTGCCGCTCCGCCGCCCGGATAGGGCGTGGGACGCACGACCGTTGCCGCGGAGGCGAACGGCAGCGCGGTGACCTTCGGCACGACGCACCGTCCGTCGACGCGGTGATGCTCGCCGACGTAGCGATCGGCCAGCTTGCTGAGCCAACTGGTCGCCGAAGGATCGGCACGTACCGCGACCTGGACGGTGCCGCCTTTGCATTCCGGTGCAGCCGAGTCCGCCGCCGAATGGCCGCTGCGGCTTGCGGTGACGGCAGCAGCGGTGCCGCCGGCGACGATGCAGACGGCACCGACAATCACGGCGATACGGAGATGCCCACGGCCGCCCGGCTGGCCGTTCTGCGCATGCCTACCCATCTAATCCATGCCCCTGACGAAGTGCCCCAGATAAGGCCGGCGCAGACAAAGTCGGCGCAGACGATGCTGACCCGGGCGGAATGCGCCCGGTAAGGTGCGGTCGCCGGCCCGGGATAGGGAGGCGAACCGCCTACACCGACGCTGGTGCCTGGCCCAGCCTCAGGCGCATGTGACGCTGTGTCAAGGAGAATGCCGTATTAACGACACATAGTCGCGACGGTAATACGAAGAGTGAGATAAGTGATCGGAGATTCGGGATCTATTACGTACGGACGCCGCAAAAGTGACGTCAGGGCGTAACCGGAGAAATGGCCCGACAGCCACGGAACTTGACCACTCCGGCATCAGATCCACGCCACTCTGGAGATCGCGTCGGCGAAGACCTCCTCGAGATCGCAGACGACTCCGCGCCGGGAAAAGAATGTCACCAGGTTGTCGATATCCCGGCGGAGGAATTCGATATCCCGCTCGGTGAGTCCGATGTCGGCGGACTGCGGGAAGTCGATCACGAATATCCGGCCCTTCCAGACCAGGATGTTGTATGCGGAGAGGTCTGCGTGCACCACGTCACATGCCGTCATCGCCCGGATCGCCTCCAGACACTGGGCCCAGAGATCGGCATAGTCAACGTCTCCGGCTCGCGAGATATCGATGAGTCGGGGCGCCGGCTGATCCAGCTCGCCGACGTATTCCATCAGGATCTCCGTGCCGTTACAGGAGATCGGATACGGCACCGCGACGCCGGCATCCCAGAGTCGGCGCAATGTTCGGAACTCGTGCAGCGCCCACTGCTGGTCGCGGATACGCAGGCCGGCCTCAGTGCCTTTCGCCATTGCGAGATCCTCGCGCCGCTTTCCGGTGCGGCGGGCCGACCGGTACGCGGCGTCGTTCCGGAAACTCCGGTGCGTCCGGTCCCGATAACGCTTTGCCACCAGCAGATGCGCGCGTTCGCCGAGACGACGTTCGAGCAGAAAGGCGTCCGCTTCTTTTCCGGTCTGCAATGCGGCGAGGTCGGTGTCGACCGCCTCGGATTCGGTAATGAGCCACGCCGGAATTTCACGGCGCTGGGCGTCGGTCATGACTGGGTGGCGGGCCGCGAACGGCCGCCGAAAAGCTGGTGAACTCTGAACATCGGGCAATCCTCCGGTGCGGCGGATCGCCTGCCGCGCCGACGAGTAGAGCGAGCGCTGAGAGCTAGCGCTGCACCTCTGAGGCGGTGGCTGATCCGGCATATAGACACGACGACATACCGGTCACGACGGCCACCTCCCTAGACGGCGAAAACAGCTGCTCGATCGAGCGCGCCGAAGTTATCCGGCGTCGATCTGGTGCGTCAAGCGAGTTTGCCGGCGGGGATGTCGGATTGGTCATCAGTTGGTCACTGCCCGTACGGTGGCCTGCGTCATGACGAGCCCGATGCCTGCCCTGGTGCTGCTGGCCCACGGCACGAAGGACGCCGCCGGAACGGTCGAGATCGACCGGTTGGCGGCGCTGCTGCGCACGGAGTTGCCGGCGGTGGTGGTGGCGTACGCCGACGTGCGCCCGCCGACGTTGGCCGATGCGCTCGCTACCGTCGAGGGCCCCGCGGTGGTCGTTCCGGCGTTTCTCTCCGCCGGCTATCACGTACGGGTCGATGTGCCGGCCCAGCTGGCCGCCGTCGGCAGGTGTGAGGTATCCCTCGCCGACGCGCTTGGTCCGGACCGGCTACTGGCCGATGCGGCGGCAGAGCGGCTGATTGCGGCCGGCTGGCGGGCCGGCGACGAGGTGGTGTTGGCGGCCGCCGGATCGACCGAACCGCAGGCGATCCAGGACGTACGGACTGCGGCGGACCTGCTGGGCGGTCGGCTGGGCGGCCAGGTTCGTGTCGGGTATGCCACCGGTAGGCCGCGAGTCGCCGAGGTCGTCATCCAGGCACGGGGGGACAAAGGCGGCAGGGTGGCCGTGGCATCCTGGTTGCTGGCACCTGGACTGTTTCATCGTGTGCTGGCCGCGGCCGGCGCCGACGTCGTGGCCGATCCGCTCGGCGCACACGCCCGGGTGGCTGAGGTGATCCGCGCCAGGTACGACGCGGCGTCGTACTTCGCGGAATCCTGCCCAGTGCCGCCCGGGACGGGTGCGGCCGGAGATAACGGGTAGGTAGGTAAGCACGCAGAAAGGACGCGCTGCTGTGCGGCGCGCTCGGCGATGACCCGCGCGGGTCAGTGAGGGAGAGTTTCGGTGACCCGGCAGGCCCTGGTCGAAGCGGCCCGAGAAGACGACATCCAGAAACAAGTGAGCCGGAAATACGGCCAGCACGACTTAACCGCCGACCCGGGGCGGGGGCGCCTATGACGGAACTACTGACCGAACCAGCTGGCACACCAGCAACATCAGCGATCCGTACAACCCGTCGTGATCTCCCATCGCTCACCGGGATGCGCTGGGCGGCCGCCCTCCTGGTCTTCGGGACCCACGTCCGCATCCTCGGCTATTTCGGTGGCGATGCCGCCAGGACCGTGCAGACAACCCTCGGTCCCGGCACGAGCGGTGTCTCGTTCTTCTTCATCCTGTCCGGCTTCGTACTGGCCTGGACCGCGCGCCCGAACGATCCGGCGCCGTCCTTCTGGCGCCGCCGGATCGCCCGGATCTATCCGCTGCACCTGGCCACCATCGCGGTGATACTGCTGCTGGCCTGGACCGTGCTGCCCTCGGCCCGGCCCAACCCGTTCGCGTTTTTCGCCAACTTGTTTCTGGTGCAGTCCTGGTCTGCCGACCAAAGCATCTACCAGAGCATGAATACGGTCAGCTGGTCGCTGGCCTGCGAAGCCTTTTTCTATGCGCTGTTTCCCGTGCTGTGGTGGGGTCTGCGTCGGTTGCAGGTCCGTGGCACTGTCGCGGCGACGATTCTGTGTGTGCTCGTCGTCATCGCGCTGCCGGTCCTTTTCGGCGAGCAGAGTTTCGGTGCACCACTGGACTTTCTCCCGCTCGCGCGGCTGCCCGAATTCATTCTCGGAATGGCGATGGGCCGGCTCATGCAACTGCGCCCCGGCCGCGGACCCGGCGCGTTGCCGGCGCTCGGCGTATTGGCCGCGGGGTATTTCCTCACCAACAGCGTGCCGCACCAATATCGGTACGCGGCGTGCACCGTGATCGGTTTTGCGCTGCTGATCTACGCCGGCGCGGCCTCCGACCTGCGGGAGCGTCCGTCGCTGTGGCGGCTGCCGCTGATGGTCCGGCTCGGTGAGATCTCCTACGCGTTCTACATGGTCCACCTCTTGGTGATGCGGGCCGCGGAGAGCATCGTGGGCAGCCACCCGAAGCTGGACACCGGGCCCGCGCTGACGCTGAGCCTCACGGCGTTCACCGTGGCACTGGCCGCGGCCTGGCTGTTCCACAATGTGGTCGAGCTGCCCGGGCAGCAGATCATCCTGGGCAAGCGGAGGCTTCCCTGGGCGCGTCGACCCGAGCCGGCCCACCACCCCGCTTGTTGATCATGCGGAAACTGTTGCTCCCATCGGCGTGTCGCGAACAGTTTCCGCATGATCAACACGGTGGGTTGGGTGGACAACGAAATGTGACGAAGTCCTTACCCGACGCCGGTTGGGTTGCGGCCCGGCGCGAAGCGAGTGAACATGGCGACAGAGGACGGCCGCTGTCTCCGCCCACCAGGCAGACCAACAGCGCAGTCGCCCCCGCACCGACCCGCGGTGCCCGTCAGGTGACGGACACCGGTCCGGACCTGGAGGGGGCGGATGTCCGTCCAAGAAGGCCACATCGCGGTGGCGAGCGAGCCGTTGACGCTCGACGCCGCCCACGAACATCTACAGTCCACCGCGCTCCGCGACGGCCCGATCGCCGCCGTCGGCCTGGAGCTCGAATCCCATCTGGTCGATCTGCGCGATCCGGGTCGCCGGGTCGGCTGGGACCGGCTGGGCGCCGTGCTCGCCGACGTGCCCGCGCTGTCCGGCGGCAGCGGCATCACCGTCGAGCCCGGTGGCCAGGTGGAGCTCTCCGGCCCGCCGGCCGCCGGGATCGCCGCGGCGGTCAAAGCGTTGCGCGCGGACCAGCGGTTCCTGCGCGCGAGGCTGGTCGACGACGGGCTCGGCACCGCGGGCCTGGGCGCCGATCCGGCCCGGCCCGTGGTCCGGGTCAATCCGGGGCCGCGGTACGCCGCGATGGAGGACCACTTCGCCTCCGTCGGCAACCGCTCCGCCGGCCGGGCGATGATGTGCTCCACCGCCTCCCTGCAGGTCAATCTCGACGCCGGACAGGCCGCCGGCTGGCCGGACCGGGTGCGGCTGGCCCACCAACTCGGCCCCATGCTCGTGGCGCTGTCGGCCTGCTCGCCGATGCTGGCCGGCCGGTCCACCGGCTGGCGGTCCAACCGGCAACGCATCTGGACCGCCCTGGATCCGGCCCGCTGCGGGCCGATGGACTACGGCCGGCCGACCGGCGACCCGGCGCGGGACTGGGCGACGTACGCGTTGCGCGCCCCGGTGATGCTGGTGCACGACCGGGACACCGGGGAGGCCGAGCCGGTGCGCGGCTCGACGCCGTTCCAGGACTGGGTGACCGGCCTGGACCAGCTGAACGACCGGTCACCGACCCTCGAGGACCTGGATTACCACCTCACCACGCTCTTCCCGCCGGTGCGGCTGCGCGGCTTCCTGGAGCTGCGCTACATCGATGCGGCGCCGGCCCGCTGGTGGCCGGCGATCGCCGCGATCACCGCCGCGTTGCTGGACGATCCGCGGGCGGCCGAGGCCGCCGCCGAAGCGACCGAACCGGTGGCGGCCAGCTGGATCGCCGCGGCCCGCGACGGTCTCGGCGACCCGGCCCTGCGGCGGGCCGCGATCCGCTGCCTCGCGGCCGCCGCCGATGTCGTACCGGTGGAGTTGAGTGCCGAGGTGCAGGCCTACGCCGAACGGGTCGAGGCCGGCCGCGACCTGGGCGCGGAGATGGCCGAGCGGGCCCGCCGCGACGGCGGCCTCGCGCTACTGGAGGAGGAAGCACATGCGTGAGGCACTGGCCCGCGACCTGGAACAGGCGCGGGTCCGGACGCTGACGCTCACCGATTTCGACGAGCCGGAGCTGGTGCGGCAGCACGATCCGCTGATGAGCCCGCTGGTCTGGGATCTCGCGCACATCGGCCAGCAGGAGGAGCTGTGGCTGCTGCGCGGCGGCGACGCGGCCCGGCCCGGCCTGCTGCCGGCCAATATCGAGCAGCTGTACGACGCGTTCCAGCATCCGCGGGCCGAGCGGCCGAGCCTGCCGCTGCTGCCCCCGGCCGATGCCCGGGTGTTCTGCGGCGAGGTCCGCGGCCGGGTGCTGGACCGGCTGGAGCGGACCGACCAGACCAGCAGCGACCTGTTCGACTTCGCGATGGTGGTGGCGCACGAGCAACAGCACGACGAGACGATGCTGGCGACCCTTCAGTTGCGCACCGGGCCGCCGCTGCTCGACCGGCCCACCCCGCTGCCGCCCGGCCGTGCGGCGACCGACACCGTCTTGGTGCCGGCCGGCCCGTTCACCCTGGGGGTCGACCCGGCCGACGAACCGTGGTCGCTGGACAACGAGCGGCCGGCGCACACCGTCGATCTGCCGGCGTTCGGAATCGGCCGGGTGCCGGTCAACAATGCGCAGTGGCAGGAGTTCATCGACGACGGCGGGTACGACCAGCGGCGCTGGTGGTCCGCCCGCGGCTGGCAACACCGGACCGACGCCGAGCTGCGCCGCCCGCTGTTCTGGTCGGCCGACGGGACCAGGCGACGGTTCGGCATCACAGAAGAGATCCCGCCGGACGAGCCGGTGCAGCACATCTGTTATTTCGAGGCCGAGGCCTTCGCGGCCTGGGCCGGCGGCCGGCTGCCCACCGAGCAGGAGTGGGAGAAGGCGTGCGCCTGGGATCCGGCCACCGAGCGCCGCCGGCGCTGGCCCTGGGGAAGCGCCGAGCCGACCGCGGAGCTGGCCAACACTGGAGGTACGGCATTACGGCCGGCGCCGGTGGGCGCCTACCCGGCCGGCGCGTCCGCGTACGGGGTCGAGCAGCTGATCGGCGACGTGTGGGAATGGACCAGCTCCGAGTTCCAGCCGTGGCCCGGGTTCCGGCCAATGCTGTACGACACGTACAGCGCGCCGTTCTTCGGCGGCGACTTCCGGGTGCTGCGCGGTGGCTCGTGGGGCACGGCCGCCTCGGCGGTGCGGCCCTCGTTCCGCAACTGGGATCTGCCGATCCGCCGGCAGATCTTCACCGGCGTCCGGCTCGCCTACGACGTTCTGGACGCCTGAGTGTGCCGACATCTCGCCTGGCTGGGGGAGCCGCGGTCGCTCGCGTCGCTGGTGCTCGACCCGCCGTCCAGCCTGCTCGTACAGTCGTATGCGCCGCGCCGGCAGGCCCACGGCACCGTCAACGCGGACGGCTGGGGAGTGGGGTTCTACCCGCCCGGCCGTCCGGAGCCGGCTCGCTGGCGTTCGGACCGTCCGTTGTGGACTGATGCGTCGTTCGGCTCGGTGGCGCCCACGATCAACGCCGGCTGCGCGCTGGCCGCGGTGCGTTCGGCGACGGTCGGAATGCCGATCGACGAGTCGGCGGCCGCGCCGTTTCGCTCGGGCCGCTGGCTGCTGTCGCACAACGGGATCGTCGACCGGTCGGTCCTGCCGACCTATCGCGACGCCGAGTCGGTCTGCGACGCGGCCGTGCTCGCCGCGCACGTCTTCGCCCGCGGCCCCGGGCGGCTCGCCGAGACCGTCGTGGACGTCGGCCGCCGCGACCCGGGTGCCCGGCTCAACCTGCTGCTCACCGACGGCGAGCAACTGCTGGCCACCACCTGGGGCGACACCCTGTCGATCCGGGTCGAGCCGACCGGAGTGGTGGTGGCCAGCGAGCCGTACGACGACGAGCCGGGCTGGCGCGACCTGCCCAACCGACAGCTCGTGCAGGTGACCGCTGGAAGTGCAGACGGGGTCACGGTCACCCCGTTGGAAACCCTCGCGGAACGAATCCAGGAGTCGACATGAATACCGATGCCCTCCGCGCCGACGTCACCGCCGGCCTGACGGCGACGCCGAAAGTGCTGCCGCCCAAGTGGTTCTACGACGAGCGGGGCAGCGAACTCTTCGACGAGATCACCCGGCTGCCGGAGTACTACCCGACCCGGGCCGAGCGGGCGGCACTGCTCCGGCATGCCGACGAGATCGCGGCGGCCACCGGCGCCGAGACCCTGGTCGAGCTCGGCAGCGGGACGTCGGAGAAGACCCGGCTGCTGCTGTCCGCGCTGACCCGCGGCGGCACGCTGCGCCGGTTCGTCCCGTTCGACGTCGACCCCTCCGTGCTGGCCGATGCGGCCGCCGCGATCGACCAGGAATACCCCGGCCTCGAGGTGACCGCGGTGGTCGGCGATTTCGACAGTGATTTTGCCAGTGACCTGGGCACCATCCCGGCCGGTGACCGCCGGCTGGTCGCCTTTCTCGGCTCGACGATCGGCAACTTCGAACCGGCGCCGCGGGCGGCGTTCCTGACCGCCGTGCGGGCGACCCTGCGGCCCGGCGACGCGTTCCTGCTCGGCACCGATCTGGTCAAGGACCCGGCCCGCCTTGTGGCCGCATATGACGATGCCGCTGGAGTTACCGCGGCCTTCAACCGTAATGTTCTCGAGGTGATCAACCGTGAGCTGAAGGCCGACTTCGATCCACTGGCCTTTGAGCATGTGGCGCGCTGGGACGAGCGGGCCGAGTGGATCGAAATGCGACTGCGCTCCGTGCGTCGGCAGACGGTCACCGTCGGCGGCCTGGACCTGACGGCCGAGTTCGCGGCGGGCGAGGAGATGCGGACCGAGATCTCGGCGAAGTTCCGCCGGGAAAAGGTGACCCGCGAGCTGGAAGCGGCCGGGTTGCGGCTCGCCTCCTGGTGGACCGACCCGGCCGGCGACTTCGGTCTCTCCCTCTCGGTGCCGGCCTGACATGAGCCTCGTCAGTGGTGGTTTCGAAGGCCAGACAGACCGTGACACTGGTGGTGGCACTGGTGCTGACACCGGTGGCGACACCGGTTGGGATGACGATGCGGTCCGCGCGCTGTGGTCCCTGGACAGGGAGGTGCTGCATCTCAACCACGGCTCCTACGGCGCGGTGCCGCGCGAGACCCGGGAGCGGCAGGACCAGCTCCGCGAGGAGGCCGAACGCAACCCGATCGACTGGTTCCGCCGGCTGCCGGCGCGGGTGGCGCAGGCCCGGACGACGTTGGCGGAGTTCTGCGGGGTCACCGGCGACGGTGCCGCTCTAGTGCCCAACGTCAGCGCCGGGATCACCGCGGTGCTGGCCAGCCTGCCGCTCAAGGACGGGCAGGAGATCGTCTTCACCGACCACGCGTACGGCGCCGTCCGGCTGGCGATCGAACGGGCCGCGGGCTCCGGTGCGCGGCCGGTGCACCTGCCGCTGACCGCGCGGAACGACGAGATCGTCGACCTGATCGCCGGTGCGATCGACGACCGCACCGCCTTGGTGGTCATCGATCAGATCACCTCGGCGACCGCGGCGGCGCTGCCGGTCCGCGAGATCGTCGACGCCTGCCACGCCCGCGGGGTGCCGGTGCTGGTGGACGGGGCGCACGCCCCGGGCATGCTGGCCGAGCCGGCGCGCGGGCATGACGCCGACTTCTGGGTCGGCAACCTGCACAAGTGGCCGTGTGCTCCGCGCGGGACGGCGGTGCTCGCGGTGGCGCCGCAGTGGCGGGAGTTGATGCGCCCGCTCGTCGCGTCGTGGAGCGAACACCGCGGCTTCCCGCTCTCGTTCGACCAGGCCGGCACGCTGGACCTGACCGGCTGGCTGGCTGCGCCGGTGTCGCTGGAAGTGCTGAATCGGCTGGACATCGACCGGCTGCGCCGGCACAACGAGCGCCTCGCCGACTACGGCCAGCGGGTGTTCTGCGCCGAGCTGGGGGTCGAGGTTCCGGATCAGGCGTCGCCGGCTCCGAGCATGCGGATCGTCCCGCTGCCGCCCGCGGTCACCGACGCGGCCGCATTCGGCTCGCGGATCGCGGCCGAGTGCCGGTGCGAGATCCCGGTGACGTTCTTCGCCGACCGAACCTTCCTGCGGATGTCCGCCCACGCGTACAACCGGCCGTCGGACTACGAGACCGCGGCCCGGGCGATCGCTGGCCTCCTGATGTAGTACTTGCGTAGTACAGTCGTTGGTCATGGAGCGCGTACCGATGCGGGAGCTCAACCAGGACACGGCAGGTGTTCTGGCGCGGGTGGAGCGCGGCGAGACCGTCGAGATCACTCGACACGGTCGGGTGATCGGCCGGATCGTGCCGGCTAGCGCCGGCGAGCTGGACGATCTGGTCGCCGCTGGCAGAGTCATTCCGCCATCACGCGCCCAACCGTTTCAGGCTCCGCAGAGGTCGGCGATGACGCTGGAGGCGGGCGAACTGGTCCGCCGATTGCGCGACGAGGAGCGGTATTGATCTACCTCGACACCTCGGCGATCGTCAAACTGGTCCGCGCCGAGCCCGAGAGTGCCGAACTCGTGGAGTGGCTGAACTCCCGGGATGAAGGAACGGTGACATCGGTGCTCGCGGAGGTCGAGACGGTGCGGGCGCTGCGACGAGAGGCCGAAACGCAGACCGAGCTGCTCGCCGACGTCTCGGCCGTGCTCGGCCAGATCGCACGCTTCGACATCGACGCCGCCGTCCGGGCAACCGCCGCGGCATATCCCAGCCCTGGATTACGCAGTCTCGACGCGATTCACCTCGCGACCGCGGACCAACTCGGCGCGGCCGGTGCGAGCGTCACGGCATTTGTGACCTACGACAAGACGCTCGCCCGGGTCGCCATGGAGGCGGGTATGTCGGTGATCGGACCCGGATCGGTTTGACTTCGGACACCCACGCCATCTGAATGGGAATCCCCGACTCCCGCCACTGACGTACCGGTTAGCCGGCTCGCTATCGTGGCGGGTGCTCATCCCGCGCCTTTCCCAGCTGTCCAGGAGCTCGAGTTGTCCCCGAAGTCGCCGTTCCATGCGGTCTCACCCAAGGTCGATCTGCCTGCGCTCGACCGGCAGATCATCGACTGGTGGAGCAACAACGACATTTTCGAGCGCAGCCTGCGGCAGTCCGCCGGCGGTCCGCGCTGGGTCTTCTATGAGGGTCCGCCCACCGCCAACGGCACCCCCGGGGTGCATCACGTCGAGGCCCGGGTCTTCAAGGACGTCTTCCCGCGGTTCAAGACGATGAAGGGCTACTCGGTGCCCCGCCGAGCCGGCTGGGACTGTCACGGCCTGCCAGTCGAGTTGGCCGTTGAGCGCGAGCTCGGCATCAGTGGCAAGCCCGACATCGAAAAGATCGGCATCGCCGAGTTCAACGCCCGCTGCCGCGAGTCGGTGCAGCGCAACGTCGGCGAATTCGAGGCATTGACCGAGCGGATGGGCTACTGGGTCGACATGTCCGAGCCCTATCGGACGATGTCGGCGGAATACATCGACTCGGTCTGGTGGGCGCTGGCCAAGATTCACGGCGACGGCCGGCTCTCGGAGGACTACCGGGTCGCCCCGTACTGCCCGCGCTGCGGCACCACGCTGTCCGACCACGAGGTGGCGCAAGGGTACGAGACCGTCACGGATCCCTCGGTATATGTGCGGATGCCGGCCGTCGGTCCGGTCGCCGGAATCGACGGCGCCGAGCTGCTGATCTGGACCACCACGCCGTGGACCCTGGTCTCCAACACTGCGGTGGCCGTCCACCCCGACGTCACCTACGTGATGGCGCGGAACGCGGACGGCACGTTCGTCGTCGCCGAGCCGCTGCTGGCCGCCGTGCTGGGGGAGGAGGCCGAGGTGCTGGCCGCGCTGCCCGGGCGCGAGCTCGCCGGCGTGCATTACCGGCGTCCGTTCGACCTGGTCGACATTCCGGACTCCCATTTCGTGGTGCTGGCCGACTACGTCACCACCGAGGACGGCACCGGTCTGGTGCACCAGGCGCCGGCATTCGGCGCGGAGGACCTCGCGGTCTGCCGGGAGAACGGGCTGCCGGTCGTCAATCCGGTCGCGCCCAACGGGCATTTCGTCGACGACGTGCCACTGGTCGGCGGCGTGTTCTTCAAGGATGCCGACGCGATTCTGGTGGAAGAGCTGCAGCGTAAGGGATTGCTGTTCCGCAAGCTGGGTTATGAACACCCCTATCCGCATTGTTGGCGGTGCCACACACCGCTGATGTATTACGCGCAGCTGTCCTGGTATATCCGCACCACCGCCATAAAAAATGAGCTGCAGCGGGAGAACGAGCGCACCAACTGGTATCCCGATCACATCAAGCACGGCCGCTACGGCGACTGGCTGGACCACAACATCGACTGGGCGCTTTCCCGCAGCCGCTACTGGGGGACGCCGTTGCCGTTGTGGCGCTGCCCGGGTGGCCACGTCACGGCCGTCGGCTCCCGTGCGGAGCTCGGCCGGCTCGCCGGCCGGGATCTGTCCACACTGGACCCGCATCGGCCGTATATCGACGAGATCACCATCAGCTGCCCGGAATGCGCCGAGCGGGCCAATCGCGTGCCGGAGGTCATCGACGCCTGGTTCGACTCCGGCGCGATGCCGTTCGGCCAGATCGGCTATCCCTACGCCGAGGGCAGTGAAGCGGAATTCGCAAAGAGCTATCCGGCGCAGTACATCTGCGAGGCGATCGACCAGACCCGCGGCTGGTTCTACACCCTGATGGCGATCGGCACGCTGGTCTTCGATCGCTCCTCGTACGAGAACGTCGTATGCCTGGGCCACATCATGGCTGAGGACGGCCGCAAGATGAGCAAGCACCTCGGCAACATCATCGAGCCGATTCCGTTGATGGACCAGCACGGCGCCGACGCGCTGCGCTGGTTCATGGCCTGCTCGGGATCGCCCTGGTCACCGCGCCGGGTGGGGAACGGGCCGCTGGAGGAGATCGCCCGCAAGGTCCTGATGACCTACTGGAACACGGCGTCCTTCTTCAGCCTCTACGCCAGCCTGACCGACTGGAATCCGACCGCCGCCGATCCGCCGGCGGCCCGGCCGATCCTGGACCGCTGGGCGCTGGCCAAGGCGCACCAGTTGGCGGCCACCGTGGACACGCAGCTGGAGAACTTCGACACCGCCGGCGCCGGGCGGTCGCTCGCCGCCTTCATCGACGACCTCTCCAACTGGTACGTGCGGCGCTCGCGGCAGCGGTTCTGGACCGCTGACAGCAACGCCCTGAGCACGCTCTACGAGTGCCTCGACATCCTGACCCGGCTGCTCGCGCCGTTCATCCCGTTCATCACCGAGCAGGTGTGGCGGGAGGTGATCCGGCCGGGCCGCCCCGACGCCCCGGAGTCGGTGCACCTGGCGTCGTGGCCGGAGGCCGACGCCGCCGTGCTAGATCCGCTGCTGATCGACCAGGTCGGCACCGCGCGGGCGCTGACCGAGGCCGGTCGGGCCGCCCGCAAGGCCAGCAACGTCCGGATCCGTCAGCCGCTGGGTCGCGCCCTGATCGGGCTGCCGGGCGGCACGACGCTGCCACCGGAGCTGCTCGATGAGGTGGCCGAGGAGCTGAACGTGCGGACCTTCGAGCCGCTCGACTCGGCCGGCGAGCTGGTCGACGTCACCGCGAAGGCCAACTTCCGGACCCTCGGCCGGCGTTTCGGCAAGCAGACGCCGGAGGTGGCCAAGGCCATCGCGGCGGCCGACCCGGCGACGCTGGTCGGTCAGCTGCGCGACACCGGCAACACGACCGTGCTCGTCGCCGGCGAACCGGTGCAGCTGAGCCCGGATGAGCTGGTGGTCAGCGAGGCCCCGCGGACCGGCTGGGTGGTGGAGACCCAACAGGACGTGACGCTTGCGCTGGACATCGAGATCACTCCGGAGCTGCACCGGGCTGGCCTCGCCCGGGAGGTCATCCGGTTCGTCCAGGACGCCCGGAAGCGGACCGGCCTGGAGGTCGCCGACCGGATCCGGCTGCACTGGGCCGGGACCGGCGAGCTGGCCGCCGCCGTCGGCGAACACGGATCGGAGATCGCCGACGCGGTGCTCGCTGTCGAGGTGTCCGCCGGCGAGCCGGCGGACCCGGGTGCGCTCACGGCATACCACGACGAGGAGACGGGGATCGACATCTGGCTGCGCCGAGCCTGAGCGGGGCCACCCGGTTACGCGGGCATTTCCGATACGAAAAATATGCCAGCCGGCAACGACAGGGGAAAGGCATAGGGCGGCCGCTGCGTACGAGAGTGCGCGGCCGGGAGGTAATGTGCTCGCAAAATGACTCGTACCGGCAATTCGTACGGGCACGGCTGACTCGCACTGACCACTCGGAAGGGCCTACGCGCATGCTGCAGGAGGCGCACTCCATCGTCGCGCAGGATGCGCCGGTCTCGACGGGACTGGATCTGCGGGGATTGCTGGACCAACGGGGCGCCGAGCGTTACGCCCTGCACGCCAAGCACCTCAACCCGCAGCTGCACCGGATGCTGCACGCCATCGGCTTCGACAAGACCTATACGCACGCGGCCGGCGCGTACTTCTGGGACGACGAGGGCAACGACTATCTGGACATGCTGGCCGGTTTCGGCGTCTTCGCCGTCGGGCGGCACCATCCGACGATCCGGCGCGCGCTGCACGACGTGCTGGACCTCGGCCTGGCCGACCTGACCCAGTTCGACGCGCCGCCACTGGCCGGAGTGCTCGCCGAGCGACTGCTCGCCGAGGCGCCGCACCTGGACCGCGCCTACTTCTGCAACAGCGGCACCGAGGCGGTCGAGGCGGCACTGAAGTTCGCCCGCCGCGCCACCGGCCGCAAGCGGGTCATCTACTGCGACCACGCCTTCCACGGCCTGACCACGGGATCGCTGTCGGTCAACGGGGAGGACGGTTTCCGCAAGGGCTTCGACCCGCTGCTGCCCGACACCGCGATCGCCCTGGGCGACCTCGCCGCGCTGCGCCGCGAGCTCGAGCGCGGCGACGTGGCCGCGTTCCTGGTCGAGCCGATCCAGGGCAAGGGGGTCTGGCCCGCGCCGCCCGGCTTCCTGTCCGAGGCGCACACCCTGCTGCGCAAGCACAAGGCGTTGCTGATCTGCGACGAGGTGCAGACCGGAGTCGGCCGCACCGGCGACTTCTTCGCCTACTCGCACGACGGTGTTGAGCCCGACATCGTCACCATGGCGAAGGCGCTGTCCGGCGGATACGTGCCGATCGGGGTGACGCTGGCGAAGGACTGGATCTTCGACAAGGTCTACTCCTCGATCGACAAGGTGCTGGTGCACGACTCGACGTTCGGATCCAACGCGCAGGCGATGGCCGCCGGGCTGGCTACCCTGCACGTGGTCGAGCAGGACCGGGTGGTGGCGCAGGCCCGGCGGACCGGCGACCTGCTGCAGTCGCGATTGGCCGCGCTGGTGGGGCGCTACGACATGCTGGCCGAGGTGCGCGGCCGCGGCCTGATGATCGGCATCCAGTTCGGCCGGCCGTCCTCCTTGAAGCTGCGGGTGGGCTGGACCGCGCTGCAGACGGCCAGGACCGGGCTGTTCGCGCAGACCGTGGTGGCCGGCCTCTTCCACCGGCACCGGATCCTGACCCAGGTCTCCGGCGACCACGTCGAGGTGATCAAGCTGATTCCGCCGCTGACCATCACCGAGACCGAGGTCGACCGGTTCGTCGAGGCGTTCACCGATGTGATGGACGACGCGCACCGGGGCAGCGGGCTGATGTGGGACTTCGGCCGCACACTGATCAAGCAGGCCGCCAACCGCTGACGGGCCGGGCCGACCAGCCCACTCACCGACCGCCGGCCGATCGGCCAACCAATCACGCCGCCGTGGCGTCTCATGACGCATGCCCGGTCCGATAACTGATCCGAGGCCGGAATTGTCGGCCTCGCCCGTTATCGTTCTCATGGTGGTCCTGACGCCGTGTTGACCGGCTCTTGGGGCGAACGGTAGGTACTTTGGGATATGGGTCTGCGTGGTCGCGGACCGGCCGAATGAGGGGGTGCCCATGGGGGGGCGTGTGACAGGCGGCCGATCCGGCCGGTGGGCGGTCGGACTGGTGGGCGGCGCGGTCGCGCTGAGCCTGCTGGTGTCGGCCTGCTCAACCAATTCGAACAACGCGGGCAAGAACACGACGCAGGGCACCACCGATGCGTCGTCGGACTCGGCCAGCAGCGCAAGTTCCTCGCCCAGTGCCAGCGCCGATAACAGTGCCAGTACCACTCCGAAACCCACTCCCAAACCTGTTCCGCCGGCGCCGCGACTGTCGGTGTTGCCGGCCAGCGGCGCGACGGACGTCAGGCCGGCGATCGCGGCGAAGGTGACGGTGGCGCACGGGACCCTGCGTGACGTCAGCCTGTTGAGCTCGTCCGGCGCTCACATCAAGCTGCGGGTCTCGGCCGACAAGCGCACCGTGACAACCGCGCAGGAGCTCGGGTACGACCGGACGTACACCTGGTCCGGCCGCGCCGTCGGCGCTGAGGGCCGTACGGTCCGGGTCGCCGGCGCGTTCCACACGGTGGCTCCCGCCACGGTCCTGCACGCCAGCGTCAACATCGGCGACGGCAGCAGGGTCGGTGTCGGCGCGCCGATCATCATCACCTTCGGCGGTCACGTCACCGACCGGGCCGCCGCGGAGAAGGCGCTGACCGTCCGCACCTCGGTGCCGACGATCGGCAGCTGGGCCTGGCTGCCGGACGACGGCGGCCAGTCCCGCGTGCACTGGCGGCCCGAGCGCTACTGGAAGGCCGGTACGAAGGTCGGGGTGAGCGCCAAATTCTTCGGCGTCTCCTACGGCGGCGGGGTGTACGGCGAGGAGGACGTGACGTCGCACTTCTCCATCGGCCGGGCGCAGATCACCAAGGCCGACGTGCGCAGCTACCGGTTGGTGATCTACCGGGACGGTAAGAAGCTCTTCGATTTCCCGGCCAGCTACGGCTTGGCGTCCGACCCCAACCGCAACACCCACAGCGGCGTGCACATCGTGATGGAGAAATTCCCGGTCAAATACATGACCAACCTGGCGTACGGATACAAGAACCTCCCGGAGAAATGGGCGGTGCGGATATCCAACAATGGGGAATTCATCCACGAGAACGACGGCACCGACGGCGTGCAGGGCTCGGCCAACGTGACACACGGCTGCGTCAACCTGAACGAGACCAACGCGCTGGCCTACTACAAGTCGGTGCTCTACGGCGATCCGGTCGAGGTGACCGGCAGTCCGATCAAGCTGTCGGCCTCGGACGGCGACAACTACGACTGGACCGTCCCCTGGGCGACCTGGAAGACGATGAGCGCGCTCGGCTGACTCAAGGCTTGTCGGGCTGCTCTTCCCTGGCCTCGTCGGGGGTCAGGTAGTCATCGACGTTGACGTGGTCCAGTCGGCTCTCGGTCTCGTGCGGCGGGGTCTGTTCGTGCGCCGCGGCCTGGTCTTCCGGCTCGCGCGGGCGGTCGTCGGGGGAACTCATCTCTCAGGCCTCCGGGTCGTTGATGGTGTGTACGGCGGCTTCCTCGGCGCTGGCGGCCCCGCCGTCGATGCCGACGTCGTCGGCGGCCAATTCAGCCGTGGTGTCGGACCGGACGCCCTCGTCGTCCGCGACCAGCCGGCCCGCCCGGGTGTCGTCCAACGCGTCGTCGTCCGTGTCCGTCTCCTGGCGCAACCTGTCATCCAGCGACTCGCCCTCGATCTCCTCGGCGGTGGTGAGGCCGGATCGGCCCATGCCGCTCGGCCGGTCGGGCGGAACGTAGCCGGAGTCCAGCGCGTCGTCGCCCGGGTCACCCTCCAGAGTGTCCCCGGCGTCGAGTTGAATCGCCTCGCCGAGCGCTGGGGACTGGGCGTGTCGTTCCTGCATACCGACCTCCTGTGCTGCGGTGGATCAACATCTACCTGCATGCCCACACCGGGGGACCGTTAAGCCTCATACGGCCGGCTGGAAGAAGCGGACAGCAAGCGGCGGCGACACCGATCGCTCGGTGTCGCCGACC